>NZ_MUYM01000077.1 GCF_002150765.1 Lentzea kentuckyensis
ACTGTGCGGTTCTGGAAGAACCGAGCGGCATACCGATCGCCGCAGGTACAACTCCACAGAGTTTCGGTGGTTATAGCGTTGGGGAAACACCCGGTCCCATTCCGAACCCGGTAGTTAAGCCCTTCTGCGCCGATGGTACTGCACTGGTTACGGTGTGGGAGAGTAGGTCGCCGCCGGACAATCTTTCAGAAGACCCCTGAGGGTCGAGCACTTCGGTGCTCCCCTCAGGGGTCTTCTGCATGTCCGGCCAGATTTTCGCTTGCCCGCCCTGATCTGATGAACCCATGGACGCGGTCGTGCACGCAACTCTGGAGTCGTTCGACGCCGCCACCCACGATCGGCTCGCAGCCGATCCGGTGCGGAACACCATTGCCCTGACCTCACTCGACCGCCTCCGCCGGCTGCCGGGCGACGAGCAAAAGCCGATCCTGATCACCTTCCACGACAACGGCGAGGTGATCGGCTCCCTGATCCGCACCCCGCCCTGGCCGTTCCAGGCAGCCGATCTTCCACTCGAAGCGGTGAATCTCGCGGCGGAGATCGTCAAGGACATCGATCCGGATGCCCCAGGGGTCACGGGCCCGCGGGCGAAGTCGGAGGCGTTCGCCACAGCGACGGGCACGAACTTCACCGAGTCGCTGGCCACCAGGCTGTACCGCCTCGGCACCCTGGTTCCGCCTGCCGTCGAGGGGTCCGGCCGCCTGGCCACCGAGGACGACGTCGAACTCCTCGGCGCGTGGCGCAAGGCGTTCGTCCGGGAAGCGGTGCCGGAAGCGCCGGACCTGGGCTCGACCGACGCCATGCGCGACTCCCTGCGCCTCGGCAACGGCCACGTGCTCTGGGAGATCGACGGCACACCGGTCGCCTGGGCCGTGGGCAGCCTCCCGCAGGTCGGCATGACCCGCGTCGGTCCGGTCTACACCCCGCCCGAGCACCGCAAGCACGGCTACGGCGCCGCGGTCAGCGCGATGGTCAGCCAGTGGGCGTTGGACCAGGGTGCCACCGAGGTCCTGCTCTTCGCGGACCTGACCAACCCCGTCTCGAACTCGATCTACCAACGCATCGGCTACCAGCCACTCGACGACTGGGCGGAGTTCTGGTGGAAGCACTGACCCACGACAACCTCGAAGACTTCCTCGCGGTCGCCGGCGCCTACCTCGACGCCGACCCGGTGCACCACAGCGTGCATCTGACCACAGTGGACTCCGCCCGACGCGGGCTGCGGCAGCCGGCGGCGCTGATCTCCCTGCACGACAACGGAAGCCTGGTCGGCGCGGTCACCCGCATGCAGGACCGCCCGCTCCACGTCGCTGCCATGCCACCCGCCGCGGCACCGTTCGTGGCCGAGGTCCTGCGGGGGCAACCGATCGACGCCGTCACGGGCCCGGTGGACCGCGTGGAGACGTTCCGAACCGTGTGGCGCGAAGGCGGCCACGAGACCTACCGGCTCCGGCTCTATCACCTGGACGACCTCGTCGTCCCCGACGTACCGGGGGAGTCGCGGCTCGCCACCGCCGAGGACGACGACCTGATCTCCGAGTGGTGGACCCGGTTCGTCGCGGAGCTCGACGGACTCGAGCGCGACGAAGCGGAGAACGTGATGCGCGGCAGCCGGGCCATGCCGGCCGGTCACGTCATCTGGCTGGTCGACGGTGAACCGGTCTCGTGGGCGGGCAGCACCGAACCGGTCGCGGGGGTGTCGCGGGTCGGCCCGGTCTACACCCCGCCCGAACACCGCCGGAAGGGGTACGGAGCCGCGGCCACGGCGGCGGTCAGTCAGTGGGCGTACGGAGCGGGGACCGATCACGTCGTGCTGACGGCGGACCTGGCGAACCCGACGGCGAACTCCGTCTACCAGGGCATCGGGTTCCGGCACGTCTCGGACTGGTCCGAGTACAAGTGGTCAGCTGAAGAGCTCTGAGGACACCGGGCGGTTCCGGACGTGTGAGGAGAACACGAGCGAGGTGGTGGTGTCGCCGTAGCGCTGCATCACCTCGACGAGTTCCTCGAGCTCGACCATCGACCGGCAGACGACGCGCAGCAGCCAGCAGTCATCCCCGGTCACGTGGTCCGCATCGAGGATCTGCGGCAGCACCAGGACGTGCGACCGGAACCGAGGCGTGTCCAGCGACCGCACCCGCACGCGCACGATCGACTCGATCGGCAGGCCGAGCCGGGCGGGCGACACCACCGCGACGAAGCCGGTGATCACACCCAACGACTCCAGGCGCCGGACCCGTTCGGTCACCGCGGGCGCGGACAGCGACACCTCGCGGCCGAGCGCCGTGAACGACATGCGCCCGTCGGCCTGCAGCAGCGAGAGGATCTTCCAGTCCACGGCGTCGAGTTCCACCTGGAAATCATAAGCAGAACGCGTTGAACGCCTGGACTTCCGCATGTCCGAAGTGGATCGGTCCAAGCAGGATCAAAGGCATGACGAACGCACTGCGCTTCCCCGCCGCCGACCCGCACACCGCGGCCACCTTCTTCGCCGCCGAGCTCGCGTTCGAGGCGGATCCCGACGACGTGCACCGCGACCTCCAGGACGGCAACGTGCGGGGGTACGTCCTCGTGGAAACGCGTGCACCGGAGGCGTTCGCCCAGGCGCGGATTCCCGGTGCGATCAACCTGCCCTACCGCGACCTGCCCGAACAGCTCGACCTCGACCCTGACCTGGTCTACATCTGTTACTGCGAGAGCTTCCAGTGCAACGCCGCCACCAAGGGTGCGCTCGCACTCGCACAGCGGGGGTTCCGGGTGAAGCGGCTCTCCGGAGGCATCACGGCGTGGCGGGAGGCGGGCTACCCGGTCGAGTCGGATCAGCTGGTCGGAGCGGGTGTTTCTAAGGTCGCGTGTCATTGCTGAGTGAAGCCGACATAGGCTCACATGCGTGACCGCACCGCGTTTGCTCGTCCTGCAGCCCTCGCAGTCCGACCCGTTGGCCAAGCTCGGCGAGTGGCTGGAGGCTGACGGCATCGAGCTGCACCTCGTGTCGTTGAAGGACGAGCCGGCGCCGGAGAACCTGGACGGCTATCAGGGCGTGGTCTGCCTCGGCGGTGAGATGGGCGCGCTGGACGACCTCGACCACCCGTGGCTCGCCGACGCCCGTCGCCTGCTCTCGAGCGCAGTGGCGAAGAGGCTTCCCACGCTCGCGATCTGCCTCGGCGCGCAGTTGCTCGCGGCCGCGACCGGCGGCCAGGTGCGCAAGGGTCCACAAGGGCCGGAGGTCGGGGTGTTGCTGGTGGCGAAGCGGGACGCGGCCGGCACCGACCCGCTGTTCGCGGACCTGCCGTTCACGCCTGACGTGCTGCAGTTCCACAGTGACGAAGTGCACCTGCTGCCGCCCGGCGCGGAACACCTCGCGGCCTCTCCCAAATACCCGAATCAAGCCTTTCGGGTGGGAACGAGTGCTTACGGTCTCCAGTTCCACATCGAGACGACCCCGGAAATCGTCTTGAACTGGGCGGCGAAGGATCCTGAATCGGCTGCGTGCGCGCGGCCGCACCACTTCGACCAGGACTTCCTCGCGGAGGCCCATCGCGACTTCGAAGAGGTGTGGCAGCCGTTCGTCACCAGATTCGCCAAGCTGGTGCGGGGAGAACTGTCGCCCGCAGGAAGTTTGGGCACACAACTTCCGTTGGTGTGACGTTACTTTCGTAGGTTTTAAGACATCCTCCGTTGACGGTACCGTAATCTCCTGGACAGCTTGTTCGATCCAGCCGGAGGATCAGTGTGGATCCCGCACTTGTAGTGATCATCGTCGTTGTCACTGCTCTCATCTTCGACTTCACCAACGGGTTCCACGACACGGCCAACGCCATGGCCACCTCCATCGCCACCGGTGCCTTGAAGCCCCGTACGGCGGTCGCGTTGTCGGCGGTTCTCAACCTCGTTGGGGCGTTCCTCTCGGTCGAGGTGGCGAAGACCATCTCCGGCGGCATCGTCGACGACGCTCAGATCACGCCCGCGGTCATCTTCGGCGGGCTGGTCGGCGCGATCATGTGGAACCTGGTCACCTGGTACGCCGGGCTGCCGTCGAGCTCCTCGCACGCGTTGTTCGGTGGCCTGATCGGTGCCGCGTGGGTCGCGTCCGGTGTGGACGCCATCCACTTCGCCAAGGTCGTCGACAAGGTGCTGGTGCCCGCGGTCGTCGCGCCGCTGGTCGCCGGCCTGGTCGCGGCCCTCGCCACGATCGTCGTCTACCGGCTCAAGAAGGCGACGGACCCGCGCGTCTCGAACACCGGCTTCAAGGTCGGCCAGGTCGCGTCCGCCTCGCTGGTCTCCCTCGCGCACGGCACCAACGACGCGCAGAAGACCATGGGCATCATCACGCTGGCGCTGATCACGTCCGGTTCCCTCGCGCCCGGCTCGGCACCGCCCACCTGGGTGATCGTCAGCGCCGCTCTCGCGATCGCGCTCGGCACGTACCTCGGCGGCTGGCGCATCACGCACACGCTCGGCCGCGGCCTGACGACGATCGAGCCCGCCCAGGGCTTCGCGGCGCAGACCTCGACCGCCGCGGCGATCCTCGCGTCGTCGCACCTCGGCTTCGCGCTGTCCACCACGCACGTGGCGTCCGGCGGCATCATGGGCTCCGGCCTGGGCCGCGACCGCCACGGGGTCAAGTGGGGGACCATGGGCAAGATGGCCGCGGGCTGGCTGCTCACGCTGCCCGCCGCCGGCATCGTCGGTGCCATCGCGGGCAAGTGGGCGTCGACGGGCACCGGCGGGATCGTCGGGGTCGCCGTCGTCGGCGGCGCGGTGTCGCTCGGCATCTGGATCCTGTCGCGGCGTGAGCCGGTGAAGCCCGAGCACATCGTCGACGAGGTGGCCGCGCAGGCCGAGCTGCACAAGGTGGCGGCATGACGATCAAGTGGGAAGCGCTGCTCCAGGTCTTCGGTGCCACGCTGCTGGTGACGTTGCTGGTCGTCACGCTGTTCGTGTTCGGTATTCGTGCGTTGTCGAGCGACAAGAAGGTTCCCGCGTACGCGAGCTTCGCCGGGTGCGTCGCAGTCGTGCTCTACGGGCTCTCTCTGATCGTCTTCTGATGCTGTGAGGACTAGGTTGGCTCCTGATGAGCGAACCAGTCCGCCACTCTTCACCAGCAAGATTCGGGCTCACCGAGCCGCGCAGCGAGGAAGTGCTGCGCGGCCTCGGCCTGTGGGCTGACCGCCGCCCTGCCGACGGCTCCGACCCTGTGCTGTTCGCGCTGTCCCGTTGTCCGGATCCAGACCTCGCGTTGCGCGGATTGGAGCGGCTCCAAGCGGTCGCCGACTGGGCCGCGCTGTCGGCCGCGCTGCACGAGGACGTCATGGTGCGCGGCCGTCTGTTGGCCGTGCTGGGGTCGTCGACGGCGTTGTCGGACTACCTCGTCGCGAACCCGGACCGGTGGCGCTCGCTCACCGGCGAGGTCGACGTGTCGCTGGACCTGGCGGACGGCGACGTGTTGCGCACGGAGTACCGGGCGAAGCTGCTGGTCGTCGCAGCAAACGACCTGGCACACGTCGTTGAGTCCTCACTGCCGTTCGTCCCGTACGACATCGTGGCCGCGCAGCTGTCCGATCTCGCCGTGTCTGCTCTACGGGCGTCGTTGAAGCTCGCGTCGGAGCGCGTCAACAATGCGGACCGCTGCCAACTCGCCGTGATCGCGATGGGCAAGTGCGGTGCGAACGAGCTGAACTACGTGAGTGACGTCGACGTCGTGTTCGTCGCCGAGGGCGATCTGGGCGTGGCGACGCGGTTGGCCAGCACGATGATGCAGATCGCCGGCCAGTCGTGCTTCGAGGTCGACGCGGCCCTGCGGCCGGAGGGCAAGGCGGGGGCGCTGGTCCGCACGTTGGACGGGCACGCCTCCTACTACAAGAAGTGGGCGCGGACCTGGGAGTTCCAGGCGCTGCTGAAGGCGCGGCCGGTCGCGGGCGACGCCGAGCTGGGGCAGGCGTACCTCGACGTCGTGCGGCCGTACGTGTGGACGGCGGCCGAGCGCGAGAACTTCGTCGAGGACGTGCAGGCGATGCGCCGCCGCGTCGAGGATCACGTGCCGTCCGGGCTGGCCGACCGGGAGTTGAAGCTCGGTCGCGGTGGTCTGCGTGACGTCGAGTTCGCGGTGCAGCTGCTGCAGCTCGTGCACGGTCGTTCTGACGAAGAGCTGCGCATTCAGGCGACGACTTCCGCGTTGGCCGCGTTGGGCAGGGGTGGGTACGTCGGGCGCAACGACGCCGCGGACTTCGGGCGCTCTTACCGGTTCCTCCGCACGTTGGAGCACCGTCTGCAGTTGCAGCGTTTACTGCGCACGCACCTCTTCCCCGCAGACGACGACACCGCGGCGTTGCGCTGGCTAGCGCGTTCGGCCGGCCTGGCGGCGGACGGGCAGAAGTCGGAGAGCCTGGTGCTGCTCGCGGAGTTCCGCAAGCACGCCAACCAGGTCCGGCGGCTGCACGAGAAGCTCTTCTACCGGCCGCTGCTGCAGTCCGTGGCCGGCGTGTCGACGGAGGCGTTGCGGCTGACCACCAAGGAGGCCGTGGCCCGGCTCGCGGCGTTGGGCTACACCTCGTCCGACGGCGCGTTGCGGCACATCCAGGCGTTGACGCACGGTGTTTCACGGCGCGCCCGCATCCAGGGCGCGTTGCTGCCGGTGCTGCTGGACCTGTTCGCCGGAACGCCCGATCCGGACGGCGGGCTGCTGGCGTACCGGAAGGTGTCCGAGGCGCTCGCGGAAACCCCCTGGTACCTGCGGCTTCTGCGCGATGAGGGCGCTGTCGTCGAACGGCTCGCGGTGCTGCTCGGGACCTCGCGGTTCGTGCCGGAACTGCTGGTGCGGGCGCCGGAGGTGTTGCGGCTGCTGGCGGACACCGACGCGTTGGTCGGCCGTGATCCGCACTCCATCGGGAATCCTTTGCGCAGCGCAGTTTCCCGGTACGACGACCTGCCACGTGCGGTTGCCGCCGCACGGTCGTTGCGGCGGCACGAGATGTTGCGGGTCGCGGCCGCGGACCTGTTGGGGTTCATGCCGATAGAGACGGTGTGTGTCTCGCTGTCCGAGGTGTGGGGCGCGGTGCTGCAGAGCGCGTTGGACGCGGCGGTGCGCGCGGCCGGCGAACCCGTCGCGGCGCTCGCCGTGATCGGCATGGGCCGGCTCGGCGGCCACGAGCTCGGGTACGGCTCGGACGCGGACGTGATGTTCGTGTGCCGGCCGCTCGAGGGCGTGTCCGACGCCGAGGCGGCGAAGTGGGCGAGCGGCATCGTGGAGAACATCCGGCGGCTGCTCGGCGCGCCGTCGCAGGACCCGCCGCTGCAGGTCGACACGGATCTGCGGCCAGAGGGCAGGCAGGGGCCGCTGGTACGGACGCTGGACTCGTACCGCGCGTACTACCGGCAGTGGGCGGAGATCTGGGAGAAGCAGGCGCTGCTGCGGGCACGGTTCATCGCGGGCGATGCTTCCCTGGGCGCCGAGTTCGAGGCGTTGATCGAGCCGCTGCGGTATCCGGCCGAGGGGCTGGACGCGGCGTCGGTGCGGGAGATCCGGCGGATCAAGGCACGGGTGGACGCCGAACGGCTGCCGCGCGGTGCCGACCCGAGCACGCACACGAAGCTCGGCCGGGGTGGGCTCGCGGACGTCGAGTGGACCGTGCAGCTGTTGCAGCTGCAGCACTCCGGCACTGTTCCCGGCCTGCGCACACCGTCCACGATGGCCGCGATGGCGGCCGCGGTCGAGGCCGGCTTGCTGGCCGCCGCCGACGCCGCTGCCCTGACCGCGGCGTGGAACCTCGCGACGCACGCGCGCAACGCCGTGACGTTGGTGCGGGGGAAGGCTTCCGACCAGCTGCCGACGTCCGGTCGTGATCTTGTCGCCGTCGCCTCCGTCATGGGCTATCAGCCCAACGGCGATCCGGGCGTGTTCCTGGAGGAGTACCGCCGGACCACGCGCCGTGCACGTGCGGTAGCGGAGCGAGTGTTTTACGGTGAGAAGTTGTGAAAGCGATCGCGTTTACCCGGTTCGGCGATGCCGACGTCATGTCGTGGCAGGAGCTGCCCGATCCCCTGCTCGGACCAGACCAGGTCCTGGTGGAGGTCAAGGCGGCCGGGGTGAACCCGGTGGACTTCAAGATCAGAGCCGGCTACCTGCAGGGGCTGATGCCGCATCACCTGCCGTTGATCCCCGGCTGGGACGTCGCCGGCGTGGTGCGGGCGGTCGGCATCGGCGTGCAGGACTGGCAGCCGGGCGACGAGATCCTCGCCTACGCCCGCAAGGACCACGTGCAGTTCGGCACCTACGCCGAGCTCGTCGCGCTGCCGGACCGGATGATCGCGCGCAAACCGTCCACCGTGGACTTCGTGACGGCCGCCGCGCTGCCGCTGGCCGGGCTGACGGCGTTGCAGGCGTTGAAGGCCGTCGGCACCGGCGCCGGTGATGTCGTGCTGGTGCACGCCGCCGCGGGTGGTGTCGGGCATCTTCAGGTGCAGATCGCGCGTGAGCTCGGTGCCGCGCGGGTACTCGGTACGGCGTCGCCGCGAAACCACGACTTCGTGCGGTCACTCGGAGCCGAACCGGTCGCTTACGGCGACGCGCTGGTGGACGTGGTGGCCGAGCTGATCGGCGGTGACGGCCTGGTCGACGTGGTGGTCGACAACGTCGGTGGGCTCGCGTTCGACCAGTCGTTGCAGCTGGTGCGCGACCGGGCGCGGATGACGTCCATTGTGGACGGGCCGCGGGCGCTGGAGCACGGTGTGATCAACACCTGGGCGCGTCCCAACGCGGAACAGACGCAGTGGCTGGTGGATCGGGTGGCGGCCGGTGCGATACGAGTCGAGGTGCAGCAGACGTTCCCGCTGGCAGACGCGGTGAAGGCGCACAAGCTCCTCGAAGGCGGGCACGTGCGTGGAAAAGTCGTACTAACGGTCTGAAAGCTTCAGGTTTGTTTTCAGGTTTGGGGGCACTCCTGCCGGGGTGCCCCCATTTCTGGGCTGCTCAGTCTTCGTCCTGGTCGGGGTCGACAGCGGGAGCGCTGGTGTAAACCTCGACCACCCACTCCTCTTCCAACGCCTCGGCGTCGTCGGCGTCGGGAACGAGTCGGTTGTAGACGCGGACACCGAGGTCGAGCACGTCAGCGGCCTGAACCGCTTCGAGAGCCTCGGCCGCCGAGTCGACGATGTGGGTGGTGAGCAGCTGCGGAGCCGTGAATTCGGCGACTTCTTGGGACACGCGCGGACCCTAGCGCATTGACGTTTCACCCAATCGATATGAGACTAGGCGCGCCCAGCGGGGGAGCTGTGGGCAAGTCACGGGGGTCGAACAGAGGAAGTCATGCAGCATCGTCGGGTCACGCGCGGAGCAAAGACCGCGATCACCATCGCGGGTGTGGCTGCTGGGGTGCTCGCACTACTCGGTGTGATTCAGTTTGCACTCAGTGGCAGCAACTCCACCGCCCAGCCCAACACCACGGCGACGACGACTACGTCGAACGGCGTCCAGGCGCCCGATGCCGCACTGGAAACCACCGAGCCTTCCGCGGACGTGAAGGTGCAGACGGGTTCCTTCAAGCAGCAGCGCGGCATGCTGACGATAGAGGTCACACGCGTAGAAGCCGCAAACGGCCGTGTGAAGCTCTTCGTGACGGCCACGAACGCCTCCCAGGCCAGGATGACCCTCCCCGTGGACGGCATCGCGGTCCTGGACGATCTGAAGCGGACGTACACGGCGTCGAGCAGCAAGTGGGAAGGCTTGGTCACCCAGGGCACCACGACCCAGGGCACCGTCGTCCTCGACGAAAAGCTCGGCCAGGGTGTGAACTCGCTCACGCTGACGTTCTCGTCGATCTCCGGCCAGTTCGCCCCGACCGGCGCCGCGATCACCGTGACGGGCATCCCGATCCCGAAGTGATTCGGTCGCGCTGAGTGGGTACGCCTCGGGTGAGTTCAACCCTTTGGGAGGCACCTGTGGCTCAGCGTGGAAGTGATCAGCACGGCCCCGCCCGCGACGACGAGCTGAAGCGCGAGCTCGCGAACGAACTGCGCGCCGGCGGCCCAACGCGCGCACAGGCGTGGCGCGAGCCGGAGATGCCGGAACCGGACGAAAATCCGCCGGACGAACGCTCGTAGGCGACCTACTGTTGGTCGCGTGAAGTACTTGTTCTTCTGGGGACACCAGCCCGAACGTGACGGCAGCATCGGCAAGGGCTGCCTGTCGCAGTGGTGGCCGTGCTCGTTCGTCGTTGAGGGACAACAGTTCGCGTCGGCAGAGCACTACATGATGTGGCGCAAGGCCTTGCTGTTCGGTGATGCTTCTGTTGCCGCGCAGGTTCTTGCCGCCCGCACACCCGCCGAGGCGAAGGCGCTGGGGCGGGTCGTCTCCGGATTCGACGACTCCGCCTGGGTTTCTGCCCGCCTGGAGATCGTGGTGGAGGGCAACCTGGCGAAGTTCGGCCAGGATCCCGCCCTGCGTTCCTACCTGCTGGGCACGGGTTCCCGCGTGCTGGTCGAGGCCAGCCCGCAGGACCGCGTGTGGGGCATCGGCCTGGTGGCCACGGATCCGCGCGCCGCGGACTCGTCGACGTGGCTCGGCCTGAACCTGCTCGGCGAGGCCCTGATGGAGGTCCGCTCTAGGTTGTCCGCAGCGTGAGGTAGGTGGTGAGGGCCGCCAGCGTGATGCCGCAGGGGATCTGTCCTTTTCGGATCAACGCCGGGATCTCGTTGAGCGGCACCCACTCCACCCTGGCCGCCTCAGCCGGGTCGTGTTCACCGGTCTTCTCCGGGTCAGTGCCGACGAAGACGTGCGTGACGTGGCTGCTGATGCCGTTCAACGGGTTCATGGTGATCAACGGCTCGATTGTTGCGGGCCGGTACCCGGTCTCTTCCTCGGTCTCGCGGATCGCCGCCGTCTCGGCAGTTTCGCCCGCCTCCAGCCGCCCGGCCGGGATCTCCCAGCCCCACACGCCGGTGGTGAAGCGGTGGCGCCACATCAGCAGGACGTCGTCGTCCCGGACGACCACGACCCCTGTCGACGGGTAGGGCAACCGCAGCACGTGATGCTCGAACCGCTCGCCCTGAGGGATCTCGACCTCGTCGAGGTCGACGCTCATCCACTCCGAGTCGTACATCCTGCGGGTGCCGTGCACCGTCCATTCCGTCACGGTGAAGCACTATCACGTGCACCTCGCGCCTGTGCCATGCGTGGCGAGGAGTTAACGGTGGGGCGCAGCATCGCGGGGTGCATCGTGGCGGCAGGACCCGCTCGGAAAAGCGCGGCCGGCCGGCCACCCTGGCGGGTCGTCTGCTCCCCGGTCGGTGCGAGTACCCCATCCGCTCCAGTGATCTTGCGATGGAAGTTCCGCTGGTCGAGCGGTTCGTCCCAGACGATCTCGTAGACCCGCCGGAGCTCGGCCACGGTGAATTCGGGCGGGCAGAACCGGGTGGCGAGTGTTGTGTACTCGAGTTTGCTCCTGGCTCGTTCGACCGCGTCGGCAACTATTCGCTGATGGTCGAACGCCAGTTGTGTCGACGGGGCGAGTGCGATCTTGGTCGGCACCCATGAGGCGGCCCGTGCGTCGCCTCCCGCGTCCGGGGTCGGAAGATCGGGAACGAACGCCAGGTAGCAGACCGTCACGACTCTGCCCCTCGGGTCGCGGCCGGGTGCGCCGTAGGTTCGCAGTTGTTCCAGATGAACGCTACCGAGGTCGAGGCCGGTTTCCTCGGCGAGCTCTCGTTCGGCGGCAGCGTCCAGGGTTTCGTGGTCGTCGGCCAGGAAGCCCCCTGGCAGGGCCTGCAGCCCGCGCCACGGGTCAATCCCACGTTCGATCAGCAGGATCTGCAGCGCACCTTCGCGGACCGTGAGAACTGCGAGATCCACGGCGATGGCGACCGTCGGCACCTGCCATGTCCCGTCCGACACTGTCGATACTCCTCTCAGACTGGCTCTGACCTGCATAAACGTTTGGCGAGCGAGATTCGCTCGGCTAGAGCGTTGGTGTGAACTCAGTTTACGTCATATTGACGTAAACAGCCGTACGGCGCTAGCGTCCGTTGCGGCGCCGTTGTTCACCCTCATTCCGCGAACAGATCGTGTTGGAGCGAACGATGATCGTCATTTTGACTGCGCTCAACGTCGAGCAGGACGCTGTGCTCGAACACCTGGACAACATCGAAGTGCACAAGCAGGAAGACGGCACGATTTTCGACGTCGGCACGCTCGCGGGCCACTCGGACCACCGCATCGCGGTCGGCATCACCGGGCCTGGCACCACGACTGCGGCCGTCCTCACCGAACGGGCCAGGACCGAGTTCTCGCCGACCGCGATGATGTTCGTCGGGGTTGCGGGCGGCCTCAGGGACTGGCTCGCCATCGGTGATGTGGTGGTCGGAACGAAGATCTACTCGTATCAAGGGGGCCGCAGCGAAGACACAGGCTTCCGCGTCCGGCCACGCGCGTGGGAGATTTCGCACCGCATCGAGCAGACGGCGCGCCGCCTGCCCAGGAACAACAACTGGCACGACTTCCTGCCTGCGGAGGCCAAGCTCGATGCGCCGTCGGTCGAGTTCGGGCCGATCGCAGTGGGCGACGTCGTCCTGAACTCCACGACGTCAGCGATCGCATGCCGCATTCGCGAGTCGTACAACGATGCGATTGCTGTGGAGATGGAAGGTTCCGGATTCGCGCATGCCGCCGCGCTCAGTGATCAGCTTCCCGTCGCTGTCATCCGCGGGATCAGCGATCGCGCTGACGGTACCAAGGACCTGACCGACGGCGAGAACAGTCAGCACGTCGCGGCACGCAATGCGGCAGCATTCGCGGCTGCTTTGGCTGCAGCGCTGGAACCGCGCGCGAGCCGCACCCCTCAGGTGACCGAGCCTGTAGCGCCTGTGGTGCACAACCGCAATATCGCGCGTGACAACTCCCATGTGGACCAGCAGGTCGGCGTCAACCTCGGATCGATCAACTGGAACCGGGGCAAGAGGTGACCACCGATTCCGAGCGGCCCTCGGTGACGGTGGAGAACCAGAACCAGGCGACCGACTCGGCGCAGGTGGATCAACAGGTGGGCGTTCAGTTCCACGAGTCGGTCCTGCACGACACGAAGATCTACAACTACTCATCGGACGACCCTCCCGAGCGCAAGCACGAGGTCGCCGTACGCCTGCTTGAGGGTGGCAACCCCCGAGATGCCGAACGGCTCTTCCGCAGTTTGGTGATGAGTCGCGACATCACCACCGAACGCGCCTACTACTACGTCCTGTCAATCCTCAGCGAGCGCTCGTTCATCGAAATCACCGCGGAGCTGTCAGAGGAGGTCCACCGCGTCGGGAAGCTCTGCTCGTCGCTACCTGCGGACCGGTGGAGCGAGGCGTTCACCGTTGTAATCGATCTCCTCGCCCACGCGCATGCTGAGTTCACCGGCGGCACCACTGAAAATGAGGTGCGGGCCTACCACGCGCTCGACGGCGATCGGCAGACCGAGATCGACCTGCATCTGGATCTGATCCTCAGTGGAGCAGCGCAGGAAAAGCTGGCGAGTCAACGCAAGCGCACCGTTGCTGAGGAACGAATGAGCCGAGGCAGGGTGAAGAGGGCTTGGAAGTTCTTCGAGGCTCATCCACGGCAGCCTCGGAGGTACGAATCATTGCCGGCCCGCTCCGATCCAGGAGACTGGCGGTTCCTGCTCCTCGGCACCGCTGCGGTTGTGGTGGCTCTTGTGCTTGTTGTGCGTAGCGGTGTGTCGGCTGCCGCCGTCACCGGACTCGTGCTGTTCGCGGCGGGCGGGTACGTGGCGCTTCGATGCGCAATCACGCGCGAGACCCACCTCCTCCACGCGACGGCTGTTCAGGACGAGTTCGCCCTGGCGCCTGATGACATGCAAGAGCCAGCCGTCAAACTCGAGAACCTCGTCGACTACCGCTTCCGCAAGCACAGCCAAGGGAGCGACTGGCTCGGCTATTCGGCTGGATATCGGGACCACCTCAAACGCCGTTTGCGCGCGCAGTACTCCGATGTGGACATGCACCACGGCGAGGTGACCTGGTTGGTGGACTGGCACGTCGAACGAGTTGCCGCCGTGTGGCGCGCCGGCGAGCGCTACGACGACGTGCGGACGCCTAGCGGCTTGGGATTTGCTCTGCTCGGCAGGTGCGCCGGCGTCGCACTCGGCGCGTTCGGTGTTTTTATCCTGCTGCGTGAAGGTCACCTGGGAGCCCTGCTGCTGTTCGTCGCGTTCTGGGGACATCTGGGCGCTGCGCGGTTGCTCGCGCGACCCCGCGTGCGTGTGCTGATCGACCAGCGCGCCGACGACCTGTTCGCAAAAGAGCTGGTCGCGCACGAAGAACGAGTGGAGCTTCTGCGCGATCGTCCGAGCGATGCCGAGATGGCTCGCTGGATGGCTCTGGACAAGTTGTTCCTCAAAGACGAAGCCCTCCGCCGTGCTGATCTCAACGAGCGGGACCTCGTGACACACGTGGTGCTCACCGAGCGCGCGCCATTCGCACGTCGTGGACGTGTGACGAAAGGTCCGCATCGCTACGAGGCGTACAACGTGCAGATATTCCTGCTCACGCGATACGGCATGCGTTCGGTGCGGACTCGCCTCGACTTCGCCACCGGCACCACGAAGAACGAGAAACGCCAAATGTTCCCGTACGACGCGGTCGCATCGGCATCGATCGAGGAGACCGATGGTTCGAGCAACAGGGTGTTCGAACTGACACTGGTCAACGCGGTGAAGATCGCGGAGGTCAAGGAGAACCTTCGCAACGCGGCTGACGTCGAGGTGGACGGCATCGAGGACCTCGTCCTCGTCACTCAGACGTCCGGATTCGACAGTGCTCTGCGGGTGCTCGAGGCTGTCGCCACCGAAGGGCGTGACTGGATCGTCCGCGACGAGGAGCGCAAGTCGCGGTGGGCGCGGAACTGGAGCCAGTGAGCCGAGGGTCTTCGTCCGAGTGCGGCGGAGGCTGAAACCGGAGGCCCGGCGGAACGTTCGCCGGGCTCCTCATCGCGGAGGTGGTCCCAAATGACATGAAAATCGAAAAGCTCGAACGCGTGGCGTCGCGGACACGTGTAGAGGAAGCGTCTCGTGATGTGGCGCGAGTGATCTGGCAGGGAGAGGCGATGTTCAGCTACTCAGGACCAGCCCGGCTCGTCTACGGCGACGGCAGAACCGTCGAGCTGGACCGGGTGGACCTGATCGAGACGGTGACCGACGGCCTCTGGCAGTGGTCCGGCGCGGGAACCTCCTCGGAACCGCTCATCGACGGTGGTGCCCTGATGAGGCTGCCGACCGGGACCGAGGCCGGTGTCGTCGTGTCCGACGTCCGTGTCATCACCAACGCGCGCGGTGTGGCGTGCAGTGCGAGGTTGTTCGGCAGCTACACGGACTGAGGGCCGGGTGACTGTTTCCAGTCACCCGGCCCTCAGGTTCGTTCAGAGGTCGATCACACGTCGTAGTAGAGCGCGAACTCGTAGGGGTTCGGGCGCAGACGCAGCGGGTCGATCTCCTGCTCACGCTTGTACGAGATCCAGGTGTCGATCACGTCCGGGGTGAACACGCCGCCCTCGAGCAGGAACTCGTGGTCGGCCTCCAGGTTGTCCAGCACCGCGTCGAGGGTGGCCGGGACCTGCTTGACGTCGCGGGCCTCCTCGGGCGGGAGCTCGTAGAGGTCCTTGTCGATCGGGGCCGGCGGCTCGATCTTGTTCTTCACGCCGTCGAGGCCGGCCATGACCATCGCCGAGAAGGCGAGGTACGGGTTGCCGGACGAGTCGGGGCAGCGGAACTCGATGCGCTTGGCCTTCGGGTTGTTGCCCGTGATCGGGATGCGGACGCACGCCGAGCGGTTGCGCTGGGAGTAGACCAGCGAGACCGGGGCCTCGTAGCCGGGGACCAGGCGGTGGTAGGAGTTCACCGTCGGGTTGGTGAAGGCCAGCAGCGACGGCGCGTGGTGCAGGATGCCGCCGATGTAGTGGCGGGCGGTGTCGGACAGGCCCGCGTAGCCGCTCTCGTCGTGGAACAGCGGCGCGCCGTCCTTCCACAGCGACTGGTGGGTGTGCATGCCCGAGCCGTTGTCGCCGAAGAGGGGCTTCGGCATGAAGGTGACGGTCTTGCCGGCCTGCCACGCGGTGTTCTTGATGATGTACTTGAACAGCATCAGGTCGTCCGCGGCGTGCAGCAGCGTGTTGAAGCGGTAGTTGATCTCCGCCTGGCCCGCGGTGCCGACCTCGTGGTGGGCGCGCTCGACCGCGAAGCCGTTCGCCTCCATGTTGAGGACCATCTTGTCGCGGAGGTCCGCGTAGTGGTCGGTCGGCGTGACGGGGAAGTAGCCGCCCTTGTACTTCACCTTGTAGCCGAGGTTGCCGCCCTCTTCTTCGCGGCCCGTGTTCCACCAGCCCGACTCGGAGTCGATCTTGTGGAACGACCCGTTCGCGGTGGTGTCGAACTGGATCGAGTCGAAGATGTAGAACTCGGCCTCGGCACCGAAGTACGCGGTGTCGGCGATGCCCGAGTCGGTGATGTACTGCTCGGCCTTGCGCGCGATGTTGCGCGGGTCGCGGCTGTACGCCTCACGCGTGAACGGGTCGTGCACGAAGAAGTTGACGATCAGCGTCTTCTCGATGCGGAACGGGTCGAGACGCGCGGTGTACAGGTCGGGCAGCAGCAGCATGTCCGACTCGTGGATGGACTGGAAGCCGCGCACGGAGGAGCCGTCGAAGGCGAGACCCTCTTCGATCGCGTCGGCGTCGAACGCCTTCGCCGGCAGCGTGAAGTGCTGCATCACGCCGGGCAGGTCGCTGAACCGCACGTCGACGAACTTGACGCCCTCGTCGGAGATGAACTTCAGCACCTCGTCGGAATTTTTGAACACCCTCGTCGACTCCTTGACTATGGACAACGGCTGGTCATCGCGAGCGACCGTATGTCGGTGGTGTTGCCCGTCCGTCACTCGGATGTTTCGCCAGTGTTAACGGGGTGGTCCGAGGAGGCAAGACGACCTGCCGGTCCTCACCCGTTGAGCACGGCTTTACTCTGGTGGGGTGAGCAAGTGGACCGGTTCGTGGCTGTCAGGACCCGACTCCGTGCTCGAACCGGGCGAGGGTTCGAACGACGGCACGCAACAGCGCTGGCGTGGTGAGCGCCACGGCTTCCCCGAGACGGGGCCGGGCTCCATCGCCTCGATCGGCCGGCGCACGTTCGCCATCCTGGCCGACTTCCTGCTCGCGGCGGGCGTCGCCGCGCTGTTCACGCGGCCGGACCTGCCGAAGAACTGGAGCCTGCTGGCCTGGTTCGTCATCACCGTGATCGCCGTCGCGTTCTTCGGGTTCACGCCGGGGCACGCGCTGTTCGGGCTGCGGGTCGCGCGCATCGACGGCAAGGCGTTCGTGCACCTGCCCCGCGCGCTGCTGCGCACGATCCTGATCTTTCCGCTGATCCCGGCGCTGGTCTGGGACTCCGACGGCCGCTGCCTGCACGACAAGGCCGCCGGGACCGTCGTCATCAAGGTTCGCTAGAAACCCCTGAACACGAAGAGGCCCGCCGCACATCTCGTGCGGCGGGCCTCTTCACGTTCAGGGGCGGTGCGTCACCCGCGACGGCGCAGCGTGCGCTGGACGTTGCGCATCTTGGCGCCCGCCGGCATCGGGCCCTTGGGCAGTGCGGCGCCGCGGCTGGCCAGCGCGGAGAGGCGGGTCTCGAGCGTGTCGACCTGGGCGGCCGTGATGTTGCGCGGCAGCTTCATCAGCGTCGACTGCAGCTTCTTGAGCGGGACCTGCCCCTCTTCGGTGCCGATGATGAAGTCGTAGATCGGCGTCTCGCCGATGACGCGCGAGATGCGCTTCTTCTCCTGCGCGAGCAGCGGCTTCACCCGGTGCGGGGAGCCCTCGGCGACCAGGACCACGCCCGGACGGCCGAGCACGCGGTGCACGGCGTCGAGCTGCGTGGTGCCCGCGACGGCGGGGGTCACCCGCCAGCGGCCGCGCAGGTTCTCCAGCGCCCAGGCGCCGGCGCCCGGCTGGCCGTCGGCCTTGCGGAAGACGTTGCTCTGCACGCGGCGGCCGAAGATGATCACGGCCAGCAGCGCGCCGATCGCGACGCCCAGCGGCACGAACATCCAGACCGCGTTGAAGACCAGGCCCAGGACCACGGCGATCGCCGTGACACCGAGGACAGCCCCCAGCATCAGCGGAATCAGCGCCTTGTCCTCGCGGCGCTGCATCTTGAACGCCTCGAAGATCTGCTTGCGCCGTTCGCGGGATGCCGCGCGGCGAGCCTTCGCCGCTTCCTTGGCAGCCGCCTTGTCCTGCTTACCAGCCATGCTCACCAGGATACGGCGCGGTGGTATCGGTCTCGCATCGGCCGTCTGCGAGACTGCCGGGCATGGAGGCGTTGCTGGAGGGTCTTGATCCGGAACAGCGCGCAGCGGTCGAGGCGCCGCGCGGCCCGGTGTGCGTGCTCGCGGGCGCCGGTACCGGAAAAACGCGCACCATCACGCACCGCATCGCCTACCTGTGCCAACGCGGTCACGTCGCTCCGTCGCAGGTCCTCGCCGTCACGTTCACCAAGCGCGCTGCGGGGGAGATGCGCACCCGTTTGCGCTCTCTCGATGTGCACGGCGCACAGGCCGTGACGTTCCACGCCGCCGCCTCACGCCAGCTGCGCTACTTCTGGCCACGCGTCATCGGCGGTCCGCGCTGGGAACTGGTCGACCAGAAGATCCGCGTCGTCGCCCGCGCCGCGACCCGGCTGGGGCTGCCGACCGAACCCGACGCGCTGCGCGATCTCACCAGCGAGATCGAGTGGGCGAAGGCGTCGCTGCTCACGCCGGAGGACTACCCGGTCGCCGCCGCGCGCGCCGCACGGGACATCCCGGCGCCCGCCGACCAGATCATGAAGCTCTACACGACCTACGAGCAGCTCAAGAACGAGGCGCAGCTGCTCGACTTCGACGACCTGCTGCTCTACACGGCCGGGGCGCTGGAGGACAACGCGGAGGTCGCGCAGGAGTTCCGCGACCGCTACCGCTGCTTCGTGGTCGACGAGTACCAGGACGTGACGCCGCTGCAGCAGCGCGTGCTCGACTCGTGGCTCGGCGGCCGCGACGACCTGACCGTGGTCGGTGACGCGAACCAGACCATCTACTCGTTCGCCGGCGCCTCGCCGCAGCCGCTGCTCAACTTCCCGCGGCGGTTCCCCGAGGCGGTCGTCGTGCGGCTGGAGCGGGACTACCGGTCGACGCCCCAGGTCGTGGCGCTGGCCAACGACGTCATCAAGTGGGCGCGCGGACGCCCCGCCGGCTCGCGGCTGCAGCTCATCGGGCAGCGGCCGGAAGGCCCACTGCCGCGGTTCCACGAGTTCGACGACGAACCGGCCGAGGCGGACTCGGTCGCGCGGCGCATCAAGACGTTGCTCGACGAAGGCGTCGCGGCTTCCGAGATCGCGATCCTCTACCGCGTGAACGCGCAGTCAGAGGTGTACGAGCAGGCGCTCGCATCGCTCGGCATCCCGTACTTGGTGCGTGGAGGCGAGCGGTTCTTCGAACGCGCCGAGGTGCGCCAGGCGATGATCGCGTTGCGCACGGCCGGCGAGGTGGACGGGAGCCTGCCCGAGGTCGTCCGTTCGGTGCTGGGCCGGGTCGGGCTGACCGACGAACCGCCGACCGGTGGCTCCGCCCGTGAGCGCTGGGAGTCGTTGCTCGCCCTGGTCGAGCTCGCCGAGGAGTTCGCCGTCTCGTCGCCGGAAGCCGACCTGCCGCGGTTCTGCGCGGAGCTCGACATGCGTGCCGAGGCGCAGCACCCGCCGACCGTCGAGGGCGTGACGCTGGCGTCGCTGCACGCGTCGAAGGGCCTGGAGTGGGACGCCGTGTTCCTCGTCGGGCTGGTCGAGGGCACGATGCCGATCCAGTACGCCGACGGCGACGAGGCGAAGATCGAAGAAGAACGCCGCCTTCTATATGTAGGCGTGACGCGCGCGCGTGTACACCTCTGGCTGTCGTGGGCGTTGGCGCGCGCGGCCGGTGGCCGCAAGTACCGCCGCCGCTCGCGCTTCCTCTACAACCTCGTGCCCGAGAACCACCCGGCCGCACGGGTATCTGGCGGCGCGCAGCGACCTCCTCTGATGAAGAAGGAGAAACCGACCTGCCGGGTCTGCACGTCGCCGCTGGTCGACGCGCAAGCCGTCAAGCTCGGTCGTTGCAGGTCCTGCCCGTCCGATGTGGACGAGGAGTTGCTCGAGTCGTTGCGCCAGTGGCGTGCGGGGCGGGCGCGGGAGCTGAAGGTGCCCGCGTACGTGGTCTTCACCGACGCCACGCTGATGGCGATCGCGGAGCAGCGACCCACGGATTCGGCCGGACTTGTGGCGATCTCGGGCATCGGCGCCTCCAAGCTTGATAAGTTCGGCGACGACGTGTTGGGCCTGGTCCGAGCCGGTGTCGGGTACTCCGCCACCTGATCGGAACAAGTTTCGTTAAATAGGTTGCGAGCCCGTGGGACGGGGTCATAACCTGCTCATGCCGGGTCCGGAGGACCCGTCTGGGGAAGAAGAACTACTACTAGCTCTCGACAGCAGAGCTCTCTTGGAGGAGGTGGCAGTTGTGAAGCTCATCAACACTTCGCGCTCGCTCGGCCTCCCCGTGTCCGAGGGTCTTTGCGCGTCCGCAGCCGCCCAGGCGATGTGGCACAAGTCTGCCCTCAAGCCAGTGGCACTGCTGGGTCGCGAGCGCGGCACCGCTCTGCGCGGCACCGAACTGGGCAGCGAGCAGCCGATCGTGCTGCCGGTCATCGATGCCGTCCACAACTACACGAATGCGCTGTCCGCGCATCAAGTGAGAAGGCTCCTGCCGACCCCATAGAGGGGGTCGAAGGACCACCAGGCTCACGAAAGCCGCGGACTCGCACAGAGTCCGCGGCTTTCGTGTTTTTGCAGTACCCCACACAAGGAGAAAACCCTGATGTTGACCGCGACTGTCCCGCTTACCGGCGAGACACTTCCGGACCTCGCGGACGGGCTTGACCTGCCCTGCCGCACCCACAACCCCGACCTCTGGTTCGCGGACGTTCCGGCTGACCTCGAGAAGGCCAAGTCCTTCTGCGGGACCTGCCCGGTTCTGGCGGAGTGCCTCGCCGGCGCGATCGCCCGTCACGAGCCGTGGGGTGTCTGGGGTGGAGAGATCTTCGAGCGCGGTGTCGTGATCGCGC
Source organism: Lentzea kentuckyensis (assembly GCF_002150765.1). Classification (GTDB taxonomy): domain Bacteria; phylum Actinomycetota; class Actinomycetes; order Mycobacteriales; family Pseudonocardiaceae; genus Lentzea; species Lentzea kentuckyensis. The sequence goes on from NZ_MUYM01000077.1 coordinate 21,167, forward strand.
GGAAGCGGCCCCGTGGCCGTCCGCGCAAGGACGCGGCAGCAGTCGTCACCGCTGACAAGACGGAGGCGGCAGCGTGAACACCGTGACCAGCAACAGCGCGTTCCCCACCTACCTGAACGAGGGCCTGACTCCCATGTCTCTGAATGAAGAACTTGTGCGAATACGAATACAAGAAGCCCAGAGGTTCGCGGAAGAGCAACGCCTGGCGAACCGCCTCGCGGCAGCGCAACGTTGGCGCAGGTTGTCGCGATGGGCGGGACGCAGAGCGGCTCGCTTCGACCTCTGACAGTCTCGAGCTGAGGCCGTCATCCACGAGAAGGTGGATGGCGGCCTCGGCCGTTCCTCCGTACCGTTTGCGTTTGTGCCGCACCACACCCACGACGGTATCGACTGGTCCGCCCGCCTCCACGCGATGAGGCGCTACGGCTCGCTGCAGTCCGAGGCGTTGTCCGTGGTCGCCCGCAGACTCGTGTCACTGCTGCCCGACTCACCGGTCGTGATGGACGTCGGCTGCGGTGCCGGCTCCATGAGCGTCCCGCTGGTCACTGCCCTGCGCGAACACGGCGGCGGCGTACTCGTCCTGGTCGACGCCACACCGGAACTGCTGGACGCGGCCTGCACCGCGGCGCGCGCCGAGGCGGACGGCGCCGTGTCGATCAAACCCGTGCTGGCCGACCTCGCAGCCGAAGACCCGCTGTCGTTCGCCGGCCCGGTCGAGCTCATCTGGGGCTCCCGGGTGATCCACCACCTCCCTGACCAGCTGCGCGGTGTCCGTCGCCTGGTGTCGGCGCTCGCTCCCGGCGGCTGGCTGGCCCTGGCAGAAGGCGGATTGGAGACGCGGTTCCTGCCCTGGGACCTCGGCGTCGGCGAGCCCGGCCTGCAGGACCGCATGGCAGCGGCCCGCGCCGACTGGTTCGTGTCGATGCGCGAGAAGATGACCGGCTCCGTCCGCCTGCCGGTTGGCTGGAACGTAGCCCTGGCCGACGCGGGCCTCGGTGAGATCAGCGCCTTCAGCTTCCTGGTCGACCACCCGGCCCCGGCCAAGCACCTCGTCCGCGAGTGGGCGGTCGACCGCCTGACCTGGCTCGCCGAGATCACCGGGCCATACCTGCACCCCGCCGACCGCGACGCGTTGCGCCGGCTGCTCAACCCCTCCGACTCCGAGTACGTCGGCGCGCGGGAGGACGTGTTCCTGCTCGAGACGGACACCGTCCACCTGGGACGGCGCCGATGACGGCTGGGGCGGCGCCGATGGTGGCGTGCCACAGGTGTGGGCGGTCGCGTGCCTCCGTTTCCGACCTGGAGTTCTTGGCCTGGTCTGCTGAGCGGACCGGTGGGTCGATGCGGTGGTTGTGTCAGGTGTGCTCGAAGACCCATGTTCGGGACATCGAGGGCAAGCTGCCGGACGAGTACTGGCGCTGACGTTGCAGGTCGGGGCTCCGGGAGTGCTGAGCTCCTGGCCTGTTGTCGTTGCGATCGGTGCGGGTGGGCCGGCGTGGCTGACTGGCGTGGCTCGGTGGCTGGTTTGGGTGCTGCGAGGGTCGTGGGTTTGGTCGGGGTGGCTAGTGGTGTGACGCGGAACGTTGCCGCGAGGCGCCCTGCTGAGCGTGGATTACCTCGCCAACGTTCCGGGTCGCGCCACTAGGTCGACGGGGCGCGTCGACTGTCGGGCTGTTGCGCACCGGGTGGCCGGTGTGGCTCGGCGGTCGGCCGGGCTGTGGGCTTCGGCCAGGTCGGCGCGAGGTCGTGCGGCCTCATTTGGGCAGCGGGCCTGTCGCCGGGCAGCGGGCCTTCCCACCGGGCCGCGCCTGTCGGGCAGCGAGTTGATCAGCCTTGGACCGAGTTCTCCCTGAGTGGCGAGTTGGTCAGCCCCGTGGCGAGCCTGCCTGGCGGCGAAGTGCTCAGGTTGGGTAGAGGTGGCGTAAGGCCTGCCTGACCAGGGCAGTGCCGCGCCGGCTGCCCCGCTCCAACTCCTCGCGCAGGTCGCCCGGCGAGCTCAGCCGCGCGTCCACCACGGCGTCGAGGATCGCCACGACCGCGCGAGGATTTGGCTCTCGGCGGGCCAGGTCCAGGCAGGCCCTGGCCGGAGAAGCGAGTCTCAGGCCGTCGCGGGCCACCACGTCCGGGGGGCGGGTCGTGCGTTCCAGGAGAATCCACGGGTGGGCTCTTCGCATGTTCTTTCCGGCGAGTACGTGAATGTGCCGGGGGACCGGAAGCGCCGCGCCTTGCCGGACCAGTGCGTCCGCTCCGGTGATCACCGATTCAGGGCCGGCGAAGGAGAGGACGGCGCGCAGCCGGTCCAGGCGGGTCGGTGGTGACGGCTTTTGCAGAACAACGCCGGGAAGTACTCGTTGCCAGGGGCCGGAAGGCGCGCAGCAGCGCTGGATCTCCCGGGAAGACAGGCCGGATTCGAGCAGGTCAGCGGTGGTTGCGAGGTGTGCCATGTGGGATATCTTGGCGTGAGCCAAGGCCGGGCAAACGGGCTGAGCGCCAAGCTGTGGATAACTTGGCGCGGGTTCACTCGGACGAGTTAGTCGTCGAATCCCGGTTGCCAGCGGGCGACGATTTCGCGGGCCGTCACGTGGGCGTCCAGCTGGCAGAGAATGCCTGTTGCGCCCAAAGTCACGCGATGAATCAGCAGGTATTGCGGGGGCAGGTTCAGGGACCGGCCGGTTTGTGAGTCGGGGCTGCGCAGGTCGCCCACGCGTTCCGCCTGCGACTGCAGCCAGCGGCGGGTGAAGTGGAACGACTCGGTGCGCAGGGGCTCGACGAACGGGGCCAGGTAGCCGAGTACGTCCTCGCCGTGCAGGGACATGCCCTCGCGGATGAAGTTCTCGGTTCGCAGGAGTTCGACCAGGTCCGCGGATCGGCCGTCCAGGGCCAGCCTCGTCATCAGGCCGAGCGTCTTGGGCAGGCCGTCGGGCAGGCGGGCGACGGCGCCGAAGTCGAGTACGCGCAGGCGGCCGTCGTCGCCCAGCATGAAGTTGCCGGGGTGCGGGTCCGCGTGCAGCAGGCCGGAGCGCGACGGGGCCGAGAAGTGGAACTCGGCTAGCAGCTGGCCGGCCAGGTCACGCTCCTCGACCGAGCCGGAACGGATGATCTGCGACAGGCCGACGCCGGAGGTCCACTCGGTGACCATGACCTTGGGCGACGAGGCGACCACGCGAGGCACCAGCACGTGCGGGTCGTCCTCGAAGGCCTTCGCGAACGTGCGCTGGTTCGCGGCCTCGTCGCGGTAGTCGAGCTCCTCCAGGTACCGGTCGCGCAGCTCCTCCAGCAGTGGGCGCACGTCGGTGCCGGGCATGATCGCCTGCAGCAGCCGGCTGAACCGCAGCAGCTGCTTCAGGTCCGCGCGCAGGGCCTCGTCGGCGCCGGGGTACTGGACCTTCACCGCCACGTCGCGGCCGTCGTGCCACACCGCGCGGTGCACCTGGCCGATGGACGCGGAGGCGGCCGGCTCGTCGTCGAACGACTTGAAGCGCTTCACCCAGGACGCGCCGAGCTGTTCGGCGAGCACGCGGTGGGTGGTGCGGGCGGGCATCGGCGGGGCCGCGGTCTGCAGCTTGGTCAGCGCCTCGCGGTACGGGGCCGCCAGCTCGTCCGGGACGGCCGCCTCGAACACGCTCAACGCCTGGCCGAACTTCATCGCGCCGCCCTTGAGCTGGCCGAGCACCGCGAAGACCTGTTCCGCCGTCTTGGCCGTCACCTCGGCGTTGACCTCGTCGGCCGCGCGTCCGGTCAGTCGCTTCCCCCAGCCACCGACAACCCGGCCGGCCACCCCGAGCGGGAGGCTCGCCAGCTTGGCGGTGCGCTGCACGGCCTTGCGCGGAATCTCGGTCACTCGGCCATGTTATGTGCGGAGCACTGACAGTCCGGGTGCGGATACCAGCTGCGCCTCTCAGCGACACCCGCCGCCAGGTCGAGCTCGACTGTGGCGTTGAGCACGGCCGGTGGGGGCAGGTCGCGGCCGCGGATGTAGATCAACGACTCCAGGATCTGCGCCACCGCCAGCGCCGCCGTTCCGGACGCGAAGAGCACGTCGGTGGAGGCCGGGCGACCGGCGAGCTGGGTCGCGATGACGGGCCAGGCCGGGTCCTGGTCGGCGCGGTGCAGGTCCGCGCAGTTCAAACACGAGGAACGGCCGGGCAGCACCAACGGTCCGACGATGCCCACGCCCTCACGCACGCGCACGGCCAGATGCGGCGTCCGGAACGCCATCAGCGTGCTCACGAGGTTCGGATCTGGAACGAGCGTCGCCGCGAGCACCGTCAGATCCGCGTTGTGCGCGAGCTGAACGCTTGATTCAGCTAGAAGCGAAGTAATTGCGAGCGCAAGGTGACCGGCGCCGTGGACGGCGGCCGTCGCGCCCTTCACGGGGGAGCCGGTGTCGAGCAGACCGGCCTCTTCGAGCGAGTCGAGAACGGCGCTCAGCTGGCTCGGGTCCTCGCCGCGCACTTTCAGTCTTTCACCCAGTTCAGCGACGGTGTGGCGGCCGTCGAGGGCGAGGAGCTGATCGATCAGCGCTTCGGGCAGTGAGTCGATCACCACGGCGTGTTTCGGGTCGATGCCGACCTGCACGACGCCTTCGCCGCGGCGCACCACGGCAAGTCCTGCACGTACGCGAGGTCTCGTGTCCACAGGAGAAGACTGGCAGGGGGCGGAGCCCCCTGCCAGCGGAAACGTCAGACCTTGGCCTTGCCGAGGATCCGCGTCATCTTCGTGCCGCAGACAGGGCAGGTGCCCTTCGCCATGCGCCGGCCGTTGGTTTCCTCGACCTTGCCGTCGAAGTCGCGCTTCTCCCGACACTTGACGCAGTAGCCGTTGTAGGTCTCGGCCACAGCCCCTCCCTTGCAGTTGTGAGTGCGGACACACTCGGGGACCTTGGCGCGACGGTACCTCCGCGAGCGCGCGAAACCGCGCATGTCGTTTCCGCGCGTGTCCAGCCGCCGTTCGGTGGAACTTCACCCGCCGGGTGCGCGGCTGCCGCCGGTTGGGGGCGGAAAATTGTCAGTGCCGCCGTTTACGGTGACTCCATGGCCGAACCGCGGGTGGAGGTGCGGCGGAGCCCCCGGCGCCGCCGCATGGTCAGCGCGTACCGGGAGGGCGACACCGTCGTCGTCCTTCTGCCGGCACGGATGACCAAGGGGGAAGAGAAGCACTGGGTGGCGGAGATGTTGAGCCGCCTCCAGCGCAGTGAGACGCGCAGGAAATCCCCTGCGCGAACGTCGGACGAGGCGTTGATGGCGCGGTGTGCCGAGCTGTCGGCGCGCTACCTCGACTCGCTCGCCGACCCCGTCAGCGTGCGCTGGGTGCCGCCCATGCGCACGCGCTGGGCGTCGTGCACGCCGACCGAGGGCACCATCAGGGTGTCCGAGCGGCTGCGCGACGTGCCGCCGTGGGTGCTCGACTACGTGCTCGTGCACGAGTTGGCGCACCTGCTGGTGCCAGGGCACGGCAAGGACTTCTGGGAGTGGGTGCACCGCTACCCGAAGACCGAGCGCGCCATGGGCTACCTGGAAGGCCTCTCAGCCGCCGCAGGCTGGGGGATCACAGAAGACTGAGCGTCGGATGATGGGCGAGGTGTGCTCGCGGAGAGCGCTTCGCTCGGGGGCGAGGTGTGCTCGCGGAGAGCGCTCGCCGGTCCTCGCTCAGGTGTCTTCTGGGGGCCGAGCCCCCAGACCCCACGCCGGGGGCAAGCCCCCGGACCCCCGAATGCGACGCGCCCGGTGAGGAAAGTCCTCGCCGGGCGCGTCGTTCAGATACTGGTCAGCTCTCGTCGGGCTTGCCGTCCTCGGGCTTCTCGGGCTTGCCCTCGTCCTCGCGCATGGTGCGCTCCAGCTCGGCGATCGGGTCCTCGAGCGCGTTGCGGGTGTTGGTCAGGCGCTCGGCGAACTCCAGCGGGTCGTCCAGGTCCTCGGCGGTCGGGACGAGCTCGGCGTGCTCCCACACGCTGTCGCGCACCTCGACGCCGTGCTGGTCGCCGATGAGCTTCCACAGCGCGGAGGCGGCCCGCAGCTTGCGCGGGCGCAGTTCGAGGCCGACCAAGGTCGCGAAGGTCTGCTCGGCCGGGCCACCGGAGGCACGGCGGCGGCGCAGCGTCTCGCGCAGCGCCGGAGCACCGGGCAGGCGGTCGGACACGGCGGCGTCGACCACGACGTCCACCCAGCCCTCGACCAGGGCCAGCAGGGTCTCCAGGCGGTTCAGCGCCGCCTTCTGCTCCGGGGTGGTCTGCGGTTCGAGCAGGCCGGAGCTCATGGCCTCCTCGATGGAGGCAGGGTTCGACGGGTCGATCTGGCCGGCGAGCTGCTCCAGGGCGGAGGTGTCGACCTTGATGCCCTTGGCGAACTCCTCGACGGTGTCGAGCAGCCGCTGCCGCAGCCACGGCACGTGCGTGAAGAGGCGCTGGTGCGCGGCCTCGCGGGCGGCGAGGAACACCATCACCTCGGAGGCCGGGCGCTCCAGGCCCTCGGTGAACTTCTCGATGTTCGCGGGCAGCAGCGCCGCGGTGCCCTCGGGGCCGAGCGGCAGGCCGACGTCGGTCGAGGTGAGCACCTCGGAGCCGAGCTGCGCCAGGGCGTTGCCGAGCTGCGATCCGAACGCCATGCCGCCCATCTGACCGAGCATCGACAGCAGCGGACCGGCCGCCTGCTTCGCCTCGGCGGGCATCGCCTCGACCCACGCGCCGGACATGCGCTGCGCGACCGGGTCGCACAGGCGCTGCCAGGTGGGGATGGTGCGCTCGATCCAGTCGCGCGCGGTCCACGCCTGGGTCGTGCGGGTGCCGGCGGGCAGCGACGTGACCGGGTCGAGCCACATCTCGGCCAGGTGCACGGCGTCCGTCACGGCACTGGACTGGTCGGCGGCGAACCCGACGGTGGTCGTCGTCGAGGACAGCTGCTGGAACGCGATCTGCTTGGCGAGGTCGTAGTTGACCGGCCCGCTCGACGTCCCGGCGCTGCTCAGCATCGCGCCCAGCTGGCTGAGCATGTTGCCCAGCTGGCTGAAGTCGAACGGGTTGTCTCCCGGCTTCCCGCTCTTGTCGTCGGGGTCGTGCGGGCTGAACCCGAACGGCACGTCACTCATGCCTCTACCGTACGCGGATCCACATGGTCGTACGCTGTTCAGCCGTGAGTGAAACCGTCACGACCGCACCCCCACCCGCGCCCCCGCCGAGGGAGCGCGGACTGACCCGCCGGACGTGGACGCTGATCATCAGCTTCCTAGTGGTGGCGGCACTCGGACTGCTCGGCGGTTTCGCCAGAGTCCCGTACGTCGCGCTGGGCCCCGGCCCGACCTACGACGTGCTCGGCAAGGTCAAGGACACCGACGTCGTCTCGGTGGACGGCCAGGACACCTTCCCCACCAAGGGATCCCTGCGCATGACGACGGTCTCGCTCACCGACGACGTGTCGCTGTTCGGCGCGCTCGGCCTCTGGCTGTCCGGCCGCTACGCCCTCGCGCCGCGCGAGGAGTTCTTCAAGCCCGGCGAGTCGGAGGAGGAGGTGCAGCGCAACAACGAGCTGGCGTTCAGCGAGTCGCAGACCGCCGCCGAGGTCGCCGCGCTGCACTACCTGCAGTATCCGGGCATGGTGATCGCGAACCAGGTCACCAAGGGCAGCCCCGCGGACAACGTGATCCCGCTCGGCGCCCGCATCATCTCCGTCAACGGCAAGCAGGTGCAGAGCGCCGCCGACGTGAGCAGCGCGCTGGAGAACACCAAGCCCGGTGACCGCATCGAGGTGGCCTTCGAGAAGGACGGCACCTCGAAGTCGACCCAGCTCACCCTCGGCACTCGCGAGGACGGCCGCCCCGCGGGCTTCATCGGCATCTCGCCGGTGGACCGCGCCGACGTGCCGTTCAAGATCAAGATCAGCCTGTCCGACGTCGGTGGCCCGTCCGCCGGTCTGATCTTCGCGCTGGCGATCGTCGACAAGCTGACGCCGGGCGAGCTCAACGGCGGCAAGGCCATCGCGGGCACCGGCGAGATCACCGGCGACGGCACGGTGAAGCCCATCGGCGGCATCGCGTTCAAGATGGTCGCCGCGAAGGAGGCCGGCGCGACGGCGTTCCTCGTGCCCAAGGACAACTGCCAGGACGCGAAGCAGCAGGCGCCGGAGGGGCTCAAGCTGATCAAGGTCGAGAACCTCAAGGACGCGGTGTCCTCGCTGGAGGCGCTCAACTCGGGCAAGGAGACGCCCGCCTGCTGAGCTTGTCCGCTACCCGCGAACGCACGACATCACAACCCCGGCGCGATCAAGCGCCGGGGTTGTGCCAGCCTGGGGGTGTGCGGGTCAGGGGCGAAGCGTGGCGAGCAGGGCGTCGGTGAGGTTGGGCGCCAGCTCGGGGTGCTCGACGACCTCCTCTGGCACCTCGACCGTTCCGCGCAGCCGCAGCACGCAGGAGACAGAGCCGTCGCGCAGCACCGCCGCCACCAGGCGCGCCTCGCGGCGGGCCGGGTGTTCGGCCGCGAACCTGCGGGCCGCCTCGTCGTCCAGTTCGCCGTGCTGCAGTTCGGTCTCGGCCTCCGGCGGCAGGACCACGATCTCCTGGGCCAGGGCGCACCCGGTCACGGCCGGGGGCCACTCGATGCCCGCCAGCGCGTCACCCAGGTCGCCCGTCAGCTCGTCCTGGGCGATCGGGGTCAGCGGGGAGGCCTCCGGGTCCAGCTGGGCCCGCAGCTCCGGCTGCTGCTCGATCAGGTCTGAGGTGGCCACGAGGGCGAAGAGTTGCGGGGGCTGCTCCCAGCCGCCCGCCCCGACGAACTCCTCTACCTCGCGGGCGACCGTCGGGAGGATGACCGCTGGCGTTTCACTCGCTGACACGCGTGTCATCGTAAGACCGCCGACTTCACGGGAACCCAGGGCGTCGTCCGTAGAGTTGGACTAAACGTACGTATTGAAATTCCGCGATCCAGGAGCGTGCCTCGTGGCCACACGGCCTCCGGTCGGACTGCCGAAACTGTCCCGACGCAGCCGAATACTGCTCATCGTCGGTGTTGTGCTCCTGTTCGGTCTCATCACGGGATCGCGGCTGCTCGACACCTACGTGAACTGGCTGTGGTTCGGCGAGGTGAAATTCCGCGACGTCTACAGCACGGTGCTGCTCACCCGGCTGGGGCTGTTCGTGGCCGTCGGGGTCGTCGTCGGCGGCATCGTCGCGCTCAACCTCTACCTCGCCTACCGCGCCCGTCCGGTGTTCGTGCCGGTGTCCGGGCCCGACGACCCGGTGGCGCGCTACCGCACGGTCGTGATGCGGCGGATGCGGTTGTTCGCGATCGGCATCCCGGTGTTCGTCGGGTTGATCGCAGGCGCGTCGGCGCAGGCGGACTGGCAGCAGATCCAGCTCTTCCTCAACGCCGAGCCGTTCGGGGTGACCGACCCGCAGTTCGGGCACGACATCGGCTTCTACGCGTTCAAGCTGCCGTTCTACGAGTGGCTGCTGTCGTGGCTGTTCATCGTGACTGCGGTGTCGTTCATCGGCGCGGTGATCGCGCACTACCTCTTCGGCGGGATCCGGCTGGCCGGTCGCGGCGGTCAGCTCTCCGGGCCCGCGCGGCTGCACCTGGCGCTCGTCGCCGGCACGTTCGTGCTGCTGAAGGCCGTCGCGTACTTCTTCGACCGGTACGAGTTGTTGCTGCACGACAACGAGAAGTTCGTCGGCGCGAGCTACACCGACCTCAACGCGGTGCTGCCGGCCAAGCTGATCCTGCTGTGCATCGCGGTGTTCTGCGCGATCGCGTTCTTCGCGGGCGCGTTCATGCGCAACGTCCAGCTGCCAGCCATCGCGACCGTCCTGCTGGTGCTGTCGAGCGTGCTCGTCGGCGCGGCGTGGCCCGCGGTGCTGGAGCAGTTCTCGGTCAAGCCGAACGCCATCCAGAAGGAAGCCCAGTCGATCGAACGCAACATCGCGGCGACACGGCAGTCGTTCGGGCTCACCGAGGACAAGGTGCAGACAAAGCCCTACGAGGGCAAACAGAACATCACCAACGACCAGATCAAGACCAACGACGCGGCGACGCTGGGCAACATCCGCCTGCTCGACCCGGCGGTGCTCGGACGGACCTTCACGCAGTTCCAGCAGCTGCGGCCGTTCTACGGGTTCCCGAACAAGCTCGACGTCGACCGGTACACAGTGGACGGGAAGCTGCGCGACTACATCGTGGCGGTCCGCGAGCTGAAGCTCGACAGCCTGCCGCAGGGCCAGCGCGACTGGATCAACCAGCACCTCATCTACACGCACGGCAACGGCTTCGTCTACGCCGAGGCGAACAAGGTCAACGCGGTGGCCGACCAGACCAACGGCGGGTACCCGGAGTTCAAGACCGGTGAGGTCGCGCCGGACGGCACGATCCGCAACGCCGAGAACGGCATCAAGGTCGACCAGCCGCGCACCTACTACGGCGAGCTGTTCGGCATGAACGACTACTCGATCGTCGGTGGCCGGCCGCAGGGTTCGGCGGCCGAGTACGACACGGACGCCAAGTCCTACACCTACACCGGCTCCGGCGGTGTGCCGATCGGCAGCCTGTTCAACAAGCTGGCGTTCGCGGCCTACTACGGCGAGCGGAACATCCTCTTCAACCAGTCCATCGCGGACGAGTCGAAGATCATGATCAAGCGCGCGCCGCGGGACCGCGTGCAGGCCGTCGCGCCGTGGCTCACCGTCGACAGCGACCCGTACCCGGCCGTCGTGAACGGCCGCATCACGTGGATCGTCGACGGCTACACCACGCTGGACAACTACCCGTACGCGCAGCGCACCCCGCTGGGTGACGCGACGAACGACTCGCTCACCGCGGACGGCGTGGTGATCTCGCAGGCCAACAAGTCCGTCAACTACATCCGCAACTCGGTCAAGGCCACTGTGGACGCCTACGACGGCACGGTGAGCCTGTACGCGATGGACGAGAAGGACCCGGTCCTCAAGGCGTGGATGGGCGTCTTCCCGAACACGGTGAAGCCGAACAGCGAGATCTCGAACGAGCTGCGCCAGCACTTCCGCTACCCCGAGGACCTGTTCAAGGTGCAGCGGCAGATGCTGTCGAAGTACCACGTCTCGTCGCCGTCGGACTTCTACTCCGGTGTCGCCTACTGGGCGCCGGCCCAGGACCCGACGATCGACAACGTGACCTCGGCCGACGCCCAGCGCGACGCCGCGGCCAAGCGCAGGGACGCGCAGCCGCCGTTCTACGTGCTGGCCGGTGACCCGAGCGACGCCAGCAAGGTCCGGTTCCAGCTGACCAGCCCGCTGGTCCGGGAGAACCGGGAGTTCATGGCGGCGTACGTCACCGTGGGGTCCGACCCGGACAACTACGGGAAGATAAGCGTGCTGCAGCTGACGCAGGACGCCAAGGGCCCGCAGCAGATCCAGACGCAGTTCCTCACCTCGGACAACGTCAGTCGCGAGCTCAACCTGCTCGCACAGCAGAAGACGACGGTCGTCTACGGCAACCTGCTGACGCTCCCGGTGGGCGGTGCGCTGCTCTACGTCGAACCCGTGTACATCGAGCGCGCGTCCAACAACACGTCCTATCCGCAGCTGTCCAAGGTGCTGGTCTGGTACGGCGACCGGGTCGGGTACGCGTCGACGTTGAGCGAGGCGTTGGAACAGGTGCTCAGCGGCACGGGTGCGGTCGTGCCGCCGCCGAGCACCAACCCGCCGAACAACGGGAACTCGACGACGCCGACCACGCCGCCGTCGAACAGCACGTTGAGTCCTGAGCTGCAGAAGGCGGTCAACGACATCGACTCGGCGTTGGCGGACATCAAGAAGGCGCAGCAGAGCGGTGACTTCGCCGCGCTCGGCCAGGCGTACCAGCGCCTGGAGGACGCGTCGACCCGGTTCAAGCAGTACAACACCGGGGCCGCCGCACCGCCGCAGAGGGGCCAGTCGTCGGTTGTGCCGAGCCCCACACCGTCAGGCTGACCTCTCGATTTGCAATAAGCCGCTCCACCCGCGTAAGGTTCTATTCATACCGACGCGGGGTGGAGCAGCTCGGTAGCTCGCTGGGCTCATAACCCAGAGGTCGCAGGTTCAAATCCTGTCCCCGCTACAAAGTTGGAAGAGTCCTGTCTGCGGAGAACGCAGACAGGACTTTTTCGCATTGGTTTGGGGGCGGAGCCCCCAAACCCCACCCTGGGGGCAAGCCCTCAGACCCCCGTAGGTTGACCAGCAGGTGCGGTACCTGACGAACGCCGCGTGTGACCTGCGGAAACCGCGTTAGTGGGGGGTGGTGAAAAAGGGGTTTCGGGAGGGTGTAGAGTTCTCCTTACAACAGCAAGACAAGCTAGAAGCGGCGCGGGGTGGAGCAGCTCGGTAGCTCGCTGGGCTCATAACCCAGAGGTCGCAGGTTCAAATCCTGTCCCCGCTACTAGACAAGAAGGCCGGAGCCAACAGGCTCCGGCCTTCTTGTTATTCGCGATCAACGCGAACTTTCAGGTCATGTTCTCCGCCCAGTACTGGGCGCACAGCATGCTGGAGCAGATCCGGCCCTCGCCGTTGACCGTGCGGTGCTTGCGGATCTGTTTGCCGCAGACCATGCACTCGTCCTTGCCTGCCTGCTCAGGGATGCCGCCGGTCATCCACGCCACCGTGTGCGCCGCCACCTTCTTGTGGTCCAGCCACTTGATGTTCTTCATCGTCCCCGACCTCCGTGTCTCGCTCCGCCTGCCTGGCAATGATCATTTTCCCGGTTGTGCGGGCGTAGGAAAGAGATGTGCGCGGACATCACCAGGTCGTGCGACGAGGGCTCACGTCCGTCCATTCGGGTGGCTCCGGCCGGTGAGAGTCGTACCGCCGATCGAGTGAGATCGGGTGACTTTCGTTTCTGCGAAAGGGTTTTTCCATCCGGGATGGACACAGACGGTCAAGCGGCCAAACGCGTGAGGCTGAGAAACTGCCGCTTACTCAGCGAGACTTTTCGTTGCTCCGCATGGCCCATCAGACTAGCCCGGTGATCAGCCACTGTGGACAGAACGGCTGACCATTGTGGACAGCTTCCCCCAGACGTGGGAACGTTGTCGTTGTGTCAGACCTGAATGCGACCGCAGCCGCCCTGCTCGGGCTGCTGCACGACGGACCCAAGACCGGTGGCCAGTTGGTTGCGGAGGCAGGAGACCGCTTCGGCGCGTTCTTCAGCGTCACCCGCAGCCAGGTGTACCGCGAGCTGCCCGCGCTGGCTGACCAAGGCCTGCTGCGCCTCGGCAAGCAAGGACCGCGGTCGAGCCAGCAGTACGTGCTCACCGCGGCGGGCAAGAAGGCCTTCAAGAACTGGCTGCTGTCCGAGCCTGGCCCGGACCATCTCCGCAGCCCGCTCATCCTGCGCCTGGTGCACGCCGGCTCGCTGACCGCGAAGCAGCGCGAGTCCCTGATCACGACCGCGCGTTCGGCGTACGGTCAGGAGCAGGAGAGCGCGAAGAGCGCGGCCAAGACGGCGGAGGACCCCTACGCCAAGGCGGTGGCCGAGTTCGGCCTCGCTCATGCGAAGGCGGTTCTCAAGCTGCTCGACGCCATCCCGACCGCGTAAAGGGACTGCCAGCAAGCACCGGTCGCGAACTGCGACCGGTGCTGGCGTAATCTTTTTGCGTGAACCCGGACGTCGAAGCAGACATCAAGGACCTCTCCGCCACGCTGTCGAGCATCGAGGCGGTGATGGACCTCGATGGATTGCGCGCCGCGGTCGCGGACCTGGAAGAGCAGGCAGCCAAGCCCGACCTCTGGGACGACCAGGAGAAGGCGCAGAAGGTCACCAGCCAGCTCTCCCACAAGCAGGGTGAGCTGCGTCGCGTCACGAACCTGCGCGAGCGCTTGGACGACCTCCCGCTGCTCTACGAACTCGCAGAAGAGGCCGAGGACGCGGACGCGCAGGCCGACGCGGACAACGACCGCGCCAAGCTGCGCGAGGAGATCGCGAGCCTCGAGGTTCGCACGCTGCTGTCCGGCGAGTACGACGAGCGCAACGCGCTCATCACCATCCGCGCGGAGGCCGGCGGCGTCGACGCCGCGGACTTCGCCGAGATGCTGCTGCGCATGTACTCGCGCTGGGCCGAGCGCCACAACTACGGCGTCGAGGTCTTCGACACCTCCTACGCGGAGGAGGCGGGCATCAAGTCCGCGACCTTCCGCGTCTCCGCTCCGTACGCCTACGGCACGTTGAGCGTCGAGCAGGGCACGCACCGTCTCGTGCGCATTTCGCCGTTCGACAACCAGGGCCGCCGCCAGACGTCGTTCGCCGGCGTCGAGGTCGTGCCCGTCGTTGAGCAGACCGACCACGTCGAGATCGACGAGAAGGACCTGCGCGTCGACGTCTACCGCTCGTCCGGCCCCGGTGGCCAGGGCGTCAACACCACCGACTCGGCGGTGCGCCTCACGCACATTCCGACCGGCATCGTGGTGTCCTGCCAGAACGAGCGCTCGCAGCTGCAGAACAAGGCCACGGCCATGAACGTGCTGCAGGCCAAGCTGCTCGAGCGCCGCCGGCAGGAGGAGCAGGCCAAGATGGACGCGCTGAAGGACTCCGGCTCCAGCTGGGGCAACCAGATGCGCTCCTACGTGCTGCACCCGTACCAGATGGTCAAGGACCTGCGGACCGAGCACGAGGTCGGCAACCCGTCCGCGGTGCTGGACGGGGAGATCGACGACTTCCTCGAGGCCGGCATCCGGTGGCGCAAGCAGTCCCAGGGTTAGTCCGCGGCTGATCTGAGGTGAAGAGCACGTTCCGTCCGAACGAGGGCGGGACGTGCTCTTTTCGTGAACGGGATGTGCCTGGTCGGACACGGCGTGTCGAGGTCCGGACCGCCCTTCCGGGGCCGGAAGTTAACCGGAACGGGGGCTTTACCCCGGCCATGAGTAGACTCGCGCCTCGTGATTCGTCTCGAACACGTTTCCAAGGTCTACAAGACCTCCACGCGTCCTGCGCTCGACGACGTGTCCGTCGAGATGGAGAAGGGCGAGTTCGTCTTCCTGATCGGGCCCTCGGGGTCCGGCAAGTCGACGTTCCTGCGCCTGCTGCTGCGCGAAGAGGTGCCGACCAGGGGACGCGTCTACGTCTCCAACTTCGACGTCGCCAAGATGTCGCGGCGCAGGGTCCCCCGTCTGCGTCAGTCCATCGGCTGCGTGTTCCAGGACTTCCGTCTTCTGCCCACGAAGACGGTGGCGGAGAACGTCGCCTTCGCGCTCGAGGTCATCGGCAAGCCCCGCAACACCATCGTCAAGGTGGTGCCGGAGGTGCTGCAGCTGGTCGGCCTCGACGGCAAGGAGGACCGGTTCCCGACGGAGCTGTCCGGTGGTGAGCAGCAGCGCGTCGCGATCGCCCGTGCGTTCGTGAACCGGCCGCTGGTGCTGATCGCCGACGAGCCGACCGGAAACCTGGACCCCGACACGAGCCAGGACATCATGTTGCTGCTGGAGCGGATCAACCGCACCGGCACGACCGTCATCATGGCCACCCACGACCACGGCATCGTCGACTCGATGCGCCGTCGCGTCGTCGAGTTGGCGTACGGCAAGGTCGTCCGTGATGACGCACGCGGCGTTTACGGCGTTGGCCGTTAAGCGTCCCTAGTCCCCGAACCCCAAGGAACCCCGCCCCCGATGCGTACCAGCTTCGTGTTCAGCGAGGTCGTCACCGGACTTCGCCGGAACGTCACGATGACGATCGCGATGATCCTCACGACCGCCATCTCGCTCGGGCTGCTCGGCGGTGGCCTGCTCGTCGTCCGCATGGTCGACAAGATGCAGGCCAACTACGCGGGCAAGCTCGAGGTCTCCGTGCTGCTGACGAACGACGTCAGCGCCAACGACAAGGACTGCACCCAGCAGCCCTGTGCCGGTTTGCGTTCCCAGCTCGAGCAGACCTCCGGCGTCGAGACAGTGGTGTTCCAGAACCGCGACGAGGGCTTCGAGCGCTTCAAGAAGATCTTCGAAGCGCAGCCAGAGCTGCTCAAGCTCGCGCGGCCGGAGGCCATTCCGGCGACCTTCCGCGTCAAGCTGGAGGACCCGGACCGCACCGACGTCATCAAGCAGGCCTTCGAGGGCAAGCCGGGCGTCAAGGGAGTCGACGACCAGGGCAAGTTCCTGGAGCGGTTCTTCGAGGGCCTCAACGGTCTGCGCGACGTCGCCCTGATCCTCGCGCTCATCCAGGCGTTCGCCGCGTTGCTGCTGATCTCGAACACCATCCAGGTGTCGGCGTTCACCCGCCGCGTCGAGGTCGGCATCATGCGACTGGTCGGCGCGACCCGGTGGTACACGCAGCTGCCGTTCCTCATCGAGGCGGTCGTCGCGGGCATCATCGGCTCGGTCACCGCGGTCGCCGGCCTGGTGCTGTTCAAGGCGTTCTTCCTCGACCGGATCACCAGGAACCTCACCGAGTCGGGCATCATCCCGCCGATCGGGTACCTGGACATCCTCATAGTCTCGCCGTGGCTGTTCCTCGTCGCGATCGTCATCTCGGCCACGACGGGCTACGTGACACTCCGTCTCTACGTGCGGCTTTAACGATTGGCGTGACCACGTAAAGTTGTCGCCATGGTCAAGGAACGCGGGCAGAAGGTCATCGCGTCGAACCGCAAGGCTCGGCACGACTGGGCCATTCTCGACACCTACGAGGCGGGCATTCAGCTCGTCGGCACCGAGGTGAAGAGCCTGCGCATGGGACGGGCGTCCCTCGTGGACGCCTTCGCCCAGGTCGACGACGGCGAGATCTGGTTGCACGCGCTGCACATCCCGGAGTACGTCGCGGGGACGTGGACGAATCACGAGGTCCGGCGCAAGCGCAAGCTCCTGCTGCACAAGTCGGAGATCGAGCGGCTGATCGGCAAGACCAAGGAGTCCGGTCTGTCGCTCGTCCCGCTGCAGATGTACTTCAAGGACGGCTACGTCAAGGTCGAGATCGCCCTCGCGAAGGGCAAGAAGGCCTACGACAAGCGCCAGGACATCGCGAAGCGCGACGCCAACCGTGAGATCGCCAAGGCGCACGGACGGGCGTTGAAGGGCCGTTACTGATGGCGTTGGTGGACATCCACGTCCACTTCATGCCGCAGAACGTCCTCGACAAGGTCTGGGCGTACTTCGACCGCGTGCGCGCGTCCGGTGTCGACTGGTTCATCCAGTACCGGACTGACGAGAACGCCCGGCTCACCGCACTGCGGGAGCTGGGCGTTTCGGCGTTCGCACCGTTGCTCTACCCGCACAAGCCCGGCATGGCCGAGTGGCTGAACGAGTGGGTGGCCGACTTCGCGGCACGGGTGCCGGAGGCGGTGCCCACGGGCACGTTCCACGCGGAGCCCGGCGCCGAGGCGTACGTGCGCAAGGCGTTGGAGGCCGGTGCGCGGTGCTTCAAGTCGCACGTCCAGGTCGGTGGCTACGACCCGCGGGACGAACTGCTGGACGGTGTCTGGGGCCAGCTCGCCGAAGCCGGGGTGCCGGTGGTGACACACGTCGCCGAAGGGCCGGTGCCCGGGAACTTCACCGGGCTCGGCATCTTCGAGGAGGTGCTTCGGCGCCATCCACGGCTGACGGCGGTCATCGCGCACGCCGGCATGCCGGACTACTCGGGTGCGCTGGATCTCGTCGAGCGCTATCCGAACGTGCACATCGACACCACGATGGTGGGCGTTCCGTTCAGCGAGGGGATGTGGCCGCTGCCGGACGGCTGGACCCGGCGGATCGCCGGGCTGGCGGACCGGGTCGTGCTGGGCACCGACTTCCCGAACATCCCGTACCCGTACGAGGTGCAGCTCGACGCCATCCGGTCGTGGGGCCTGGACGCCGCCGCCGAGCAGGCGATCCTGCACGACAACGGCGCCCGTCTGCTTCAGCTGTCCAGGTAGGCGAGGACAGCGCGCACCCGGCGGTGCTCCGAGTTCGACGGTTCGAGGCCGAGCTTGGCGAAGATGTTGCCGACGTGCTTCTCCACCGCGCCGTCGGACACCACGAGCGAGCCGGCGATGGCCGTGTTGGACAGTCCTTGTGCCATCAGCCCGAGCACCTCGCGTTCGCGGGGCGTCAACGAGTCGACTGGGCTCTTCTTGCTGCGCACCATGAGCTGCGTGATCACCTCGTGGTCGATGCTCGTGCCGCCGTCGGCGACCCTTCGCACCGCGTCGACGAACTCCTTGACGTCGGCTACCCGTTCCTTGAGCAGATAGCCGACTCCGCTCGCACCGCTCGCGAGGAGCTCCACGGCGTAGCGCTCCTCGACGTACTGCGACAGCACCAGCACCGGCAGCCCCGGGTAGCGGCGGCGGCACTCGATGGCGGCCCGCAGGCCCTCGTCGGTGAACGTCGGCGGCATCCGCACGTCCACCACGCACAGGTCCGGCTTGTGCTCGGTCACGGCGTCCAGCAACCCGTCGCCGTTCTCCACTGCCGCAACGGTTTCGATGCCCTCGTCGGCGAGCAACCGCTGCACGCCCTCTCTCAGCAGCACCGAGTCCTCGGCGATCACCACACGCACGGCAACTCCGCTCGAATAACGGT
Source organism: Lentzea kentuckyensis (assembly GCF_002150765.1). Lineage (GTDB taxonomy): Bacteria > Actinomycetota > Actinomycetes > Mycobacteriales > Pseudonocardiaceae > Lentzea > Lentzea kentuckyensis. The sequence goes on from NZ_MUYM01000077.1 coordinate 39,644, forward strand.
CGGCCCACCAACGGGGCTGACGACGACAACGACACCGTCGATCGTGGCGGCCCGGTCGGCCAGGCCGGCGAGTCCGCCGCCCGGCTTCAGCTCGGCGCCGCCCTGACCGTTGTCGGTGACCTCTACCAGCACTCCCGTGTCGACCCGGTTGACCCGCACGGTCGCCTTGGTGCCGTTGGAGTGCTTGGTGATGTTCGTGAGTGCTTCGCCGACGGTGAAGTACGCGGCGCTCTCGACCGACGTCGGCGGCCGCGGGTCGACGTTGACGTCGAGGTCGACCTCGATCGGGACGCGTGCCGCCAGCGCACTCAGCGCCGCGTCGAGACCGCGGTCGCCGAGCACGGACGGGTAGATGCCCCGCGCCAGGTCGCGCAGTTCCTTGATGGCGAGCTTCGCGTCCGCGTGCGCCTCGGCGATCAGCACGGCCGCGCCCTCCGGGTCGGTGTCCATTTTGGACTTCGCGCGGCCCAGCCCCATCGCCACCGCGACGAGCCGCTGCTGCGCGCCGTCGTGCAGGTCGCGTTCGATGCGCCGGCGTTCCGCCTCGGCCGCCTCGACCCCGCGGGCCCGGCTCGACTGCAACCGCTCCGCCTCGATCGCCAGCGCGTCCGCCCGCGTCGGCCCGAGCATCGCGCGGGCGAACCTGCCGTGCACCACGCCGAGCCACCTGGTGCCGATGACCGCGAACGGGATCAACGCCAGACCGATCAGCGCGACGGGCAGCGCCGACACGAACGAGTTGATGGTCCAGAACTCGCCCACGATCACCGCGAACGGCGCGTCGTCGATCCAGAACGGCACGGCGGCGAACGCCGCCGCGACGGACCACATCGCGATGACAGAAGCGAATTCCAGGGCCCCCACCGGCAGCAGGAGCAACAGATAACCGAAGTCTCGCCAGGTCGCCGGATCGGTGAACTGGGCCTTCCAGCGCTGCCACAGCGTGCCGCCGGCCGGCTTCTCGCGGTACGGCCTGGGGATGTCCGTGCGCAACGCCGTCCTGACCCACGCCCGCTCGATCGTCGCTCCGCCGCGCACCACGTTCATCGCGAGCCACAGGATCGGCAGACCGACCCAGAGGACCGATGTCGCGAGCCCCACGACGGTCAGCACGACGGAGAGGGTGAACCAGAAGATGCCGGTCACCAGGTTGGTCAGCAGGTAGAACCCGGCTGCGAGCGCGTTCGGTTTCCTCATGCCGTCCATCGTGTCGTTCCCGCTGGTCAGGGACCATCTGGCCAGCTAGCCGGTCAGAGGTGGGGACAGCCCTACCTGCCTCGGGAAGAACTGGCTGGCCCCAGTCGTTATGCTATGCGTACCACTACAAGGGGGTGAACGGTTTCGACTGTGGACGTTGATTCAGGGGAAGCGTGCCGGTGCAGGCGAGAGACCACCGTTAAGCGTCATCGCAAACCAATAAGCGCCACGTCTAACGACACGCGCACCGCTTACGCTCTTGCTGGCTGACAGCAAGTAGCGGCGGTTGTCGGCCTAGGAGTGCCTTCGGCCTAGTTCCCGGCATCAGCTAGAGGGCTTACCAGCAGTCTCGGCCACGGGGCCTGCTCGGGACACTCACAGTGGCTGGGCCCGTCACACCTGCTCGTTCGCGTGACTGGTGGGGTCAAGTAGAGACATAGCGGACTGCGCACGGAGAAGCCCTGATGAGCCGCCATAGGACCCGGGTTCGATTCCCGGCACCTCCACTCGGCCGAAGGCTGCTCAGCAGCCTTCGGCCGCTTTCGTCAGCTCGTTCCGGGTGTTTTCTAGGGGCCCAGCCCCCAGACCCCAGCAAAGTCCCGTCAGGCCATCCGCCTGGCTGGCGATGGCGTGTGCAAGTACCACCAACCCAACATCAACAAGCACTTTGCTACTACCAACTGGCCTCGTCGATCCAGCCGCCACACCACGCCCGGCTCAGCCATGTTCGACAACTGGCGAACATGTTGGGTGTAGTTGGCGGCGATTTGATCAAGAGTTGGTAGTACTTGCAGACGCCCACCAGCAGAGACGACTTTGCCTGGGGCTTCGCCCCCGACCCCCTAGCCCGTCTCGTTGCTTCGCAACTTGGCGGGTTTCCTTTCTGGCATGCTGTCGGGGTGGCCCGGAAGATCGTCTTCCTCCTGTTCGACGGGATGAAGATGCTGGACGTCACGGGGCCCGCGGAGGTGTTCTCCGAGGCCAACATCGTCGGCGCGGACTACGCCATCAGCTACGTCTCGGCGTCCGGTGCACCGGTCATGACCTCCATCGGCGTCCGACTACCGGTCGACGGCACCCCGGACGGCGTGAACGCGGACACGGTCGTCGTGTCGGGCGGTGATGCGCTGGTCGAGCGAGGTGTGCCGGCGGACCTGGTGGCCGCCATCCAAAGCTTGCGGAACACCAGACGTCTCGTCTCGATCTGCACGGGCTCGTTCGCGCTGGCTGCCGCCGGGGTGTTGAGCGGGCGGCGGGCCACCACGCACTGGCGGGTCGCCGACCGGCTCGCCCGCGCTTACCCGGACGTCCAGGTCGAGGCTGATTCGCTGTTCGTTGAGGACCGGGGCGTGTTCACGTCCGCCGGGGTGTCGGCGGGGATGGACCTGGCGCTGGCGTTGGTCGAGCAGGATTACGGGCCTGACCTGGCGCGGGAGGTCGCGCGCCGGTTGGTGATGTTCATGCAGCGGCCCGGCGGGCAGTCGCAGTTCTCGGCGCCGTTGGAGGTCAGGCCGGCGCGCACGCCTGCGTTGCGCGAGGTGGTGGACCTGGTGTCGGCGCAGCCCGCGCTGGATCACAGCGCGCGGACGATGGCGGCACGGGTGGGCGTGAGTGCGCGGCACCTGGCGCGGTTGTTCGCGACCGAGTTGGACACGACGCCCGCGCGGTACGTCGAACAGGTGAGGCTGGACCACGCCAAGGCGCTGTTGGACGCGGGGCACGGCGTTGCGCAGGTGGCTCGGGAGGCCGGGTTCGGGAGTTCCGAGACGATGCGGCGGGTGTTCGTGGCGCGACTCGGGGCCTCGCCGAGCGAGTATCGGGCCCGCATGTCCACATCTGTGGGCAGGCGGTCCTGATTGACGGTGGGCGCGCGCTGCCGCCGAGCCGACGATGAAGTCATGGCAGAGGTCATCGCGGGGGTGGAGATCCCCGACACCGAACTGGTGCGGTCGGCGACGGAACTGGTCCGGAAGGTCACCGACGACACGTTGTTCCACCATTCACGACGGGTGTTCCTGTGGGGGTCGTTGAAGGCGGCCGCGCGGGGGCTGGAGGTCGATCCGGAACTGGCCTACGTGGGCGGCCTCTTCCACGACCTGGGGCTGACGCGGTACTACGCGTCGAAGGACCTGCGGTTCGAGATCGACGGTGCGGAGGCCGCGCGCACGTTCCTGCTGGAGCACGGACGGTCAGAGGAGGACGCGCGCAACGTGTGGCTGGCGATCGCGTTGCACACCACGCCGGAGGTGCCGATGCACCTGACGCCCGAGGTGGTCGTGGTGGCGTTGGGCGTGAAGACCGATGTGCTCGGGATCGGGCTCGACGAGCTCACCGAGCAGCAGCGGGCGGAGGTGGTGGCCGCGCATCCCCGGCCCGACTTCAAGAACCGGATCCTCAAAGCGTTCTACGACGGCATGGCCCACCGCCCGGACACCACCTACGGGACAATGAACGACGACGTGCTCGCGCACTTCGACCCGGCCTTCCGGCGGAAGGACTTCGTGGAGATCATCAGGAAGAGCGCCTGGCCGGAATGACGTCAGACAGCGCGTCCAGGAAGTCCTGAGCGTCGAACATCGCTCCCGCGGAAGCCACGCCGGTGACGTTGAAACGGCCGGTGAGCAGTCGTTCCACGGCTTCCACGGCCAGTGGTGCGGTCACGGCGTAGATGTCGCGGCCGGTGACGGTCATCCGGCGTTCGTCCGAGCCGCGCCGGACGACGACGTCCACCTCGAACGTTTCCGCCTCCTGCCGTTCCGCGCCGCTGTGCAGGCCGTCGGACGCGCTCACCGACATGTAGGTGGTGACCGCCGGGATCGCCAGGTGGCTCGGCACGGTCACGACGTCGGCCATCGTGAACTCGGCGACGACCTCGCGCGGGCCGGACGGGAAGTCCCAGGTCACGGTGGTCGGGGTGCCGTCGTGGTACTCCAGCGCGCCGTCGCGGAACCGGACGCTGCGGCCGGCTCGGCGGTCGCGGGAGACCTGGCCCGCGGTGAGCGTGCCGGGGCTCGGCTGCCAGCCGCTCAGGCCGTAGGCGACGTGGGCGGAGTCGGCGTCGGTCCAGTCGCCCATGACGGCGGTGACCATCAGGTCGCCGAGGCCGCCGAAGAACGCCATCGCGGGCACCACCGGGATCGACGCGCCGCGGGTGACCGTGTCGGCGTTCGCCTCGATCTCGGCCGCCACGTCGACGTACGGGATGCCCGCGCGTTCGGCCGCGGCGATCAGCGGGAGGGCGGTGACCGCGAACGGACCGGCCGCGTTGATCACCGCGTCCGCGCCCTCCAGCGCCCGGTCGAGGGCGGCCGAGTCGTCCGCCGTTGCCTGAGCGCGGCCGAACGGAAGTGCGGAGAGGCCGCGCTTTTCCAGTTCTGCCAACACGAAGCGCCCCGTGAGTCCGGAAGCGCCGTACACCGCGATCTTGTGTCCCATGTAGACCATCCAAGCCGCGCACCGGAAAACGAGCTAGTGTCTGGAACGACACGATGCGTACAGTTTCGGACATGCTTGCGTTCGCTGTGACCGACGGGATGCTGCACTTCGAGCTGACCGCCACCTACGAGATCTTCACCGCCCCTCAGCTCGACTACCGAGTCGAGATCTGCGGCAACGGACCGGTGCGCGTCGGCAGGTTCACGCTGGAGCCGGATCTGCCTCTTGACCAGCTCAAACGCGCCGACACGGTGATCGTGCCCGCGATCGCGGACGTGGACGAACCGATCGACTTGGAGCTCGTCCAAGCGGTCCGGGCGGCGCACGACGAGGGCGCGCGGATCGTCTCGCTGTGCACGGGCGCGTTCGTGCTCGCGGAGGCCGGGCTGCTCGACGGGCTCCGGGCGACCACGCACTGGGCGCACACCGACGTGCTGGCCGAACGGTATCCGCGCGTCGAGGTCGACCCGGACGTGCTGTACATCGACAACGGCCAGGTGATGACGAGCGCGGGCAAGGCGGCGGCGATCGACCTGAGCCTGCACCTGATCCGCAGCGACCACGGCTCCGGCACGGCCAACACCGCGGCGCGCCGGCTCGTCGTGCCGCCGCACCGGGACGGCGGGCAGGCGCAGTTCGTGCTGGCGCCGGTGCCGTCCGGCGAAGGGCACCCGCTCACCGAACTGTTCGAGTGGGTCTCGGCGCGGTTCGACCAGACGATCACCGTCGAGGACCTGGCGCGTCAGGCGAACATGAGCTCGCGCCACCTCGCCCGGCTCTTCCGGGCGGTCACCGGCACCACACCGTTGCAGTGGCTGCACACCCAGCGGATCCGGCGCGCCCAGGAGTTGCTGGAGATGACGGACGACAGCGTCGACCAGATCGCCGAGGCGTCCGGCATGGGCACGGCCACGACGTTGCGCCGGCACTTCCACCGAACCGTTGGTGTGCCACCGGACACATACCGGCGCACGTTCCGCCCGGTTGGTGGCCGATAGGTCCGAGCTCGGGGTTTATGTTGGCCCGATGAGCAACGAACAGCGCATCGGGGCGCGGGTGTTGCGGCGCAAGCCGATCGACCAGCTGACTCACCCTGGCAGCGAACTCAAGCGCACCATGGGGGTCGGCCACCTCACGATGATCAGCATCGGTGCCACGCTGGGCACCGGCATCTTCGTCGTGCTGGGGCAGGCGGTGCCGCTCGCCGGTCCCGCGATCGTGGTGTCGTTCGTCCTCGCCGGCATCACCGCGCTGTTCTCCGCGTTGTCGTACGCCGAACTCGCGGGCCTCATCCCGGCGTCCGGTTCCTCGTACTCCTACACCTACGCCACGCTCGGCGAGATCGTCGCGTGGGTGTGCGGCTGGTGTCTTGTGCTGGAGTACGGCGTGTCGGTCGCGGCGGTCGCGGTCGGGTGGGGGCAGTACGTCAACGAGTTGCTGCACCTGGTGACAGGACTGCGGATTCCGGACGTGCTGAGTCAGCCGCCTGGTGCCGGCGGGATCGTCAACGTCCCGGCCGTGCTGGTCGTGGTCATCTCGATGCTGGTGCTGCTGGGCGGTTCCAAGGGCAGTGCGCGCACCAACACGATCCTGGTGTGGGTCAAGGTCGGCGCGCTGCTGATGTTCTGCGCGGTCGCGTTCACCGCGTTCAAGGCGGGCAACCTGCAGCCGCTGTTCCCGCTCGGCCTGGCCGGCATGAGCGCAGGCGCGGCCACGTTGTTCTTCTCCTACATCGGGTTCGACGCCGCGTCGACCGCCGGTGAGGAGGCCAAGAACCCGCAGCGCGACCTGCCGCGCGCGATCATCCTGTCGCTGGTCGTGATCACCGCGCTGTACTGCGCGGTCGCACTGGCCGCTGTCGGCGCCATGCCGTGGCAGTCGTTCGAGGGCACGGAAGCCGCGTTGAGCCGGGTGCTGACCGACAACGTCAGCGGGGCGATCTGGCCGATCCTGCTGTCGATCGGCGCGGTGGTGGCCACGACCTCGGTCGTGCTGACCGTCCTCTACGGACAGACACGCATCCTGTACGCCATGTCCCGCGACGGGTTGGTGCCGTCGATCTTCGCGCGGCTCAGCCGCAACGGCGTGCCGTTCGTGAACACGGTCGTCGTCGGGTTGTTCATCGCTGTGCTCGCCGCGTTGGTGCCGTTGGGGTCGCTGGCCGACGCCACCAGCATCGGCACGCTCTTCGCGTTCGCGCTGGTCAACGTCGCGGTGATCATCCTTCGGCGCACCGAACCGGACCGCCGGCGCAGCTTCCGGGTACCGTTCTCGCCGGTCACGCCGTTGCTGGGGCTGGCCTTCTGCGTCTACATGATGTTCAGCCTCGGGCTCGACACGTGGATCGCGTTCCTCGCGTGGATGGTCCTCGGGTTCGTCATCTACTTCGGTTACAGCGTCAGGAAGGCACGCCTTGCGGTTCCGAGTGATCAGTGACGTGCCGGGCATCGCCCGCGTCGCGGCCTACTACGCCGGGGTGTGGGAGACGACCGAGGACGTGCTGTCCACCGAGACGTTGCACTGCATCCGGCACGCGGGCGGCGCGACCATCGGGGCGTTCGACGGCGACGAGCTGATCGGTGCCACGACCGGGCTCTTCTGCCCGGACGGGTCGGTGTACTCGATGATCGCGGCCGCGCGGTCCGGCGTCGGACACCCGTTGAAGCTCGCGCAGAAGGACTGGGCGGTCGGGCTCGGTGCCAGGTCGATGCGATGGACCTACGATCCGCTGGTGTCGCGCAACGCCCGGTTCAACCTGGTGAAGCTCGGCGCGGTCGTCACCGAGTACACAGTGGACTTCTACGGGCCGATGCGCGACGGCGTGAACGACGGCGACGAGAGCGATCGTCTGACCGTGCAATGGGATCTCACCGGTGCTCGTGAACCGCACGAGTCCGTGCCTTCAGGCGAGGTCGTTTCGGTGGCACCGGACGGGGAACCGTTGGCGCGCACGGACGGCGAACGGATCTGGTGCCGGGTGCCGCGCGACGTCGTGCAGGTGCGCAAGGAGTCCGCCGCGCTGGCTCGGCAGTGGCGGGAAGCCGTGCGCGGTGTGTTCGTCGACGCTTTCGGTCAGGGTTACGTGGCCACGTCGATGTCCCGCGAGGGCTGGTACGAGTTGGAGCGCCGATGAAGATCGAGCGGGTTGAGCTGCTGCACGTCGCGATTCCGCTGGTGTCGCCGTTCCGCACGTCGTTCGGGACGATGACGACCAAGGACACGTTCCTGCTGCGGGTCGTCACGGGCGCCGCCGAGGGCTGGTCGGAGTTCGCGGCCGACCCCGAACCGTTGTACTGCTCGGAGTTCGTCGGAGCGGCCGAACTGGTGCTGGAGCAGCATCTCGTGCCACGGGTGACGCCCGAGATCACGGCCGCGGAGGTCGCCGGCCGGACCGAGGCGATCAAGGGCCACAAGCTCGCGAAGGCCGCACTGGAAACCGCGATCCTGGACGCCGAACTGCGGTCGTACGGGATGTCGATCGGGACTTTTCTGGGCGCCACGGCCACGAAGGTGCCCGCCGGCGTCTCGGTCGGGATCAAGAACTCGATCCCCGCACTGATCGCGGACGTCGAGGGCTATCTCGCCGAGGGGTACGCCCGGATCAAGCTCAAGATCGAACCAGGCTGGGACGTCGAACCGGTGCGGGCGGTGCGCGAACGGTTCGGCTCCGACGTGTTGCTGCAGGTCGACGCGAACACCGCGTACACGCTGGCCGACGCCGAACACCTGCGCCGGCTCGACGAGTTCGACCTGCTGCTGGTGGAACAGCCGCTGGAGGAGGACGACATCCGCGGCCACGCGCTGCTCGCGCAACGGATCCGCACGCCGATCTGCCTCGACGAGTCGATCACCTCGGCCAGGGACGCGGCGACCGCGATCGCGCTGGACGCGTGCCGGGTGATCAACGTCAAACCGGCGCGGGTCGGCGGTTACCTGGAGGCGCGCAGGATCCACGACGTCGCGGTGGCGCACGGGATTCCGGTGTGGTGCGGCGGGATGCTGGAGACCGGCATCGGGCGCGGGCCGAACCTGGCGCTGGCAGCGCTGTCCGGATTCGTGCTGCCGGGCGACGTGTCGGCGTCACGCCGTTACTTCGCCGAGGACGTCACCGAGCCGTTCGAACTGCAGGACGGCTTCATGGCAGTGCCGACCGGCCCTGGCATCGGGGTCGACCCGATCCCGGAGACGTTGCGGCGCTTCACCACCTCCACGAAGGTGCTCTACGCCAACGACTGAAGCTCGCGGGCGAGGTTGACCCGCGCGGCGGCGTCCCACATCTGCCGCGCGGGTTCGCTCACGTACAGGTCCTCGCGGTCGAGCAGGGTTTTGAGCACGCGGGTGCGGCCCGCTCGCCACGTTTCGTCGTCGTACTGCGCGTACTCCTGGCGCACGGCCTGGCTGTAGCGCTCGTAGTGCTCCGGTTCCGAGCCGAGGATCGCGAGGTCGGCGTCGAGCAGCACGTGCGCGAGCGGGTCGTCGGACGAGTGCGTGATCGTGGCCAGCACCAACGACTCCACCCGTGCGATGTGCTCTTCTTCCAGCCCGTGCAGGCGTTCGCGCGCCCATGCGGCCGACGCGCGTTCGTCTTCACCGGGTTTGCCGTCGTAGATCACGTCGTGCGCGCAGGCGGCCAACGCGAGGATCGCGCGTTCCTCGGTCGTGAACGCGAACGCGTCGGCCAGTGCGGACGAGTCGCGCACGACCGACATCACGTGGAAGGTGTTGTGGTACGAGCGATGTGGTTCGGCGTAGCGCTCCATCAGGTCGCCCGCGTCCGGTGCGCCTCCGAGCGTGCGGACCGCGTCGTCCCAGATCCGTTTCACCGCGCCAGTTCCTCCTCGACCACGTCCGCCGCGAGCGCGCTGCCGCCCGCCTGGTGAATCATCCGCCGCATGTCCTTCACCCGTGCGGAAATCGCGGAATCGGACGCCAGCTGACTCACCAACGAGCGCACGCCCTCCTCGGTCACGTTGTCGAGCACCACGCCGAGCCCGAGCTCCTCGACGCGCTGGCCGTTGAGCCGCTGGTCGGCCATGTGCGGCACGACGATCATGGGAACCCCGTGGTGCAGCGCCTCCATCACGCCGGCCATCCCGCCGCGCGTGACGAACACGCTGGCGTGCTGCAGGACCGCGAGCTGCGGTACCTCGTCGTGCGTCTCGACGTTCGCCGCCGGGCGGCGGACCCTGCCCCTGGTGACGAGGCGCCACGGCATGCCGCGCGCCGCGTCGGAGCACACCTGCGCGCAGGTCGTCGCCAGCACCACCGGCCGGTCGTCCCGCGGCGCCCAGGTGCCCTGGAACGCCCGCTCGGTCAGGCACGGGCCGGTGAAGGCGAACCGCTCGTCGAACGTGTCGCCCGCGGGCTGGAACTCCCTGGCGAACAGCGCGATCCTGCGCCGCGCGCCCGCGACGAACTCCGGCAGCGAGCTGCCGACGAAGCTGTGCACCCTGGTGAAGAACCTGATCGCCTCCGGGTCGAACGTGCGGGCGGGCACCACGGCGGCGCCCAGCGACCAGTGCGCGTTGCTGGTCAGGAAGCTCTCCAGCAACAGGTTCGGCACGTCCAGCCGACGCGCGATCACGCCACCTGTCCACGCCGCGATGTCCCACAGCACGATGTCCGGCGGATCGTCCCGGAACGCCGCCTCCAGCTGCGGCAACGCCGATTCGGCCTCGACCAGGGCGAGTTGCGCGGCGACGTAGAGCGACTCCGGCAGTTCGGGGGGAAGCGTCGTCTCGTATCGGATCGCGTTCGCGCCGCACTCGCTGACGGCCGCGGTGAACCGGGCGGGGACCGGGCAGCTCACGCGGTGGCCGCGGCGCACGAGCTCGGCGATCATCCCGAGCGCGGGGAGGACGTGCCCGCGCTCGGGCATGAGGAAGATCGCGATGTGCGCCATAGCTGAGATTAACGTTGTTCGATTCCTAATGGTTCAAACGTGTTTGTCGTGATTCTGTTCAGGATTCTTTGTTCTGCCTTTTGTCGTAGGGCCGCTCTGGCCAGTGGTGCTTGGGATAGCGGCCCTTCAACTCACTGCGCACGCGCAGGTAGCCGTTGCGCCAGAAGTACCTGAGATCGCTGGTCACGGCGGTGGGACGGCCTGCGGGGGAGAGCAGGTGCACGACCACCGGGACTCCCGCGATCTGCGGCGTGTCGGCCCACTTCATGGCGTCCTGGATGCGGACGTGGAGGGCGGGCTGGTCCTGCGTGTAGTCGACCTTGCCCTGGCCGATGCGTTCCGGCGCGAGCTGGTCGAACTCCGCCGCCTCCGGCCACGGCAGCAGGCTCCGCAGCAGCGTCACCGTGTCGATCTTGGCCAGGTCGGAGCGCTTCTTGGCCTTGCCGAGGTCGATCGCGCGGATCAGGTTCTCGTCGTCGACGCTCGGCCAGTCGCGGGTCCGGTGCAGGAACGCCATGCGTTCGCGCAGCCGTTTGGCGGCGTCGGTCCACTTGAGCAGGCCCAGGCCTTCGGCTTCGAGGCCGAGGCGGAGTGCCTGCTGCGACTTGGCGAGGTCGTTGAGCGGGCGTTCGTCGAGGGTGATCGCGCCCAGCTTGCGGACCTCGTTCGCGACGACGTCACCGGTCCACCGGATGTCGTCCTCGGTGTGCACGAGGGCTTTCGCGGCGGTGACGGCGAGTTCCTCGTCGGCCGGGGCGGCGAGACGGACGCGGCCGTGCTTGCTGCCCGGTTCGCGGTCGGCGATCGCGATCGCCAGCCA
>NZ_MUYM01000078.1 GCF_002150765.1 Lentzea kentuckyensis
GCGCCTAACGGCCGTTGGTGGCGCGCAGCAGCAGACGCGCGCCGGGGCAGGTCGGCGGTGACGACGTCACGGGCAGCCCTGGTCAACCGGCGTGAGACGTAGGCGAGCGTGGCCACCGTGGCCGCCCGACTGCGGAGCGCCTAACGGCCGTTGGGGGCGCGCAGCAGCAGCGCGCCGGGGGCAGGTCAGCGCCGACCAACGTCCGGGGAAGTCAGCCCCGGTCAACCCGCGTAAGACACAGACGGGCATGACCGCTCGCCTGCAGAGCGCATAGGGGTCGTGTGCGGCGCGCAGCAGCTGCGCTCTGGAGGCAGGTCGGCAGCGACCACGTCGCGGGGAAGCCCTGGTCAACCGCCGTGAGACACAGACGCGCACGACTGCGGTGGCGGCCCGCTTGCGGAGCGCCTAACGGCCGTTGGTGGTGCGCAGCAGCAGATGCGCACCGGGTTCCCCCAATTTCGATTTTACCGTCCGTCACCTGCTAACCACAGGGTGTTGATGGGCCTGTGGACAACTCAGCGCGGGCGCGCCCGCACGTTGATCTCGGTGATGTGGGCGTCGGGCGTCGCCAGCACGGCCGACGCCACGGCGCGCCCCACCGAGGCCGGGTCGATGTACTTCGACGGGTCGTACTCGCCGCCCTCCTGGCGTCGCACGTCCTCCTGCATCGGCGTGGCGGTGCGGCCGGGGTAGACCGTGGTCACGCGCAACGTCGGCTCGTCGCCGCGCAGTGCGTCGGCGTAGGCCCGCAGCGCGAACTTCGACGCCGCGTACACGCCCCAGCCCGGGTTCGCGTTCAGGCCGGCGCCCGAGTTGATGAGCACCACGTGGCCCGACGCGGCGCGGAGTTGAGGCAGTACCAGGTTGGTCAGTTCGGCCACCGCGAAGACGTTCACGTCGAACGTGCGGCGCCAGTCGTCCTGGGAGGCCTCGGACAGCGGGCCCAGGAGGGCGATGCCGGCGCTGTGGACGATCACGTCGAGGCGCGCGACGGCACCCAGGTCGGCTGAGGCGACGTTCGTGAGGTCGAACGGCCACGGCTGTGCTCCGGGGAGTTCCGCTGCCAGCACGGACAGGGACGTTTCGTCGCGTCCACCTAGCAGAAGATCGTGAGTTGGGGCCAGACTGCGGGCGATGGCCGAGCCGATTCCGCTGGATGCCCCGGTGACGAGGGCGACCGGACGATCACTCATGGGGGCAACATAACGTGCCGAAGAAGCTCATCCTCCCGTATCTGTGCCTGCTCTACTTCATCAACTACCTCGACCGGGTCAACATCGGGTTCGCCGGGCCCAACGGCATGTCGGAGGAGCTGAAGCTCTCGGCGACGGTGTTCGGGTTCGCGTCGGGGGTGTTCTTCATCGGGTACCTGATCCTCGAGGTGCCCAGCAACCTGGCGTTGCACCGGTTCGGGGCGCGGCGGTGGATCGCCCGGATCATGATCAGCTGGGGGATCGTGGCCACGGCCATGGCGTTCGTGCCCAACGGGACCGTGCTGATCGTCCTGCGGTTCCTGCTCGGCGTGGCGGAGGCCGGGTTCTTCCCCGGGATCATCCTGTACCTGACGTACTGGTACCCGGAGAAGGAGCGGGCGCGGATCGTCGCGCTGTTCATGGTGGCGGTGCCGATCTCGACGGCACTCGGGGCCACGTTCAGCGGGTTGCTCATCCAGTGGACCGACTGGCGCACGATGTTCCTGATCGAGGGGCTGCCGGCGATCTCGTTGGCGTTCGTGACGTGGTTCTGGTTGCCGGACAAGCCGGAAGAAGCGATCGAGGAACCGCAGAAGGAGCACTGGCCGCTCAGGAAGGCCCTGACGCACCCGCGGGTTCTGGCGTTGAGCTTCGTGTACTTCGGGATCGTGTACGGGCTGTACACGCTGGGGTTCTTCCTGCCGACGATCATCAAGGGGCTCGCGCCGGGAGCGAACGTCGTCGAGCGCGGGCTGATCAACGCGATCCCGTACGCCCTCGGCGCGGTCGCCATGATCCTTTGGGCCAGGCACGGCGACCGCACCGGAGAACGGAAGTGGCACGTCGCCGCACCGATGTTGCTGGGTGGGGCGGCGATTCCGGTGGCGCTCCACCTCGACAACCCGATCGCCGCGATGGTCGCGGTGAGCGTGTGCGCGATCGGCGTCTGTGCCGCCCTGCCCACGTTCTGGGCGCTTCCCACCAGCTTCCTGGGCGGCACCGCTGCGGCGGGCGGGATCGCGTTGATCAACTCACTGGGCAACGTGAGCGGGTTCGTCGCTCCTTACGTGACCGGATGGCTGCGCGACCTGACCGGGACCCAGAAGACCGGCCTCTGGGTCGTCGGCATCACGATGGTCAGCGCGGCGGTGGTCGCCCTGGTTCAGAGGGCGGGGACGGAGAAGGTGTAGAGCGCCTCGTAGTGCACGGACGTCTGGGCGCCTTCGGTGCAACCGCCTGCCGGTGCGAGGCCGCCCTTGGTGGCGAGGCGCTGCACGTAGCTGACGCCGGCGAACGTGCCGGCGCCCCTGGTCGACTTGGCCTTCAGCAGGAGCTCCGGAACCGCTCCTGGCACCTCGTTGCGGGCGCCGTCGACCGGGGCGGCCTCGACCGCGCTGCCGTCGACGGTGGACACCCAGATCGGGCCGCGCGTGTGCAGGGCGACCGCACGGCCGAGGCGGTCCGCCAGGGTGGCGGCGGGTTCCAGGCCCTTCCAGGCGCCTGTTGTGCAGGTGTAGGTCTGCACACCCTTGGCGTAGAACTTGGCGACGAGCTTGTTGCCGGGTGGCACCTGGACCGCGGGTGCGACGCGCGCCTCCGAGGTGTCCATGGCCGCGGGCGTCGGCGCGGCGGTGGAGCCGACGCCTCCCACGGCGATCCCGAGCAGAGTTGCAGAGATCAAAACGAAACCAGCGTGCTTCATCACTCACTCCTAGTGGACAGACAGTGCGACGTGTCTCTCGTTCGAGCGGTGCAGCCACCAGGGCCTACGGCCTGGTGACCGCACCGGTTCAAACGACTCCACCAAGTGAGACGGTGAGTGCGGTGCGTGAGGAAGCCGAAGCTCACTCCAAAGTAGACAGCCAATGTGGACGTTCCCGTCGGCTGGCTGAGTGAGCCGAGCGACCGGATCAGTCGCAGATCTTGCGACGGTCCTTGCGCCACACCACCGCGACGGACGGACGCGGCTGCGAGGTGCCACCGTCCGGCCAGTGCGAGAGCGGGTTGTTCGCCGAAGCGCCGTCGATCTCACCGGGGTGCTGCACGGACACCAGCACGAAGTCCTCGGTGACGACCGGGCCACAGGTCTCCGCCCCGATGGGCACGGTGAGGAACTGCTTCACCTGGCCGCGGCGCTTGCCGGCGACGGGCACCGCGAACAGACCGTCGTTGGATCCCAGGGCGTTGCCGTCCGTGGAGATCCACAGGTTGCCGTGCGAGTCGAACGCGACGTTGTCCGGGCACGAGATCGGGCTGACCTGCGACTTGTCGAAGCCGCCGAAGTACGTGCCGGGGTCCTTCGGGTCACCGCAGAGCAGCAGCAGCTTCCACGAGAACGTGGTCGCCGTGTTGTCGCTGCGGCGCTCCTCGATCTCGAGGATGTGGCCGTGCTTGTTGTTGACGCGCGGCGCGACCTCGGTGGGGCCTTCCTTGCCCGCCTTGCCGCGGTCGGTGTTGTTCGTCAGCGCGGCGTAGATCCGGCGGTTGTGCAGCGAGGGCTCGACGTCCTCCGGGCGGTCCATCTTCGTGGCGCCCATCTTGTCCGCGGCCAGCCGCGTGAAAACGTAGACCTCTTCGGCGGTGAAGCCCGGCACGAACGACTTGTCGTTGTGCGCCAGCGCGATCCACTCGCCGCTGCCGTCGAACTCGCCGTCCTTGGGCAGCGTGCCGTCACCGGTGATCTCGGCGGCAGGGCTGTCGCCGGTGAACTTGGCGACGTAGAGCGTGCCCTTGTCCAGCAAGCGCTTGTTGTGCTCGCGGGCGCGCTTCGAGTTGCCCTTCATGTAGCGCTCGTCCGTGACGAACTTGTACATGTAGTCGAAGCGCTCGTCGTCACCCATGTACGCGACGACACGGCCGTCCTTGGCGACGATGACGTTCGCGCCCTCGTGCTTGAAGCGGCCGAGCGCGGTGTGCTTGACCGGCGTCGACTTCGGGTCGAGCGGGTCGATCTCCACGATCCAGCCGAACCTGTTGGCTTCGTTCGGTTCCTGGGACAGGTCGAAACGCTTGTCGAACTTCTCCCACTTGCGCGTCGACGCGCCGCCGCTCATGCCGTAGCGGGCGAGCTTGGCCTTCGTGTCCGGGTCGGTCACCTGGCTCGCGTTGGCGAAGTACTGGTTGAAGTTCTCCTCGCCGGACAGGATCGTGCCCCACGGCGTGACGCCACCGGAGCAGTTGTTCTGCGTGCCCAGCACCGTCTTGCCGGTCGGGTCGGCGGAGGTCTTGAGGTACTTCGAACCGGCGGCGGGGCCACGCACCTCGAACGGCGTGGTCAGCGTGATCCGGCGGTTGTACTTCTCCATGTCGTCCGGGCAGACGAAGAGCTTGCCGGTGCGGGGGTCGCGGTCGACCATCACGACCGACAGGCCGTGCGCTTCCCACGCGATCTTGGCGTGCTTCTCGGTGATCTTGTCCGGCGCCCAGTCCTTGAACATGAACGACTCGCTCGTGTACTCGTGGTTGCTCACCATGAGCCAGCTGTCGTGGTAACCGGGCACCGGGACGAGGCCGCAGAAGTCGTTGTTGAAGCCGAACTGCTTGGCCTGCGCCTCTGGCGTCTGGTTGTCGAAGTCGAACTTCGGCGCGTCCGGCAGCACCGGGTCGCCCCAGCGGATCACGACGTCCTGCTGGAAACCCTTCGGCACCGCGATCTGGTCGAGGGTGTTGGGCGCCACCGGCTCGAAGTTGAGTCCGTCGTTGTTGTTGCCGCGGCCCAGGTTCAGGTCGAGGTCGACGTCCACGTTCACCGGAGCGGCAGCGGCCGTACCGGACAGGGCGAGCGCACCGGCGCCCGCGACCGCGACGACCGCGCCCGCCTTCAGCATGCCGCGGCGGCTCACGACCTCCTTGACGACGTCGCCGAAGTACGCGTTCCGCGACGAGTTGGGCGCCTCGTGCGCACACGCGTTGCCGCAGCGGAACTCGCAGGTGACGGCCTGACGCCCGAGCGGGTGGTTCGTCGGGAGCAGGGGCAGCATGCGGCGGCCCCGGTCAGTGGATGAGGACACGCAGGCCTCCGAGATCGGTCAGTGTGGGAACTGGCCGAACCTAAGAGCCCAACGAGATCGCCTGCCGTCCAGCAGATGAACGGCAGGCGAACTCGTACTACGCCCTAACGATCACGGCACGCAGCGTGATCAACCGATTTCACCCAGCTGACGGCGGCCCTTGCGCCACACCGCGACGACCGACGGACGCGGCCGCGAGGTGCCCCGATCCGGCCAGTTGGAAGCGGGCTTGTCGGCACTCGCGCCGTCCACCTCACCGGGGTGCTGGACGCACACGGTGATCACCCGCTCGCCGATCACCGGGCCGCAGGTCTCGCCGCCGCGCGGCACCGTGAGGAACAGCTTGAGGTGCCCGCGTTCCGGCCCTTCCAGCGGCACGCCGTAGAGGCCGTCGTTCAGCCCGTCCAGCTTGCCGTCGGCGTCGGTGGAGATCCACAGGTTCCCGTACCGGTCAAATGCCACGTTGTCCGGACTGGAGATCGGGCTGACCTGCGACTTGTCGTAGCCGCCGAAGTAGGTGTTCGGGTCGTCCGGGAAGCCGCAGACCAGGAACAGGTCCCAGCCGAACGTGAGCGCGAGCGCGTCGCCGCGGCGTTCGGTCAGCTCCAGCACCTGCCCGTGCCGGTTGTTGATGCGCGGGTTCGGCTCGGTCGGGCCTTCCTTGCCCGCGGTGACGCCGCGCTCGACGTTGTTGCTGAGCGCGCAGTAGACCGTGCCGGTGCGCGGGTGGCACTGGATGTCCTCGGGACGGTCCATCTTGGTCGCGCCGACCTTGTCCGCCGCGATGCGCGTGAAGACGTAGACCTCTTCTGCGGTCATGCCCGGCACGAACGACTTCATGCCGGCCGCCAGCGGGATCCACTCGCCGGTGCCGTCGAACTTCCCGTCGCTGGGCAGCTTTCCGGTGCCGTCGATCTCGCTCGCCGGGCTGTCGCCCTTGAAGCGCGCGACGTAGAGCGTGCCGTCGTCGAGCAACGTCATGTTGTGGCGGCGCGCGGCCTTGCTGTTGCCGTGCTTCATCTTGCCGTTCGAGATGAACTTGTAGATGTACTCGAACCGCTCGTCGTCACCGGAGTACGCGACGACGCGGCCGTCGTCGGCGACGCGGATGTTCGCGGTCTCGTGCTTGAACCGGCCGAGGTGCGTGTGCTTGATCGGCGTCGAGTCCGGGTCGTTGGGATCCAGCTCGATGATCCAGCCGAACCTGTTGACCTCGTTGGGTTCCTGCGCGAGGTCCCAGCGCTTGTCGAAGCGCTCCCACTTGCGCGTGGTCGCGGTGCCGGTGACGCCGTAGCGGGTGAGCCTCGGGTCGTTGCGGCCGGCGGCGTTGGCGAAGTACTGGTTGAAGTTCTCCTCGCCGGACAGGATCGTGCCCCACGGCGTGACGCCGCCGGAGCAGTTGTTGATCGTGCCGAAGACCTTCTTGCCGGTCGGGTCGACGGAGGTCTTCAACAGGTCGCTGCCCGCGGCCGGCCCGCGCACCTCGAACGGCGTGTTCAGCGTGATGCGGCGGTTGTACTTGCTGAACCTCGGCCGGTAGTGGCCGGAGAACAGCGAGCGCTTGATCATGAACACCGAGAGGCCGTGCGCGGCCCAGGCGATCTTCACCTGTTCCTCGGTGGGGTTCGCGGCGCTGTAGCCGCTGAACATGAACGGCTCGCTGGTGTACTCGTGGTTGGTGACCATGATCCCGGTCAGTTCCAACGGGTCCAGCGGCAGGATGGCGGCGAAGTCGCAGTTGAAGCCGAACTGCTTCTCCTGCTTCGCGGCGGTCTGGTTGTCGAAGTCGAACTCCGGGACACCGGGGAAGAGCGGGTCGCCCCAGCGGATCACGATTCCCTGTTCGTACCCCTCGGGGATGACGACCTCGTCCTTGGTGTTCACCTCGACGGGCTTGAAGTCGAGTCCCTTCGGCGGGCGGTGGCCCTGGGCCTCTGGCTCAGCGGCAGCGGCGGTCGCGGGCAGTGCGACCGTCGCGGCGGCAGCGACCACGGCACCGGCCTTGAGCGCGGTGCGGCGGCTGACGAGATCACCGAAGTAGGGGTTCTCAGATGTGTTCGGGACGTCGTGGAAGCACGCGTCCCCGCAGCGATACTCGCATGTCACCGCTGCTCTGCCGACACGGTGGTTGACGAGTGGCAGAGGGATCATGTGGTGGCCTCCTACGGTCGGTTCGGGAACCGGAACCGACCGTAGTTCACCGTCCGTTAACCGACTAGCTGCTCGCTCGCGATCACGACTTCCGTAGGTACCTCGCGCGTATCAGTTCGGTTGAACGTCAGCAGCACCGCCGCGACGGCACAGAGGACGGCCGCGACGACGAACGGCTGGGCGAGGTGGCTCACGAACGTCGCCGCCAGCGCACCGCCGAGCCAGCGCAGGAAGTTGTACCCGGCGCTCGCGACCGGCCGCGGCGCGTCGCTGACGCTCATCGCGGTACCGGTGAACAGCGTGTTCAACAGGCCGGAGACCAGGCCGCTGACGATCACCGCTACCACCAGCAGCGGCTTGCTGGGCACCGCCATCAGCAGCATCAACACGGCGAACGCGAGCACGGACCCGATGATCGCGGCCTTCTCGCCGACGCGGTCCGCGAGCCGTGGCGCGAGGAAGACGCTGGAGACCGCGACGCACACGCCCCAGCCGAAGAAGATCAGGCCGATCTCGACGGCACCCCACCGCAGCACGAACGGCGACCAGGCGAGCACCGTGAAGAACGCGGCCGTGTACAGCGCGGCGCCGATCGAGGTGCGCAGCAGAACGGGGCGCCTGAGGGCCTTGAGCGGGTCGAGCACGCTGATCTTCGGACGTTCCTGGTGCGAGTCCTTGGCCAGGAACGTTGCACAAAGGATCAACGCCACGGCCATCAGGATCGCGGTGCCGAGGAACGGTCCGCGCCAGGAGATGCTGCCGAGCAGGGCGCCGAGCAGCGGCCCGACGCTCAGGCCGAGACCGAGCGCGGCCTCGTAGAGCAGAATCGCCGCCTTCTGCCCGCCGCTGGCCGCGCCGACGATGACGCTGAGCGCGGTCGCGATGAAGAACGCGTTGCCGAGCCCCCAGACGGCCCGCAGCCCCACGAGTTGGCCGATGCTCCCTGCCGCCGAGCACGCCAGCGTGGCGATGACGATCAGCGCGAGCCCGCCGACGAGCGTGCGCTTGGCCCCGAACCTCGCCGTCGCGGCGCCCGTGAAGAGCATCGCCACGACCTGAACACCGAGGTAGGAGGAGAAGAGGAGGGTGACCTGCGCGGGTGTTGCGTGCAGACCCTCCGCGATGGACAACAGGATCGGGTCCACGAGCCCGATCCCCATGAAGGCGATGACCGCGGCGAACGCTGTGATCCACACCTGCTTGGGCTGAGCCTTGAAATTCACTTCGCCATCCTAACCTTTTTTGGTTAGCATCGCGAAGTATCGTGCGCCACAGGGTACGGTGCTGCTCGTGGATGCGGTGATCTTCGACCTCGACGGCGTGCTGATCGACTCCGAGCAGGTGTGGGACGAGGTGCGCCAGGACTTCGCCTTGTCGCACGGTGGCGTGTGGACTCCAGAGGCGACTCGCGCCATGCAGGGCATGTCGACGCCGGAGTGGGGCGCCTACCTGGTGTCGGCCGTGGGCGTTCAGCTGTCCGCCGAGGAGGCTTCCGCCGGTGTGATCGCGGAGATGGAGAAGGCGTACGCAGCCCACCTGCCGGTGATTCCGGGCGCGGTGGAGACGGTTCGCGCGGTGGCCGAGCGGTTCCCGGTCGCGATCGCGTCTTCCGCGCCGGCCGTGCTGATCAAGGTGTTCCTGGACGTGACCGGGCTGCCGGTGCCCGTCGCCGTGTCGTCGGAGGAGTGCGCCGCGGGCAAGCCGTCGCCGGACGTCTACCTGCTGGCAGCGTCACGGCTCGGGGTCGAGGCCGCTTCTTGTTGTGCCGTGGAGGATTCGACGAACGGGCTGCGCGCCGCGCTGGCCGCGGGGATGACCGTCCTCGCCGTGCCGAACCCGCACTTCCCGCCCGCGGAGGACGTGCTCGCTCAGGTGCGCGTGCTGTCCTCGATCACTGACCTGCCGGACGCGCTGACGTAACTGGTCGCCGCCATTCCGAGCGCGATGCAGGTGCAGGCGATGACGCCCTTCGGCCAGTAGATGTGGCTGTCGAGGAACAGGAAGCTGCCCACGAGAAGGAAGGCGGCACCGGGGATCGCCTTGAGCTTGTACTTGAGCAACGCGCACACCGCGATCGCAATGCTGACCGCGAAAAAGCACCACGCGCCAACGGTTCCGAGCTGGTTGCCGATCCTGAAGAGCGGCGCGTCGGCGTCGCTGCGGCCGCCGTTGGCCAGGGTCATCGCCCCGCCGCCGATACCGGCCAACGCGTCGAGTGCGCCGTAGAAGACGACGTAGCCGAACGAGACGATCCTGGCGGGGTAGCGCACGTACTTCGGGCTGTCTTCGAGCAGGACCCATTGCGCGGCACCGAGAAGCGGGAAGATCACCGCCAGGATGATGTGCATGTTCTGCCACCACTGCGCGGTCGACGCGTCGAGGTGGTGCGGGTGAGTGAAGCCGATGCCGGCGAGGATCAGGCCGGGGAGGGCGACGAGCAGCGTGCGCACCGCCCGAACCTAGCGTTGATCACCATTATTCCGACTAGACTCGCCCACTTTCAGGCGATTCGGCCCAGCGTGTCGAACCTGTGTTCGATAGGATGTCACCGTGGTGAACCGGCGTGAACAGGCGGCGTTGCTGCTCGCACTGCGCGACAGCGAGCGCGGCTGGGCCGACGTCACCAGCGCCGTCGAGGAGGCCGGTTCCGCCCTCTCGGTGCTGGAATCACTGCTCACTCCCGACCAGCCCACCCTGGACCACGTCGCTCCGGACGTCGCGAGCAGGCTCGAACTGGCCGAGAAGGAGATCGAGTCCTGGGCCGCCGAGGGAATCCACCTCGTCACCGTGCTCGACGAGCAGTACCCGGTCCAGCTCCTCATGGTTCACCAGCGCCCGCCTTTCCTGACCTGCAGGGGTTTTCTCGACCCCGCGGACCAGTTCGGCGTCGCCGTCGTCGGCAGCAGGAACGCGAGTGCGCGTGGGCTGCACATCACGCGTGAGATCGCCACAACACTGACCAAGCACGACATCACGGTCTTCAGCGGCCTCGCCGCGGGCATCGACACCGCGGCGCATCGAGCCGTTGTGGACGCCGGCGGGCGAACGGTGTCCGTGATCGGCACGGGCCTGCGCCGCTGCTACCCGGCGGAGAACGCGGATCTGCAGCACGAGATCGCCAGGACGGGAGCGGTGCTCTCGCAGTTCTGGCCGGACGCCGGTCCCGCGAAGCACCACTTCCCGATGCGCAACGCCGTGATGAGCGGCTGCAGCATCGCGACCGTCGTCGTGGAAGCGGGTGAGCACAGCGGCACCCGGATCCAGGCGCGGCTTGCCCTGGAACAGGGCAGGCACGTCTTCCTGCTGCCCGAGGTCGCCTCCGGCACGACGTGGGGCCGGGAGATGGCACAGCGACCGAACACGACCGTGTTGGAAGGCCCGGACCACCTGCTGCACGTGCTGGACGAGCTGCGTGCCGGAGTCCCGGACCTGATCGACCTGTGACGTGAGTCCGCTCAGCCGCATCCTCGAGCGGTACCTGAACATCCTCGTTCCGCCGCCGGCCCGCGGGCCGAGCGTGTGCACCACGTGCTGGCGACCCACTGACGGATACCTGCGTTGCTCGCAGTGCAACATCCACTTCCGCGAGTTCGGCGCGGAGTTGGCCGACCTCGTCGTGATCATCTCGATGGCGGGCAAAGGTGGGCAGCTCGCCCACGTGCTGGCGAAGTACAAGTACGGCGAGCGCCCGGAGATGCGCAAGCAGTTCACCGACGAGTTGGCATACGTGCTCGCAACCTTTCTGGCGAAGCACCGTCAGTGCCTAGGCGAGTTCGACCTCGTGACGGTCGTGCCGAGCACACGTCAACGCGCGAGCACCCTCCCGTTGATCGACATCCTCAGCCGACGCCTCAACATCACCCGATCTCGCTTTGCCGAGGCGCTCACCACGTCGAGCACGAACACCCGCCGGCTGCGGCCCGACGAGTACACCGTCCAGGCGGACGTCGCGGGCAAGCGCGTGCTGCTCATCGACGACCAGTGGACATCGGGCGCGAGTCTGCAGTCATCGGCAATCGCTCTCCGCCGGGCCGGAGCGGCGCAAGTCGCAGGACTGGTCATCGGGCGGCGGGTCGACACGGAGCCTTCCGGCACGTACGACTGGGACGTCTGCACTCTCTGCCAGCAGGTCTGATGCTGAGCACCAGAACCGGGGGCAGGTGACTCCCGCTGCGCCCGATCTGTCCATAGCCTCGCGCGTATGACGCAACGAGTTGCTGTGGTCACCGGCACGGCGCAGGGCATGGGCCTGCGGATCGCGGACGTGCTGCGCGAGGACGGGTTCGCCGTCGTCGGCTTCGACCTGCAGGAGAGCAAGGACGGGATCGTCGGCAACGTCGCCAGCGCCGCGGACGTCCAGCGCCTGACCGACCACGTCGCGGACACCTACGGACGGGTCGACGTGTTGGTCAACAACGCGGGGATCGCCGGCATCGTGCCGTTCGAGGACACCACTCTCGAGCAGTGGGAGCGGGTCATGGCGGTCAACCTGACCGGGCCGTTCCTGCTGACCCAGGCGCTGGGCAGGATCATGCTTCAGCAGGGCAGCGGCAGCGTCGTCAACATCGCGTCCGTCGCCGGGCTGCAGGGTGTGGCCGACCGGGCGGCGTACAACACGACCAAGCACGGGCTGATCGGGCTCACCCGGACGCTCGCGGTCGAGTGGGGTGGCCGGGGAATCCGGGTCAACGCGGTGTGTCCCGGCTGGGTCAAGACCGAGATGGACGTCGAGTCGCAGGCCGGCGGGTACTACGTCGACGAGGACATCACGGACCACGTGCCGGCGGCGAGGTTCGCCGTGCCCGACGACATCGCGCAGGCCGTGCGGTTCCTGGCCGGTGACAACGCCCGGTACATCAACGGGGTGGCGCTGCCCGTCGACGGCGGGTGGACCGCGGACGGCAGCTGGCAGAAGCTGCGGCTCTCGAAGCGCTGAGGAAGTGGGGGCCGTGTCGCCACGGCCCCCACGACGTCACACCTCGCCGCGGATGAACTTCTCGACGGCCTCGTGGGCCTCGGAGTCCGAGTACTGCACGGGCGGGGACTTCATGAAGTAGGACGACGCCGACAGGATCGGGCCGCCGATGCCCCGGTCGAGGGCGATCTTCGCCGCGCGGACCGCGTCGATGATGATGCCCGCGGAGTTCGGGGAGTCCCAGACCTCCAGCTTGTACTCGAGGTTCAGCGGCACGTCGCCGAACGCGCGGCCCTCGAGACGCACGTAGGCCCACTTGCGGTCGTCGAGCCACGCCACGTAGTCCGACGGGCCGATGTGGACGTTGCGCTTGCCCATCTCGCGGTCCACCTGGGACGTGACGGCCTGCGTCTTGGAGACCTTCTTGGACTCCAGGCGCTCCAGCTCCTTCATGTTCAGGAAGTCCATGTTGCCGCCCACGTTCAGCTGCATGGTGCGGTCGAGCTGGACGCCCCGGTCCTCGAACAGCTTCGCCAGCACGCGGTGCGTGATGGTGGCGCCGACCTGGGACTTGATGTCGTCACCGACGATCGGGACGCCGGCCGCGCGGAACTTCTCCGCCCACTCCGGGTCCGACGCGATGAAGACCGGCAGGGCGTTGACGAACGCCACACCGGCGTCGATGGCGCACTGGGCGTAGAAGCGGTCGGCCTCTTCCGAACCCACCGGCAGGTACGACACCAGCACGTCGACCTCGGCCTCGCGCAGCGCCGCGACGACGTCGACCGGCTCGAAGTCGGACTCCTCGATCGTCTCGCGGTAGAAGCGGCCGAGACCGTCGTAGGTGTGCCCGCGCTGCACGACGACGCCCAGCGGCGGCACGTCCGCGATCTTGATGGTGTTGTTCTCGCTGGCCCCGATGGCCTCTGCGAGGTCGACACCGACCTTCTTCGCATCCACGTCGAACGCTGCGACGAACTCGACATCGCGCACGTGGTAGTCACCGAACTGCACGTGCATGAGGCCGGGCACGCGGGTGCTCGGGTCGGCGTCCCGGTAGTAGTGGACGCCCTGCACCAGCGACGCCGCGCAGTTGCCAACCCCGACGATGGCCACTCGAACGGTGCGGCGGTTTTCGCCCATTGCCGAGTCCTCCTTGATCAACGATGAGTACTACTCGTCCTGCTCGGACTTTTCGTGCGCGATGAGCTCGTTGAGCCACCGCACCTCGCGCTCCGTGCTCTCCAGGCCTTGGCTGTGCAGCTCACGGGTGTAGCGGTCGATCTGCTGTCCCGTGCGGGTGAGCCGCTCGCGGAGCCCCTCCCTGCGTTCTTCGACACACCGCCGGCGGCCTTCCAGGATGCGCATCCTGACGTCGGCCGGCGTGCGTGAGAAGAACGCCAGGTGGACACCGAACGAGTCGTCGTCCCAGGTCTGCGGCCCCGCGTTGGCCAGGAGATCGGCGAACCGCTCCTTGCCCTCCGGAGTCAGCTTGTAGACCTTGCGAGCCCGACGTCCCCAAGAAAGAGCCGATTCCTCCGGCCCCTCCTCCACGATCAGGCCCGCACGTTGGAGTCGCCGCAATGTTGGGTACAGCGATCCGTAGGAGAACGCGCGAAACGCTCCGAGCAGGTCATGCAAGCGCTTGCGCAGCTCGTAGCCGTGCATGGGCGCCTCGTGCAGCAGGCCGAGCAGCGCGAACTCGAACACGAGTCACCTCCCCGCACCTGCACCGATAGGTGAGGTGATTATATCGCCGCGATACATCGTTCGCCCCTCTTCACTGTGGGATGTGGCACACCGTCATATCGCGTCGTCCTGCGCTGCCCTGAACGGCCCATCATCGCCAAAGCGGTCGGCACGTACTCTGGTCACGTGTTGACCCAACGGCAGGTGGTGGACTACTCGCTGCAGCGGCGTGCGCTGCTGGCGGAGGTCTATGCCGGCCGGACGGGCACCATGGAGGTCTGCGACGCGTCCCCGTACCTGCTGCGAGCTGCGAAGTTCCACGGTACGCAGACGGAAGTGCCTTGCCCTGTGTGCCGCAAGGAACCCCTCACCAACGTGTCTTGGGTCTACGGTGACGAGCTCAAGCACGCGACCGGCTCGGCCCGCGTACCTGAAGAACTCGTGAAGATGGCAACCCTCTTCGACGAGTTCACCGTGTACGTGGTTGAAGTCTGTCGCACATGCAGTTGGAACCACCTGGTGCAGTCATACGTCCTGGGGAAGCGTGGGCTGGAAAAGCCACGCAGGAGGACTGCGGCGGAATGACGCACAGGTGACACTGCTCCGAACGAAGTACGACCACCGAACCGTGTGCTGATGCACACCGGTCTGGGAGGCCTTTTCACGTGAACGACCAGCATGATGACCGGCAGCGCGGAGGCGAGCCGCAGTGGCCGACCGGGGACGACCCGGACGGCGGCGGCACGAGACGTGATGTCCCGAATCAGCCGCGACCGGGCACTCCACCCGGCGGTTTCGCGCGCCCTCCTCAGGGTGGCACGCCACCCGGTGGTTTCCCACAGCAGCAGCCACCACGCCGCCCGAACGGACCAGGCGGTCCGCAGGGTGCGCCAGGCGGCCCGCAGGGTGGCCCTGGGCGCCCGGTAGGCCCCGGCGGCCCTCAGGGCGGTCCCGGCGGTGGGCCCGGCGGCCCTGGCAGCCGTCCCCCGACGCCTCCCGGTGGCATGCCGATGGCCCCGCCTCCCGGTGGGCGTCGCCCCGGCGGTCCGAACGGCCCCGGTGGTCCCGCGGGCGGTCCGGGTGGCCCCGGCCGTCCCGGCATGCCCCCGCCCAACCCCGGCGGGGACCGGACCACGCAGCTGCCGCCGGTCAACCGGCCGACGCAGCGCGAACCCGACCTGCTGACGCACCGCGAGCCGGACGACGAGTTCCTGATGGCCGGCGTCGATGACGACGACGAGTACTACGACGACGAGCCGGAGCTCACCGAAGAGGAGGAGCGCCGCCTGCGCAAGAAGAAGATCTGGAAGCGCGTCCGGATCGGTGCCTTCGTCGCGCTCGGGCTGATGATCCTCGGCCCGGTGATCGCCGTCGCGGTCGCGTATCCGCTGGTCGAGTGGCCGAAGCCGAACGAGATCGCGGAGCTGCAGGACAAGACGATCACCCTGTACTACTCGGACGGGTCCGAGATGGGCAAGATCACCTCACCTGGTGAGAACCGCACGATGCTGACGTACGAGGAGATCCCCGACACCGTCAAGAACGCGGTGCTCGCGGCCGAGGACGCGAACTTCTACGAGAACCCCGGCTTCGACGCCAAGGCCATCGTGCGCGCCGTCTGGATCCAGGCGACCGGTGGTTCGTCCGGTGGTTCGGGTCTGACCCAGCAGTACATCAAGAAGGCGACCAACAACGAGGCGCCGACGCTGACCCGCAAGTTCACGGAGGTCGTCAAGGCCTTCAAGATGAGCAACGAGTCGGACCACAACACGATCCTCACCGCGTACCTCAACACGGTGTACTTCGGTCGTGGCGCGAACGGCTTCAAGGCCGCCTCGCAGGTCTACTACAAGAAGGACATGAAGGAGCTCACTCCTTCCGAGGCCGCGCTGATCGCCGGCATGATCCAGACTCCGTCCTGGTCCGAGGACAAGGAGTACGCCCAGAAGCGCTGGGAATTCGTGATGGGGCAGATGCTCCAGAAGAAGTGGATCAGCCAGCAGGACTACGACGCCCGTAAGTTCCCGGACCCGCTGCCGTTCGAGGAGACCCAGCCCGCCGGTCTCGAAGGACCGCTCGCCCGCGTGAGCCAGCAGGTCCAGAACGAGATCGACAGCGACAAGGTCGGCATCACGATGGAGAAGGCGCAGAAGGTCGGCGTCAGCATCCACACGACCATCGACCCGAAGATGCAGCAGTCGGCGGTCGACGCGGTGAACTCCGTCATGGAGGGCCAGGACCCGGAGCTGCGCACGTCGCTCAGTGCGATCGACCCGCAGTCCGGTGCGGTCCGCGCCTACTACCCGGGCAAGGACGGCCTGAAGGGCATCGACTACGCCAAGGGCACGATCCAGGAGGCCGGCTCGTCGTTCAAGCCGTTCGACCTGGTCGCCGCCCTGAAGATGGGCAAGGGCATCGGCGACACCTACGACGCGACACCGCGCAAGATCGCCGGCGTGGAGATCCGCAACGCGGGCAACACCACCTGTGGCAAGCAGTGCACGATCAAGCAGGCCATGAAGGAGTCGCTCAACACCGTCTTCTACGACATGGTGGCGGGCAACGAAGGCACCGGCACCCAGGCCGTCGCGGACGCGGCGCACGCGGCCGGCATCCCGAAGACCGTCACGGTCAACGGCAAGACCCAGGAGACGCTGGTCGGTGAAGGCGGCGGTCGCCCCAACGCCGGTATCGCCATCGGTGCGGACAACGCCCAGGTGCGACCGTTCGACATGGCGTCGGCGTTCGCGACGTTCGCCGGACGCGGCATGTACCACGAGCCGTTCTTCGTCACCAAGGTCCTGGGACCCAATGGCGACATCCTGTACCAACACGCGGACAACGCGACGCCCGCGTTCGACCCGGTGGAGGAGAAGAGCCGCGACATCGCGGACAACGTCACCGAGACGCTCAAGGACATCCCCTTCGCCTCGAGGATCGCCCTCGCGAACAACCGCGAGTCCGCCGGCAAGACCGGTACCCACGAGCTCGCCGGTAGCACGTCCCAGAACTCGAAGGCCTGGATGGTCGGCTTCACGCCGCAGCTCTCGGCCGCGGTCTGGGTCGGCAAGGACGCGGGTAACGTGGCGATCAAGGACAAGAGCGGCAACCCCATCTTCGGCAGCACCGTGCCCGGCCAGATCTGGAAGCGGTTCATGGACGCGGCACTCCAGGGCGCTCAGGCGGAGAGGTTCGCCAAGCCCAAGCCGCTCAACAACTTCAACCCGCCGAAGCCGTCCAACACGCCGTCCAACACGCCGTCGAACACTCCGTCCAACACCCCGCCGACGATCCCTTCGTCGACGGACCCCAAGCCGACGAAGCCCTCGGGTGAGCCGTGCCAGGGCCTGCTGTGCCCGACGCCTCCGACGAACCCGAGCACGTCGGGCAAGCCGAACCCCGGCAACCCCGGTAGCGGTCAAGATCCAGGGGCGTAGCGAGAAGGACTGGTCGGACAAAACCTCACAAGATCATGAACCGAAAAGGCCCTGGTGCG
Source organism: Lentzea kentuckyensis (assembly GCF_002150765.1). Taxonomy (GTDB): domain Bacteria; phylum Actinomycetota; class Actinomycetes; order Mycobacteriales; family Pseudonocardiaceae; genus Lentzea; species Lentzea kentuckyensis. The sequence continues at coordinate 17,455 of NZ_MUYM01000078.1, forward strand.
CGCTCACCAGGGCCTTTTCGCGTTGGTATGGCATGTTGACCACGGCGAAACGGTCTTGGCCGTAACATCCGCGGCGTGCCCAGCAGCCCTGCCGAGCTTCCCGCAGAGGACACCGACTCGCTGAGCCACGAGGAGCGCGTCGCGCCCACGTGGACCGAGTCGCTCGCCCGCACCCTGAGCAGACCCTTCGGCGGTCCGCTCGGCGAGCACGCCCAGGTCGGCAGGAACTACTTCTGGACGGCGCTGCGGGTGGTGTTGCTGCTCGCCGTGCTGACCCTGCTCGGCGGGTGGGTGCAGAAGTCGCCGTGCGTCCAGCAGTACGTGGACGACAAGGGCGTCGTGCAGCTGGACTGGCGGGGCAGCAAGCAGTTCACGGCGCTCTGCTACTCCGACACCGTGCCGCTCTACACGGCGGAACGGCTCGACCAGCGCGGGTCGTTCCCGTACATCACCTCGTGGAAGGACGACGAGGGCAAGCCGACCGAGCACGTCCGGTACATGGAGTACCCCGTCGTCACCGGGGTGTTCCAGTGGCTCAACGCCCGCGTGGCTCAGGGGCTCGTGGCGCTCGTCCCCGGCCTGCCGATGACGGTGATCGTGTACTTCAACGTCACCGCGTTCTGGCTGGCCGTGGCGTGGCTTGTGACCGTGTTCTCCGTTGCGCGGATCGCGCGGCGGCGGATGTGGGACGCGGCGTTGGTCGCCGTGTCGCCGTTGGTCATCGTCCACGCGTTCACGAACTTCGACACGATCGCGACTGCGCTCGCCACGGCCGGTTTGCTGGCGTGGGCGCGGAAGAAGCCGGTGCTCGCCGGTGTGCTGATAGGTCTTGGTGGCGCGGCGAAGCTCTATCCGTTGTTCCTGCTCGGGCCGTTGCTGCTGCTGTGCTGGCGTTCTGACCGGTTGAAGGCGGGCCTCACCACCACCGTGTCGGCCATCGGAGCGTGGGCGCTCGTCAACGCGCCGATCGCGTTGAACCCGGCGTCGCACACGGGGTGGAAGGAGTTCTTCCGCCTCAACACGGAACGCAACGCGGACCCGGACACGATCTACAACGTGCTCGTGCAGTGGACGGGGTGGCAGGGCTTCGACCCCGGACTGACGCAGGGACAACCGCCGACGGTGCTCAACACCGTCAGCTCGGTGCTGTTCCTCGCGTGTTGCGCGGGCATCGCCTACGTCGCGCTGAGTGCGCCCACGCGGCCGCGGCTCGCGCAGCTCGGGTTCCTGGTCGTGGCGGCGTTCCTGCTGACGAACAAGGTGTGGAGCCCGCAGTACTCGCTGTGGCTGGTGCCGCTGGCGGTGCTCGCGCTGCCGCGCTGGAAGTTGCTGCTGGCGTGGATGACGCTCGACGCGCTCGTGTGGGTGCCGCGGATGTACTTCTACCTCGGCACGGACAACAAGGGTCTGCCGATCGACTGGTTCCTCGGCGCCGTGCTGCTGCGGGACGCGGCCGTCATCGTGCTGTGCGTGGTCATCCTGAAGGAGATCTACCACCCGGAGCGCGACAAGGTGCGGATGTCGGGCGACCACGACCCGTTGGCCGGCGTCCTGGAGGACGCACCGGACCGGCGGATCGTCACACCCGCACGAGGCGAGCCATCGCACCGAATGCGGCCGCGTTCGGATGCAGGTGATCACCGGAGTCGAACTCCGGACGCAGTCTGAGCGGGTCGGCGGGGTCGCGCACGGCCGCGTCGAAGTCGACGTGCTCGGGGAAGGTGGCGCGGATCCACGCGTTCACCTGCTGACGCTGCTGTTCCCTGTCCTCGGTCCAGTTCACCCAGCCGCGCCACGGCGTGAGGGTGCCGACGTTGAACTCCACGCCCTCGTTGCGGCACCGCCGCTGCACCGTGCGGATGCCGGCGATGACGTTCTCCGCGCTGACCCCGTTCTGGATGTCGTTGATGCCGCCGAGCATCACGACCTTGCGCACCTCGGAGCTGTAGAGGACGTCCCGGTACACGCGGGTGACCATCGGCGCGGCGCCGAGCACCACGCCGTTGCCGCCGATGCCCGCGTTCAGCACGGCGTAGTCGCTCTCGACCAGGGCAGGCCAGCTGCCCTCCACGTACCCCTCGGTGATCGAGTCGCCGAACATCACCGCGGCGCCCGGCGCGGTGAAGCCCGCGACCTCCACCGCCGAGACGAGACAGACGTACGCGCGCGCCGACGTGATGGTGTGCCATGCGCGCGCCTGGCACGGTGTGCCGCCCGGGGTGGAAGTGGTGATCTCCAGCGTCTTGGTGACCGGCAACCGCACGGCGTCGCTGTAGACCTCGTCCCGGGCCCTGATCGTGACACCGCGCGACCTGCCGAACGTCAGCTCGCGCGTCTCACCGTTCGCCTTGACGGTGACCTGCTCAACCCGGACGGGCCTGATGCCCATCAGGTTCGACAGGCGCACCCGCACCGACGTGCCGCCCGCGGCGAGGTCGACCGTCGTGCGCACGACCTGGTCCGGCACGCCGGCCGCGATCGTCGGCACGGCCTGCCACACGGGCAGCCAGCGGATCGCCTCCGACCGCACCGGCATGCCGGAGGCACCGCAGACCAGCAGCAACGCCAGCGCGATGATCACCCTCACAGGTGCAGTCTGCGGCTGATCAGCCCTTCGCTGCTACAGCCCCGCGGATGAATTTCAGCAGGTTTGTCGCAGGAACCCCGGCCGTTCACGGCCTGGAGGAATGCGTTCTCTGCGGATGTCTGGATCCGGTTCTCATCGGGGCGACATAGACCAAATGTAGTGTGATCGTTGTGAAGTTGGTGGTGCGGGTGAAGCTGCTGCCGTCTCCTGTGCAGGCGGCGGCGTTGCTGGCGACTTTGCCTGCAACGAGGCGGCCTGCTGGGTGTCGGCAGTGGCGTTCGAGCAGGGCGTATTCCGCGAGTATGCGTTGCGCAGGCACACCTATCGCGAGCTCAAGTCGCGGGGCCTGGGTGCGCAGGCCGCCCAGCACGTGATCAAGAAGACCGTCGACGCCTACGCCACTTTGCGCGCGAGCATCCGCAATGGCAACCTCGGTGGTGAGGGTTCGAAGCGCCGGGTGAAGGCCGAGTCGAAGCCGATCGCGTTCCGGGCTGCCGCAGCGCAGCCGTTCGACGACCGGTGCCTGTCCTGGCAGCACGACGCCCGCACGGTGTCGATCTGGACCACTTCGGGTCGTCTGAAAGGCATCACGTTCACTGGACATCCGGACCAACTGGCCACCCTCGCGAAGTACCGGCAGGGCGAGTCGGATCTCGTCTGCGAGGCCGGCGAATGGTTTCTGCTGGCCACCTGCGAGATCCCTGAGAAGCCCCAGTTCGAGCCGGTGGACTGGATCGGCGTGGACCGGGGCATCGTGAACCTGGCCACCACCTCGGACGGCAACAACTTCCAGGGCCGGCGCCTGTCCCGTTACCGGCGTTGGCACGCGCGGAAGAGGCAGGAGCTGCAGGCCAAGCGTACGAAGTCCGCGACACGTCGCCTGAAGCGGCGGGCAAAGAAGGAAGCCCGGCATGCGACTCACGTGAATCACAAGGTCAGCAAGAGGATTGTGGCTGTTGCCGAACGCACCGGCCGCGGTGTCGCCCTGGAAGACTTGCAGGGCATCCGCGACCGGGTCACGGTTTCCCGGCACCAGCGAGCCACTCTCTCCACCTGGCCTTTCCACCAACTCGGCCAGCACATCGCCTACAAAGCCCGCCGCACGGGCGTGCCGTTGCTGGAAGTCGACGCCCGCTACACGTCGCAGATGTGTCCGCGGTGCGGGCACACCGCACGAGTCAACCGTTCCGATCGGGACGAGTTCCGCTGTCGCCGGTGTGGTCTCGCTGGACCCGCCGATGTCGTCGCCGCCGTCAACGTGCGTGAACGAGCACGGCGAGCGTGGGTATTCGTCAACATGCCCGAGCTACGACTGGCCTAGTCAGACGCAGCTGATGCGGCCCGCACACCACATCCAGTGGCGGCGCGAGGAACGCAACTCGGCTTGAAGAACCGGGCATCACGCTCGGCCTTTCAGAGCCCCCTTCAGAGCCGAGAAGTTGACATCTTCGTGGTCGTCCTCGGTCACGTCCCTGGCCTTGAGGAACGCCACGAACAGCGCGACGAGCAACGCCGCCCGGCCCCACACGCCGATCATCACGGCCTGCGCGGAGAAGCTGTCGTAGATCCCGTACGGCTGACCGAACTCGATCGCCCAGAACCAGCGGAAGATGCCGATCCCCATCGCCAGGTCGACCACGAAGTAGGCGAACGCCCACATCAGCCGCACGCGCAGGAGCACCAGGAACGGCACCAGCCACAGCGTGTACTGCGGCGAGTGGACCTTGTGCAGCAGCATGAAGCCGCACAGCATCGCGCCGGACACCGCGATCCACGGGTAGCTGTCCTCGCGCGTGTACCGCCACCAGCCGTAGCCGGCCGCGATCGCGAACGAGACCAGGATCGTGACCGGCGAGATGACGCCGACCAGCGACTGCATCGCTTCGTCACCGAGGAACGGCCGCAGGCCCCAGTACCAGATCGAGTTCGTGGTGCTGTCGACCCGGCGCAGCTGCTGGAACTCGAACGACGCGAGCCAGCCCTTGTAGCCCGCGAACGCGAACGGCAGGTTGACCAGCACGACCGTGATGATCGAGGCCAGCCCGACCTTCACCGCGCCGGCGATGTCGACCTTCTTGCCCTTCGGCAGCTCCTGGCCGCGCCAGCCGCCGGTGGCGACGAAGAGCATCAGCGGCAGCACGAAGGCAGCCGGGTAGACCTTGAAGGCGAACCCGAGCCCGAGCAGCACGGACGCGACCGTGGCCCGTTCGACCAGTGGTCTGTTCCAGCGGTGCACCACGAAGACCGCGGCCACCGAGCACAGCACGACCGGCAGGTCCCAGTTGTGGAACGCGTACAGGATCAGCGGTGGCCCGATCGCCCACAGCAGGGCGCGCCAGCGGGCGAGCTTGCCCAGCATCCAGCCGGTGAGCAGGCCGAACGGCGCCATCAGCAGAGAGGAGTAGAGCAGGTACTCGGCGTCGTTGTGCGCGAAGATCGCGCCCGCCCAGATGAGCAGGCCGGAGAGCACCGGGTACTCGACGGAGCCGCCGACGAGGACGCCCTTGTCGTTGATGTCGCCGTCGACGTACGGGAAGACGTGCCGGTCGATGTCGCGCCCGATCCAGAGGTGCTGGATGTCGGAGTAGCAGACTTCTTCCTTGTTGCGCTCGTCGTAGTCGGGCTGCGTGCGGCCCCACTGGTCGAACGCGGGACCGGTGCAGCGGTCCTTGTTGATGAAGCCCAGCAGCAGCGTGAGCCCGCACAGCAGCACGAGCACGACGATGGCCGCACTGCCGAAGCGGTTCACGAAACGCCCGCCGTCGCCTCGCTCGGGCGTCACGCTCACCACCTCGTGCACGGTGTTCACCGGCCGGCGCGGTCGCGCAGGAAGGCGATGTCGTCGGCCTGGCCCTCGTCCGGTGTCTCCACCACGACGGGGCATCCGGCGCCGGCGGCCACGGCCACCAACTGGTCGGCGTCGATGGTGCCAGTCTTGATGTTGTCGTGCCGATCGCGCGCGGAGTTGAACTCGTCGCGCGAGCTGTTCAGGTGCACCAGGTCGATCCGGCCGGTGATCGCTTTCACCCGGTCAACGATGCCGACGAGGTCCTCACCGGCGGCGAACGCGTGGCAGGTGTCGAGGCAGAAGCCGGAGCCGAACTCGCCGACCGCGTCCCAGAGGCGCTTGAGGTTGTCGAACGAGCGCGCCATGGCGTTGTCGCCGCCCGCGGTGTTCTCGATCAGCACCGGGACCGCGAAGCCGCCCTCGGCGACCTGCCGTTCGAAGAACTTGCGCCAGTTCGCGAAGCCCTCGGAGGGATCCTCGCCCTTGGTGACGTGCCCGCCGTGCACGATCAGGCCCTTCGCGCCCACGGTCGCGGCGGCCTCCGCGTGCTGGATCACGTTCTTCCTGGACGGAATCCGGATCTTGTTGTTCAGCGACGCAATGTTGATCATGTACGGGGCGTGGATGAACACCTCGAGATCGGAGGCGAGCAGGGCCTCCGTCTGCGGGTGGGGTTTGGGCTTCTTCCACCCCTGGGGATCCGACAGGAAGAACTGGACGACCTCGGCCCCGCGTTCGGCCGCGGCGCCGACCGGGTCGTCGTCGCGAACATGGGCCCCGATGCGCATGACAAGGAGGGTAGTCGGCGTCCATAACGCCATCGCAGCCGCCGCCGATAGGAGTAATTGCAAAAACTGGGGATGGTCTGCGTCACGACCAGGACCTACGGTCGTTACTTGAGAGTAGGAAAGGGGTTCACATGCGACTGCTGAGCGTCACCGCCGCGACGCTTCTGACGCTGGCCTCTGCCGCCGTGGGCGTCACTCCCGCCACGGCCGCGGAGCCGATCGTCGTGGGCAGTTGCGCGACATCGGTGCAGGGCACGCCCGGTACGCCGGTCTCGCTGAGCCCCGCCGCCGTCACCCAGCCGATCACCGACCTCATCCGGGCCGTCCCGCTGCTCGGACCGCCGCTCGCGGAGCCGTTCAAGCAGGCGTTCGCGCAGGCCAAGCCCATGCCGATCGGTGCGGTCCAGGTCGGCACGACGACCATCAGCGGCGCCACGATCGCCAACGCGGTGATGGCCGAGCTGCAGAAGCTCCCGCTGCTCGGACCGATCCTCGGCACCCTCGACCAGACCGTCCGCGCGACGCTGACCAGCGGCTGCCAGATCACCGTGACCGGCGTGAACCAGGCCGCCGCGCCGATCCAGGACGGTTCGAAGGCCATCGCCGACGCCTCGCAGCAGGCCGTCGGGGCCGTTCCCGGCGCGCCAAAACCCCCTGCCCAGCAGCCCCAGCCGCAGCCGGGTACGCAACCCGGCCAGCAGCCCGGCGTGAACCCCGGCACCACCCCCGGCGTGCCGGCGGGCTCGCCGAGCAACCGCGACTTCTCGCTCTACCCGCTCGGCACGAACTTCGGCCGGGTGCCGCTGTTCAGCTACGGCTCGCTGCCGTTCGCGATGCCCGGCCTGTACTCGCCGTCTCCCGGCGTGCGGTACGGCTCGCAGGTGCCGCGCGCGTCGAACGGCAACAGCTACCAGAGCGACCAGGTGCAGGCCGCCGGTCGCGCGACGGCGCTACCCAGGCTGGGCGGCGGTCCAGGTGGTGTGGGCGCTCCGGTGCTGGTCGCGGTGCTGATGCTGGCGCTGGTGACGGGTGCGCTGGTGCGGACCTGGGTGCTTCGCCGCACCCCTGCGTAGTCGCCGGACGCGCTCTGTTAACCTTCTTCAGTTGCTGACGCGACGACCCTCCTGCCACGGAAAGCCCGTGGCCGCGAGTCCACAGGAGGTGAGTGGTCCTCATGCGTCATTACGAAGTGATGGTCATCCTCGACCCCAGTCTCGACGAGCGCACGATCGCGCCGTCTCTCGACACGTTCCTCAACGTCATCAAGACGTCGGGCGGCAACGTCGAGAAGGTTGAAGTTTGGGGCAAGCGCCGGCTGAGCTTCGAGATCAACAAGAACACCGAGGGTATCTACGCGGTGCTCGACCTGACCTCGACGCCGGACGCGGTGAAGGAACTGGACCGCCAGCTCGGTCTGCAGGAGACGGTGCTCCGGACGAAGGTCCTGCGCCGCGAGCCCGCCAAGTCGGCCGCCAAGGCCTGACGAACCTCGATTAGGGGAGCTCCCAAGACATGGCTGGCGAGACGACGATCACGGTGGTCGGGAACCTGACCGCCGACCCCGAACTCCGCTTCACCCAGAGCGGTGCCGCGGTGGCGTCCTTCACGGTCGCCTCCACGCCCCGCACCTTCGACCGCCAGTCCGGCGAGTGGAAGGACGGCGAAGCGCTGTTCCTGCGGTGCAACGTGTGGCGTCAGGTCGCCGAGAACGTGGCCGAGTCGCTCACCCGTGGTTCGCGAGTGCTCGTCTCCGGACGGTTGCGCCAGCGTTCCTTCGAGACGAAGGAAGGCGAGAAGCGCACTGTCGTGGAGCTGGAGGTCGACGAGATCGGCCCCTCGCTGCGCTACGCGACCGCGAAGGTCAACAAGGTCAGCCGTGGAGACGGCGGCGGTGGCGGCGGCTTCGGCGGCGGCGGCGGTCAGCAGTCTCGTGGCGGCGGCGCTCCCGCAGACGACCCGTGGGGTTCCGCCCCGCCGGCCGGCTCGGGTGGCTTCGCCGACGAGCCCCCCTTCTAGACCGACTGCACCGGTCATCCAGAACCTGATCACTGCGTATTCCAGGAGTTAGAGACACATGGCCAAGCCGCCTGTGCGCAAGCCCAAGAAGAAGGTTTGCGCCTTCTGCAAGGACAAGAGCGCGAACCTGATCGACTACAAGGACACGACGCTGCTTCGGAAGTTCATCTCCGACCGCGGCAAGATCCGTGCCCGCCGCGTCACCGGCAACTGCTCGCAGCACCAGCGCGACGTCGCTGTTGCCGTGAAGAACGCCCGTGAGATGGCGCTGCTGCCCTACACCTCGACCGCCCGCTAAGAGAAGGGAACTCCTGCGATGAAGCTCATCCTCACCGCTGACGTTTCCGGCCTTGGCGCGCCCGGCGACATCGTCGAGGTCAAGGACGGCTACGGCCGCAACTACCTGCTCCCGCGTGGTCTCGCGATCGTCGCGACCCGCGGTGCGCAGAAGCAGATCCAGGTCATCACCCGCGCGCAGGACACCCGGCGCGTGCGCGACCTGGACCACGCCAAGGAGATCAAGACCGCGCTCGAGGGTCTTGGCGGCGTGACGCTGACCGCGAAGGCGGCGGCCGGCTCGAAGAAGCTGTTCGGCTCGGTCACCAACGCGGACGTGGCGGCTGCCGTCAAGTCCGCCGGTGGTCCCGTGCTGGACAAGCGCGCCATCGAGCTGCCGGGTCACATCAAGACCGTCGGCAAGCACTCGGTCACGGTTCGCCTCCACCCCGAGGTGACCGTCGCCCTGCCGCTGGTTGTCACCGCTGGCGAGTAAGTCCGCAACTCGAACCGCGTGACGTGACCCCCTCGGGGGCACTTCACGCTGGTTGCGTTTGCTGAAGCGCCATCCACCCGGAATGCTCCGGGCGGGTGGCGCTTTCGCTCGTTCGGACGAGTGTCGCCCTGTCCACGTCCTGTGGATAAACCCTGTGTTCGACGCTGGCGCGACACGCCGAAGAGGGTGTTTTTCGCGACACGCCGAGGCTGTGGCGCACAACTTTTTCCACAACTTGTGCACAGCCACTGAGCTGCAGTTACTTCTGTCACTCCACCGGTTGTCAACAGGTTGTCCCCAGCGCTCCCAGCCCTGTGGGCAACCATCCACAGGTTGTCCCCCAGTTGTCCACAGGGCGATCCACACGCTGGTTTGCTTGCTCCGGACGGGTCCCTCTAGCGTCGCGGCACGGGGGATGGTCATCGCACAGCGTGGCCGCCCGGAATTGTCGGTGCCGCGCTGTACAACTAGGTGACAGACACCGGCTCTCGACTTCTTTCGCAGGGGTGATTCGGCAGTGGCGCTGGTGGACGACCGGGGTATGGCGGAGCCCTCATTCGAGCGTCAGCCGCCGCAGGACCTCGCCGCCGAGCAGTCGGTGCTGGGCGGAATGCTGCTGTCGAAGGACGCCATCGCGGACGTCATCGAGGCGCTCGCGCCGAACGACTTCTACCGCCCGGCGCACCAGGCGATCTACGACTGCATCCTCGACCTGTACGGGCGCGGCGAGCCGGCCGACCCGATCACCATCTCGGCCGAGCTGGAGCGGCGCGGCGAGCTGCTGCGCGTGGGTGGCGCGCCGTACCTGCACACGTTGATCGCGACGGTGCCCACGGCCGCGAACGCCGGCTACTACGCCGAGATCGTGGCCGAGAAGGCGGTGCTGCGCCGTCTGGTCGAGGCGGGTACGCGCATCGTGCAGCTCGGTTACAACGGTGCAGAGGGCGCGGACGTCGACGAGGTCGTCGACCGCGCGCAGGCCGCGATCTACGAGGTCACCGACCGCCGCACGTCCGAGGACTACGTGGCGCTGGAGGACCTGCTCCAGCCGACGATGGACGAGATCGACGCGATCGCGTCGCGCGGTGGCATCTCGCAGGGCATCCCGACGGGCTTCGCCGACCTCGACGAGCTGACGAACGGCCTGCACGGCGGCCAGATGATCATCGTCGCCGCCCGTCCCGGTGTCGGCAAGGCGCTGGCGCTGGACACCCCGCTGCCCACGCCGTCCGGCTGGACCACGATGGGGTCCGTCGCGGTGGGCGACTTCCTGATGGGCGCCGACGGCCGGCCGACCCGCGTGGTCGCCGCGACCGAGGTGATGACCGGCCGCCCGTGCTTCGAGGTCGAGTTCTCCGACGGCACGGTGATCGTGGCCGACGCCGAGCACCAGTGGCTGACGGAGTCGTGCAGCGAGACCGGTGGCTTCTGGGCGATCCGCACGACGGCGCAGCTGTTCGAGCGTGTCGGCGTGTGCCGGATGTTCGTGCGCATGTCCGCCGCGTGGGAGCTGCCCGCAGCCGCGTTGCCGCTGCCGCCGCGCAAGCTCGGCCTGTTCCTGTCCGGCCTGGGCGACCTGGAGCTGACGGACGACGAGCTGCGCGTGGCCAAGGAGCTCGACCTGGCCGACGACCCGCACATCCCCGCCGCGTACCTGCGGGGTTCACGCCAGCAGCGGGCCGAGCTGCTGGCCGCGCTGCAGGTCGACGGCCGGTTCGCGCGGCTGCGCCGGGACGTCGACGAGCTGATCGCGGGCCTGGGCAAGCACGACCAGGTGGAGATCGCGTCGGTGCGCCCGGTCGCGTCGGTGCCGGTGCGGTGCGTGGAGGTCGACAACCACGACCACCTGTACCTCGCGGGCGAGACGATGATCCCGACGCACAACTCGACCCTGGGCCTCGACTTCGCCCGCTCGGCCTCCATCAAACACGGCCTGACCAGCGCCATCTTCAGCCTGGAAATGAGCCGCACCGAGATCGTGATGCGCATGCTCTCCGCCGAGGCGCGCATCCGCCTCGGCGACATGCGCGGTGGCCGGATGAGCGACGACGACTGGACCCGCCTCGCCCGCCGGATGAGCGAGATCAGCGAGGCGCCGCTGTTCGTCGACGACAGCCCGAACCTCACGATGATGGAGATCCGCGCCAAGGCCCGCCGCCTCAAGCAGCGGCACGACCTCAAGCTGGTGGTCGTCGACTACCTCCAGCTGATGAGTTCCGGCAAGAAGTCCGAGTCCCGCCAGCAGGAAGTCTCGGAGTTCTCGCGAAACCTGAAGCTGATCGCCAAGGAACTCCACGTCCCGGTCATCGCGATCTCCCAGCTGAACCGCGGCCCGGAACAGCGCACCGACAAGAAGCCGATGCTCTCCGACCTCCGTGAGTCCGGCTCGCTCGAGCAGGACGCCGACATGGTCATCATGATCAACCGGCCGGACGCCTGGGAACGCGACGACCCGCGCGCCGGCGAGGCCGACCTGATCATCGCCAAGCACCGTGCCGGCCCGACCGCCACCATCACCGTGGCGCACCAGCTGCACTACAGCCGCTTCACCGACCTGGCTCAGGGCTAGGGTCTGTCCCGAAAGTCCGTCGGGCGGCAGTGGCGGCCGAGGGCCCCGGAGGCGGCACCGCCGCAACGCCCGAATACGCCCGGTATGAGGGCGTCGCGGCGGCACCGCCTCCGGGTCTCTCGCCCGCGCCTGCCACCGGACGAACTTTCGGGACAGACCCTGGGCCCCGCTCCGCACGGGCCCGTCGCTGCCCGCGCGCGATCAGAGCGTGATCGTGGACCAGAAGCGGCATCGGTGCTCCTGCGCGAGATCAACGGGCCGGATGCCACCCGAGCCAGGTGCCAGCGACAGCGTGTACGGCACCGGATCCTGTGGCCGCAGCCGCCGCCACTCGGGACGTGTGCCGCCGCCGGGAGTCCCGGTGCGAGCGAAACTCGTCCAGTACTCGATCATCGTGTCGGCGAGTCGCCTTTGCCCAGGGGAGAGCTCCGGGGAGGTCTGCCCCGCGCGCAGGTCGAACAGGTAGAACGCATCCGCTGAGTGATAGGCGCCGTAGGGGTATCCGACCGCTGGAAGGGTCGGTGGCGCGGACCGGTCGGCGAATTCGTAGCCGTAGGTCGGCACGTGCCGGGCGAGCAAGCGGTTGCGCTCCAGTGTCGGACAGGCGAAGGAACTTTCCGTGGTCACCCGCGCCCAGGTACGACTTGGCGACTCGTGTTGGCCGGCTGGATAGACCGCCAGCACGCGTGCGGCGTCCGCACCGAACGCTTCGTGGACGTACTGCCGGTAGCGCTGCGCGGTCAGCGGCTGGCCGCCGAGGTCGTTGAGCGCTTGTACGTACGTGGTCTCGTCACGGGTGGCGCCGGAGAGCACCGGAACACCATGGAACCGGCCTTCCCGCAGCACCCGGAAGGGATCATCCGGCAGGACACTGCTGCCGTAGGCAAGCCCCGCGAACTGCCCGAACGCGGACATCAGCCGCTCTGGGGACAGGCGGCGCAGGCAGGCGACCGCAGTGGCCGGCTCGGCGCAGCCGAGTTCCGCCGCACTGCGCAGGCCCCGCTCAGCGAGGCTGCGCGGCTCCTCCCACGGCGAGATGGTCGGCACTCCGGGCGCGAGCAGGTTGGCCGGGATGTTCGTGGTGCAGAACGCACTCTGGATGATGGCTCGCTGGAACAGCCGCGCCGCCGTCGGCGACGCGAGATGCGCGCAGACGCTCTGCCCTCCCGCAGACTGCCCGAACACCGTGACGGCATCCGGGTCACCGCCGAACGCCCGCACGTTGGCTTGGACCCAGCGCAGCGCGGCCTGCTGATCGGCGAGCCCGAACGCGCCGGAGCCCGCCAGTCCGGGCAAGCCGAAGTTGCCGAAGATCCCGAGCCGGTAGTTGAGGGTCACGACCACCACATCGCCCTGAGTCGCGAGCCGGCGCGGGTCGTACTCGTTTCCCGCGCCCTCTACGAAGCCGCCACCGTGTAGCCACACCATCACGGCCTTGCGGCCGCGCGACCCCGTCGAGTTCGGCACGGTGATGTTCAGGTACAGGCAGTCTTCGGCGTCGCTCGCGGATGTTCCGGCGATGGACGCGTGCTGCGCGCAGCGTGCGCCCGGCCGGGATGCGTCCCGGACACCACGCCACGACGCCGGCGGCTGTGGAAGCCGCCAGCGCAACGCCCGCTCCGGCGGGGCGGCATACGGGATGCCGAGAAACTCCCGGTAGTCGACATGGTCCACCCCGCGTACCCACCCTGTGCCGGTGCGCACGACCTCACCGCGTTCCGCAGGCGCCGCGGCGGTCACCGTGGTGCCTGCCAGGACCGCCATCACGCAGGCGATCGGGAGCCACCGTCCCAGCATCAACTCGCGCACGACGCACTCCCCCCAGTTGGTCAATACGATCGTATTGATCTGATCGGAAGGTAGCCCGGTCTCACTCGTCGTGTCAAATCAGTACAATCGTCTTGATAAGGGAGGTGGCGATGGGCACTGAGCGGCCCGCCGTACGCGGTCCGGGCGCGGCACACGACGAGCGGCGCCGCAGCATCCTCGATGCCGTGTTCACCATCGTCGACACAGCCGGAACCGATCAGGTCAGCATCCGCCACGTGGCGAACCAGGCGGGCGTGTCCGTCGGCCGCGTCCAGCACTACTTCCCCACCAAGGACGATCTGCTGTCGGAGGCGTTCAGCGCGATCAACGACCGCGGCACGACCCGCGTGCACCACCGGCTCGCCGACGACCGGCACGCCGTTGAACCGGCCGTGGTGCTCGACGTACTGCTCAGCGAGCTGATCCCGGGCGGGGAGGACGACCGCAGGATGTTCCGCATCGCGCAGGCTTTCGAGGCCTACGCGATGTCTCGGCCGCCCCTGCGGGAGCGGCTCACACACGGCTACGACGAACTGGCCAACCTGATCGCCTTGCTGCTACGCGAAGCCGGGTGCCCTGGCGAGCCCGAGCCGTCGACGTTGCTGCCCGAGGCACACGAACTGCTCGCGCTGAGCATCGGGCTCGGCGGGCTCGCGGTCACCGAGAACATCACACCGGAACACGCGCGGCGCATCGCCTCCCGCCGGCTCGCGGACACCCTGCGCGACCTGTCCGAGCGATCGGCTTGTCATCGGCGATGAGAACCTGCGACGCGGAGTGCCTCGATGAACCAGTTCAGCTCCGGCGTCAGGCTTTCGGGCGCCTGCCAGCCGTTGACCACGGCGAGCAGCCGCAGGTACCGCTCCCGGCGCGGGTCGTTCGCGACCTCCAACCAGGTCAGCAGCCAACGTCGAGGTTCGAGGCCGTCGGCGAGGTGTGCGCATTGCGCCATGACTGCTGCGACGACCGGATCGGCGTCAGGTGAGGCCGGGTCGATGCCCGCGGCCAGAGCTGGACGGACCTGGTCGCGAACGACCGCGGCAGGATGGCGTTGCAGGCCGGGGATGTGAGAGTCGGCGATGCGGCGCATGCAGGCGCGGAAGTCCAGGTCCTGGGACAGTTCGGCCAGCTCCACCCACGCCTCGACCTGGTGCGACTCGGGGTTGTCTGGCAGTTCAGGGGTGAGCGATCGCCTGATTCCCGCGAATTCGGGCCGAGCGTCGCCGAAGGTGGCCCCGAGGAAGTCGTCGATCAGGCGACGGCGTTCGTCGTCCGAGAGCTTGGCCAGTTTGTGCATGAGATCCATCTCCTCGATGGTGGAGCCGCGCTTGGCCACCGCCGTCAACACCGCGCGTCGCAGGCGCAGCACGCGGATCTGCACTTCCAGGGCTTCGGCGTGGGCCGCGGCGACCTCGGGAAGTGAGATCTCGTGCTCGACGACCCTTCGGATGGTGGCGAGGTCCAGTCCCAGGTCGCGCAGTGTCCGCACCAGATCCAGACGTGCGACGGCTTCGACGCTGTAGAGGCGGTGGCCCGCCGGGCTGCGGTCGGTAGGCGGCACGATTCCGCGATCGGAGTAGAACCGGATGGCTTTGACCGTCAGCCCGGTCCGCTGGGCCAGTTCGCCGATCGAATAGAGCGTGTCGCCGTTCACGCCCTCACCCTCACACCTCCCCCTGCTGGAGACGCAAGTCAGCGTGCGCGGCCAGCCGCCCGGCCAGGTCCTTGATCAGGTCGCGCAGGGCGTCCGGCTGCTCGACGACGAACGGCCGGTCGAGCGCGGCGAGCAGCGGCGGTATCCAGTCGAGGCGCTCCGCCCGGATCCGGACCCGCATCCACGAGGTGTCGATCTCCTCCAGCACCGCGACGGACGGTGGGAACACGGCACGGATCTCGTCGGGCGTCGACTGAAGCCGCACGAGCACCTCGTGTCGGTACGGCGTCTCGGCGAGTGAGGTCAGCACCTGACCGGCCGAGTTGAAGCCGGTCGGCACGTCGAACGTTTCGTCACGGACAGAGACCGCGGTGATTCGATCGACGCGGAAGGTGCGGACCTCGCCGCTGGCCGAATCCAGCCCGGTCAGATACCAGCGGCCGGAATGCGCCACGACTCCGTAGGGATGCACGACCCGTTCGCTCGCACCACCGTGACCAGCGAGGTAAGCGAGCGTGACGGACCGACGTGCGTGCGCCGCTTCCGCCACGGTCAGCAGCACCTCGGTGTCCGTCGTGAGCGCCGAACGCGCAGGTGAGGTGAAGTCGGCACCCAGCACCGCGTCCAGCCGGGACCCCAGCGCCGCCGGGAGCACCCGGCGGACTTTGGCGACCGCACTCTCGACGGCCGCGACCGAGGTGGTGATCAGTCCGGAACGCCGACCCGCGACCAGGCCGAGCAGGACGGCGAGCGCTTCCTCGTTGCTGAGCATCAGCGGCGGCATCCGATAGCCCGGCGCCAGGCGGTATCCGCCGTACCGTCCGCGCACCGAACGCACCGGGATGTCGAGCTCCAGCAGGCGGTCCACGTAGCGGCGGACCGTGCGTTCATCCACGTCGAGGCGTTCGGCCAGCTCGGCCACGGTCCTGGTGCCACCGCCTTGGAGGATCTCCAACAACGCCAGCACGCGAGCGATCGGACGGGTCACAGGAAGATCCTGCGGATACCGGGCGGATCCTGTCCACTATTCGACTTAGCGTGCCACTCATGAAGCTCGTTTCAATCCGTGTCATCACGCACGACGTCGCCCGCCTCGTCGAGTTCTACGAACGCACGACCGGTCTCGAAGGACACTGGCGCACCGACCAGTTCGCCGAGCTCGTCGGCCCGTCGTGCACGCTGGCCATCGGTAGTGCCAACACGACCGGCGCCGCGGTGCCCGAGTCGAACCGGACCGCGATCATCGAGTTCCGGGTGGAGGACGTCGACGCCGAGTACGAACGCCTGACCGGCGTGGACGTCGTGCAGAAGCCGACCACGATGCCGTGGGGAAACCGCTCGCTGCTGTTCCGCGACCCCGACGGCAACCTGATCAACTTCTTCTCGCCACCGGCCTGATCAGGCAGGATCGACGGGTGACGAACGGACTGAAGATCCGGCCGGCCGGGCGCGGGGACGTGCCCGCCCTCGTCCGGCTGCGCCTGGCCAACGCCGAACGACACGTCCAGCTCGCGCCGGAGGAGTTCCGCGTCCCCGACACGGCGGCGGTGCGATGGCACTTCGAGGTCGTCGTCGAGCGCGCGTTGATCTCCGTCGCCGAGCTGGACGGCGAGGTGGTCGGCATGGCGGAGGTCGTGCCGCTGCCGGCGCCTCCCGACCACCAGATCCTGGTGCCGCGTCGCGGTGCGGACATCCACACCGTGGTCGCGGACGGGCATCGCGGCCGAGGTGTCGGCGCCGCTCTGCTGGCCGAGGCGGAGCGGGTGGCCGCGGCCCACGGGGTCGAGATCCTCTTCGCCGTCATCTTCGCGCCCAACGAGGACGCGGCCCGGTTCTACGCCAGGGCCGGCTTCGGGCCGCGCGGGATCACGCTGAGCAAGTCCCTCGACTGACTCACCCAAGCGGGGCTGTTCAGGGCCGCGATGCTGGTCAACGGGCCACGGCTCGGCTAGAACCGGACTGTGCTGCACGACCCGCTCACAGGCCTGCCCGGACACGCGCTCCTGCTCGACCGCCTGGAACAGTCGCTGATCCGCGCCCGCACCCGCGGCACCCTCGTGACGCTGGTCCTGATCACGGCACCGGACTCCGTGCTGGACGCGGCCAAGGTCCTGCGCGCGGGTCTGCGCCCGGACTTCACGGTCGCCCGCTACGGCGACACGGCGCTGGCCGTTCTCGCCGAGCACGACTTCGGTGACGGCTCGCCCATCGCGTCGCTGATCAGGCAACTCGTCGGCGAGAGCCCGCAGATCCACTGGGTCACGAGCCCCGGCGACAGCGATCCGGACGACGTGATCGCGATAGCCGAAACACCCCCCGCACGGCACTGAGCCCTGGCGACACCGTCGTGTCGCCAGGGCTCAGCTTCTTACCGGAGGGAGGGTGTTACAACCTGCGGGGTGTTACAGCGAGCCGGTCACCGTCTCGAACAGGTGAGCCGGGTCGATCAGGGTCATCGCCGGAGCGGCGACCGGGAGCTGCGGCAGCGAACGCTCGCCGGCAGCGGGGGCCAGGCCCTGGGTCGGGTTCAGGTTCAGACCCGAGAGGGAGGCCGGGCCGTCGAGCGGCAGCGCGGGCAGCGAGCGCTCGGTCGGCAGGGCGGGCAGCTGCACCGGCACCGGCAGGGCCGGGGCGGTGACCGGGAGGGACGGAACGGCCGGCAGCGAACGCTCAGCGGCGCCCGCCGGGATCAGGCCCTTCGCGGCCTCCAGCACCTGGCCGAGGGGCAGGCCCTGGACGTTCGGCGTGATGCCGGCCGTGCCACCGTTCAGCGGCAGGGCGGAGCGCTCCTGCGCCACACCGGGCAGCGCCGGGGTGGGCAGCTGGCCCGCCATGGCGGCCAGGTCGGACGGGTTCGGCAGCGTGTTCACGGGCAGCTGGTCGATGCCCTTGATGCTGTCGATGCCGTGGAACGCCGGGACCTCGTTGGCCTTCAGCAGGCTGTCGACGCCCTTGGGGAGCTCGAGGCCCTTGAGCTGCGCGGCGCGCAGCGTGCCCGCCTCGTCCTCGCCGGTCAGCTGGGTGTCGTCGCTCGTGCCCAGCGTGGTCGCCTGGCCGACGACCTCGACGGGGATGCGCGCGACCTTGGCCGCCGCCTCGACGGGAACGGTCATCTCACGGGCGGTCAGCGGGCCGCTGCCCTCCGTGAGCATCTCGCCGCCGGCCTCGGTGTTCGAGGTCTTGTCGGTGACGGTCGTGGCGTTGCCCGCAGCCGCCACCGCGTCCGCGTACACGCCGGCGACGGCGGTGGCGGGGACGTGGATCAGGTTGCCGGAGACCGAGGCGTCGTCGGCCTTGGAGAAGCTGTCGCCACCGGACACGACGTTGGTGTCGGTCACCACGTCGGAGTTGGTGATGCCCGCCGCGGAGACGGTGTTGCCCGGAACCGCCGGGAGCACTGCCGGCTGCGCACCGATCAGGTTGCCGGAGACCGAGCCGCCGTCACCGTTGCTGTTGACGTCGCCGCCGGCGACCGAGTCGAGGTCGTTGGTGGCAGCAGAGTCGACGTTGCTGCCGCCGCCGACCGACCAGCCCAGCACCTGGGTGCCGGTCGCGACCGGAGCCGAGACGACGTTGCCGGCGATGGAACCCTGCTCACCGGTGGTGAGAGCGTCGCCGCCCGCCTTCATGTCGGTGGCGTTGTCGCCCTGGGTCTTGTTGTTGCCGACCAGGGTGGCACCGTCGGCGAAGACCTGGGCCGGCGTCGAGGTCGGGACCTGGACGATGTTGCCGGAGACCGAGCTCTTCTTGCCGTACGCCTTGGGGTCGTTGCCCGCGATGACCGACGTGTCGTTCGACGTGTCGGACGAGGTGTTGCCCACGACGCCGGCGGTGAACGCGAACACCTGCGCCGCGGCGGCGGTGGGCGCGGTCACGACGTTGCTCGAGACCGTGCCGTTGTCGTCCTGCGTGTTGGGCGTGCCGCTGGAGCGGACTTCCTTGACCTCGTCAGCCGAGCCGGAAGCCTGGCCGCCGAGCGCGCCGGCCACACCGTAGACCTCGGCAGGCGTGGCGAACGGGGTGGACGCGACGTTGCCGGAGCCGACGGAGTCGTTGCCCGTCGAGCCCTGGTATCCGGAGGTGATCGACTTGACGTCGTTCTCGCAGGTGCCCGCGGCCTGGCCGACCACGGTGGCACCGTTGCCGCACACGTCCACGGCGGTGGCGGGCGGAACGTCGGCGATGTTGCCCGACAGAACCGAGTTGTCGGCCAGGGTGTAGACCTCGCCGCCGGACTTCGACGACGACTGGTTCGCGTGCTCGGTCAGCGCGTTGCCGACGAGCGACGCACCGTTGCCACCAGCGGCCACGGGGAGCGCGATGGGCGCACCAGCGATGTTGCCGGACCCCGTGGAGCCACGACCATCCGAGTGGATGATGCCGCCGGCGACCGACTCGTTGGCCGTGTCGCTGACAGCGGTCGCGTTGCCACCAGCGGCGGCGGCGTTGTCGTCGACCGTGATCGGGCCCGAGAGCGCGGGCGCGGCGACGTTGCCGGCCAGCGTGGCCGGGTCGCCGTTGGTGTCGGTCTTGCCACCCGCGTAGGCGGTACCGGTCTGCACCGAGTCGGTGGCGGCGTTGCCCGCACCGGCGGCCGAGTTGCCGTTGACCTCGAACAGCGGGGCCAGCGGGATCGGCACGGCGTTGCCGGAGATGGAGCTGTTCTTGCCGCTGGTGAGAACGTCACCCTCGGAAGAAGCGAACGTGTCGGCGGTGGAGTTGGCCTCGGCGATGCCCACCGCGCCCACACCGTTGCCGGTGATCTGGATCGGGGTCGCACCCTGCTCGGCGACGACGTTGCCGGAGCCGGCGCCCTTGTCACCGTTGGTGGTGATGTCGCCGCCGGTCGTCGAGACCTGCGAAGCGTTCGTGCTGGTGGCGGAGTTGCCACCCGCCGCGATCGCGTTACCGGTGATCTGGACCGGCAGGATGTGGTTGACGGCCACGACGTTGCCGGCGAGGGCCTGGCCCGCGCCGTCCGTGACGATCGTGCCGTCGCGGTGCGTTTCCTGGACGCACTCGCCGGCCGCTTCGCCGTTGGCGAGGACCGCGATCGAGTTGCCGCAGATGTTGATCGGCACATCGACGTGTGCCTGAACCGTGTTGCCGCGCACGAGGTTCTGCAGCGCGGTGCCCTGCAGACGCTCGCCTGCCTGGCGGATCAGCGGGTTCGCAGCGGGCGCTGCCGTGCGGGTGGGCACCGCGCTGGTGACGCGGTCCGTGCTGATCGTGCGGTCAACCTTGGGAACGGTCAGTTCCTTGACCGGCGTGGCCAGCTTGTTCTGGTCAGCCTTGAACGGAACCGAAGCCGCGACGTCGACGGCCGGCGGGGCGGCATCCGGGTCGACGTTCTCCTGGGCAGAAGCGATGCCCGTACCGAGCATCAGCAAACCACCAGTGACAAACGCGGTCTGAAGTCCGCGCTTTGCCCAGGTCTGCATTGGATCTCCTTCCAAAGTCCCCTGGAATCAGGGGGGTTCATGGGGGTGGGGC
>NZ_MUYM01000079.1 GCF_002150765.1 Lentzea kentuckyensis
CGACGTCCCGGGACGTCGCGGCTGATCCACAGGCCGCGCCGGCGCAGCGTGAGGTCCGGCAGGTCCCAGCGCCACAGATCGAGCTGGTCGTCGTCCGGCTTCTCGAACAGCACCGCGAGGCTGTGTTCGTTGCGGGCGATGCTGAACACCTTCGCGTGGCGGTCCAGTTCGCGCCACACCACCGTCGGCCGGCTCCTGCGCACGTCCAGGAACTCCAGGCCGTCCGGTCCCACGACGATCGCGATGCCGCCGTCGAACGAGCCGACGAACGTCCGGTGGGCGAGCGTGGTCCAGTGGCGGACCTTGCGGGAGGCGAGGTCGAGGTGGTGGACCTCGCAGATGGCGCCACGCCTGCCCACCAGCAGCGCCGATCCGCCGTGGTCGGAGATGACGATCTGGTGCGCGGGCACGTCCCAGCGCGCTCGGGTGCGGCCGTCCTCGGTGACCAGCCGCGTGCCCTGGTCGCCCAGCGCCACCAGGACCGCGCCGCCGCGCAGCGCCACCGCGTCGCGGACCACCAGTTGGGCCGGCATCGCGGGGAAGACGAGGTCCACCACGTCCCGGCGGGGTTTCGGGGCCTTGGGCAGATCGGCGGCGAGCAACGGGTCGGCCGCCTTCTTCAACGCCGGTGGCACCACGGTGCCGTCGCGCACGAACGCCCTGATGGCCGCACTGCCGAGCTCCCGGTCGCCGCCCGACAGGCCGAGCCACGCGTCGACGAAGTGCGCGCGGGACCTGGCGAGCCGGGGGTCGTCGTTGTCCAGCAGGGCGAGCGCCCCCGCGTGCGTGCTGGGGGAGGGCCAGCCGACGACGAGGTGGGCGAACAGCGTGCTGCTCGCCGGGCCGCCGAGTGCCATGCCGGCCTGGATGCTGTCCATCGCCAACGGCCTGGTGGCGTCGTCGGGCCAGGCCGCCGCCACCGCGCCCAGGTGATCGCCCGCTGCCTGCCGGTCGCGCACCCATTCCGCGCGCAGCTCGCGCCCCTCCTCCACGGGCAGCCGGGCGATGACGGCGGCGAACGCACCGCGTGCCCGGGCCACGTCGATCGCGCGCTCCTTGTTCCCGGCCCGCAACCAGAGCCGGACCACGAGGTCCGCCGCGAGACGGCGGCCCTCGGCGAGCTCGGCGGCGTCGGTCCACCTGCCGAGCCGTTCGTACATCGCCGCGGCCGCGGCGGGGTCACCGAGCAGGTCGGCGTGCACGAACGCGGCCTCGTCGTGGCGCCCGAGCCGTTCCAGCTCCTCCGCGGCGGTCCGGTAGAGGCTTTGGAGATGCTGCTGGACCTGGGGCCCGTAGTACGGCCCGGCACCCGGCCCGAGGGCGGTGTTCGGCCGCAACTCGCCGGTGCGCCGCTGCGGCACCCGCAGGCTCAGCCGGCCCTCACCGTCCTGGCCGATGCCGATCGCGTCACGAAGCGCGTTGTGCCAGTCCTTGCGCTCGAACAGTTCCGTGAGCCTGCGCAGGTACCTTTCGTGCTTCGACCGCACCAGACCGCGCAACGGCGTGCGCATCACCAGCCGCACCCAGAAGTTCCCCGGCTCGGTGGGCGCGGCGGTGGCTGCCCCCTCAGTGCCGGCGAACGCCTTCCCCAGGAACGCGAAGCCGACCAGGAACGCGATCAACAGCATCGGCTTGCCGTGGTCAGGGGCCAGTGCGAAGAGCACGAGCGGCACCACGGTGAAAACGCTGACGGCGCCGACGACGACGGTGGCCGTGCCGACGGCCTGCCGGGCGTCGCCGCCGGTGAGCCTGCCGACGTGCTGGGAGGGCGCGCCGATGCCACCGCGGAACCTCAGCTCCGGTGTCTCGGGGACGGTCGACTCGACGAGGGCCGGCGCCGGCTCGTCGTCGGCGGGGGTGAGCTCGTACCGGGTGAGGCCGCTCGTGTCCGTCCACTGTGCACAGTCGAGCGGCTGGAGGCCGTCCGGTATCTCGGTGAGGGGCAGGCCTGGTGCTCGTTCGGCGCGGACCTCCACCGGCTCGGCGAGCGCGACCAGCCACGAACCCGTTGGGGTCACGTAGATGCGGGCGCCGGGCTGCCACAGGTCGAGGACGCGGGTGCGGGCCTCGGTCTCGCCGATGACGCCGACGTCGATGACGAACGCCTTGGCGGTGACGGTGCCCCGGAACGTGGTCACACGTCACCTCGCATGGTCGCGATCCGCTCGCCGCTGATGAGATGCCCGACCTCGATGCGCCCGTCAGCTCGTGGGGCGGCGACCCAGGGTTGCATCGGGTGCACCACGACGGGCGCGCCGGACCAGGCCGTGAGCGTCCGGGTGCGCACCGCGGTCCGCACGCGCAGGATGAGGCCTTCCTGGAAGACGATGCCCGGTCGGTTGTCCTCGAACAGGTGCAGCCCGAGCGGCCGGGCGCCTTCCGGGAGCTCGATGTCGGGGTGGCCGTCGAACCGCCAGCGGTTGCCGTTCCCCGGTCTGGCGACCAACGGCGGCGGCCCGAACAGCACGGGTGTCTTCGACGTGCGCAGGTCGTCCTCGGAATGGTTGCCGGGCGCGACCGCCGCGAACTCCGAGCGCGACGGCCGCGTTCCGGTTTCGAGCGCCCACCAGTTCCAGTCCTCGTCCCACCGGCACAGCAGGGTGCTTCCGGACAGGTGCAGCGGCGCGAGCCCGGTGGCCGCGACCTGTTCCGGGTCAATCCCGAGTTCCTCGGCGGGCACCCGCAGCCTGGACAAGCGCTTGAGCTGGTTGCCGATGACGTGCGGGCGCACCACGCCGTCCTGCTCCACGAGCGTGACGATCCGCTTGTCCACCTGGGCGGCGGCGAGCAGTCGTCCCGGCACGCGGTGGACCTTCTGGGTGCCGCTGAGGACCCGCAGCACCACCAGTTCGCGATCGGAGCCGCCGCGGGCCAGCAACACCTTCTCGGCGCCGGGGAAGGACGGGAACCGCACTGTGCCGCCGCGCTTCTCCTCCTTCGGCGGTGTGCGCAGGTTGCCGCGCAGCAACCGGATGCCGTGCCTCCTGCCGGGCAACGTCAGCTCGGTGGCGAACCCGTTCAGTTCGACGCGCACCGCGGTGGCGCCCTGGTCGTCCCACGCCGACTCGGTCGTGGTGAGGCAGCGCGGTGAGGTCAGCCGGGCACCGCTCAGCAACCACAGGTCGTCGACCGTGTCCGCCCACTTCCGGACGTCGCCCTGGTCCGGCCGGGTGGCGCGGCGGGCGTGGAGGAGCCTCCTGAGATCGGCGGGATGCCACGTGCCCGGTTCGTCGCCGAGCACGCCCAGCAGCAGCTCGGGTTCCCTGCGCCGCAACACGATGAGCGCGGCGAGCTGCACCAGCCGTGCCGCGCCGAGCTGGTCGGGGCCGGCGTCGACGAGGACCGCGGCCTGCCCCTTGCGGTGCGGTTCGACGAACTCCGGGGTGGTGTGGAGGAGCTCACCGGTGGCGGCTCTGCGGAGGAACTCGTGCGGGAAGTGCTCGGCCAGCGCCCACTCGGACACCAGGATGCGCTCGGGTTCACCCTTCAACCCGATGCCGCCGAACCCGTCCGGTTCGCCCCGGTGCGGGTGCGTGGTCGTGGCGGCGTTGATGAACTCGTCGAGGTCCTTGAGCAACGGGCCCAGCGCGGTGGCGAGGTCGAGGTCCATTGTGGACAGCGCGGCGGCCCACGGGCGGAGGGCGTCGGGCAGCGTCACGGTCGCGCCTCGCTCGGGCCGGTCGCGCAGATTCGGCGGCGCGGAATTGTCGGTGTCGTCTGGGAGAATGAAAGCAGGGGGACCCCCTGGAGGGGACCCTCGCTCCGCGCTGCGCTCATGCCAGCAGCTCCGGGTTCGCCGCGCGCTTCGGCGCCGGCCCGGTCAGCACCGCGCCCGGCACCACGGCCAGCACGTCGGCGGGCAGCGCGTGCCGCAACAACCCCGCCGGTGTCGACGGCGCGAGCGTGGTCGGCACCAGCAGCCCGTCGTCCCAGCCGAGATAGGTGGTGCCGTCCGCCCACGGCAGGTCGTCGCCCACCACCAGTGTCCACTCTGGCCCGAACGCCACCCGGAGCTCGGCACCCTCGCGCAGGCGGCGGACGGTGGCAGCGCGCAGTTCCGGCCCGCCCGCCACGGCGGCGGGGGAGAGCGGTGGCTCGCGGCGGGTCCAGGTCAGGGGAGCCGCGGCTGTGGGAGGGAATGGTGGTTCGGGGTGGGTGTGCGTGGCCGTGGGTGGGAGCGGTGGCTCGCGGTGAGGCCAGGACGACGGGCTCACGGCTGCAACGTGGCGATGAGCCGCGCGCGGGTGTCGCGCAGCACGGCGGGCAGGTCCTCGGCGGTGAAGCCCGCGTCGATCTCCCGCAGCGTCGCCTCGACGCGCAGCCGGTCCGGTTCGCCGTCGAGCACCTTCTCCGCGGTGAGCACCAGCCGTTCCGCCCGCGCCTGCGGCCCGCGGGAGAACTCCTCGGCCGCGTGCACGAGGCTCGCGTTGCGCGCCTTGTCGATCAGGTCGCCGAGCACGTCGCGGGCCAGCGCCTGGGTCTCCCGGCTGGGGGCGATCAGCGGCAGCACCCACAGGTCCTCCACCGACGCCGCGGTCCGCCCGTCCAGCACGGCCGCCGCCGCGACCAGCCGCTGCGCTCGCACCACGCGCCGGTCGCTGAGCACGACGCCCGCGTGCCGCAGCCGGCGCACCGCCGTGGCCGCCGCGGGCACCACCGGCCGCAGGTCGACGGCCCGTGCCTGCTCGGTCAGCCGGTCCACCGCGCCCAGTGCCGCGGCGACCGGGCTCTCGGCGGGTGACCAGGCCGTCTCCAGCAGTTCCTCGAGCAGCGCGTCCGCCACCGGGTCGACGAACACCCGCACCAGGAACCGGTCCGCGAACGCCGCGAGCACCGGGTCGTCCGGCAGCGTGTTGGTGGCGCCCACGCACACCCGCAGCGGGCTCGCGAGCCTGGTGGCGCCACGCCGGAACACCCGCTCGTTCAGCAGGCCCAGCAACGTGTTCAGGATCGCCGTCGACCCGAGGAACACCTCGTCCAGGAACGCGACCTCGGCCTCCGGCAGCATGCCCGCGGTCTCGATCTCGACCACGCCGTCCTTGAGCCGGCGCAGGTCCACCGGGCCGAAGAGCTCGTTGGGCTCGGTGAAGCGGCCCAGCACGTACTCGAAGTACGCGCCGCCCAGCTGCCGTGCGACCGCACGCACCGCCGCCGACTTGGCCGTGCCCGGCGCCCCGACCACGAGCGCGTGTTCGCCCGCGACGGCGCACAGCACCACGACCTCGGCGATCAGCTCGCGATCGACCAAACCGGACTGCGCGGCGGCGACAGCCTCCCGGACAGCGGTGACATCCCCAGAGAACACGCGGTGAGGCTAACCGACGAGACCAGCCTCGTACGCCGAAATGACCAGCTGTGCCCGGTCGCGTGCGTGCAGTTTCGCCAGCAGGTTCCCGATGTGCGTCTTCACCGTGCCGGTGCTCACGTGCAGCGCCGCCATGATCTCCGCATTGGACAGTCCGCGCGCGATCAGCAGCAGCACCTCCTTCTCCCGTTCGGTCAGCCGTTCCAGCCCCGAGACGGACGGGGCCGCGGGCCGCCGGACGAACTCGCGGATCAGCCGCCGCGTGACCGACGGCGAGAGCAGCGACTCGCCGGACGCCACCACCCGGATCGCCGCCAGCAGCTCGGCGGGCGGGGTGTCCTTCAGCAGGAAGCCCGAGGCGCCGGCCCGCAGCGCGCCGAACACGTACTCGTCCAGGTCGAACGTCGTCAGCACCAGCACCCGTGGGCCGTCCAGCAGCCGGGTGGCCTCGATGCCGTCCATCTCCGGCATGCGGATGTCCATCAGCACGACGTCCGGCTTCAGCTCCGCGGCCAGCGCGACGGCCTCGGCGCCGGTGCCCGCCTCGCCGACCACGGTGAGATCGGGTTCGTTGTCGACCAGCAGGCGGAAGCTGGCGCGCAGCAACGCCTGGTCGTCGACGATCAGCACCTTGATCATGAGTACGGCAGCTCCGCCGTGACCCGGAATCCGCCGTTCTCGCCCGGTCCCGCGCTGAACGTGCCGTCGTACACGGCCACGCGTTCGCGCATGCCGATCAACCCGTGTCCCACGCCGAGCTCCTTCACCCCAGGTCCGTCGTCGGTCACCTCGATGCGCACCGACGACGACGTCACCTCTACCACCACCGTGCACGAAGCGGGTGCCGCGTGCTTCACGACGTTCGTCAACGCCTCCTGCACGATCCGGTACGCCGACAGCCCGACGCCTTCCGGCACACCGGAACCGCGCACGTCCAACGAGACCCGCACGCCGGCCAGCGAGGCCCGGTCGGCGAGGTCGGCCAGCCCGTCGAGGCCGGGGGAGGGCGCGAGATCGGCGTCGGAGCGCAGCACCCCGAGCAGGCCGCGCATCTCGGTCAGGGCCGCCCGGCTGGTCGACGAGATGACGTCCAGCGCTTCATAGGCGTGCTCGGGTGAACGCACGTGTGCGGCGTTGGCGGCCTGCACGGCGATCAGGGAAAGGTTGTGCGCCACCACGTCGTGCAGCTCGCGGGCGATGCGCAGGCGTTCGTCGGTCAACGCCTGCTCGGCCAGCTGGGCGGTCTCCCTGGCCAGCATCGACCGGCGCATCCGGGTGGTGTACCCGATGGCCCACACCGAGCCCAGCGCGGCGATGGAGACGAGAAAGCTCTCGGGTTCACCGCCGGTGATCCCGGCGAAGGCGACCACGGTGACCACGAGCGCGCCCAGTGACCACACGCGGTCGCGGTCGACCGCCACGGTGTAGAGGCCGAAGCAGACCGCCGCCAGCGGCGCCCCCAACGCGTGCAGGGGCATCACCTGGGTCATGACCAGGAGCACCATGGCCGCGGTGCTCACGCCCAGCGTGGACATCGGCCACCACCTGCGGACCGCGACGGGGACGGCGACGAGCGCGGCGGCGGGCACCGCGATCAAGGCCGACTGGTGCGGGTACGGCTCGATGATCCCGTACCCGGAGATCACCCAGAGCACCAGCGCGGCCGCCGCGTCCACCAGGTAGAGATGCAGTCTTGCGATCACGGCGACGACGTTAACGAGCCCAGGCCCGGCGCGCCTCGGACCACGGTCCGATTCACGAGTTCGGCCCGAGGTCCGATCCGCCGAACGCGAGAACACCCGACGCTCTTCGGCATGATCGAGGTGCGGAACCTGACGAAGAGATACGGGGACACGACGGCGGTCGACGGGCTGTCGTTCACCGTCCACCCCGGACTGGTGACGGGCTTCCTGGGCCCGAACGGCGCCGGCAAGTCCACGACGATGCGCATGATCCTGGGGCTGGACCGGCCTACCGCCGGCGAAGCACTCGTCGGCGGCAGGCGGTACCAGGACCTGGACCACCCGCTGAGGCACGTCGGCGTGCTGCTGGATCCGTCCGCGGTGCACCACGGGCGCAAGGCCCTGGACCACCTGCGCTGGCTCGCCGCGAGCAACGGGATCAGCCAGCGGCGCGCCGTCGAGCTGCTGGAGCAGGTCGGTCTGGGCGGCGTGCGGCACAAGCGGATCAAGACGCTGTCGCTCGGTATGAAGCAACGGCTCGGCGTCGCGGCGGCATTGCTGGGCGACCCGCGGGTGCTGATGTTCGACGAGCCGGTCAACGGCCTGGACCCCGAAGGTGTGCGGTGGATCCGCGACCTCATGCGCGGGCTCGCGAAGGAGGGCCGCACGGTCTTCGTCTCCAGCCACCTGATGAGCGAGATGGCGCTGACCGCCGACCACGTCGTGATCGTCGCAAGAGGACAGCTGGTCCAGGAGACGCCGATGGACACGTTGACGCGCAACGGTTCGCTGGAAGACGCCTACCTGAACCTCACCTCGGGGAGGGGACTGTGAAGAACGCGCTCGCCGCGGAGTGGCTGAAGCTCCGGACCGTCCGCGCGCCGTGGGGTCTGGTCGCGGCCATCGGTTTGATGGTGGCGGCGGGCGCGCTGCTGTCGTGGCTGATCGTCCAGGACTACGACACGTCGTCGGCCGCCGAGCAGGCGAAGTTCGCCTCCGCCGACAGCAGCGTGGTGATCACGCCGGTCGTCCAGTTCCTGGTCGCCGCGCTCGGCGCCCTGGTCGCGACCTCCGACCCGAGGCTCACCGCGCTGACCGCCGTGCCGGACCGGAAACGCTTGCTGGCCGCCAAAACCGCGCTCGTCGCCACCACAGCCGTGGTGATCGGGGCCGTCGCGCTGGCACTGAGCATCGGCACGAGTGCGCTGATCATGGGCGACCGTCCGCCGCCGATCGCTCCCTGGGACGGGCTGGGCGACGTGCTCCCGTGGGCGGGCGCGGGCCTGCTGTCGATCCTGGTGACAGGTCTGGTGGGACTCGGGATCGGGCTCGCGGTGCGATCGACGGCCGTGACGATCGTGGTGGTGGGAGTCCTGCTGTGGGGCCTGCCGGCGATCACGCCGATGCTGCCCGACCCCTGGAACACGGACGCTTCCGGTGTGATGGTCCCGTACCTGGTCTGGGAGGTGGCCGGGGTCGTGCAGGACGCGCCGCTGGGTCCACTGGCCGCCGTCGCCACTTTGCTCGTGTACGTACTGGTGACTCTGGGTGCCGGAACTGTGACTCTTCTGCGACGAGACGCTTGACGCACTCTTGGGGCGGCCTTAAGGTCATCTATACCTTTAATCGGTAAGGAAACTTACCTATCTAATCCGCCGCCAGCAGTCCGAGAGGAGACGCTGAATGGCTTGGCAGAAGTCTGTGGTGGCACTCGCCGCGGCGGTCGTGCTCCCGTTGACCGGTGTGACGGCGGGCAGTTCCGTCGCCGCCTCACCCGCGCTGCCAGTGGGTTCGTCCGCGGCGGTGAACGGCCAGTTGAAGGTGTGCGGTGTGAAGCTGTGCAACCAGGCCGGCCAGCAGGTCCAGCTGCGGGGCATGAGCACGCACGGCATCCAGTGGTACGCCCAGTGCGTCAAGACCGCGTCGCTGGACGCGCTCGCGACCGACTGGAAGGCCGACGTTCTCCGCATCTCGATGTACATCCAGGAAGGTGGCTACGAGAGCAACCCTCGCAAGTTCACCGACATGGTGCACGGCTACATCGAGGAGGCCACCAAGCGCGGCATGTACGCGCTGGTCGACTGGCACCAGCTCTCGCCGGGCGACCCGAACCACAACACCGCGCGCGCCAAGACGTTCTTCAAGGAGATCGCGCAGCGGCACAAGAACAAGACGAACATCATCTACGACATCGCCAACGAGCCGAACGGCGTGTCGTGGGCGAAGGTGAAGTCCTACGCGGAGGCCGTCATCCCGACGATCCGCGCGGAGGACCCGGACAGCCTCGTGCTCGTGGGCACGCACGGCTGGTCGACGTTCGGCCTGTCCGACGGCAAGAACATCAACGAGGTCAGCCAGAACAAGGTCAACGCCTCGAACCTGATGTACACGTTCCACTTCTACGCCAAGGACCACCGCGACAGCTACCTGAAGGCGCTGGACACGGTCTCGAACCAGGTCCCGGTGTTCGTCACCGAGTTCGGTTCGCAGGAGGCGTCGGGCGACGGTCCCAACGACTTCACCATGGCGAACAAGTTCATCAGCCTGATGAACTCGAAGAAGATCTCCTGGACCAACTGGAACTTCTCCGACGACAAGCGCTCCGGCGCGGTGTTCAAGGGCGGTACCTGTGCCGGCAACAGCTTCACCGGTGAGGGCCCGCTGAAGGACGCCGGCAAGTGGGTGCGCAACCACATCAGGGCGAATCGCTAAGCAGGCTGCCGGAAGTTGTGTCCGTTACTCGTCTGGCGCTCTGCCCTGGGTTCTCATGGCGTCTGCAAGTACCACCAACTCAACATCAACAGGCTTGTTTCTACACCCAACAGGGGTCGCTTCCCTCTGAGAACACCGCAGCGGCTCGACAGGCGGCGACGAGATCGGGTGTAGTTGACGGCGATTCGATCAAGAGTTGGTGGTACTTGCAGGTGTGGGCACCCAGCGAGGCCAGAGGTTTCGGATACCACTTTCGGCCAGGTGCTTAGACCGACCCCGGCGGGTCACGTGAGCGGCGGTCCCGCGGGGCCGCCGTTTACCGTTGTCGGCATGGCACAACTCGCTCTCGGTCTCGCGTCACTCGGTCGTCCCGCGTACATCAACCTCGGCCGCGAGGACGCGTTGCCCGAGGTGCGGGACGTCGACTCGATGCGCTCACAGTGCCACCGCGTCCTCGACACCGCCTACGAGCTGGGCGTTCGCTGGGTCGACGCGGCGCGCTCGTACGGGTTGTCCGAGGACTTCCTGTCGTCGTGGCTGCCCGGTCATGACGACGTGACGATCTCCAGCAAGTGGGGTTACGCCTACACCGCGGACTGGCGGCCCGACGCCGAGGTGCACGAGGTGAAGGAACACTCACTCGCCCGCTTCACCCAGCAGTGGCGGGAAACCTCGGCCTTGCTGCCGCGCGTCGATCTCTACCAGGTGCACTCGCTGACCGCCGACAGCCCGCTGTTCTCCGACCGCGCGTTGCTGGACGCGATGGTCGCGATCGGCGTCCCGCTGGGCTTCTCCACCTCCGGTCCGCGCCAGGCCGACGCGATCCGCAAGGCGGTGGACCTCGGCGTCTTCGGGTCTGTCCAGTCCACTTGGAACCTGCTGGAGACCTCGGCCGGTGACGCGCTGCGGGAGGCGCACGACGCCGGACTGCGCGTGATCATCAAGGAGGGCGTGGCCAACGGCCGACTCGTCGTCGAGCCGCCGCAAGCGGTTGCGGCACAGGCGAACGCGCTGGGCGTCGGGCCGGACGCGGTCGCGCTGGCGGCGATCGCGCGGCAACCGTGGGTGGACGTGGTGCTGTCCGGCGCGGCGAGCCCGGAGCAGCTCAGGTCCAATGTGGACGCGCTGCGGATCGACGTCGACCTGCCGGACCTCGCGGAGCCCGCCGAGCAGTACTGGAAAATCCGTGCCGGTCTGAGCTGGAACTAGTTACGGTGACGCCCGTGAGCGATCAACCCGTCGAGGCCTTCGAACCCCCTTACTACGTGTCTGTTTTCACGTCGGTGCGAACCGAGGACCAGACCGGCTACGCCGAAACCGCCGCACGCATGGAAGAACTGGTGCGGGACATCCCCGGCTACCTGGGGATGGAGCACGCGCAGACCCCGGGCGGGCTCGGCATCACCGTCGGCTACTTCCGCGACGTCGACGCGCTCAAGCAGTGGCGGGCCGACGCCGAACACAGCGCGGCCCGGCAGCGCGGGCGCGACCAGTGGTACCAGCACTACACGCTGCACATCGCGAAGGTGGAGCGCAGCTACGGGTTCACGAAGGCCTAGATGTCCGGGTTCTGACAGATGTCACGGTGAAGCCGTGTAGAACATCGCTACCAGCGCAAACGCTGCACGATCAGCATTGTCGGCATGACAAAGCGAACAGTGACCGACCCCGACGCCCGCGAGAAGCTGCACATCGCCAAGGTGCTGCTCGGCGGCTACGCGGTGGTGAGCGTGCTGACACTGCTGGCGATCGTGGTGTTCAGCGGCAACCCCGGCATCGTCACCGACGCGGTGTGGATCCGCGGCTCGATCCTCGCGGTCGCCTCGCTGGTCACGTTCGCCCTCGGGGCGTCCATGGCCGGCGGGTCGCGCGGCAACTACCGCCGGGTGCGGATCATCGCGCTGGCCCAGGTGGTCGCGATCGTGGTGATCGAGGCGATCCCCGGCTCCTTCCCGGTCTGGTTCAAGATCGCGAACGGGATGTGCGGCACGCTGTTGATCATCGTCGTCCTGCTGACGTCCGCCCGCAGCGTGCGCGCCGCCTTCGCGTCCTAATACGGTTCTCGACGTGGACGAACCGCGCGGCGTGGACGAGCGGCGCCGGCTGCTGCTCTCCCTGGGCATGCTCTGCTACCCGTTCCTGGCGGCCGCGGGCGTCGGCCAGTACGCGCACGGCGCCGGCCTGGTCACCGGCTACCTGCTGCTGGTGGCCGTGTCCGCCTGCTACCTCGGCGTCGTGGTGGCCTCGATGCGGTCGGCGTGGCGGCTCCACTGGTGGCTGGTGGCGCTGATGACGGTGCTGGCCGTGCTGCTCGTCCCGCTGGCCCACGAGATGGTGCTGATCCTCGCCGCGGTGATCGTGCCGTCGGCGGCGGCGCGGGTCGGTGCCTGGACGGCGGCGGCCCTCGTGGTGCTGGGTGCCACGACGTGCGTCGTCGTGCCGATGGTGGTGCCCGGCTGGAGCACCGACGGCAGCTGGTACTTCGCGGTGGCCGTCGTGTTCACCACGCTGCTGGTGCTCGCCTTCAGCCGCACCGCCACGGCCAACCAGCAGCTGCGCGAGGCCAGGGCGGAGGTGGCCAGGCTGGCGTCGGAGGCCGAGCGCAACCGGATCGCCCGCGACCTGCACGACCTGCTCGGCCACTCGCTCACCGCGATCACCGTGAAGAGCGCCCTGGCACGCAGGCTGGAACCTCCCGCCGCGCGGGCCGAGATGGAGTCGGTCGAGCAACTGGCCCGGCAGGCGCTGTCCGACGTGCGGGCCGCGGTGTCCGGGTACCAGGACGTCACGCTCGCCGGTGAGCTCGCCAGAGGCCGCGAACTGTTGCGGGCGGCCGGGGTCGCCGCCGACCTGCCCACCGCCTGCGAGGTGGTGCCGCCGCAACGCAGGGAACTGTTCGGCTGGGTCGTCCGGGAAGGGGTGACGAACGTCGTGCGGCACGCTCGGGCCGGACGGTGCACGGTGGAACTCACCGCGTCCACAGTGGAGGTGCGCGACGACGGCGTGGGCGGTCCGGCGGGTGCCGGGTCCGGTTTGGACGGTCTGCGGGCGCGGGTGACGGCGGTTGGGGGAGTGTTGACCGTAGGTGCGTTGCAGCCGCGTGGGTGGTCGTTGCGGGTGGAGGTGGCGGTATGACGATCCGGTTGCTGCTCGCCGACGACCAGGAGCTGATCCGGCACGCGCTCGGCGTCCTGCTCGACCTCGAACCGGACTTCGAGGTGGTGGCCTCGGTCGGCCGCGGCGACGAGGTCACGGCCGCGGCGCTGGAGCACCGGCCGGACGTGGCGCTGCTGGACATCGACATGCCGGGGCTGGACGGGCTCGCGGCCGCCGCGGTGCTCACCGCGCAGGTGCCCGGCTGCCGCGTGGTCATCCTGACCACCTTCGGCCGCACCGGTTACCTGCGCCGGGCCATGGAGGCCGGCGCGGTCGGGTTCGTCGTGAAGGACGCGCCCGCCGACGCGCTCGCGGACGCCGTGCGGCGGGTGATGGCCGGCGAGCGCGTGGTGGATCCGGCACTGGCCGCGGCGACGCTGGCGGCGGGCGAGTCGCCGCTCACCGCCCGCGAACGCGACGTGCTCATCGCGGCCCGGTCCAGTGCCACCGTGGCCGAGATCGCGGCCCGGCTGTACCTCGCCGAGGGCACCGTGCGGAACTACCTGTCCGGGGCGACCACCAAGACCGGCACCCGCAACCGGACGGAGGCCCTGCGGGTGGCCGACGAGCGCGGCTGGCTTTAACTGGAACCGGTGCGGCGCAACCACTCCCGGCCGATCGCCCGGCCGTCCGGCACGAGCGGCCAGCCAGGATCGTCGATCTTGCCGCGCAGCTCGTCCAGGTCCATCCACCCGCCCCAGGCGACCTCCTCGGGCTGGTGGGTGAACGGCCCGTCGGAGTGCGTCTCGTACACCCACGCGTGATAGCGGGTCTGCTCGTCGACGTAGGTGGTCTGGAAGAGGAAGGTCAAGGGCGTGTCGACCCCCAGCTCCTCGTCGAGTTCGCGCCGGGCCGCGGTGTCGGGCGTCTCGCCCGCGTCGATCACGCCGCCGGCCGTGTAGTCGTAGAGGCCCGGGAAGATGTCCTTGGTGTCGGTGCGGCGGTGCACGTAGATCCGTTCGCCGTCAGTCGAGTGCACCAGGGTGAGGACGCAGCCGTGCCAGAGGTTCTCGGCGCGCATGCGTTCCCGCGAGACCGTGCCGATCACGTTCGCGTCCTCGTCGTAGAGGTTGATCATCCCGGGATCCTCCTGTGGTCGTACGTCAGCTTGCTACCCCAGTCCGACGCCCGCTGATCGTCTCCCTTCCTACCTTCGTGAACGTCAGACGTCACCGAGGAGGATTCGTGTCCACTTCCCTGCGGCTCGGCGTCGCCGAGTTCCGCGCCCGGCCGGGCCGCGCGCTGCTGCCCGGAGTCGCGCTCGTGGTGGGCGTGGCCTGCCTGCTGGCCGCCCTGGTGCTGAGCGACGCGCTCACGAGGTCGGTCGACGAGGGCGCGCCGGTCACCCCGTCCACGGTGGGCCACGTGGTGAACGTCCGACCCGCCGAGTACGGCGCCGACACCGTCGAGGCGACCCGGCCCAAGCTCGACGACGCGTTGCTCACCAAGCTCTCCGCGATCGGCAGGGCGGTGCCGGTCCAGGAGGTCCGCGCGGACCTCCTGGACAGCAACGGACGGGCGGGGGAACACCGGGCCGAGGTGCACGTCCAGCAGCCCGACCTGGTGCGCTGGCCGCTGGCCGAGGGCAAGCAGCCCGCCGCCGACAACGAGGTCGCCGTCGACAAGATCACCGCGTACGAACGCGGTCTCAAGCCCGGCGACAAGATCAAGCTCGCCGCCGCGGACGGCAGGCCGTTCGACGCCACGGTCAGCGGCGTCATGAAGAAGGGCGGGATGGACTCGCGGCCGGTCCTGGTCGCCGGTCCCGAACTCGCGAAGAAGCTCGACACGCAGCCCGACACGCTGGCGATCTGGGTGATCGGCGGGGCGCGGGACGCCGTCGCGAGCGCCGCTGGGGCGTCCTACGTCGTGTTCGACCCGGAGCCGGACGCCGACAAGATCGGCAACGACCTGACGTTCGTCCTCCTGCCGTTCAGCGTTCTCGCGCTGGCCACGGCGGTGTTCGTCGCGGCGGCCACGTTCCGTGCGGTCTATGCGCAACGTCAGCGTCAAACGGCGTTGCTGCGGTGCATTGGTGCCCAGCGCGGGCCGTTGGTGCGCAGGAGCCTGTTCGAGGCGTTCGTGACGGGTTCGGTGGCCGGTGTCGGCGGTGCGTTGCTCGGTGGACCGATGGCGTGGCTGCTGGCCAGGACGTTCGACGTCACCGGCATCTCCGCGCTGTTCGGCGCGGTGGAACTGAGTCCGGAACTGCTGCCGTCGCTCGGGTACGTGATCCTCGGAGTTGTTGTTGCCGCGCTGTTGAGCGTGATGGCCGCTGTCCGGCCCGCGATCAACGCCGCGCGTGTGTCTCCGTTGGCTGCTCTTCGTGACGCGGAAAACGAGGTTCCCCCTCGGTCCGTGCGTCGCCTCCGGCTCGTGTTCGGTCTGCTGTTCACCGGCGTCGCGGCGCTGCTCGCGATGGCGGCCGTCGCGGCCAAGGGCACGAGCGCGGCCCCGCTCTCGGTCACCTTCTCCGCGATCGCCGCGGTGACCGGCCTGTTCTGGATCCTCGGCCCGGTCACGGTGCCGTTCATCGCGCGGCTGTTCGGCAAGATCGGTGGTACAGGTTGGACACAGTGGAAGCTCGCCGGCGCCGAGGTGCGCAGGATGCCGCAGCGGTCCGCGTCGGTGGCGCTGCCGTTGCTGCTGGCCAGCTCGATGGTGACGTTCTTCCTGGTCGTGCTGGGCAGTGCGCAGGAGATGACCTACACGTTCGCCAACCAGGAGCGCCCGGACGTCACGGTGGTGGACGCGGGCGACCGGCCGTTGCCGGTGATCCCGGTGCAGGACGGCGTGGCCGCCAGCGTCGTGCTGCACAAGGCCGAGAACGGGTCCGGTGTCGATCCGCAGGAGTTCAAGGCGTGGCTGAAGGCGCAGAACGTGTCCGGAGCCGACCAGTTGGCCGCGGGGACCGCGGTCGTGCCGGAGCACTGGGCCGACAAGCCGTTCGTCGAGAACGACGGCAAGCAGTACAAGGTGGTCGGGACCGTGCCCGGCACGATCACCGGCTACACGCCGATCCTCGGTGGCCTGACCTCCGGTCCCGCCGAGAAGGTGCTGGTCGCGCTGAAGCCGGGCACCGACCCCGCCCAGTTCCGGGCGAAGCTGCAGGCCGCGCTGCCGAACAACCCGACGGTCATCGTGCAGACAGATGCCGACGAGCGCGCGGAGGCCGACCGGTACATGCACCTGGGCACCGTGCTGATGATGGTGCTGCTCGGGCTGTCCGTGGCGGTCGCCGTGACCGGTATCGGCACCGCCCTGACGATCTCGGTCCAGGAACGCCGCAAGGAGCTCGCGCTCAGGCGCGCCCTGGGCGTGACTCAAGGCGGGCTGCAGGGCGGAGTCATCGCTGAAGCGATCATGCTGGCGCTCGTCGGGGTCATCGGCGGGGGCGTGCTCGGGTTCGGTTACGCGGAGGTCGCGATCCTGGCGACCGGTCTCGACCTGTCACTGCCCGGCGCGTCGGTGGTGTTGCCGCTGGTCATCGGCGCGGCGGCGGTCGTGGTGCTCGCCGTGGTGGCCGCGTTCGGACCTTCTCGCGGCGCTTCGCGCATTCGCCCGGCGGCGGGACTGGCATCCGGGTGAATAGGGTGAGGGGAGCTTCATCGTGAAGCTCCCCTCACGCTGTTGTCGGGTTCAGGTCATAAGGTGTTGCGCATGCGGCGGATCATGGGAACCGAGGTCGAGTACGGCATCGCGGTGCCGGGCGACGCGACCGCGAACCCGGTGCTCACTTCGACACAGGTGGTGCTCGCGTACGCGGCGGCGGCGGACATACCGCGCGCCAGGCGTGCCCGATGGGACTACGAGGTGGAGTCACCGCTGCGCGACGCGCGCGGGTTCGACCTGGGCAGCCCCGGCGGCCACCCCGCCGACTCCGACGTCGAGGACCTGGGCGCGGCGAACGTCATCCTCACCAACGGCGCGCGGCTCTACGTCGACCACGCGCACCCCGAGTACTCGGCTCCCGAGGTCACCAACGCGCGTGACGCGGTGATCTGGGACAAGGCGGGGGAGCGGGTGATGGAGGAGGCCGCGATGAAGGCCGCCACCGTGCCCGGCCAGCCCCGCCTGCAGCTGTACAAGAACAACGTCGACGGCAAGGGCGCGTCGTACGGCACGCACGAGAACTACCTGATGCAGCGGTCGACGCCGTTCACGGCCGTCATCGCGGGCCTCACGCCGTTCTTCGCGTCGCGCCAGGTCATCACCGGTTCCGGCCGGGTGGGCATCGGCCCGTCCGGTGAGGAGGCGGGCTACCAGCTCTCCCAGCGCTCCGACTACATCGAGGTCGAGGTCGGCCTCGAGACGACGCTCAAGCGCGGCATCATCAACACGCGCGACGAGCCGCACGCGGACGCGGACAAGTACCGCCGCCTGCACGTCATCATCGGCGACGCGAACCTGGCCGAGTACTCCACGTACCTCAAGGTCGGCACCACGTCCCTGGTGCTGGACATGATCGAGGCCGGCCAGCGGTTCGACGACCTGCGCATGGTCGACCCGGTGCGCGCGGTGCACCAGATCAGCCACGACCCGACGCTCAAGACCAAGGTCGAGATGACCGGCGGGCGCAAGTTCACCGGCCTGGACGTCCAGTTCGCCTACCACGAGCGCGCGGCCGCGTTCGTGGAGAAGGAGGGCATCGGCGACCGCGACGTGCTGCGGGTCTGGGGCGAGGTGCTCGACGCGCTGGCCCGCGACCCGGCGGAGTGCGCGGACCGGCTCGACTGGGTCGCCAAGCTGCGGCTGCTGGAGGGCTACCGCCAGCGCGACGGCCTGGCGTGGGGGTCGGCGCGGCTGAACCTGGTCGACCTGCAGTACTCGGACGTGCGCCTGGACAAGGGCCTCTACAACCGCCTGGTCGCCCGCGGCTCGATGAAGCGCCTGGTGAGCGAGGAAGAGGTCATCGCGGCCATCACCACGCCGCCTGAGGACACGCGTGCGTACTTCCGCGGCCGGTGCCTGGAGCGTTACCCGACCTCGGTCGCGGCTGCGTCGTGGGACTCGGTGATCTTTGATCTGGGTCGAGAATCCCTCGTGCGAATTCCCACCCTGGAACCGCTGCGGGGGACGAAAGCGCACGTCGGAGCCCTTTTGGAGGCCTCGGACACCGCCGAGCAACTGGTGGACGCGCTGACTCGCGGGTGATCGTCTACCCGAGTGGCTCAGGATTTTTGTCGGTGCCGCTGGGTAGTGTTCTTGTCAGGCGAGTTAGCGGGAGGCCGAGATGTCCCAGGAACAGAAGCAGCGCCAGGGCGGTGGCGACGGCGACGACGGCGCGGACGACGCCGCCGGAGCCGGTCAGGAACGCCGCGAGAAGCTCGGCGAGGACGTGGACGCGATCCTCGACGAGATCGACGACGTGCTCGAGGAGAACGCGGAGGACTTCGTCCGCGCATACGTGCAAAAGGGTGGTCAGTAGGCCTTCGGGGGCCTGCCGACCATCTTCGGGGACGGGAGAACAACCAACACATGGACCACAGCTCGACCGGGCGTTACCCGGCCGCGGCGTTGCCCTCGGCGTACCTGACGCCGGGCTCGTCGTCGTTCACGGACTTCTTGCGGGCCCAGGCACCCGACATGCTGCCTTCCGCCCGGAAGCTCCCGGAGGGGACCGTCCAGGCCCCGCACGGGACGACGATCGTCGCGGCCACCTACAAGGGTGGGGTCGTGATCGCCGGCGACCGGCGCGCGACGATGGGCAACGTCATCGCCCAGCGCGACATGAAGAAGGTCTTCGTGACCGACGACCACTCGGCCGTCGGCATCGCGGGCACGGCAGGCATCGCGATCGAGATCGTGCGGCTGTACACGGTCGAACTGCGGCACTACGAGAAGATCGAGGGCGTCTCGCTGTCGCTCGACGGCAAGGCGAACCGCCTCTCGGCCATGATCAGGGGCAACCTCGACGCGGCCATGGCCGGCCTCGCCGTGGTGCCCCTGTTCGCCGGGTACGACACGTCGGCCACGGACTCGGAACGCGCGGGCCGCATCGTGTCCTACGACGTCACTGGTGGCCGTTACGAGGAGTCGCAGGGCTACCAGGCCGTCGGCTCGGGCTCGCTGTTCGCGAAGTCGGCGCTGAAGAAGCTCTACGACCCCGACGCGGACGTCGACGGTGCGATCCGCTCGGTCATCGAAGCGCTCTACGACGCGGCCGACGACGACTCGGCCACGGGGGGCCCGGACCCGGTCCGCCGCCTCTACCCGGTCGTGGTCACGATCAACGGCGCCGACGGTGCCGTCGAGGTGCCGGAGTCGCAGGTCGCCACGGTCGCCGACGCGGTCGTCGAGGGCCGCCGGTCCCGCCCAGCAGGCTGAGTCCCCATCAGGTTCGACGTCAGGAGCACCACCCATGACGATGCCGCTGTACGCATCGGCAGAGCAGGTGATGCGCGACCGCTCGGAGTACGCCCGCAAGGGCATCGCCAGGGGTCGCAGCGTCATCGTGCTGAAGTACGCGGACGGCATTCTGTTCGTCGCGGAGAACCCCTCCAGCACGCTGCACAAGGTCTCGGAGATCTACGACCGCATCGGCTTCGCGGCCGTCGGGCGGTACAGCGAGTTCGAGAACCTGCGGCAGGCCGGGATCCGGTTCGCTGACGTGCGCGGGTACCAGAACGACCCGCGTGACGTCACTTCGCGGTCTCTCGCCAATGTCTATGCCACCACGTTGGGTACCTACTTCACCGAGCAGATCAAGCCTTTTGAGGTGGAGATCTGTGTGGCCGAGGTCGGGGACTCGTCTTCGACGGACACGTTGTACCGGTTGACTTACGACGGGTCCATTGTGGATGAACCCCAGTACATCGTGATGGGTGGCACTGTGGATGCCGCCAACACCGCGTTGAAGGAAGCCTTTGCTGACGGGTTGACGTTGGCTGAGGCTGTTCCGGTGGCGGTGAAGGCGTTGTCGGCCGGGTCGCCGTCCACCGGGTCCACCGGGTCTGAGCTGTTGCCTGCCAACAAGTTGGAGGTGGCGGTTCTGGAGCGGGCCCGGCCTCGGCGGGCGTTCCGGCGGATTGCTGGGGCGGCTTTGGATTCTTTGATGCCTGCGCCTACCAAGGGTGGGAAGGCTGTTGAGGATGTCGAGCTGCCTGGCTCGGAGGACGAGTCCAAGTAGTTCTTTCACGTTGTTGCGATTGGCCCCCGGCGTTGGTGCCGGGGGCCTTTTGCTCGTGTCGCGGCCGAAAAGCAAAAGCTCGGCTGCGCCTTCGCTACTGCTCGCCTTGGGCGTACTTGTCCAGCAGGGCTGCCAGTCCTTGCGGGTTGCTCAGTTGTGCGCAGTGGCCCGATGCCAGTTCTACCGGCACGACGCCTGGCAGGCGGTCCGCTACCACTCCTCGCATGAACGCCGGGGTGAAGAACCTGTCTTCGGTGCACAGGATGAAGTGCGTTGGCACGTCCGGCATCGCGTCCAGTGGCCACGGCTTGGCCATCGGGTTCTCGGACATGCCGCGTTCCCGTTTTTGTGACTCCTCGGCCAGGTCTGCGGGGACGTCGTGCCAGAACTGGTCTTCCAGGCCGCTGTCCGTGTAGCCCGTGTTGGCCCACCAGCCGCCTGGCGTTTCACCTGGGCGGGGGAGCATCGCGGTCACCAGGACCAGTGCCTTGGCGTTGACGCGGGCAGCTACCAGTGGGGCCACGAAGCCTCCGAACGAGTGGCCCACCGCCACCACGTCCGAAGTGGACGGGAGAGCGTCGATCACGGTCGACGCCCAGTCGGTCAGGTCCTTCGACTCGTCTTCGGTGGGGAGGTCGGGGGCGACGACGGTGTGGCCCTTGGCTTGCAAGGCTTTTGCCACCAGGTGCCACGACCAGCCTACGTCGCCGCCCCCGTGCGCGATTGCGAAGGTTGTCATGGGACGACCCTATTCGCGGCGCTCGATCGGTAGGCGGGAACGGGTGAAAAGGGCCGCGCCGAGCATGGCCACGGCCGGGACGACCAGCAGGGAGATCGCGATGTTGGGCCAGGGGATGGTCAGCGGGTTGAGTTCTGGCCGGGGCCAGAGGTCGGCGTAGCCGACGTTCAGGGCGGACAGCAGGGCCAGGGCCGAGCCGACGCCTGCTGCTGTGCCCAGGAGGCCGCCGATGCCCGCGATCACGCCGGCTTGGCTCAGTGACAGGAGTTTGCGCAGGGTCGGGGTGGCGCCCACGGCGGCGAGGGTGGTCAGGTCTCGGCGGCCGTCGGCTGCCGCCAGGCCGGTGGCCAGGGCGGCTGCCGCGAGGGTGATGATGCCGGCCACCAGGCCGAGGAGGCTCAGGGCTCGTTGGACGTCGGAGTCTGTTGGGCGGTCCACGTGGACCTCGTATTCGCCGCCCAGTGCCGCGGTCAGGGCTTCCTGTTCGGTTTCGGTGGGCATGCGGGTCGTGGTGGCGTACATGGTGAACGTCGCTACCGGGAAGCCCAGGGAGCGGGCGGTTTCCTCGGTCATCACGGCCAGTGGGGCGCGTTGTCGTTGGGGTGCGGCGAAAGCCGGTGCGGGCCTGGTGGTGGCTTGCGTGCCGGTGGCCAGGAGGGTTTGGCCGTCGGAGACCAGGTTCGGGTCGTTGACGACGATTTTGCCGTCGCGGAGGGCCGATTGGGCGGCGGGGACGTCGTCGTCGTGCAGGTGCAGCAGGGATTGGACGGCGTCGGGGGTGGCGACGGCCAGGAAGCCGTCCGGAGTGGTGAAGGTGCCGAAGTAGCGGTGGATTCGGCCTGCGCCGGTGCAGCGTTGGTCTGCCAGGGCCGATTGTCGTTCGGTGTCGGTTGGTCTTCGGTGCAGCACGTCCGAGGTGTACGGGCACTCGCGGTCCGCTGGCGGGCGGAGGTGGGCGAAGCAGGGGCCGCCGTCGCACGAGAGGAGTTTGATCTCGTGGGTTTCGGAGACCGGCATGGCGTCGCGGACGGCGGTGGCGACCGAGGGTGGGATGGCGATGGTGTTGGCCTTGCTGAGGTCGTCCAGGCGGTAGACGGTGACGTCGCCCATGTTGCCTGCCAGTTGACCCGCTTCTTGCTGGGCCTGGGAGGTGAGCATGACGCTGACGGCCACCGCGCCGATCACGGCGGCCATCACGGCGGAGATCGCGGGGGCTGCGGCTGTTCGGTTGCGGGAGGCGTCGCGCAGGGCGATGCGGAGGGCCACGGGGAGCAAGCGGCCCGCGCGGGCCAGGAGGCCCAGCAGGGCCGGGGTGCAGAGGACCAGGCCCGCCTCGGTGAGGATCAGGGCGATGAGGATGCCGGCGAACAGCATCTGGATCGCGCTGAAGACGCCGACGGCTACGCCTGTGGTGACCAGGAACAGGCCCAGTACCAGCCAGCGGCGGCGGGAGTGGGTGATGCCGCGGCGGCCGGCCAGGGCGGTCACCACGTCCTGGCGGGAGGAGATCCAGGCCGGGACCAGGGCCGCCAGGACGCCGGTGACGATGGCGAGCAGGGCGAGAGCGGCCAGGGCGGACGGGTAGAAGCGTTGGGCGGCAAAGCGTTCGGCCAGGAGCCATTCGACCAGCGGGCGGCCGGCCACCGCCGCGAGCGTGCCCAGGAGGACGCCGCCCAGAGCCGCCAGGGTGCCGGTGACCACGCCGTCGGCCAGGACGATGCGGCGGACGTGGGCGGGGGAGCCGCCCACTGCCGAGATCAGGGCCAGTTCGCGTTTGCGGCGGCGGGCTCCCACGGCCAGGGCGGATCCGGCCAGCAGGGACATCTCCAGGACGGCCAGGCCCGCGATGAGGAACAGGACGTCGGCGCCGACCTCTTTGGAGTCGGTGAACTGCGGATAGCGGTCGGCTGCCGGGGGCAGGTCGTGCAGGACGGTGCGGGAGAGGACCGCGATGCCGACCTTGTTGAGCTCCTTGACCTTCGCCCAGTCGATCGGGGTGGTGACGAGCCAGGAGCGGTCGGTGTGGTCGAACGTGCCGGGCAGCGCCACGAGGGTGGTGTTGTCCAGGCGGTCGGGTTCCTCGATGACGCCCACGACGGTGAACCCGCGGCCGTCCTCGGTGGTGAGCGTGCCGTTGAGACCGACACCGGTGCGTTGCACGGCGTTGCGGGACAACGTGATCTCGGTGTTGCCGAGGGCCGCGCGGCCCTCCAGGAGGGTGATCATGCCCTTGGTCAGCGGGTTGTTCAGGTCGAGCATCCGGACGCCGGCGCGGCCGACGCCCGCGGTCGTGCGGATGTTGACGCCGCCGCGTTCGACGGGCACCAGCTGGGTGCCGGGCAGCAGAGCCTTCAGGCGCTCGGCGGAGG
This sequence comes from Lentzea kentuckyensis, assembly GCF_002150765.1. Lineage (GTDB taxonomy): Bacteria > Actinomycetota > Actinomycetes > Mycobacteriales > Pseudonocardiaceae > Lentzea > Lentzea kentuckyensis. Next base: position 23,093 of record NZ_MUYM01000079.1, read on the forward strand.
GTTCCTGGCCTTCCGCGTTGCCGGTCGGGATCGCGAAGTCCCTGGTCGGTTCCTGGATCACCGGGCCGCGGTAGGGCCAGCTGACCAACGCCTCGGCGGCACCCATGCGGCGGGCCGCGTCCTCGTCCGGGGTCGGGGTGGTCGAGTCGTGGACGATGGCGGTGAAGGACAGGGCCGCCACCGGGACCAGGATCAGGGCGATGACCAGGGCGGAGCGGCCGCGGGACCGGCGGGCCTCGCGCCAGGCGATGCGCAGTGCTGCGCGCCATCCCCTCACGGCGTGCTCAGCAGTTCTTCTGGCTGGTCGCGGGTGGAGACGTCGACGACGACGCCGTCGCGCAGGAAGATCACGCGGTCGGCCCAGGCGGCGTGGCGGGCGTCGTGCGTGACGAGGACGGCGGCGGCACCGGCGTCCACTTTGGACCTCAGCAGGCGCAGGACGGTTTCGCCGGTGCGGGAGTCGAGGGCGCCGGTCGGTTCGTCGGCCAGGACCAGACGGCGTTCACCGATCAGGGCACGGGCGATGGCGACGCGTTGCTGCTGGCCGCCGGACATCTCGTCGGGGAAGCGGTCCGCGTAGCCATCCAGGTCCACTTCGGACAGTGCCTGCTCGGCCTGCCGGCGTGACTTGCGGACGCCGTCGAGGTCGAGGGGGAGTGCGACGTTCTCGGCGGCGGTGAGGCTCGCGACGAGGTTGAGGTCCTGGAAGACGTAGCCGATCCGCCGGCGACGCCACGCGGCGAGCTGCTTGCGGGACAGGGACTGCAGGCTGGTGTCGTCGACGAGGATCTGGCCGCTGGTCGGGCTGTCGAGGCCGCCCGCGAGGTTGAGCAGCGTCGACTTTCCGGAGCCGGACGGGCCCATGATCGCGACGAGCTCTCCGGGTTCGACGGCGAGGGAGACGTCGTCGAGCGCCTTGACCGCCGTTTCGCCGGTGCCGTGGACGCGGCGCACGCCGCGCAGTTCGAGGACGGTCATCTCGGCACCTCGACATCGGTCGTCTCGGGAACGGCCTTCGGTTCGTAGCGCAGCAGGCTCGCCTCGCAGTGGTCGAGCCAGCGCAGCTCGGCCTCGGCCTGGAAGATCATCGCGTCGAGCACGAGCAGCCACGGCAGGTCGCCGGGCTGCGTCTTCAGCCTCGTGTACTCCTGCAACGTGCGCATCGTGGCCGTGCGCTGGGTCATCACGACCTTGGCGACGTCGACGCCCGGCGTGGTGATCGCGAGGGCGAGCTTGATCGCCACCTCGTCGCGCGGGCGGTCGGTGCGTTTGACCGGCGACGCGAACCACTTCCTGAGCTCCGTGCGGCCCTGCGTGGTGATCTCGTAGGGCCGCTGGCCCTCGTTCTCGGGTAGCGCGGCCACCAAATCGTCACGCTCGAGGCGCGACAACGTCGTGTAGACCTGCCCGATGTTCAACGGCCACGTGCCGCCGGTGGCTGAGTCGAACGCCGCCCGCAGCTGGTAGCCGTACATGGGCCCGCGCTCCAGCAGCGCGAGCAGACCGTGTTTGACCGACATACGTACTGAGTATGCATACCGAGTATGTTCCTGGCAAACGGTGACGCCGGAACATGCGTGCGAGCAGGGCTGACATGGGGAACCCTGAGTGGTGCCGGAGACGTCCGGCTGAAGTGGGACTGGGGGATGACGTGGTCGACGCCGTACGGGGTCGAGCTGGGGAAGTGAACCTGCTGGGGGCCTCGGGTCGCTCGGCTGTGCCGCCGGTGCTGACGCCGCCCGCGGCGATCCGGGACTACGAGACCTCGGACGAGGTCTCCTGGCTGCGCTGCCGGGTGCTGGGATTCGTCACGACGAGCAACTACGACGACGTCTGGCAGGCCAAGCGCCGCGCCGATCTCGAACTCGTCGCGCTCGACGACGGCGTCGTGGTCGGCGCATTGGATGTGTCGATGCCCGGTGCGGAAGCGACCATTGAGACCGTGGTGGTGCACCCGGACTATCAGCGCCGTGGGATCGCCACGGCGTTGCTGAGCGAGGCACTGCGTCGGTTGGAACGGTGCGGTGCGCGCGTACTCGATGCCTCGACCCGTGAGGACGAACAGGCGTTGGGCTGGTTCGCGCGCAACGGGTTCCTGGAGACGTCACGCTATCTGCACGTCTACGCCACGGCGGACGAAGTGGGCACCGTGCTGAACGCCAGGTACGGGCTGACTCCGATGGGAGCGTTCCTGCACGCCCGGATCGAGCGGGAGGCCGAGCTGCGCCAACGGTTCGAGCGCGTGCACGTGTGCCGCAGGATGGTGCGGATGATCGGCTAGGAGCTGATGCCGGTGAGTCGCGGGATGGTGGCGGTGCGCCCTGCGAGCAGCATCAGCAGCGCCTCGATCGGCCCGCTGACCTCGGTGCCCTCGCCGGCCGACCAGTCCGCGTCGGTGGCGACGAGCCGGTGCCCAGCGAGCCGGCGGCGGGCGTGGAACGGGAAGCCGATCCGCCACAGGTCGTCGGCGGCGACGACGGCCGCCTCGATCGGCATGTGGCGTTCGATGCCCAGCGGCAGGGCGATGTCCTGCGTGTGCACCATGATGTCCATCAGTGCGTTCTTGAGCGTCTGGCCCGGCGCGAGCCTGTGCACCCCGACGGCGCCGCGCAGTTCCGCGACGAGCTCGGCGGTCGGTCTGCGTGCTTCGGCACGCGCGGTCTGGTCGACCATGCGGTTGAAGCTGCCGCGGGCCTTGAGAAACCCGCGGAACGCCCCGAGAAGACCGATTCGGTGCGCGAGCGACAGGTGGGCGGCGACCTCGCGCACGGTCCAGCCCGCGCACAGCGAAGGGTGGCTCCACTGGGCGCCCGACAGGCCGGCGAGCAGCTCCGCCGTCACCGCGCGTTCGGAGTCGATCGTCTGCCACATCTGCCTGTCGTCCATGGTCCCGCTCCCTTGATTTAGTTCGAGAGGCTGACTACTTTAATCAGAGTCTCTGACTAAAGCAACGGGAGTTCGCGTGAACATCGGTCTGCTGCTCTTCATCCCGAACCGCGACGTGGAGAACCGGGTCCTGGCCGCGGTCAACGCGGCGGGGTTCGACGTGACGCAGGCGCAGGCGCGGGTGCTCATGCGCGTCGGCCCGCAGGGATCGCGGCTGACCGAGCTCGCGGAGGCGGCCCAGGTGACCAAGCAGACCGCCGGGTTCCTGGTCGACCAGCTGGAGAAGGCCGGGTACGTGGAACGGGTGCCGGACCCGGCGGACGGCCGGGCGCGGCTGGTGCGGGTCACCGAGAAGGCGCTGGGCGCCGTCCCCGTCGCGGACGCGGAGCTGGCCAGGATCGAGGCGGAGTGGGAACGGCACATCGGCAAGCGGCTCATGGGGCAGCTGCGCGAGGCCCTGGAGATGCTCGGCGAGATCACCGATCCGTACCGCTGACCCGCGTGGTCGGTGTGTCAGGCCCGGTCGGACGCGCCTCGCAGCACGCAGAACTCGTTGCCCTCGGGGTCGGCGAGGACCGCCCAGCCGGTGCCGTCGGGCTCGCGGCGGTCCGCGACGAAGGTGGCACCGAGGCCCAGCAGCCGTTCCACCTCCTGGTCCCGTGAGGTCTCCGGGCGCAGGCACACGTGGATCCGGTTCTTGCTCGTCTTCGGCTCCGGTACCTGGTTGAAGTACAGGACCGGGCCGTCCGCCAGGAGCACCTCGCACTCCGGGTCACCCGGTTTGTCGTCCGGGTGCAGCGGACGGCCCGTCACCTCGCTCCAGAACCGGGCCAGTTCATAGGCGTTCGCGCAGTCGATCGCCACGTTCTGCAGCACAGAGACCATGCGTGCAGAGTTCCCGACCACCGCGGCGAACGCCACCGGGTTGTCAGGACGCGAGCAGCTCCGACACGCGCGTGCGGACCTCGGGCGAGTCGAGCCCGCGGACCATCACGGTGGTGCGGCGGCGCAGCACGTCGTCCACCTCGGACGCCCACTCGGTGCGGCGGGCGTGCTCGACCTGTGCCCAGATGTCCGGGCCGTCCGGGTGCACGCGCTCCAGCAGGGCCGGGTTCTCCAGGCCGAGCGCCACGACCTCGTGCGACGTCGTGCCGTAGTGGGTCGCGAGGTGGCGCACCACGTCGTCGGGCAGCGCGTTCCAGGCGTGGCCGAGCACGGAACCCACGGTGTCGGGCTGCGCCGAGCCGGGCAGCGCGACGCCGTCCAGCGGGCCGTCGAACGTGCGGCCGAGCTCCGAGTTCACCCGCGCCAGGACGGTGGTGCCGATCTTGCGGAACGTCGTCCACTTGCCGCCGGCCACGCTGATCATGCCGCCGGAACCCGCGGTGATCACGGTCTCGCGCTTGGCGTGCGAGGTGTCGCCGGGGCCGCCGGGCAGCACCCGCAGGCCCGCGAACGTGTACGCGAGGTTCTTCTTGTCGAGCCCGGTGACGGCGACGCCCGCCTCGGACATGATCTGGTCGACGTCGGCCTCGGTGCACGACACGGCGGCCGGGTCGCCCTCGTACGCCTCGTCAGTGGTGCCGAGGAGGAGGTGACCCTCCCACGGGATCGCGAACGACACGCGCACGTCGTCGACGGGGATCGTCAGCGCTGCCTTCCACTCCGACGACATCCGCATCACCAGGTGCGACCCCTTCGACAGGCGGATCGACGGGTCGGCGGCGGGATCCTCCATGCGCCGCAACACGTCCAGCCACGGGCCGGTGGCGTTGACGACGACACGGGCGTTGACGCCGAACTCGCCCAACGAGTCGCGCAGGTCAACGCCCGTGACCTTCGCACCGGTCTTGCGCAGGCCCACGACCGAGATGTGGTTGAGCAGCACGGCACCGGCCTCGGCGGCGGCGCGCGCGGCGGTGATCGCCACGCGGCTGTCGTTCATCTGGTGGTCGTAGTACATCGCGGCCCCGCGCAGACCGTCGGCGCGCAGGTCAGGCACCCACTCCGCAGCCCTGCGCGCCGACAGCACCTTCCCCATGCCGTCGCCGAAGCCCGACAGCGCGGAGTACAGCGTCACGCCCGCACCGAGCACGAAACGGCTGTGCGGGCCTCCCTTGTAGACGGGGACGAGGAACGGCAACGGGCGCACCAGGTGCGGGGCCAGGCGGTCGCCCAGCGCGCGGCGTTCCTTGTGGTTCTCGTGCACCATCGGCACGGCCGACGGGCCCATCGCGAGGTAGCGCAGGCCGCCGTGGACCAGCTTCGACGACGCGGACGACGTGGCGCCCGCGAAGTCACCGCTCTCCACCAGCGCGACCCGCAGCCCGGACCGCGCCGCGGCCCACGTGGTCGCGATGCCCAGGATGCCGCCGCCGATCACGACGACGTCGAAGTCGCCGTGCTGGAGCTCTTCGCGGGCCCGCGCCCGTTGGGTCAAGCCAAGAGAAAGGTCAGTCATCGTCCTCGTCCATCCACCCGACGGTCCGCTCGACCGCCTTCTTCCACTTCCGGTAGCCCTTGTCGCGGGCTGCCGGTTCCATCGACGGCTCCCATTCGGCCGCCTTGTGCCAGTTGGCTTTCAGTTCTGCCGTGCCGGTCCAGTAACCGACCGCGAGCCCGGCCGCGTACGCCGCGCCGAGGCACGTCGTCTCGGCGACGATCGGGCGCACCACCGGCACGTCCAGCACGTCCGAGAGGAACTGCATGAGCAGGTTGTTCGCCGTCATGCCGCCGTCGACCCGCAACGTCGTGAGGTCGACACCGCTGTCGGCGTTCATCGCGTCCACGACCTCTTTGGTCTGCCACGCCGATGCCTCCAGCACGGCCCGTGCGAGGTGTCCGCGCGAGATGTAGCCCGTCAGCCCGGCGATCACGCCACGCGCGTCACTGCGCCAGTGCGGTGCGAAGAGTCCCGAGAACGCGGGCACGAAGTAGGCACCGCCGTTGTCCTCCACGGTCCGTGCGAGCGTCTCGATCTCCGCCGCCGACGAGATCAGGCCGACCTTGTCGCGGAACCACTGCACCAGCGCGCCCGTCACCGCGACCGCGCCCTCCAGCGCGTACGCGGCGGGTTCGTCGCCGATCTTGTAACCCACGGTGGTCAGCAGGCCGTTCCGCGAGTGCACCGGCTGGTCGCCCGTGTTGATCAGCAGGAACGCGCCCGTGCCGTAGGTGCACTTGCCTTCGCCGGGCTCGAAGCAGGTCTGCCCGAACAGCGCGGCCTGCTGGTCGCCCAGCGCTGAGGCGACGGGCACGCCCTGGTGCGTGCCGTAGACCTCCGAGGAGGACCGGATCTCGGGGAGCATCGCGAGGGGAACGTCCATCGCGGACACCAGTTCCGGGTCCCAGTCGAGGGTCTCCAGGTTCATCAGCATGGTGCGCGACGCGTTCGTCACGTCGGTGACGTGGCGGCCGGTCAGGTTCCAGATGAGCCAGGTGTCCATGGTGCCGAACAGGACCTCGCCGCGTTCGGCTCTGGCGCGCAGGCCGTCGACGTTGTCGAGCAGCCACCGCAGCTTCGGGCCGGAGAAGTAGGTGGCGAGCGGCAGCCCGGAGCGTTCGCGGAACCGGTCCTGGTCACCCAGCTGCTTGATCAGCGCGTCGGTGCGCGTGTCCTGCCAGACGATCGCGTTGTGCACGGGCTCGCCGGTCGCTTTGTCCCACACGACCGTTGTCTCGCGCTGGTTCGTGATGCCGAACGCGGCGATGTCGTCGTGGGTGAGAGACGCCTGTGCGAGGGCGTCGCGCACGACGGCCTGCACGTTCGTCCAGATCTCCGACGCGTCGTGCTCCACCCAGCCCGGTTTGGGGAAGATCTGCCGGTGCTCGCGCTGAGCGACCGACACGATCCCGCCGGCCTGGTCGAACACGATGCACCGGGACGACGTCGTGCCCTGGTCTATCGCCGCGATGTAGCTCACCCTGTAGCACCTCTCTGTGCCATTCGACATTGTCGAACGGTGTCAGGTTACTACCAGGCGAGGCCACCGAGCTCCCTGGAGACACTGCGAGCTGCCTCACGTACGTAGGACACGAGTTCGAGGCGGGGCGGCTGATCGGGTGACTCGCACAGCCGCTCGACCGGTCCGGAGATGCCGATCGCGCCCACGACGACGCCGCGCCGGTCCCGGATCGGAGCGGCGACCGAGGCTTCGCCCTCGACGAGTTCCTGCAGGTCGTAGGCCCAGTCGCGGTCGCGGACCTCGTTCATCGCGGTGTGCAGCTCGTCGGGGTTGAGGGTGTGCCGGGTGAAGTCCCGCAGGTCGCCGTCCGGCCACTCGCCGAACGCGACCAGCGCCTTGCCGAGGGCGGTCGCGTGCCACGGCAGCAGCGCGCCGGTGTCGAGCGTCTGCCGGCTGTTGTCCGGCCGGAACACGTGATGCACGACGAGCACGTGCTTGCCGTGCAGCACACCGATCCGCACCGCCTCGCGCGCCCGCATGGCGAGCGTGTCCGACCAGTTCAACGCCTTGGCGCGTAGCTCGTTGCCGTCCAGGTAGGAGGTGCCGATCTGGAACAGCGCGGCGCCCAGGCGGTACTTGCCGCCCTCGACCTCCTGCTCGACGAACCCGACCTCCTGCAACGTCCGCAGAATGCCGTGCACCGTCGGTTTCGCCAGGTCGAGGGCGCGGGCGAGCTCGCCGACGCTCAACTGGTGCGCGCCGCCGTGCGCGAGCAGCTTGAGCACCTCCGCCGCGCGCTGAATGGACTGAATGGGTCCGGGCACAACACGACCCTACCTGCACGCATTCGACAATGTCGAACACCAAAGTGCACGCGGGGACCCTACGTGTACTTCTGGCACACGCGGGGGCCCCGCGTGCCGTCAGTCAGGGGCGGTAGATGCCCAGGGCGGCGGCTCGGGAGCGGAACTTGAAGTGGGTGGCTCGTTCGCGGACCTCGCCGTCTGTGGCGATCGAGATCGGCGCGCCGTGCACCTCGACGTTCAACGAGGCCACTTCGAGGTGCTTGTAGGTGCGCGAGTGCTCCAACGCCCCGAGCAGCGCGCCCAGGAAGAACCTGGTGCGCGAGAACTGCCTATCTGCCCGTACGTACCGCACGTCGAGAAGCCCGTCGTCCAGCCGTGGCCGCATCGTCGGCGCGAACCCCTTGGGCCGGTACGGGCCGTTGCCGACGAACAGCAGCCACACCAGGTGCTTGTCGCCGTCGATGGTCATCTCCAGCGGCCTGGCCCGCTGCAGCACGCGGAACAGCGCGATCGCCGCCGCCGGCCACTTGCCCCAGCGCTTCTGCAGCTTCTCGCGAATGCGCACCATGTCCGGGTAGCCGCCCAGCGATGCCGTGTTCACGAACCACTGGCCGTTGACCTGCGCCAGATCAACGCGCACACCTACGCCGTCCGCGACTGCCTGAGCCGTGTCGTGCAGACCGGTGATACCGACGTCACGCGCGAAGTGGTTCAACGTGCCGGAGGGGATGAGCACCAGCGGTAGGTCGCGCTCAGCAGCGATGGCCGCCACGGCGGCTACGGTCCCGTCACCACCGGCCACTCCCAGCGCCTTCGCGTCGGGCAGGTCGGCCAGTTCCGCGATCGAGACGACCTGGGCCTTCGGCCACTCCTCGGTGATCTGCGGCGTCGGGTCCGGGCCGATTCCCGAGTGCGGGTTCACCACCACGACCAGCCCGTCGCCCTCCTGCAGCGACGTCAGGTCGGCGTGTTCGTAGGCCGACGCGGGCTCGTTCATCCCCAAAGGCCACCAACGGCGAGTCAGCATCGCGGCACCGACACCCACCGCCGCACCGGCCGCAACGTCCGTTGGCCAATGCACGCCCGTGTGAACGCGTGAATACGCCACGGCCGCCGCGATCGGTGCGACCACCACGCCTGCTTTGGGAGATTCCATGGCCACCGCCGTGGCGAAAGCGGTGGCTGACGCGGAGTGACCGGACGGAAACGACGACGAGGTCGGCCGCTTGGACAGCCGGCGCTCGACCGCGAGCAGATCAGCGGCGGGCCGGCGTCGTGGAAAAAGTGACTTCCCGACCAGGTTCGCGCTGGCAGAGGCCCCGGCAATGGCCGCGAGCCCCCTCATCGCGCCCCGCCGGAACGAGCCTTTCCCGGTTGCCAGGATTGCGGCGATCACGAACCACAACAAGCTGTGGTTGGCGGCCTTGGAAAGTCGCTTCATACCCCTGTCGAACCTGCTCGGAGGCAGTCCGGCAGAGGAGCTCATGAGCTTCTTGTCGAGAGCGCTGACCCGTTTCCACACCCCTCCGACACTAAACCGCAACCGGCGTGCCGCCCGAACGGATCACCCTGCACGGCGTAGGAGTCGCCTACTGTTGAGGGATGCAGCGGCGGATCTTCGGCATTGAGACAGAATTCGGGGTGACCTGCACCTTCCACGGGCAGCGTCGTCTGTCCCCGGACGAGGTCGCGCGGTACTTGTTCCGCCGGGTCGTCTCCTGGGGACGTTCGTCCAACGTGTTCCTGCGCAACGGTTCCCGGCTCTACCTGGACGTCGGCTCGCACCCGGAGTACGCCACGGCCGAGTGCGACGACCTGGCCCAGCTCGTCACGCACGACAAGGCGGGCGAGCGGATCCTCGAAGACCTCCTGGTCGATGCCGAGCGCAGACTGGCCGACGAGGGCATCGGCGGGGACATCTTCCTGTTCAAGAACAACACCGACTCGGCGGGCAACTCCTACGGCTGCCACGAGAACTACCTGGTCGCACGGGCCGGCGAGTTCTCCCGCATCGCGGACGTGCTGCTGCCGTTCCTGGTCACCCGCCAGCTGATCTGCGGTGCCGGCAAGGTGCTGCAGACCCCGCGCGGCGCCGTCTACTGCCTTTCCCAGCGCGCCGAGCACATCTGGGAGGGCGTGTCGTCCGCGACCACCCGATCCCGCCCGATCATCAACACCCGCGACGAGCCGCACGCCGACGCCGAGCGCTACCGGCGCCTGCACGTCATCGTCGGCGACTCGAACATGTCCGAGGTGACGACGCTGCTCAAGGTGGGCAGCGCCAACCTGGTGCTGGAGATGATCGAGCAGGGCGTCCAGTTCCGCGACTTCTCCCTGGACAACCCGATCCGCGCCATCCGCGAGATCTCCCACGACCTGACCGGCCGCCGCACGGTCCGGCTGGCAGGCGGCAAGGAAGCCTCCGCGCTCGACATCCAGCGCGAGTACTTCGAGAAGGCCGTCGAGCACGTCGCCAAGCGCTCCCCGGACCCGATGGCGCAGCGCGTCCTCGAACTGTGGGGCCGCACCCTCGACGCCGTCGAGTCGCAGGACCTCACGAAGATCGACCGCGAGATCGACTGGGCCATCAAGAACCGCCTGATGGAGCGGTACATGGCCAAGCACAACATGGACCTGTCCAACCCGCGCATCGCCCAGCTCGACCTCGCCTACCACGACATCCGGCGCGGCCGCGGCGTGTTCGACCTGCTGCAGCGCAAGGGCCAGGTCGAGCGCGTGACCGACGACGGCGAGATCGAGGCCGCCAAGGACACCCCGCCGCAGACCACGCGGGCCAAGCTGCGCGGTGACTTCATCGCCGCCGCGCAGGCCGCCGGTCGCGACTTCACCGTCGACTGGGTGCACCTGAAGCTGAACGACCAGGCGCAGCGCACCGTGCTGTGCAAGGACCCGTTCCGGGCGGTGGACGAGCGCGTCGAGCGCCTCATCTCGTCGCTGTAGTGCTCACTCGCTGAGCGTGAAGCCGAGGGCGCGGATGCGCTCCAGCACTTCGCCGGGTGTTGTCCGCGTCTGACGGGCAGCGGACAACACCTGGCCCCTCGGGAACGGGTCGTCGAGCGACCTGAACCGTTCTTCGCCTCTCAGATCCTTACTCAGCAGGATCAGGTCGTTCTTGTCGACGGCAGCGGGGAGGTGTGCTGTCTCGACAGGAATGTCGAGCGCGGCCAGCCGGCGGGCAACGTCTGCGGGCGGGAAGCCCGTCCTGCTCGCGGCGATCAGCAGGTGAAGCCGGCCGGGAGACGCTGTCGCGCTGAGCCAGGGGAATTCGGTCTGGTGGAAGATCGCCCAGCTGGAGGTCTCGACGGCCCGGTTGAGCAGCTGGGCGTCGATCGGGTCGATCCGCTGGGGTACCTCCGCCTCTTCCACTCGCAGGCCGAGTCGCGTGATTCGTTCCGCGACCTCGGCCGGTGACCTGCCGAGCTGGGCCGCACCAGCGAGTACGTGGCCCAGCGGCAGCGTGAGGCCGGTCCGCGCGAGCGCGGGGTGGTCCGGCAGGAGCCATGGTGGTTTGCCGTCGAGGAACACGCTGAGCAGAACTACCTCGTCCCCGCCGACGCCGGACCGGAACAGGTCGTCCGCTGGTGTGTCGAAGCCCATTTCCGCGAGCCTGCGGGCAACGTTCCGGGGCGCCTGCCGGGTCTTGGCTGCCGCGATGAGGACGTGCTGAGGATGCACCCGCTGTCCAGTTTTCAGCCAGGCGTTCCGCTCGTAGACGACGCCGCGGTCGCGTCCGATCGAGGTGGAGACGAGCACCAGATCGTTGACGTCGGTCTCGTCGGGCAGCAGGTCGAGCGGTGGTGGCGTGAAGCCGAGCGCGGTGAGTCGCCGCGCGACGTCCGCGGGAGATGTGTCGGTCTTCAGCGCGGCGGACAGCACGTCGCCGATTTCAACGGTTTCGTTTAGGCGCACCCAGTCCGAGCTCGGCTCGGCGAGGTTGTACTCCCGTACCAGCACGTGGTCCGTGGACGTGACGGACTCGGGGAGGGTTGTCTCCGACGGCACGGCGAACCCCACCTGAGCCAGTCTGGCCGCGATCCGCGCGGGTGAACGGCCGGATTTCAGCGCGGTGGTAGTGATGTACCTCAGCGGGACCGGATCGGGCGCACGACTGAACGGGCGCATCGTGAGTTCGGCGAAGACCGTTTCGTCCTGGGGGTCGTGATCGAGCGGTAGTTCCTCCGGGGAGGGAGTGGCATATCCGAGTTCTCTGAGACGTCGTGCCACCTCGGCAGGCGTCCGGGCCGCCTTGGCCGCCACCGACATGATGTGCGCGACCGGGACGGTCTCGCCCAGTGGGCGCCTGGCCGTCGCAACGTCAAAACTCACGAGCGCCTTGTCGACGGGATGGACGACGGCGGGCAGTTGGGCAAAGGTGGGAACGTCGTATCCCAGGTCGATCAGCCGTTGCGCGGCGGCGTGCGGCGTGAGCCCGGAGTTGATCGCCGCCACCAACACCTGATCGTGCCGGACGGGCTTGTCCGTCCGCAGCCAGGGCGGTTTACCGGGGTAGTGCCCGCTGAGCAGCAGAGAGTCCGTCGCTTCGACGTCGCCGGGCAGCTGAACGCCGTCTGGTACCGGACGGCCCAGTTCCCGCAGCCGCTCGGCAACCTCGGTCGGCGAGCGGTGCGCGCGAAGTGCCGCGGAGAGAACATGCCCCAGGTCCGGTGGTGCGAAGGTGTCCAGCCATGGTCGTCCGAGACCCCCGTCTGCCGACTCGGACAGAATGATGCCGTCCGACGGGAGCGCCGGCACCACGGTGGTGTCCGGGGCTGCCCACGGAGCCAGCTCGGGGTTGGCGTGCAGCCACGCGGCCAGCCGCCAAGCACCTATGTGGTCGTTCAGGTCGCGCAGGTTCATCCGGCCCGTCGACAACGTCTGCTCGTCCTCGGGGAAGCAGCCGACGATCTCGATCGGCATCTCCCTCCCTGCGATCAGCCATGGCCGGTACCTGGCCTCGATCGCGCGCTCGCAGATCTCGTCGGCGAGTCTGGGCATGTCGTCTACGAGAGTCGACAGCCAGGAGTGCGACAACGGCGAGTCCGCCGGATCCCGCAGCAGCGCCTCGGTCGCGGCGCGAAGACGGTCCTCCACCGCCGACCGGTCGAGATCGATGATCGTCTTGCGGTCGACGGTGAGCCGGGGCAGGGCGTTTCTCGTGAGGTTCACGATCGCGCCGAACAAGCGGGTGCCCGCCCAGATCCCATCGGAGAGAACCGCGCCGTTCGTGTCGCACCACCAGATTAGGCCGAACTCCGCCGTGACGACCCGATCGGCAGTGCGGCGTGCGTCCGGCGCGAGCGCGTCCGAGCCGATCGGGGCCATCGGGGACAACTGGCCGGGCTCCCAGGTGTGGCGGCCGCTCAGGTCGTCGGAGGTGACCAGGTAGTCGCTGACCCAGAGGATCCGGCGCAGCAGTTCCGTGCAGTGCACCGGGATGCCGGTCCGCCGCAGCCACAACCGGACGACGGTGCCCGCCTCACGGCCCTGGCCGACGTCGCGCACGCGGAAGAGCGCACCGGGACCGGCTATGTGCATTTCGAGCCGGCGTCCCGGGCCGCCGCCGCGACTCAGCCGGCAGGTCGTGACGGTGACCTCGTCGGCGAGCATGAAGTAGCTCAGGACGCCGATGCCGAAGCGACTGTTGGGGTAGGACTCGATCCCCACGGCAGCCCAGTCCGCCTGTTCCTCGACGTACTCCGGGAGGTCGGTGAACCGGACACCTGCCTGAGAGAACACGTCCACCAGTTCACGCTCACCCATGCCGATGCCGTTGTCCGCGCACTCGAGGAACGGGCGCCCGCGTTCGTCGACGTCCTGCCGGAAACCGATCCGGCCGGTCCACGGCTCCACCTCGTGGCGGGTCTTCACCAGGTAGTCCGTTCTCGCCCCGCGGTAACGGCACGCGTCGAGCGCGTTCTGGTAAAGCTCGCGGATGGCGAGTTCGGGCGTTCCGTAAAGCTGGTCTCCGATGAGCAGTTCCTGGACCCGGTGGTCTGACAGCCGGAACCGGTGGCCCAGGGCAACGGACGGGTGCCGGTTGTCGTCGGTGCTCGCCGCCAGCGTGATGCCGTCCGCCGTGGCGTGCACCGGCAGGGCGCCGAGAGGCTGGAGCCGACCCGGTTCTTCCGAGGCCACGACGATGTCGGTGAGCACCGAGTCCACCACGGCGGCCTGTTCGCGCAGGGCGAAGGCGGTGGCGGCGTGGCTGCACTCGGCGGTGAGCACCCGTGTCCGCGTGCCGCTCCAGGTGACGTTTCTGAGTGACCTGAGCACCTCTGCCGGAGTCACCCCGTCATCGATGCCCAGGTGGTCGGCGACCGCTCGATGCAGCACTGCGGGGTCGATCGCCATCCGGTGGGCGAGGACGAGCAGGTGCCCGAGCAGTTGCTCCCGGATCTCCTGCTCGATCTCGCTGCCGCCCTCGATGTGGGCCACCGGCCTCAACCCGTCGAGGCGGTCGGACTGGGTCAGGAAGGCGGGTGCGATCTGGACGACGCGCATCAGCTCCATCAGCCGTGCCGGAGTCAGCACCGACCTCAACGGCTCCTCGGGATCTTCGGGGAGCAACGCGGCGATGTTGACCGCGTGGTAGCAGTTCGAGTAGTTCACCAGCCACTGGTGGAACAGCCACCACGCGATGCCGTCAGCGGCGGGGTCGCCGGCTTCGAACGCACGAGTGCCCCGGCGGTGCAGCATGCCCTGGTTGGCGGCGAACGTGCTGAACCCCGGCACCGTGCGATCGCCGGTGAACGCGAGGACGGCCGGGTCGGCTCCGGCGAGAGTGCTCGCGGCCTGCCGCGCCCAGAACGCCTGGTGCAGGTAGGGGAACGTGATCAGCAGGGCCGACTCCGCATCGGAGAAGGTGGGCTTGTCCTGCGCCGGGAGACGTCCTGCGCTCCACTGGACGCGCTTGGTGAACCGGGCGGCGAACTCGGTGTCGAGCCACGGATCCCTCACCAGCAGGGCACGGCTATCCTCCCACTCGTCGGCCAGCTTCCGCACGACGGCGAGCGTGTCCGCCCGCATCTCGTTCGACTGGCCGAGGTGGTTGCCGGCGGCGATCGACCACGGGTGCGGGGCCGTCGCGTCCCCGAACGACCGCCGCGGCCCGCTCGCGTCGATCGGCGGAGGCAGGTCGCTGTCGGGCATGGGGAGATCTTCGTCCTCGACCCCAGGTCGAGCCGACCGCCGATCGGGGCTAGGAAGCGATCACTGGCTCGGTGAAGAGTGTCGGCATGAGGATCATTGCGGCGGCACTCGCTGCTTTTCTGGTTCTACCCGGGGTCGCGTCCGCAGACTCCTCCTACTGGGAGCTCAAACCGACCGGCACCGATGCCCAGTTCCGGGGCCTGTCCGCGGTGTCCGGGCAGGTTGCGTGGGTCAGTGGCTCGAAGGGCACCGTCCTGCGCACCACGAACGGCGGTGCCAAGTGGGAGTCGGTCGGCCCGCCCGGCACCGAGGCGTTGGAGTTCCGCGACATCGAGGCCTTCGACGCGCGCAACGCCGTGACGCTGTCGATCGGGCCTGGTGAGTCGTCGCGGATCTACCGCACGTCCGATGGCGGTAAGACGTGGCAGGAGTCGTTTCGCAACACCGACCCGAACGCGTTCTACGACTGTGTGGCGTTCTTCGACCGGTTCCGCGGGCTGGCGCTGAGCGACCCCGTTGATGGCAAGTTCCGGGTGCTTAGGACGTGGGACGGTGGTCGGTCGTGGCACGTCAACGACACGAAGGGCATGCCGGACGCGTTGCCTGGTGAGTTCGCGTTCGCGGCGTCCGGCCAATGTGTGACGACGGCCGGTAACCACGCGTGGATCGCTACCGGCGGCGGGGCGAAGGCACGGGTGTTGGAGTCGCGGGACGGTGGGCGGTCGTGGAAGGCGTCGGACACGCCGTTGCCGTCAGGGGAGGCTGCCGGGGTGTTCGCGGTGGCGTTCAAGACGCCGTGGCGGGGTGTGGCGATCGGCGGGGACTACAAGAAGCCGACCGATCCGACGCCGGCGTTCGCGACCAACGACGGGCACGGGTGGAAGGCCGGGAAGCAGGCGCCGCTCGGGTATCGGTCGGGCATCGCCTATCGGGGCAACGGACTGGTCGCGGTGGGACCGTCGGGTACGGACACCAGCAAGGACGGCAAGTCCTGGAAGGTTGTGGACACCGGGAGCTTCGACACCGTCGACTGCGTTGGTAACACCTGCTGGGCGTCTGGCGAAAAGGGACGTGTCGGCCGCTCCGCAGCGGGGTAGCCGAAGCAGGTGTTCGAGGGTTTCTCGTTGCGTCGCAGGGACGTTGGCGAGGCCGTGCTGCGAGTGAGGACCGGTGGTGCAGGGCCGCCGGTCCTCCTTCTGCACGGCCACCCTCGGACGCACACGACGTGGCATCGCGTCGCGCCGTTGCTCGCCACGGACCACACGGTTGTGTGTCCGGATCTGCGCGGCTACGGCGAGTCCAGCAAGCCGGGTGACTATTCGAAGCGGGCCATGGCCCGTGACTTCGTGACGCTGATGGACGACCTCGGCCATCAGCGGTTCGCCGTCGTCGGGCACGACCGGGGTGCGGCCGCGGCGATTCGGCTGGCGCTCGATCATCCGGACCGGGTCACGCGGCTCGCGGTGCTGGACGGGCTGCCGATCGGGGCTCATCTCGAACGGTGCGACGCGCGGTTCGCGCGGGCCTGGTACCACTGGTTCTTCCTGGCGCAGCAGGAGCTCGCGGCCGCGATGATCAACGAGAACCCCGATCTCTTCTACGGCGGGCGCTACCACGACACGCCGCTCGCGATGGGGGTCGAGAACTGGGCCGACTTCCAGCGGGCCATCCACGACCCCGCGACGGTGGTCGCGATGTGCGGCGACTACCGGGCTGGGCTGGAGGTCGACCGGCAGCACGACGACGAGGACCGGGCGAACGGGCGCAGGATCACGTGTCCGGTGCTGGCGTTGTGGGCGGCCAAGGACGATCTCGGCGAGTTGTACGAAAATCTCGCGGGCGTGTGGGCCGAATGGGCCGATGACGTGCAGGTACGTGCCCTCGACTGTGGACATCACATGGCCGAGGAAGCGCCCGTTGAGCTGGTGAGGGAGTTACGGACGTTGCTCTGAACGGACCGTTCACAACAGGTGATGTCAAGGTTTCGATGCACACAGGGTTAGGGTTTGTCCGTGGCCATCGCACGTGCCGAACGCCTTGTCAACCTGGTGCTGTGCCTGCTGTCGACCCGTCAGTACCTGACAGCGGAGCGCATCCGCGCCATCGTCCCCGGCTATCACGAAGCGCCGACGGACGAGGCGTTCTTCCGCATGTTCGAAAGGGACAAGTCCGAACTGCGCGATCTCGGCGTGCCGCTGGAGACCGGCCGGCAGTCCAACGTGGAGGGTGCGGAGGACGGGTACCGGATCGCGCGGCGCGACTACGAGCTCGGTGACATCGACCTCGAACCCGACGAGGCGGCCGCGGTGGCGCTGGCGGCCAGGCTCTGGGACTCGCCGCAGCTCACCGGCGCCGTGCACGGGGCGTTGATCAAGCTCAGGGCCGCCGGGGTGGACGTCGACCAGGACGCGCCGGCCGCCGTCGAGCCCAAGGTCCGGGCGAACGAACCCGCGTTCCCGCCGCTGCTGCAGGCCGTGCAGGCCGGGCAGGTGGTCGCGTTCGACTACCGCAAGCCGCCGCCGGGCGGGCAGAAGGAACGCACCGTCGAACCGTGGGGCGTCGTCGCCTGGCGCGGCAAGTGGTACCTCGTGGGCTGGGACCGCGAGCGCGACGACACGCGTTGCTTCCGGCTGTCCAGGGTTGTGGGCACGGTCCGGCCTGTGGGCAAGCCCGGCGCGTTCAAGGTGCCAGAGGGCACCGACCTGATGAGCCTCATCGCGCGCACCGAGGTGGATCCGCACCACACGGCGCCCGCCAAGATCTGGGTGGCCAAGGACCGGGCGCAGGGCCTGCGCCGGCACGCCAAGATCGTCGACGAACGCGACGGCGGCGACGTCGTCGAGATCGACCTGAAGTTCCCCGACTCGGCGGCCAAGTGGCTGGCCGGGTTCGGGCCCGACATCGTGGTGCTGGAACCCGACGTGCTGGCCAAATCGGTCCGCGACCGCCTGCAGGGCGCACTGGAAGGAGCGCGGTGACCGCGTCGAACGAACGGCTGCCGCGGCTGCTCGCACTCGTGCCGTACCTGCTCAACCGGCCCGCGATCACGGTCAAGGAGGCCGCCGCCGACTTCGGCATCACGCCCAAGCAGCTGCGCAAGGACCTCGAGCTGCTGTGGATGTGCGGCCTGCCCGGCTACGGTCCCGGCGATCTGATCGACCTGTCGTTCGAGGGCGAGACGATCACCGTGTCGTTCGACGCGGGCATGAACCGGCCGCTGCGGCTCACCGCGGCCGAGGCGGCGTCGCTGTTGGTGGCCCTCAGGGCGTTGGCGGACACGCCCGGTGTGGTCGACACGGACGCCGTGCAGCGGGCGCTGGCCAAGATCGAGGCCGCGGTCGGCAAGGCGCAGCCCGCGGGCATGGTCGTCGGGCTCGGCGCGTTCGAGCGTGGGGAGACCGCGGAGATCCGGGCCGCCGTGCAGGACGCCGTGAAGCGCGAACGGTCCGTGCGCATCCGCTACTACTCGCAGTCGCACGACGCGATGAGCGACCGTGTGGTCGACCCGATGCGCCTGCTGCTCGTGGAGGGGCGCGGGTACCTCGAAGCGTGGTGCCGCTCGGCGCTCGGCGTGCGGTTGTTCCGGCTCGACCGCATCGACGACGTGGAGGTTCTCGACGAGCCGTCGTCGCCTCCGCCGCACGCCCGATTGACCGATACATCGGAGGGGTTGTTCCAACCGCGAGATGATCAGAAGATCGCGGTCCTGCTCCTCGAACCGGACGCGCACTGGGTCGCGGAGTACTACCCGGTCGACCACGCGGCGGAGCTGTCGGACGGCCGCACGCGTGTCCTCATGCGCTACGACGACCCGTCCTGGATGGTCCGTCTGCTCCTCGGACTGGGCGGGGACGTGCACGTAGAGCAGCCGGTCGAGCTCGCGGACGAGGTCGTGCGGCAGGCCCGCGAGGCGTTGCGGCGGGCAGATGACCTGCTGTCCACCCAGGACGTATAACGTGTGCTCGTGCCGTCAACACCGACCCTCGCGCTGATCGCGATCGGCCTGATCGTGCTGGTCGCGATCTCGGTCCGAGTCATCCGATCCTTGCGTCGATTCGCCCGCACCCGCACTCTGGTGAGGGACAGGGTCGGCGATCGCGTCGGACTGCTGAAGGCGCGGACTGCCGCGCTGAAGGTGGCCTTCGCGCAGCGGCGGCGTCCGGTACAGGCCCGCACCAGGGCAAACCCCGCGTACGATCGTCGTGGCGGGGGAGACAGGAGGATCACCCATGGGTAACCTCGGACCCACCGAGCTGATCATCATCGCAGTGGTGATCATTCTGCTGTTCGGTGCGAAGAAGCTTCCCGATATGGCCCGTTCGCTCGGCAAGTCGGCGAAGATCTTCAAGGCCGAGACCAAGGGCCTGCGCGACCAGGACGCGGACGACGCGCCGGTCCAGCAGCAGCCCGTGCAGCAGCCGATCCAGCAGCTGCCGCCGGCCCAGCCGCAGGTCCAGCAGCAGCCCCAGGTCGCTCCTCCCATCGAGCAGACCACCCAGAACAAGGCCAACAACTGACCTTGCGGTCTCCTGACTTGTAAGGACGGTTAGCGCGGTGGCAAGTCCGTTCCGGTGGATGGCCGAGCGCCGGGAACGCGGCAAGCGCCGTCGGGGCAACGCCGACGGCACCATGTCGCTCAAAGAGCACCTCTACGAGCTGCGGCATCGGCTCGGCATGGCGATGTTGATCATCACCATCGGTGCCATCTTCGGCTGGATCTGGTTCGCCGTGAAGCTGGGCCCGATCCCGTCGCTCGGCGACATCATGACCGGCCCGTACTGCCAGCCGGATCTCGCGCCGTACCGGGTCCAGTTCCCCGGTGAGACCGGCTGCCGGCTGCTGCAGACGGAGCCGTTCGAGAGCTTCATGATCCGGCTGCAGGTGGGTGCGGCGGCCGGTGCGGTGCTGCTCAGCCCGTTCTGGCTGTACCAGTTCTGGGCGTTCATCACGCCCGGCCTGTACCAGAAGGAGCGCAAGTTCGCGCGCACCTTCGTCGGCTTCGCCGCGGTCCTGTTCGCGGCCGGCGCCGTGCTGGCCTACTGGGTCGTGCCGCAGGGCCTGCAGGTGCTGATCAGCTTCGGTGGTGACCAGTTCATCACGGCGCTGACCGGTGGCAAGTACGTCTCGTTCATCATCACGATGCTGTTCATCTTCGGCGTGAGCTTCGAGCTGCCCCTGGTGGTCGTGATGCTGAACCGCGCGGGCGTGATCTCGTACGAGACGCTGAACAAGTGGCGGCGCGGCCTGCTGATGGGCCTGTTCGTGTTCGCCGCGGTCGCGACGCCGGGCACCGACCCGATCTCGATGGTCGCGCTGGCGCTCGCGCTCGCGCTGCTGTTCGAGATGGCGATCCAGATCGCCCGTCTCCACGACAAGCGCCAGGCCAAGCTGCGCGCGGCCGAGGGCTGGGACGCTCTCGACGACGACGAGGCAGCGCCGTTCAACTACGTGCCGTCCGACGCCGATGGCAACGACCCCGGCGAGAAGGCGGTCGCTTCGGACACCTCGAAGCGCGTGAACTACGACGACGCCACGTGACGCGGGCAGCCCTGCTGGTCTGCCCGGCGTCGGGCAAGGGGCGGGCGGCCCGGATGGCCGGGTCGACCGCCGCCGGGCTGCGTCCGCACGTGTCGTCGCTGACGCAGCTCGTCGCGCACGACGCCGCCGGGACGTTGGCGATGGCCCGCGAGGCGGTCGCCGACGGGGTCGACCTGCTGGTCGTGCTCGGCGGTGACGGTGCCGCCCACCTGGGCATCCAGGCGTGCGCGGGCACGTCGACGGCGCTGGGCATCGTCCCGGCTGGCACCGGCAACGACCTCGCGACCGCGATCGGGTCCGCGTCGGTCGAGGACGTCGTGCACGGCACCCGCAGGACGCTGGACCTCGGGCGGCTGTCGACGGGGCAGTGGTTCGCGACGGTGCTGTGCGCCGGGTTCGACTCCGCGGTCAACGAGCGGGCGAACGCGATGCGCTGGCCCGCCGGTCCACGCCGCTACGACCTCGCGGTCCTGGCAGAGCTGGCGTCGCTGAAGTCGGCTCCGCTGCTGGTCAGGACCGAGACCGACACGTACTCACTGGACGCGACGCTGGTGGCGGTCGGGAACACGCCGAACTACGGCGGCGGCATCCCGGTGTGCCCCGGCGCCGACGCGTCGGACGGCCTGTTCGACGTCACGGTGGTGGAGCACGCGAGCCGGTCGATGCTGATGCGGATGCTGCCGACGTTGCGCACGGGTAAGCACACCGAACACCCGGCCGTGCGGACGTTCCGCGCGCGTGAGGTGTCGTTGTCCGGTGGCAACGGGTGGATCGCTTACGCCGACGGCGAACGCCAGGAGGCGCTGCCCGTCTCGGTTCGCACGGTTCCAGGCGCTCTCACAGTTGTGGGTCGGTAGATTACGGGGCTGTTCGTTCCGCTTTCTGTTTTCGGTGGGGATGCATGGAAACGCTTGAGTTCCAGTCCGAGGCACGCCAGCTGCTGCAGCTGATGATCCACTCGATCTACTCGAACAAGGACACGTTCCTGCGCGAGCTCGTGTCGAACGCCTCCGACGCACTGGACAAGCTGCGGCTGGAGTCGTTCCGCGACAAGGACATGCAGGTCGACGTCGACGACCTGCACATCGTGATCGAGTCCGATCCGGCCGAGCGCACGCTGACCGTGCGCGACAACGGCATCGGCATGACGCACGAGGACGTCGTGCGGCTCATCGGCACGATCGCCAAGTCCGGCACCGCGGAGTTCCTGAAGCAGCTCAAGGAACAGCAGTCGTCGAGCTCGGACCTGATCGGCCAGTTCGGCATCGGCTTCTACTCGTCGTTCATGGTGGCCGACAAGGTCACCCTCGTGACGAAGTACCCGCACGCGGAGAAGGGCGTCCGCTGGGAGTCGACCGGCGAGAGCACCTACACGATCGAGGACGTCGAGGACGCGCCGCAGGGCACGTCGGTCACGTTGCACCTCAAGCCGTCCGACGACGAGGACAAGCTGCCGGACTACACCGAGCCGGCGAAGATCCGCGAGATCGTCAAGCGGTACTCGGACTTCATCACCTGGCCCGTGCGGCTCGGCGGCGAGGACATCAACTCCCGCAAGGCCCTGTGGGCACGCCCGGCCTCCGAGGTGACGCCCGAGGAGTACGCGGAGTTCTACCGGCACATCAGCCACGACTGGAACGCGCCGCTCGAGACCATCCGCATGCAGGCGGAGGGCACGTTCGAGTACCAGGCGCTGCTGTTCCTGCCGGCCCAGGCGCCGCTGGACCTGTTCATGCGGGACGGCAAGCGCGGTGTGCAGCTCTACGTGAAGCGCGTCTTCATCATGGAAGACTGCGCCGAGCTGATGCCGGAGTACCTGCGCTTCGTGAAGGGCGTCGTCGACGCCGCCGACCTGTCGCTGAACGTCTCGCGCGAGATCCTGCAGCAGGACCGCCAGATCCAGCTGATGCGCCGCCGGCTGGTGAAGAAGGTGCTGTCGTCGATCAAGTCGCTGCAGTCGTCGCGCGCCGAGGACTACGCCAAGCTGTGGGGCGAGGTCGGCGCCGCGCTGAAGGAGGGCCTGCTCTCCGACGCTGACAACCGCGACGCGATCCTCGAGGTCTGCTCGTTCGCCTCGACGCACTCCGCGGACTCGCTGACGACGCTCGCCGAGTACGTGTCGCGGATGAAGGACGGCCAGGAGCACATCTACTTCATGACCGGCGACTCGCGGCTGGCCGTGGAGAACTCGCCGCATCTGGAAGCGTTGCGCGCCAAGGGCTTCGAGGTGCTGATCCTGACCGACCCGATCGACGAGATGTGGGTCGACTCGGTGCCGGCCTTCGACGGCAGGCAGTTCCAGTCCGTCGCCAAGGGACAGGTGGACCTGGAGACGGAGGAGGAGAAGTCGGCCGCGGCGGAGAAAGCCGAGGAGTTCGGCGACCTGCTCTCGTGGATGGGCTCCTCTCTTGAGGAGAACGTCAAGGAGGTGCGGCTGTCCACGCGCCTCACGACCTCGCCGGCGTGCGTGGTGGGCGACGCGCACGACATCACTCCGACGCTGGAGAAGATGTACAAGGCGATGGGCCAGGAGCTGCCGAAGATCAAGCGGATCCTGGAGCTCAACCCGTCGCACCCGCTGGTCGAGGGCCTGCACAAGGCGTTCGCGGACGGTGAACGGGAGTCGCTCGCGGACACCGCGGAGCTGATCTACGGGCTGGCGTTGCTGGCAGAGGGCGGCGAGCTCGCCGACCCGTCGCGGTTCGTGAAGCTGGTCGCGGACCGGGTGCAGCGCACGTTCTGACCACAAGCCATGAACGGCGCTTTCGTGGACTTCAGGTCCACGAAAGCGCCGTTCATGGTTCTCTGTGGTTTCAGTGTGGGTTGAAGTTAATCTATCTTGGCGGCGATTGTCGGTGCGATGTGAAAGCCTGATGGGGTGTCACGTGCTTCGCGGTCCCCGGCCGAGGCCTACGCCGACTCTCGGCGTCGCGCTGAACGGCCCAAGCTGACCGACTTCGGCTCCGTCATCTCGTTCGAGCTGGACCCGTTCCAGCGCCAGGCCTGCGAGGCCCTGGAGGACGGTCATGGCGTGCTCGTGTGCGCCCCGACGGGTGCCGGCAAGACCGTCGTGGGCGAGTTCGCCGTGCACCTCGCGTTGACCGAGGGCCGCAAGTGCTTCTACACGACGCCGATCAAGGCGCTGTCGAACCAGAAGTTCGCCGATCTCACCGCGCGGTACGGGGCGGAGAGCATCGGCCTGCTCACCGGTGACACGAGCGTCAACGGCAACGCGCCCGTGGTCGTCATGACCACCGAGGTGCTGCGGAACATGCTGTACTCGGGTTCGTCCACTCTGGACGGACTCGCGTACGTCGTGATGGACGAGGTGCACTACCTCGCCGACAGGTTCCGCGGTCCGGTGTGGGAAGAGGTCATCCTGCACCTGCCGGAGCACGTGCAGGTCGTCGGTCTGTCCGCGACGGTCAGCAACGCCGAGGAGTTCGGCGAGTGGCTGGTCGAGGTGCGCGGCGACACGACCGTGGTGGTCGACGAGCACCGGCCCGTGCCGCTGTGGCAGCACATGCTGGTGGGCAACCAGATGCTCGACCTGTTCGAGGGCGACGAGACGCACGCGCGGATCAACTCGCAGGTGCTGCGCAAGACCGAGGAGCTGACGCGGTACCACGTGCCGTTCAGTCGCGGGCGCAACCGGAACAGCGGGGTGCGGGCGCCGCGCAACACCGGGTTCAAGCCGCCGTCGCGCACCGACATGATCCAGCGGATGGACGCGGCCAGTCTCCTGCCGGCGATCGTGTTCGTGTTCAGCCGCGCCGGTTGTGACGCGGCGGTCGCGCAGACCGCGCGAGCCGGGCTGCGGCTCAACTCGCCGGAGGAGACCGAGCAGGTCCGCCGGATCATCGACGAGAAGACGCGCGACCTGCCGGAGGCCGACCTCGGCGTGCTGGGCTTCTGGGAGTGGCGTGAGGCGCTGGAGCGCGGCATCGCGTCGCACCACGCCGGGCTGCTGCCCGCGTTCAAGGAGACGGTCGAGGAGCTGTTCGTCCGCGGGCTCGTCAAGGTCGTGTTCGCGACCGAGACGCTCGCGCTGGGCATCAACATGCCCGCGCGGACGGTCGTGCTCGAGAAGCTCGTGAAGTACAACGGCGAGGCGCACGTCGACCTCACGCCGGGCGAGTACACGCAGCTCACCGGCCGGGCGGGGCGTCGTGGCATCGACGTCGAGGGGCACGCCGTCGTCGTCTGGCAGCCCGGGATCGACCCGAAGGCGGTCGGCGGGCTCGCGTCCACGCGCACGTACCCGCTGCGGTCGAGCTTCCGGCCCGGCTACAACATGGCCGTCAACCTCGTGCACCAGCTGGGCGCGTCGGCCGCCCGCGAGATCCTGGAGCAGTCGTTCGCGCAGTTCCAGGCCGACCGGTCGGTCGTCGGCCTGGCGCGCCGCATCGAGCGCAACAAGGAGGCCCTGGCGGGCTACACCGAGGCGATGACGTGCCACCTCGGCGACTTCACCGAGTACGCGTCGCTGCGCCGCCGGGTCGGGGACCGCGAGAAGCAGCTGGCCAAGCAGAACACCAACGCGCGCCGCATCGAGACGGCCAAGTCGCTGGAGCGGCTGCGCAAGGGTGACGTGATCGCGGTGCCGTCCGGCCGCCGGTCCGGGCTCGCCGTCGTCATCGACCCCGGCCTCGAACCGCTGGGCGAGGCGCGGCCGCTGGTCGTCACCGAGGACCGCTGGTCCGGGCGGCTGACGTCGGCCGACTTCCCGGCGCCGGTCGAGGTGCTGGGCCACATCCGGCTGCCCAAGCAGGTCGACGTGCGCTCGCCCAAGTCGCGGCGCGACCTCGCGTCGACCGTCCGCAACACCGGCATCACGGTGCCGTCGCGGGGCCGCAAGCAGACCACCGCGGACGACGACCCCGAGCTCGCGACGCTGCGCCGGGCCCTGCGCGTGCACCCGTGCCACGGCTGTGACCAGCGCGAGGACCACGCGCGGTGGGGCGAGCGGTACCACCGGCTGCTGGCCGAGACCGAGCAGCTGGAGCGCAAGGTCGCGGCCACCACGCACTCGCTGGCGCGTCAGTTCGACCGCATCCGGGCGTTGCTGCGCGAACGCGGCTACCTCAGCGAGACCGAGGAGGTCACGCCGGACGGCAAGCGCCTGACCAGGCTCTACAGCGAGTCGGACCTGCTCGCCGCCGAGTGCCTGCGCCACGGCGTGTGGAAGGGCCTCAAGCCGGAGGAGCTCGCGGCGGTGGTGTCGTCGCTGGTCTACGAGGCGCGCCGGGACGGTCCGGTCGAGGCGCGGCTGCCGCAGGGAGCGGTGTCGGACGCGATGCTCAAGACCGTGCGGCTGTGGGCGGAGATCGAGGACGACGAGCGCCGGCTCAAGCTGGAACGCATCACCCGCCAGCCGGATCCGGGCTTCGCGTGGCCGGTGTACCGCTGGGCGCGCGGCGAGTCGCTGGAGAAGGTGCTCAGCGCCGCCGAGGCCGGTGGCAACGAGCTCGGCGCCGGCGACTTCGTGCGCTGGTGCCGGCAGGTGATCGACCTTTTGGACCAGATCCGTGAGGTGGTCGGCCGACAGGACCCCGTCGGAACGGCCGCAGCCAAGGCGGTCGACGCGCTGCGCCGCGGAGTTGTGGCGATGATGTGACCCAGAGCTGTGACCCAGCCCTGACGAAGGTTTTGCGAGTCGGAGTAAAGACTGACGTCAACGGTGTGATTGGATCGCGCCGCAACGTCGTACACACGGAGGTCGACAGATGAGCAGCCCGTACGGACCGTCCGGAGGGAACGATCCGCAGCAGCCCTGGGGCCAGCCGCAACAGCCGCAGCAGCCCTACGGAGGCGGGTTCCCTCCCGGCACCCCGTCCGGCGGCTTCCCGGCTCAGAACCCCTACGGCCAGCCGCAGCCCCAGCCGGGTCAGCAGCCGTACCCCGGTTTCGATCCGTCGCAGCAGCAGACGCAGCAGTACGGCGTGCCCCAGCAGCCGCAGTCGAACCCGTACGGCACGCCCGCGCAGGACCCGTACGGCCAGCAGACGCAGCAGTACGGCGTGCCTGGCCAGCAGCAGCCCAACCCGTACGGCCAGCAGCCGGGCTACGGCCCGCCGGTGCCGCCCAAGAAGAAGTCCAGCGCGGCCATCTGGGTCGCCGCGGTGGTCGTCGTGCTGCTCGTCGGTGGCGTGCTGTTCACCGGCTTCGTGGCACCGGCGTTCTTCAAGAAGAAGATCTTCGACAACACCGCCGTGCAGACCGGCATCGTCCAGATCCTCAAGGACGAGTACAAGATCTCCGACGTCGGCAGCGCGACCTGCACCGGCGAGAACGAGGTCAAGCCCAACACCTCGTTCGAGTGCAAGGTCCAGGTCGGCGGCAAGGACAAGAAGGTCAAGATCGTCGTCAAGACCGAGGACGGCGAGTACGAGGTGGGCCAGCCCACCGGCTGATCCGTTCCTCCGCGGAAACTGAGGTGCGCCCGCGGTCGTGCTGAGACACGATCGCGGGCGTGACCGAGATCCGTGTTCTCCACGACGAAGCGCAGTTCCGCGCGCACACCACGGTGTTCCGCCGCGCGATGCACATGGCGCCTCCCTCGGACGACGACTGGAAGGTCGTCCTGCCCTCCTACGAGCCCGATCGCGTGTTCGCCGCGTTCGAGGGTGACGAGATCATCGGGACGACCCAGTCGTACAGCTCCTCTCTTGTGTTGCCTGGTGGCGCCGTTGTGCCGCACGCCGCTATCTCGCGCGTGGGTGTACGCGCTGACTACACGCGTCGCGGCGTGTTGACCGCCCTGATGCGCGAACAACTCTCGACGCTGCCTGATCCGGTGGCCACTCTGCGCGCCTCTGAGGGGCGCATCTACGGCCGGTTCGGCTACGGCCTGGCCGGACGGTGGCGGACCGTCGAGATCGACGCCACGCGGGCGGTGATCCCCGGCGAGATGACCGGCCGCGTGCGGATGATCGACCAGGACACCGCGGACAAGCTGCTGCCGGAGCTGCACGAGGTCATCGGCGTGACGCGGCCCGGCCAGATCGGGCGGTGGCAGGGCTGGTGGGCGCGGGCGCGTGACCGCGGCAGCGAGGCGAAGAACTCGGTCACGATCATCCACAGTGGACCAAGCGGCGACGACGGTTTCCTGACCTACACCACGTCCGAGGACAAGAACCACAGGTGTCGGATGTCCATTGAGGACTTCGTGTGGGCGGACGACGACGTGTGGCGCGACCTGTGGATCTATGCGGTGCGGTTGGACCTCGTCAGCCGGATCGAGGCCGACATCGCCCTGGACGAGCCGGTGTCGTGGCTTTTCGAGGACCCGCGTGCCGTCCACACGAAAGAGTTGTTCGACGAGATCTGGCTGCGGTTGGTCGACGTGCCACGCATGCTGTCCGCCCGCACGTACGGCGCTGCGGACGCCGTCGTGCTGGAGGTCCGGGACGAGTTGCTGCCTGCCAACGAAGGTCGCTACCGGGTGTCGGCGGACGGTGCCGAGCGCACGGACGCGCCCGCCGACATCACGATCCCGGTCGACCTGCTCGGTGCCGTCTACCTCGGCGACACCACGTTCTCGCAACTCGCCGCCACCAAACGGATCGAGGGGACCCGTCTGGCCGACGCCGACGCGTTGTTCGCCGTGGCGCAGAAGCCTTACTGCGGAACGTTCTTCTAGGTCTTGCGGACCGCGCCGGTGAACCCGGCGATGAACAACGTGGCGAAGGCCCACGCCATCAGCCGGAGCACCCAGCCGACGATGGTGAGGGCCTGTCCCGCGCCGGTGTTCGTCGCCTCGCACCGGATGCGCGCGGGTGTGCTGATCAACGGCGTGCCCAGTTCGAGCCCGACGGCGATGCGGTCGATCACGGGGCACGCGACCGGTGCGACGCCCGCCCGTACCTGGACCAGCCCGCCGCCGCCGAGCACGACCGCGAGCACCGCGCCGCCGGCGAGCACCACGAGCAGGCCGAGCAGCGCGCGCCACGGCTGGTAGCCGTAGCCGAGCACGAGGCCGGTGAAGCGCGCCCAGGCACGTTCGGCCCGGCCGGTCATGGCCCGGCTGATCTGGTCACGACGCTGGTCCATCAGGATCCGGCGCGCTTCGCGGTCGTCGCCGACCGCCCGGTACTCGGCGGCCAGGTACTGGTAGGGCTGCGCCGCGTAGAAGGGAGTGCCTTCGCGCAGCAACGTCAGCCACTCCTCGTGGCGCAGGCCGTAGGGAACGCCCCGGTAGCTGAGGCCGTCCACGTAGAGCCGTCGTTGCTGGTCCGAACGGTGTCGCAGGACGGCCGGCGCGAACCGCAGAGAGCCCCGCACCACGACTTCACCCAGGCTGATCACCGCGTCCTCGGCACCGCCACCGACGGCTTCGAAGCCGATCAGCGTCAGGTCCTGGTCGACCTGGAGACCGTCGGCGACCAGCGCGGGTCCCGAATCGTTGTGGATCTTGCCGGTGCACTCGAACCGGCCGAACTTCGCGCCGGGGAGCAGGACGGTCCCTGCCTGACCGCTGCTGGTGGCGGAGAAACCGTTTCCGCAGAACACCGCTCGGTCGACGCGCAGGAGCTCCCCGTTCAGCGCCGGGCCCGAGTCGTTGCGCAGCACCGCTCCGTCGCAGTCGAGATAGCCGGTGACGTGCGCGGTGGCGAGGTCGACCTCACCGGTGGCGTCGAAGCCGTTCCCCATGCGCACGTCGCCGCCGGCCCGGAGTCCTTCCGCGTTGAGCGCGGGTCCCGTGTCGTTGCGCAGCACGGCCTCGTGGAGGAACAGGGAACCCCCGATCTCCAGTTCCGACATCCTGATCGTGCCGAACTCGCCGGCACCCACCGCTTCGAATCCGGCGCAGAGCTGGACGTCGTGAGCGACCCTGGCGCTGTAGAGGTCGAGCGCGGGCCCGTCGGCCGTGCGAAACCGGGCACCCCTGCAGTCCAGCGCGTCGATCCGGGCGCTGGTCAGGTCCACCGCGGTGGACACGTCTCCCTCGACCGACGTGCCGTCGTTGATCCACACCATCGTGGCCGTGAGCCTGGAGGCACTCAGCGGGACGTCGCCGGGGTACTCGAGGTGGCAGCCGGACAACGCGACGCCCGCGAGTCGAGCGTCGCGGGCGTTCATGCCCTCTTCGATGAGGCAGCAGTACAACTCCAGCCAAACCTGGGTGCGGACGTTGCCGAGGTTCAGATGGTCGGAGATGCGCGCGCCGCGCAGACGGATGCCCAGCGGATCGGCGTCCGGGGCGAGGCGGCCGATCATGATGTCCCGGACGACCGACGCGCGGATGGTGCGCGACTCGTCCCAGCTCCTCATCGAGTCCACGTCGACGGGTGAGTCGCCGGCGAGGTCGAACACCTCACCGCGCTCGACGTGGTCGATCAGTTCGCGTTCCACCGGCCGCAGCGCATCCGTCACGTCCTCGCTGTCGTTCGGCGGGAAAAGGCGTTACGGGCGCCGTTCCATCGCGTTCACCAGCCGCGGCACCGAGCTGCCCAGGCCCCAGCGCCGCGTGAGCTCGAGCAGCCGCTCGGGGTCGGCGGGCACGCGCGGCACCTCGTCGTCGCGGTCCTTGACGACCGGCGCGTCCAGGGCCGTGCGAACGACCGTGGGCGCGGCGGCCAGGTAGTCCTCGGCCGCGATGAGCGAGTTGCGGGCCTTGGTGGTGAGCTTGCGGTCCATCGGGTCGGTGACGGCCTTCAGCACGGCGTCCAGCGAGCCGAACTCGGTGATGAGCTTGGCCGCGGTCTTCTCGCCGATGCCCGCGACACCCGGCAGGCCGTCCGAGGGGTCGCCGCGCAGCACGGCCATGTCGGCGTACGCGGAGCCGGCGTTCTCGACGGGCAGCGAGTACTTCGCGGCCAGTTCCTCCGGGCCGAGGATCTCGACCTTGTTCCAGCCGCGGCCCACGTACAGCACGTGCACGGGCGTGGGTTCGAAGCGCACGACCTGGAACATGTCGCGGTCGCCGGTCACCACCTCGACGGGTGAGCGGGTCTCGTGGTGGGCGAGGGCGCCGATGACGTCGTCCGCCTCGTAGCCCGCCGCCTCGCCGGTGCAGATGCCGGCCGCGTCGAGGACGTCGAGGATGATCGGGATCTGCGGCGTCAGGGTGTCCGGGACCTCCTCGGACCCGTCGGTCGCGTCCTCGGCGACACGGTGCGCCTTGTAGGACGGCAGCGCCTTCACCCGGAACTCCGGCCGCCAGTCGGCGTCGAGGCAGGCGACGAGACGGTCGGCGCCGCGGTCGGTGATGACGCGGGCGATCGTGTCGACGAACCCGCGCACGGCGTTCACCGGCGTGCCGTCGGGCGCGGTCATCGAGTCCGGCAGCGCGTAGTACGACCGGAAGTAGAGGCTCGCGGAGTCGAGCAGCACCAGGGGAGAGCTCACAAATGCACAAGCTACTAGGCTTCTCCCCATGGCAACGATCACCGGGCCCATCGACGTGTCCGCGCTGCGTGCGCGGCTTGACCGCGCCTCCACAGCCGCCGAGCAGGCGGGCGTCGACGCCCTCCTCATCTCGCCCGGCTCGGACCTGCGGTACCTGATCGGTGCCGGTGGCGACTCGTTCGAGCGCCTCACCTGCCTCGCGCTGCCCGTGGGCGGCACGCCGACGCTGGTCGTGCCGAAGCTGGAACAGCCCGGTTACGCGGCCATCCCCACTGACGAGCTGGGCGTCCAGGTCGTCACGTGGGTCGACGGCGAGGACCCGTACGCGCTGGTCAAGGCGGCGCTCAAGGGCACCAGGACGGCCGTGGCGGACATGATGCCCGCCCTGCACACCATCAAGCTCGGCAACGCCATCGGCGGCCCGCAGTCGCTGGCCGGCCCGATCATCCGCGAGCTGCGCATGCGCAAGGACGCCGCGGAGATCGCCGCCCTGCGCAAGGCCGGCGCCGCGATCGACCGGGTGCACGCGCGCATGGGCGAGTTCCTCCGTGTGGGCCGCACCGAACGTGAGGTGGCCCGCGACATCGCCGCCGCGATCGTCGAGGAAGGCCACACCGTCGCCGACTTCGTGATCGTCGGCTCCGGCCCGAACGGCGCCTCCCCGCACCACCGCGACTCCGACCGGGTGATCGAGGCCGGGGAGGTCGTCGTCATCGACATCGGCGGCCCGGTGGCCGAGGGCTACAACTCCGACTCGACCCGCACCTACGTGATGGGCGAACCGTCGTACGACGACGTGTGGGACACCTACGCCGTCCTGCAGGCCGCGCAGCAGGCCGCCGTCGACGCCGTCCGGCCGGGCGTGACGTGCGAACAGGTCGACGAAGCCGCGCGCTCCGTCATCGCGGACGCCGGCTTCGGCGAGTACTTCGTCCACCGCACCGGCCACGGCATCGGCCTGGACGTGCACGAGGAGCCCTACATCGTCGGCGGCAACGCGCTGCCGCTGGAACCCGGCATGGCGTTCAGCGTCGAGCCCGGCATCTACCTGCCCGGCCGCTGGGGCGCACGCATCGAGGACATCGTGGTCGCCACCGAGACCGGCGTCGAGTCCTTCAACAACCGACCTCACGAGCTGGTGGTGCTTTGACCCTCGAGCAGATCGACAGAGCGATCCTGAAGGAACTGGCCAGCGACGGCCGGTGCAGTTTCACCGACCTGGCCGAACGGGTGGGCCTCTCCGTCTCCGCGGTCCACCAGCGCGTGAAACGCCTGGAGCAACGCGGCATCGTGAAGGGCTACGCCGCCCGCCTGGACGGCGCCGAGATCGGCCTGCCGATGTCCGCCTTCATCTCGCTCTTCCCGATCAACCCCGCCGAGCCCGACGACTACCCGAAGCGCCTCGAACATCTCTCCGAGATCGAGGCCTGCTACTCGGTGGCGGGCGACGCCTCCTACGTCCTGCGCGTGCGGGTGGCCTCACCCACGGCGCTGGAGGAACTTCTGCAGAAGATCCGGGAGTCCGCGAACGTCTCCACGCGCACGACCGTGGTCCTCTCCACGCCCTACGAGGACCGTCCGCCGTCGGTCTGAACCTGGCCGTCGGCCAGCACGAGCACGCGGTCGGCAACGGCGTGCACGGCGTCGTGGTGCGTGGCGATCAGCACCGCGGCGCCGTCGTCCGCGACCCGCCGCAGCAACCCCACGGCGGCCACCGCGCTGGCGGCGTCCAAGTGCGCCGTCGGCTCATCAGCGAGCAACACGGCAGGCCGAGTCACCACGGCCCGGGCCAAGGCCGCCCGTTGCTGCTGCCCGAACGACACCTGCCCCGGATACCGCGCCCCCAG
>NZ_MUYM01000008.1 GCF_002150765.1 Lentzea kentuckyensis
TCGTGCTGGTGATGCTCGGCGCGGCGGCGCTGGCAGCGGCGGGCGTGTCCGCACTGGGTGCCGCCGACCTGGTGAGCGTGCTCGTCTTCGCGGTGTCGTCGGTCGGCCTGATCGTCGGAGCCCGGCCCTTCGTCAAGAGGCGGCTGCAGCTGGGCATGGGCGTCAAGATGCACCACGAGGCGTTGCTGGGCAGCAGGGCCGTCGCGGTGTCGAAGGTGGACGAGCACGGCGGGCAGGTGAAGATCGGCGGCGACACCTGGAGCGCGCGCACCCTCGACGGGTCCGTGATCGAGCCGGGCGAAGCC
Organism: Lentzea kentuckyensis; assembly: GCF_002150765.1. Classification (GTDB taxonomy): domain Bacteria; phylum Actinomycetota; class Actinomycetes; order Mycobacteriales; family Pseudonocardiaceae; genus Lentzea; species Lentzea kentuckyensis. The sequence continues at coordinate 306 of NZ_MUYM01000008.1, forward strand.
GTCACCGTTGTCGAGATCTCAGGGGCGACGGCCGTGGTCATCGCGGCTGTCTGACCCCAGAAGGATGTGAGCCGAGTTGGACCCGATCACCGCTGTGGTCGTGGCCGTCATCGCGATCTTCGTGCTGACCATCGCCGTCAAGTCGGTGCTGGTCATCCCGCAGGCGCAGGCCGCCGTCATCGAACGCCTCGGCCGCTACCGCAACACCGCGGCACCCGGCCTGAACATCATCGTGCCGTTCATCGACAAGGTGCGGGCCCGCATCGACCTGCGCGAGCAGGTCGTGTCGTTCCCGCCGCAGCCGGTGATCACCCAGGACAACCTGACGGTCTCCATCGACACGGTCGTCTACTTCCAGGTCACCGAGCCGCGCAGCGCGGTCTACGAGATCTCCAACTACATCGTCGGTGTCGAGCAGTTGACGATCACGACGCTGCGCAACCTCGTCGGTGGCATGAGCCTGGAGGAGACCCTCACCTCGCGTGACCACATCAACGGTCAGCTGCGCGGTGTGCTCGACGAGGCGACCGGCCGCTGGGGCCTGCGCGTCGCGCGGGTCGAGCTGAAGTCCATCGACCCTCCACCGTCCATTCAGGACTCGATGGAGAAGCAGATGCGCGCCGACCGGGAGAAGCGCGCCATGATCCTCACCGCCGAGGGCCAGCGGGAGTCGTCGATCAAGACGGCCGAGGGCCAGAAGCAGTCGCAGATCCTCGCGGCCGAGGGCGCCAAGCAGGCCGCGATCCTCACCGCGGAGGCCGAGCGCCAGTCGCAGATCCTGCGCGCGCAGGGTGAACGCGCCGCCCGTTACCTGCAGGCGCAGGGTCAGGCCAAGGCCATCGAGAAGGTCTTCGCCGCGATCAAGGACGGCAAGCCCACCCCGGAGGTGCTGGCCTACCAGTACCTGCAGACACTGCCGCAGATGGCGCAGGGCGACGCGAACAAGGTCTGGATGATCCCGTCCGACTACGGCAAGGCCCTCGAAGGGTTCGCCCGCATGCTCGGCGCGCCCGGCGACGACGGCGTGTTCCGCTACGAGCCGCCGGTCGACACCGGCGAGCGACCCAAGCCCGAGGAGGACGACCCGGCGGTCGCCGACTGGTTCGACACCGCGCCGGACCCGAAGGTCGCCGCCGCCGTCGCGGCCGCGGAGGCCGTGGCGCGCAAGGAGGTGCCCGGCCCGCTGAGCACCACGCCGCGGTCGGTGGGCGCCGCCTCGCCGGTGCCGGAGCTGCCTGTGTCCGATTTCGAGGGGGAGCAGCCGCGGTCGCTGCACCAGCCCGACGAACAGATCTGAGAAACACCTGGTCGAGCGGCTCGTCCCGGACTGCGGGGCGGGCCGCTCGAACTTTTTTCGGGCGCGTGTCGATCGAACGGCGCGCCCGTTCGACCTGAGCGTGAAAGGGTCCACAACGGACCCGCACGATCCCACTGGGGAGTGAGCACACATGAAGTTCATGCTGATCTGGCGCGTGACCTCGGACGAGGCCTGGGGCAACCTCGGCGAGATCGACTTCGACCAGATGCTGGAGACCGTCGGCCGGTTCAACGAGGAGCTGATCGAGGCCGGCGTCCTGATCGCCGCGGAGGGGCTCGCCCCCGCCGAGGAGGGCGTGGTCGTCGACTTCTCCAGCGAACCGCCGGTCGTCACCGACGGCCCGTACGGCGAGACCAAGGAGCTGTTCAACGGCTTCTACCTGATCAACGTCCCGACCATCCAGGACGCGATCGAGTGGGCCAAGCGGACCCCGATGACCGCGGCCGGGTTCAAGACCGAGATCCGCCGCGTGCCGACGATCGACGAGTTCCCGCAGGACAACGAGTGGATCAAGAAGGAACGGGCCTGGCGTGAGTCGACCGGCCAGCTCTGATCCTGGCGTCTGATCTATTTTGGGCCCCATGAGCAGCGACCCCACGGGACGCAAGGCCGTAGCGGCGGTGTGGCGCATCGACTCCGCGAGGATCATCGGTGCGCTGACCCGCTACACCGGCGACTTCGCGCTGGCCGAGGACCTCGCCCAGGAAGCCCTCGCGGAGGCACTGGTGACGTGGCCGCGCGAAGGCGTGCCGAACAACCCCGCCGGGTGGTTGCTCACGGTCGGGCGGCGCCGCGCGATCGACGCGTTCCGCCGCCGCAGCACCCGTGACGAGAAGTACGCCGCCCTGGCCCACCACCTCAGCGAGGGCGGCGCTCTCACCGGCGCCACCGAACCCGGGCCCGCGCCCGACGACGTGCTGTGGGACCCGGACCAGATCGACGACGACACCCTCGCGCTGATCTTCACCTCGTGCCACCCGGTGCTGTCGCGTGAGGCCGGGGTGGCGTTGACGTTGCGCGTGATCGGCGGTCTGACCAGCGACGAGATCGCGCGGGCGTTCCTGGTGCCGACCGCGACCGTGCAGGCCCGCATCACCAGGGCCAAGAAGACCCTCGGTGCCGCGAACGTGCCGTTCGAGGTCCCGCCGGTCGCGCAGCGCCCGGCACGGCTGGCCCAGGTCCTCAGCGTCATCTACCTGATCTTCACCGAGGGCTCGTCGGCGAGCTCCGGTGACGAGGTGATGCGCCTGGACCTCGCCGGGGAGGCCCAGCGGCTGGCCAGGATCCTGTCGCGGCTGATGCCGGAGGAGCACGAGGCCCACAGCCTGCTCGCCCTGCTCGAACTCACCGCCGCCCGCTTTCCCGCCCGGCGCGGCCCCGACGGCGAGACGGTCCTGCTCGAAGACCAGGACCGGCGCCGCTGGGACCGCTCCGCCATCGCCCGCGGCCGCGCGGCGCTCGCGAAGGCCGCCGACATCGGCCGCGGCTACGGCTACTACGGGTTGCAGGCCGCGATCGCCGAGTGTCACGCGCTGGCTCCGTCGGTCGAGGAGACCGACTGGGACCGCATCGTCGTGCTCTACGAGGCGCTGGGCCGGCTCGCCCCCTCGCCGGTCGTCGAGCTCAACCGCGCGGTCGCCGTCTCCATGGCCAGGGGCCCCGCCGCGGCGCTGCCGATCGTCGACGACCTCGCGGGCAGCGAGGTGTTCAAGGAGTCGCACCAACTACCCGGAGTACGCGGCGAACTGCTGCGGCGGCTCGGCCGGGTCGACGAGGCCCGCACCGCGCTGGAGCAGGCACTACGTTTGTGCGGCAACGAACGCGAACGCGAGGTCCTGTCCCGCAAACTGGCCGACCTGTAGGCGTCTGACCACGTGGGGTGAACCTTAAATCCGTTAGGGCGACATCTGTGGCACTCGACCGGGTGACGCGGGAATGATGTTGTGATGGACTCGCTGCCCGCCACCGTGGCCTCCGCGCTCGTCGAGGCCGACAGTGCCGACAGCGAGACGGACTGGCCGGCCCGCTGGCAGGCACTGACCGCGGTGTCGGTCGAGCTGCAGTCACTCCTTGTCACCGATCCCGGCCCGGACCTGGTCGCGCTGATCGAACAGATCGTCACCCAGTTGGCCGACGGAGTGGCCGGCAGCCGAAGACACCGGGTCGAACTGGCCGAACTCGCCCACCGCGTGCTGGGCACCCACGCCCGCGCGTGCGCCGAGACCGCCCCCGACCCGGTGCGCCTGGCCGACTGGCTGCTCGACCTGCAGCTGCGGCACCCCGACGCCCCCGACGTCGGCCTCGCCGCCTACGCCGACGCGCTCGACGACGAGGGCCTCGCGCGCTACCGCGAGCGCGCGGTGGAGTTGTTCGAACCGCTGCCGGTGATCGGGTTCGGCGAGACCGGCCGCTACGACCGCGCCCGCTGGGCGTTGCTGCGGGTCATGGAGGAGCTCGCCGAGTACAGCGAGGACGTCGACCTGCAGGTGCTCGTGCTGTCCAAGGACCTGTCGTCGGGCTGGCACTACCTCCAGGTCGCGACCGTGCTGCGCGACAACGCCCGCTCCGACGAGGCCCTGGACTGGGTGGAACGCGGCCTGCGCGCGGTAGGTGGCCGGGGCGCGGCGCTGCGGTTGATCGACCTGGCCGTCGAGGAGCACCTGCGCCGGGGGAACCCGCAGCAGGCGGTACAGGTGTGCAAGGAGGCGTTCCTCGCCCGGCCGAACCTCGACGTCTACCTCAAGATCCGCGCGCTGGTCGTGCACACCGACGACTGGCCGCCGCTGCGCGCCGAGTTGGTGAACCACCTCGTGCAGGACGGCAGCCGGCTCGCCATCGAGGTCTACCGGCGCATCGTCGAGGTCGAGCTCGCCCGGCGCGGCATCGAGGAGCAGGAACTCGTCGTCGAATGGCTGCACCAGCTACGCGGCCTGCAGCCCGACGCCTTCGCCGACTACCTGGAACACATCAAGTCCCGCCACGTCGCGGACCGTCAACTGCTCGACGAGTTGTCCCGACGCGGATTCTGATCGATACCACTTCGGATAGTCCGTACTCGTACTATCCTATTTCGCATGACCGAGGTCCGACGGGGTTCGGTCCGCCCACGGCCGAGCACGCTCGAGCTGGGCGGACACCGACAGCAGCGTGCACTCGTCGTGCTGGCGGCCGACGAGCTGCACGGCCAGCGGCAGTCCCGACGACGTGCGGCCCGCGGGCACCGAGGCGGCGGGGTTGCCGACGATGTTCCACAGCGGCAGGAACGTCGTGTAGTGCGAGGCCGTGAGCAGCGCGGTGACGACGTTGCGGTGGTCCCACTCGCCGACGCGGATCGGCTGGCGGGTCAGCGCCGGGGTGAGCAGCACGTCGACCGAGGTGAACACCCGGTTCGCGTACGCGGTGAGCGCGGCGTCGTCCTTGGTGGCCCAGCGGCGGGTGCCGCGCGGGAGGCGGCGGCCGAGTTCGCCGACCGCGCGGGTGCGGGGTTCGACCAGGTCCGGGAACTCCATGCCGGTGCGCGCGAGATAGGCGTTGTAGAGGTAGCGGGCGGCGAACTGGGTGGAGGCGGCGACGTCGCGCATCGGCGGGTCGAGGCGCACCACGTCGTGGCCGAGGTCGGTGAGCAGCGCGGCGGTGTCCTGCACGGCGTCGCGGACCTCGTCGGCGATGGCGATGCCCGGACCCCACGGCCGCAGCGACACCCCGATCCGAAACCGGCCGGGATCGGTCCGCGCGGCCTGGGTGAAGCTCGTGCGCGGCGGGTGCGCGACGTGCGCGTCACCGGGGACGGCGCCGTGGATCTGGTCGGCGACCAACGCCCAGTCCAGCACCGTGCGGGTGATCGGGCCGGCCACGACCAGGCCGCCCCACGCCTCGCGTTCGGGCGAGAGCGAGACGCGGCCGCGCTGGGGCTTGAGCCCGAACAGGCCCGTGACCGCGGACGGGATGCGGATCGACCCGGCGCCGTCGGTGCCGATCGCGGCCGCCGCCAGCCCGGCCGCCACGGCCGCGGCGGAGCCACCGCTGGAGCCGCCGGGGGAGTGCGCGAGCGACCACGGGTTGCGGGTCGGACCCGCCCAGCCGCTCTCGGTGTAGGGCCACAACCCCAGCTCGGGCATGCGGGTCCGGCCGATGATCACCGCCCCGGCCGCGCGCAGGCGGGCCACGATCGCGGAGTCGGCGGGCTCGGGGGTGCGGGCGGCGTTCGTGCCCTTGGTCGTGGGCAGGCCCTCGATCGCGATGTCCTCCTTGACCGCGATCGGCACCCCCGCCAACGGCAGCTCCTCACCGGCCGCCCTGCGCGCGTCCGCCTGCTCGGCCTCTGCCAGAGCCTTGTCGGCGAAGACCAGCCGGAACGCGTTGAGCTGCGGATCGACGCGCTCGATGCGGCGCAGGTGCTCGGCGACGAGGTCGCGCGCGGTCACCTCGCCGGACCGCACGGCGTGGGCCTGCCTGGCCACCCCGGCGAAACACAGCTCCGTCAGCTCCATGAACCGACCCTAAGCGCCGACAGGTGATCTACGGAATGGGAGTACCGCGCATGAGAGTCCTCGCGACGACGGCCGCGATCCTGCTCGCCCTGACCACGCTGGTGACACCGGCCCACGCCGCCGCCACGCCGATGTACCGTTACGAGATCATCAACCGCGCCAACAGCTGGCTGACGGCGAACAACGGCACCCGCGTGCCCTACGACCAGAACCGCACCTGGACCGACGGCTACCGCATGGACTGCTCCGGCTACGCGTCGATGGCCGCGCGGCTCGACAAGCCGGGCCCCAACACCGTCGAGCTCGCCACCTCGACCTGGACGACGTCGATCACGATGTCCCAGCTCAAACGTGGTGACCTGGTCATCGACGCGATCGGCGACGGCAACAACCGCCACGCCGTGATCTTCGACCGGTGGACCGACAGCGCCAAGACCCGCTACTTCGCCTACGAGCAGCGCGGCGACTGGGGCACCGACTACCGCTCGCTGACCTACGGCCTGGAGCCCTACTCCGACTACAAAGCCCGCCGGCTCAACAACGTCATCGACAAGTGAGGCGGACGTGCCGTTCGAGCTGAGTCACGCCGGCCGGCGAGTGCGGTGGTTCGCCACCGCGACGCGGTTCGCGCACTTGGTGGAGCAGAACCTGCGGCGCCCGTTGCGGCTGGTGTCGACGAAGACGGTGTCGCAGCCGTCGCGGTCGCACGCGCCGATGCGTCCGGCGTCCTCGCAGAACAACGCCGCCATGCCCGCCGCCGTGTACGCCTTCACGCGCACATCGGTCGGTGCGTCCTCACGGGCGTAGTGCAGGTGCGGCGCGCGTCCGTCGTGGGTGGAGATGTAGTGCGTGGTCGACGACTCGGCCAGCAACTCGTTGAGCAGCTCCACCGTCGGGCGGTGGAAGACCTGGCGCAGGCGCTCGATCCAGTCTCGTACGTCACGTTCCTGGCGGGCGTCCAGCGAGCCCAGCGGCTTGTAGTCGGAGGCTTTGAGCACGTCGAGCAGGTCGGCGCCGGGATCGGCGTTGACCAGCGTCGCGGCGAGTTCCGCCGCCGCCCCGCCGTAAGGGTTGAAATGCACTAGACCATGACAGCACGCTGGTGTGCATGATCGCCACCTGCCCCGCCTGCCACTGGTCCTGCACCTCGCCGGTCTCCTCGCACGGCGCCGTGTCCTACGTCCGCTGCGTGTGCGGCCTGTTCCTGGTCGTGGAGCGGGGAGTGCTCATCGCGACCGCCGGGACCAGCGCGTTCGCCCCGGTTCACCACAGCCGTGGTGATCTTGCTAGGGTCCCGGACCGTGAGCCGTCGTGATCTTCTGTGCGACACCGCGATCCAGATCCTCGCGGTGGAAGGCGGCCGGGGCCTGACCCACCGCGCGATCGACCGCGAGGCCGGCGTCCCCATCGGCACCACCAAGAACTACTTCCCGACCCGCGAGGCGATCCTCACCGCCTCCGCGGCCAGGATGACCGCCCTGCACCGCGCCGCCGTCGACCGCCTGCGTGAGACCACCCCGGCCGACATCAGCGCCTCCGACGTCGCCGAGCTCTACCCGGCCCTGCTGCGCCGCGCGGTGGCCGACGACCCGACCCAGATGCTCGCGATGGTCGAGCTGTACCTGGAAGCGGTCCGCCGGCCCGGCGTGCGCGCGGCCCTGTCCGGCATGGTGCTGGCCAACGCCGAGGCGGCCGCGACCCTGCAGCGGGCGGCGGGCCTGCCCGCCACGGTCCGCGACACCGGTCTGCTGGACGCCTACTTCCTCGGGGTGGCGATCTCGCTGCTGGCACTGCCGACGGAGACCCTGCGCACCGTCGGCCTCGACGACCCGTACGCGCTGGGAATCGGCGTGTTCTCCGCGACCGTCCCTAGCGCCGGCCAGTCACCAGAACAGAGATCAGCAGAATCAGGCTGATCACCGCCGGCACCACGCAGGCCACCGCGAGCATCGCCAGCCCGAACTGGTCGCCGCCCTCCCCGGTGTGCGGCACGGCGGTGATCGCCCACGCGGCGACCCCGCCACCGACGAGCGTGATGCTCCCGAGCACCGCCGCCGCGCGTCCCTTGTACTTCGTGCGCACCGGCTCGCGGGCCGCGGCGGCGCAGTGGGTGCCCAGCGCGCCGACGATCACGCGGCTGTCCTGGGTGAGCCCGCTGAAGTGCAGCAGCCGGCCGTCGTCGAACCGGATCGTGCAGTCGAGGTCGGAGCCGGTGTAGGAGTACTCGCCGCGCTCGGCGACGTCGATCGCCCGCACCTGCTCCCACGTCCAGCTGCGCCGGGTGCCGCCCAGGACGTGCGCGATGCCGCCGTCGTAGAGCTCGATCACCTCGGGCGTGCGGGCCTTGCGCAGCAGCACCACCGCGGCGGGGCCGGCGAGCAGCAGCGGGAACGCGGCGAAGACCAGCGCGTACTGCGCGCCGCCGAGGTCGACCACGAACATCAGCGTGAGCAGCAGGGCGCTGGCCAGGGCCACGATCAGCAACACGCGGCCCAGCACGCGTCTTCGGTCGGTGGCGACGGGATGAGAACTCAGCAGGGTGCCCATCCGATCAACCTACCCAGCGGGTCTGACAGTTCGGCTCAGGTTCCGCCGGTCACCCGCAGGATCGCGCCCGTCGTGTACGAGGCCTCGTCCGACAGCAGCCACGCGATGGCGTTCGCGATCTCGTCGGCCTCACCAGGCCGTCCCATCGGCACGCGCCCGGCCACCCGGTCCGGGCGGTCCGGCTGGCCCGACAGCTGGTGGATGTCGGTGCGGATGGTGCCCGGCTGCACGCAGTTGACCCGGATCCCGCGCGGCGCCAGTTCCTTGGACAACCCGATGGTCATCGCGTCGACGGCGGCTTTGGTGGCGGCGTAGTGGACGTACTCGCCAGGGCTGCCCAGAGTCGCGGCGCCGGAGGAGACGTTCACGATCGAGCCGCCGCTCATCCGCCGCGACGCCTCGCGGGCCACGAAGAACGCGCCGATCACGTTGACGTCCACGACCCGGCGCAGGTCCTCGGTGCGCAGCTCGGCCAGCGGGCCCGAGGGGGAGGTGATGCCGGCGTTGTTGACCACGCCGGTGATGTCGTCGCCGGCGGCGTCGAACAGGCGGGCCACGTCGTCCTCGTCGGAGGTGTCGGCCCGCACGGCCACGACACCGAGTTCCTTCTCCAGCAAGCGTGCCTCGTCGGCGGCCTGGCGATAGCTGATCACGACCTGGTGGCCGTCGCGCACCAGCCTGCGTGCGGTCGCGGCTCCGATACCCCGGCTTCCCCCGGTGATCACCGTTGTCATGACGTCCACCCTACCCATATATTCGGTGCCGAGTATCTGGGAGCGGATATGTCGTTCAGGCGCACGAACCCCCTGGCTCTCGCGGTGCTGGCGTTGCTGTCGGAGCGGCCCATGCACCCCTACGAGATGGCGCAGACCATGCGCGAACGCCACCAGGAGGAGGTGATCAAGCTCAACTACGGCTCGCTCTACACCGTCGTCGAGTCGCTGGCCAAACACGAGCTGATCACCGCGAGCGCCACGCAGAAGTCCGGGAACCGGCCCGAGCGGACCGTCTACGCGGTCACCGCCGCGGGCACCGGCGAGCTGCACGACTGGTTGCGCGAGCTGATCGCGGTGCCGGCCAAGGAGTACCCGCGGTTCGAGGCCGGGATCTCCCTGGTCGGGCTGCTGCCGCCGGACGACGCGCTGACCGTCGTCGAGCAGCGTGAACGGGCCGTGGCCGAGCAGCTGGCCGCGCTCGCGGTGCTGCTGGAACGGCTCGCGGGCATGGGGCTGCCGCAGCTGGCGTGGATCGAGCTCGACTACCGGATGGCGATGCTGCGCGCCGAACGCGCCTGGCTGACCTGGTTCGCCACCGCCATCCGCGACGGCACCGTCGGCGGACACGAGCACTGGGAGGACAAGCACCGATGACACGACTGCTGTTCGAGGTGAAGGGCGTGGTGCGCGCGCCGCTGGAGGACGTGCGCGAGCGGATGTTCGCCGACGCCGGGGTGTCCGGGTCGCATCGGCTGGTCGACCGGGATCAGGGCGTGATCGCGTACTGGGGCGACTGGTGGTACCGCGGTGAGGACACGCTGCATGCCCATCCGGAGGGGGCGTTGGTCGTGCACCGCGTCTACAACATCGCCAAGCAGGGCAACTGGGCTCCCTACCTGGCGAACAAGCTGTTCATCGGTTACCGCGCGCGACTCGAGGCGGGGATGAGGGACCGGGTCGCGCAGCTGGAGGGCCGGACCTGATCACGTTTCGTCGCGACGGGTCCGGTGTAGCCGGTAAGGGTGACCTTATTCCTCACCCGAACGGCCGTATAGAGTGTGCAGATGAGGTGCTCGATACTCTCCGACTTCGCGGGCGAACCGCTGGCCGGCACGGCCGCGACCGCGACGGCGTGGCTGTGCCTGGAGCAGCCGGGCCCGTGGGGCCGCGACGCGATCGTGGAGAGCCACCTCGACCCCGAACTCGGCGCTGAACTGCAACGCCGCGCCGCCGGCACGGGTGTGCGCATCCTGTTGATCCGCCGCCCCGGCAAGCACGCCGACCACCACCTGCCCGCGACCCGCCGCCTGTACCTGGCCTCGACGAAGCCCGGCGCGTCGTGGCTGGAACAGGCCGACCTCACCGCCCCCGAGGAAGCCCTCGAGCTCGACTTCGAGGCCCTCGGCGCGGGCCGTTCCACCGCGTTCGGCACGCCCGTGCCCGACCCGCTGCTGCTGGTGTGCACCAACAGCAAACGCGACGTCTGCTGCGCCCTGTACGGCCGTCCGATCGCCACCGCGCTCAACCTCTGGGAGTGCACCCACACCGGCGGGCACCGCTTCGCCCCGACCGGCGTCCTGCTGCCCACCGGTCACCTGTACGGACGACTCGACCACCAGTTGGCGCAGCGCGTCGTCACCGAGGGCATCGTCGCCGACCGGTGCCGCGGCCGTTCCTGCTTCAGCCCGCGCGGTCAGGTCGCCGAGGTCGCCGTCCGCGAGCAGCTCGGCGAGACCCGCGACGTGCTCACCGTCGTCGCCGAAACCGCCGACTCCGCGACCGTGCGACATGACGACGGCCGCGAGTGGCAGGTGGCGCTGACCGAGCAACCGGTACCGCCGCGCCCGGCCAGCTGCGGCAAGTCACCCGACATCGCGATCGCCCTGGTCGCCACCGCGATCGACGAACTGGCGCGGGTCTGCCAATAGTGCCGGGCCAGTAAGTTCGGGCCGGTGCCCGCACTGATCCACCTCAACGGCCCCACCGGCGTCGGCAAGTCGACCATCGCCGCCCGCTACGCCGCCGAACACCCGAAGACGCTCAACCTCGACGCCGACGAGATCGTCCGGCTGGTCGGCGGCTGGCAGGACGATTTCTTCGGCACCGTGGGCCTGGTGCGTCCGCTCGCGCTCGCCATGGCGGCCACGCACCTGTCGTCGGGCCACGACGTCGTGATGCCGCAGCTGGTGGCCCGCCGGCCCGAACGTGACAGGTTCGCCGAGACCGCCCACGCCGCCGGCGCGGACTACCTGGAGATCATGCTGCTCGCGCCCGCGGACGTCGCGGTGCGCCGGTTCCAGGGCCGTGATCACCACATCGACGGCGCGGTCGAGGCGCTGGGCGGAGCGGCGATGATCCGCCGGATCCGCGACCAGTTCACCCGCTACCTCACGCCGGAGTCGGTGGTGATCGAGACGGGTGAGGCCGACGCCGAGCAGACCTACCAGGCGGTGCTGGCGGCGCTGGGCCGGTGAACCCCGCGCGAACTCATGGCCTTTCGCCTCTGCGGCCGCCGCAGGGGCGGCCCCTAAGCTTCTCCGTCATGTCCGCGCCCACGCTGTCCGAGTTCGTGCTCGCCAACACGGCTCTCACACCGGTGCCCCTGGTACCCGAGGTCCTGCTGCACAGTGCGGCCGAGGCGATGGACCTGTGGGAACTGACCCACCACGACCAGCCGCCGTTCTGGGCGTTCCCCTGGGCGGGCGGTCAGGCCCTGGCGCGGCACCTGCTCGACCACCCCGGGCTGGTGCGCGACAAGAAGGTCTTCGACCTCGCCTCCGGCAGCGGCCTGGTCGCGATCGCCGCGGCGCTGGCCGGCGCGGACTCGGTCACGGCCAACGACATCGACCCGCTCTCGCTCGCGGCGGTGGAGCTCAACGCGGCCGCCAACGACGTCACCGTCACGACGCTGCCCGGCGACCAGCTCGACAGCGACGCGCTCGGTGCCGACGTCGTGCTGGCCGGTGACGTCTTCTACGACGCGGAGATCACCGCGCTCATGCTGCCGTTCCTGACCAGGGCCGCGGCGCGCGGTGCGCTCGTGCTGCTCGGCGACCCGGACCGCGCGCACCTGCCGCGCGACCGGTTCCGGGCACAGGGCCGCTACGAGGTGCCGGTACCGCTCACCCTGGAAAGCACCGAGACCCGGTCCGCGACCGTGTGGGCCATCTAGACCCCTGCCGAACCGATACCCGTTCACTCACCCGAACCACACCAGCCCCATTTTCAGACACGCGGGGACCCCGCGTACGACAGAAGCGGACGAAAGGCCCCCGCGTGCCCGACGGCAGACGGGGTGGGGACTGCGGAGCGTGCTGGCCGTGCGCCGCTTCACTCGAACGAGTCTGCGGCGATCGAGGCCCTGGGTGGTGACCAGGTAGAACGGGTGCCCGGCGGGATCGGCGTACATCCGGTAGAACTTGACGAGCGGCGCCGGGTCCGGGCAATCGTGCAGCTCACCGACGGACCCCCACTATCCGATCGAGATCGCCTCGAGCTTGGCCCGCAGGTACTCGCCGCCCCCGACCTCCGGATAGCGGCCGTCGAGCGAGACGATCCGCGCGTCGGTGTCGGTGTTGTAGAAGAAGATCAGCGACACCAGGTCCTCGTCGGGGGCGGAGGCGTCCGGTGGCAGCACGCGGTGCGGGGTGGACCGCCACCGGTCGGACACCCAGCGGGCCATCAGGTCGCCGATGTTGACGGTGAAGGCGGCCGGGTCGAACGGCGCGTTCTCCCACACCCCGTCGGCGGAGCGGACCTGCAGGCCGCCGACGCCGTGCTGGCGGTCCAGGATCGTCACGGTGCCGAAATCGGTGTGCTCGCCGATGCGGAACTGTCCCGGCCCAGCGGGCCCGACCTGCCGCAGCGGCGGGTAGTGGTTGACGTTCAACGTGTACGAGGGCCTCCGCGTGTGCCGGGTGAACAGGTCCCGCGGGGAGTCGAGCGCGACGGCGAAGATCGTCAGCAGTTCGTCGCACAGCGCCCGCTTCCGCCGCACGTACTCCGTCACGGCGCCTTCGAGGCCGGGCACCTCGGCCGGGAACACGTTGGGGCGGAAGAAGAACGCGTCACCTTCGGGGTCGTCAGAGCCGAACGCCAGCGTTTCCTTCAGGTCCGGGGGAGCCAGGCCGCCGTCGGCGCGGCCGGTGGCCTGTTCGTCCGGTGGCAGCCAGCCCCGCCCGCCGGTCCGCACCGCGTAGGCCGACTTCTGATCAGAGGGCAGGGCGAAGAACGAGCGGGTCAGCCCGCGCACCTGAGAGCGCAGCGCGTCCGGGACGCCGTGCCCGGTGATCAGCAGAAATCCCGACTCCCGCAACGCCGCGTCCACCCGCGCCGCCACCTCGGCACGCCGCGTGCCGTCGAACCACCCGGTCAAGTCCACCAGCGGAACACCCATGGCTGCACTCCTACCGCCGCCGTGGCTCGAGCACCAGGTGAACTAGCCCAACCGTTCCACCACGAAGGCCGTCAGGAACCCCGCCGTGGTGCACAGCCCGGTGTAGAGGCGGGCCCGCTCGTAGGCCTCGGGGATCATGGTGTCCGCGATCATCGCCAGGATCGCCCCGGCGGCCACCGCCGTGATCACCGCGATGAGCTGCGGCGACGCGTCGGCCAGCAGCACGTTGCCCAGCGCGGCCGACACCCCGCTCGCCACCGCGATCGCGCCCCACACCCCGAAGACGTACCCGGCCCCGCGGCCCGCCTGCTTCATGCCGGCGACGCTGGACAGTCCTTCCGGGACGTTCGAGATGACCACCGCCGCCAGCATCGTCACCCCGATCCCGCCACCACCCAGCAGCGAGACACCGAGCACCACGGACTCGGGCACGCCGTCGAGCAGCGCCCCGACCGCGATCGCCGTGCCGCTACCGGTCTGGTCCTGTTCGGACGGCTGGTTGCTGCTGCGCTTGCGGTGCCGGGCACCACGCCGGGCCAGCAGCACGTTCGCCAGCACGTAGATCACCGCGCCGCCGAGGAACCCGGCCGAGGTGGCGAGCAGCCCGCCGTTGCGCTCCGCCTCGTCCATCAGCTCGAACGCCGCCGCCGCGGTCAGCACGCCCGCGCCGAACGCCATCACGACGGCCACGACATCGCGCGGCACCCGCAGGAACCAGGCGACGAGCGCGCCCGCCACGAGCGCACCGCCGCCTGCCAGTCCCCACAGACCCGCTTCAACCCACTGTGACATTTCCCGGGGATGTCCTAGATCTTGGCGAAGTACACCTTCAGATCATCGGCGAGCAGCTCCGGCACCTGGTGACCGGAGTAGTGACCGCCACGATCGAACTCCGACCAGTGAACCAGGTTGTGGTGATCGCGCTCGGCGAAGCGGCGGATGGTCTGGAAGTCGTTCGCGAAGATCGCCACCCCCAGCGGGAACGTCGTCGGTTCGGCCGGCACGTCCTCGCGGTGCGCGTCCTCGTAGTACAGCCGCGCCGAGGAACCCGAGGTGTTGGTGAACCAGTAGATCGACACGTTGGCCAGCAGGAAGTCCCTGGTCACGTCCGGCACACCCATCAGCTGCATCGTCCAGGCGAGCTGACCGGCGGGGGAGTCCGCGAGCGCGAACGCGACGTTCTGCGGCCGCGCCTGCTGCAGCTTGGCGTACCCGGACAGGTTCTCGTAGAAGTTCTGCAACACCCCGAGCCGCCGGAAGTCGTCCTCGGCCAGCCCCTCCATCTCGGCCGGGTCACCAGACGGGAACGAGAAGATCTGCGTGACGTGCACCCCCGCCACGTGCTCCGCCGCGGCCCGCCCGATCTCTGGCGCGATGAGCGACCCGGCGTCGTTGCCGTGCACCCCGTACCGGTCGTAACCCAGCCGCGCCATCAACTCCGCGAACGCCCCCGCGATCCGCCCGGAGTGCCACCCGGTTCCCGTGGTCGGCCCCGAGAACCCGAAGCCCGGGATCGAGGGGATCACCAGGTGGAAGTCGCCCCGCAGGTGCTCGACGACGTCCACGAACTCCAGGATCGAGCCCGGCCAGCCGTGGATCATCAGCAACGGCAACGCGTCCGGGTTGTCGCTGCGGACATGCAGGAAGTGCACATCGGTGCCGTCGATCTCGGTGATGAACTGCGGGAACGCGTTGAGCGTGCGCTCCACGGCCCGCCAGTCGAACTCCTCGGCCCAGTACCGCGCCATCTCCCGCACGTCCTCGACCGCGTCGCCGTACCGCGACCCCGCCCCCGGCACCTGATCCGTCCACCGCGTCCGCGCCAACCGGAACCGCAGCTCCTCGACGTCCGCCTCGTCGACCGCGATGTGGAATTCCCTGATCTCCGTCATAACCCAAGGCTAAAGGGGCTTGCGGCCAGCCTCTGTCCTAAAGTCTGCGGTCATGTTGGAAACCTCGGCACGCCTGCTGCGCCTGCTCGCCCTGCTGCAGTCCCGCCGCGACTGGCAAGGCAGCGAACTCGCCGACGAACTCCAGATCAGCCCCCGCACCGTCCGCCGCGACGTCGACCGCCTGCGCGAACTCGGCTACCCCGTCAACGCCACCACCGGCAGCTTCGGCGGCTACCGCCTCGGCGCCGGCGCCGAACTCCCACCCCTGCTGCTCGACGACAACGAAGCCGTCGCCGTCGCGGCCGCCCTGCGCACCAACGCCGTCACCGGCCTCGAAGAAGTCTCCCTGCGCGCCCTGATCAAACTCGAACAGGTCCTCCCATCACGCCTGCGCCACCGCGTCTCGGCGTTGCAACACGTCGAATCCGTACCCCGCGACTCACCAGCACCCGCCCTGGACCCCGAACTGCTCTCCACCCTGGCCGCCGCCTGCCGCGACTCCGACACCATCCGCTTCGACTACAACTCCCACCACGGCACCCCCTCACGCCGCCGCGTCGAACCCCACCGCCTGGTCAACTGGGGCCGCCGCTGGTACCTCGTCGCCTGGGACTGCGACCGCACCGACTGGCGCAGCTTCCGCGTCGACCGCATGACCCCACCGCAGCCCCCGTTCGGCCCGCGCTTCACCCCACGCGACTTCGACGCCACCACCTACGTCGCCTCCAGCGCCAGCTCAGCCGCGTGGCGCGTCCAAGCCCGCGTCCTGGTCCACGCCCCGGCCGAGGAAGTGGCCGCCCGCATCACCGCCGCCGTCGGCACCGTCGAAGCCGTCGACGCCTCCTCCTGCGTACTGGTGACCGGCGCCGACTCCGTGGAAAGCGTGGCCGTGTGGATCGGCATGCTCGGCCACGACTTCCAGGTCGTCTCACCGCCCGAGCTGGTCGCACACGTTCGCACCCTTGCGGCCCGCTACGCCCGCGCCGTACAAGACTGAGCATGGCCATCACCGGACGGGACATCGAGCGCCTGCTCTACACCGACACGCCCGACCCGATCCTGGTCGTGCACAACGACACCCCCGAGATCGTCGCCGCCGCCGAGTTGGGCGGCTACACCGGCGCGGTGGTGGTGTGCTCGCGGTCGGAGATCCTTCGGCAGGTGGGGGAGAGGGACCTCAGCGAGGAGGATCTGGCGGCGATGTCGGCCAGTCTGACGGCGGCCATTCAAGACCCAACTCGGCCGCGGCCGCTGTGGCCCGCTTGAACAGATCAGGCCTGCGCTGGAACACCTCCCGCAAGCTGACTCTGGCCAAAAGGTACTTCAGGTCTCGCACATCAGGCACCAGCTCGAATCGAAATCCTCGCTCATGCAGCCGCAGCCACGCGTCCGCTGTCACTTCGTTGTCCATGACTCCGGCGATCTTGGAAGTCCCTTCGATGATCGCTACGTCGTCGCCGCCGAGGCCGAGTCGGGCGTCGGCCTCCCGCAACCAGACCACACCGTCCTTGTCGGCCTGAGCAAGCCGCTGAATCGCAGACACCCATCGTTCAGGGGGTGTCGCGATCAACTCGATCCACGCAGCCGTCACCTCGATGCCGTACTGCGACGCCAACGGCATCACCGCGTCCCGGAGTGTCATCGAGAGGTCGTCCAGTATCACGTCCGGTTCTGACATCAACAGCCATTCGGCACGAACGTCCTGTGTCCGCTTGCTCCAGCTGACCGTGAAGCCGTGATCGGGGTTCCGATCCACCCAAAAGCACCGCACCACGCTTGTCCACTCAGCGTCCGCCAGCCGCGACTTCCAGAACAGCGCCTCCCGATGCCACTCAGCCGTGCTCAGCCGCAGGTCTTGTCCGTGGACCTTCTCCTTCAGCGCCACCGCAAGGGCCACCAGGTTCACCGAGTACGTGGCGTCCCTGGCCGAGTCCGTCATGACGTTCGGCAGGTAGACACCCCGCGACAGACGCCGCTCGTCCCGCGCCCCGAACAACCGCACCACCAGGTCGAACAAGCCGTCGTCGCCGGACCTCCGCGCGAACTCCCGGAGAAAGTCGAGGATCGGCACGCTGCTGGTCAGCGCTGTGAACGACAGCACCGAGTACAGCTCGGTGTCGTCCACAGTGGACTTACGACGCGAGCGTGCCGCGTCCTCGCGCTGGAGCACGAGCAGCCGGTCCCACACGAATCGTGCCACCAGGTACTCGCCGAACGTTGCGTGCAGGAACTCGTAGGTACGCAGCTTGGTCTTGTCCTCTCGTACAGCCTCCGTCTTCTGTACGAAAAAGAACCGCCCGAGCACCGTTTCGCCGGCAGAGAGAGGAGTTTGCGTTCCCACCTGCCGGTCAGGGGAGTCGACGTCGAGCAACTGAGCCAGATCCGACGTCACCTCGTGCTCGGCCACCCACTGCGCGCCCCGGTTGAACATCGCGAGCGCCACGACCGACAACCGTTCGAGCTCGGATTCGACGTCCGCGTCCAGATCGGCCTCGGACCGGTCCGCGTCGTCCTTGGTCACCTCGCGCCGGGCGAACCGGTTGAGCAGGCGCTCGTACAACTGCCCGCGGCTCATGCTCTGGTGATCACGCTGGAACGACTCGTCCACCGCGTCGTACAACGCCAGCATCAGCAACAACAGCGGTTGCGAGGCCAGATCCTCGTACTCCAGCACGGTCTCGGCGGGCAACGGGCGGTTCACCGCGTTCCACACGTCCAGCCACGCCCGGACCTGCTCCTCGGAGAACGGCAGCAGCCGCACGACGTGCGTGCCCGCGGGCAGCTCCAGTCCGGCACAGACGCTCAGCCGGCTCGTCACCACGAAGACAGCCGGCCTGCCCATGTCCTGGAGGGTCTGCTGGAAGTCGGCGATCGCGGTCAGGTACCGCGTCTGGCTGACACCGGTCGCCTGCAACAGCTCGTCGAACCCGTCCAGGATCACCACGGGCAGAGCGCCGCTGGTGTTGCGAGAGAAGTCAGCCCAGCTGACTGGCTCGTGCAACAGCTTGTGCAGGCCGTGCTCGATCTGTCGCTTGAGGTCGGCGTCGACCGGAGTGCTGCGCAGCTCCACTCGCACCACGGCGAAGTCCGACGCGGGCAGCCGAGCGGCCAGCATTTCGGTCAGCACCGACTTGCCGGAGCCCGGGTCACCCAGCACCAGCAGGGGAGCGGTCAGCGCCGCTGGAGACGTCAGATAGCCCACCAGGTAGGCGTAAAGGTCGTCCCGGACGGGCACCTCGTCCCACCACGCCAGCAACGACGGCGCCGCGGTCCGCTCGGTACCGAGCACCACCTGGAACCGAGGGTCCACGTACGCCTCGGCCAGGCTCGGGATCCGGACACCTTCTGACGACTTCACCAACGGCCGCCGCAACGCACCCCGGTACGCGCCCGCCAACTCGGCGAGCCGCACTTCGGGGGTCAGGTCGGTCGTGGTCTCACGCAGCACTTCTTCTAGCCGGGCCAACGCCGATCGCGTCGAGCGGGCGTCGTGGATCGCGCACCAGAACCTGATCTCCGGATACTCCGCCGCGAGCTGGCCGAGCAGTTCCTCGTACCGCTCGATGGCCCGCGTCGGCGCACCCCGTACAGCGGCCTCGTGGACGCGGTCGCGTTCGGTCTCGTTGAGGTCGTCCCAGGAGGCCGCGTTCGACATCGCCTCGCGCAGGTACGCGCCGAGCTCCCCGTACAAACGCCGCAAAGCGACCAGGTTCTTCTCGTAAGGACGACCCACCGACGGAAGCGGCAGATCCAAGTCCCACGGGTTGTACTTCGCGACCAGCTCGCGGTCCTTCGCCGCGAGCTTGACCGGTAGCCGTTGTTCCTCGAACGCCTCGAAGAACGCGGTCATGACCAGCACGGCGTGGGCGGCGTGCAACTGCTGAGTGCGGGTGTAACGGCTGACCTTGCGGCGCTTCTCCGACACCTTGGAGATCAGCTCGTTGCTGAGGCGGATGAAATCCGGCTTGGCGTCGAACAGGTCCAGCACGTGCCACAGCCCCAACGAGCCCGCGAGCAGCGCGCCGTTCAGCAGCTTGTCCATGGCGGCGACGATCGGGTGCTCGCGTCCGCCGAGGATCTTGACGGCCTCGTTGTAGCTGTAGGTCTTTCGCACCCGAAGTGTCTACCTCACCAACGGGCCGATCAGCCGGAGAACAACACCAAAAGGCCAATCGCGATCAGCACGACCGGCAACGCGATGTGGCCCCACCTCGCCAGCGCGCGGGCCACCACCTGGCGTGAGGCCAGGAACCAGCCGGCCAGGCACCACACGCCCACCAGGA
Organism: Lentzea kentuckyensis; assembly: GCF_002150765.1. Classification (GTDB taxonomy): domain Bacteria; phylum Actinomycetota; class Actinomycetes; order Mycobacteriales; family Pseudonocardiaceae; genus Lentzea; species Lentzea kentuckyensis. Next base: position 19,948 of record NZ_MUYM01000008.1, read on the forward strand.
CCAGGAACACCGCGACGTACACCCACAGTGAGTCCGCGACGGTGAAGACCGGGACGTAGACGCCGATGTTGTCCCCGCCGTTCGCGAGGGTCACGCCCGCCACGGCGAGGACGCCGGGTGCGGCGTCGGGCTCGTCATCGTCGTCGGAACCGCGCCACAGCGACCACGCCGCTTTGAGGCCCAGCGCCAGGGGGATGAGGCCCAGCCACGGGCGGAACTGGTCCGGGAGCAGCGACGCGCCCAGCGCGCCGACCACCGCCACCGCGAGGATGCCCGCGAAGCCCAGGTACTGGCCCGCCACCACCTGCCAGGCCCTGCGCGCCCGTGCGAAGAACAGGGCGAGGAGCACCAGGTCGTCGACGTTCGTCACCGCGAACATGCCCGCTGCCTGGCCGATCACCCCGAGATCCACGGGCGGCATTCTTCAGGCCCACGAATCGGATAGAAAATCCGGATATGTGCTAGCGTGGCCGAGTAAGTGGATGGACTATCCGGATGGAGAGAGTCATGGCCCGCAGAGCAGTGGTCACAGCAGGGACCGGAGGCATCGGACTCGAGACCGCACTCGGACTCGCCAAGGCCGGATACGCGGTCACGGTCGTCGGACGCAACACCGAACGAGGGGAGCGGGCGGTCGAGAGGATCAACGCAGGGGGAGGGGAGACCGCACAGTTCCTACGAGCCGACCTCGCCTCACTCGACGACGTACGAGCGCTCGCCACCCGGATCGACGACGTCGAAATCCTCGTCAACAACGTCGGCGCGATGTTCGAGGACCGCACGGAACTCGACGGAGTGGAGGCGTCGTTCGTCGTCAACCACCTCTCGCCCTACCTGCTCACCGAACTGCTGCTACCGAGGCTGAGCAAAGTCGTGAACGTGACGACAGGAGCCGTCGTGCTGGCCAAGAAGACGTTCCACGAGGTCGAACCACCCGGCGGCTACTACGGCTTCCACTGGTACGGACGCGCCAAGCTCGCGAACCTCGCCTACACCCTCGACCTCGCCCGCCGACTCGACGGAACCGGCGTCACGGTGTTCGCCGCCGACCCCGGCGGCGCCGCCACCGACATGACCGACGGCACCCTGCGCAAACCCAAGATCGTCTCGCCCGGACTGCGGCTGCTCTGGCCCCTGGTACGCCGCAAGTTCGAACGCTCCACCTCCGGACCGGCATCGGTCGCGGCACGATCCTCGATCATCGCCGCCACCGACGAGACACTGCCGACCGGCACCATGATCGGAGCCCACGGCCTGCCCGTGACACCCAGCAAGGCAGCCACCGACCCCCGCATCGCCCAAGCCGTCCGCACACTCAGCGAGCGGCACGCACCACTCGTCCAGGTTCCGGATGAGGTATCCAATTAGACTGGACACATGACGCCGCTGCGGAAGGACGCCGCCCGCAACTGGGACCGCATCATCACCGTCGCCAGGGAACTCGTCGACGAAGGCACCCCGCTGCAGCTCAACGACGTCGCCCGCCGCGCAGGACTCGGCGTCGGCACCGTCTACCGGCACTTCCCGACCACCGAAGCGCTCCTCGAAACCGTCGCCACCCCCTGCCTCGAACAACTCGCCGGCCACGGCGACGAAGCACTCCGCGACGACGACCCCTGGCACGCCTTCTCCGACTTCCTCACCCGGCTCGTCGAAGCCCAGGTCAGCGACCCCGCACTCGTCAAAGTCGCCGGCACCGCCCACGACACACTGCCGCGCACCACCGAACTCAAAAAGCAGCTCATCGCCACCGGCACCGAACTGCTCACCCGCGCCCGCGCCGCCGGCGTCGTCCACCCCGACCTCGCCGACAACGACCTCGTCCCACTCATGTGCGGCATCGCCTACGCCACCTACGTCCACAGCGACACCCCGGCCGACCGGCTCCCCACCGCCCGCCGCTACCTCGACACCCTGCTCCGCGGCCTGCACACCTGACTACGGGGGAGTCGGCCCCACACCCGTCGCACCGTCGATCTGCTCCCGCAAGATGTCCGCGTGCCCCGCATGCCGAGCCGTCTCGGTCAGCAGATGCACCAACACGTTGAACAACAACACGTCAGGACGCGGCCACCACGGCACATAACCGGGGGAGTCCACCGCAAGAGCATCGATCGTCGCGTCCGAATGCACCCACACGCGCCGATAACGAGCAACGATCTCCTCGCGCGTCTCGTGCTCCGCAGCCCGCATGTCCGCACCACGCGCCGCCAGGTCGTCCCACCGCGGCATCGGCTCGGGAAACGGCCGGCCGAACACCTCACCGAAATATCGCGACTCCGACAGCGCCAGATGCTTCACCAGGCCCAGCAGGTTCGTGCCGCTGGCGGTGAGCGGGCGCCGGATGTCGGCGTCGGGCAGACCGTCCAGCTTCCACACCAACGTCTCACGCAACTCACGCAGGTCGCTGTGCAGGTACGCCTTGGCGAATTCGTCGATCATGACAACGAGGACGGCCGCGCGGCCGGCAGGTTCCATCAAGCCGGGAGAGACCCTCCAGGCGGGCCGGATCCACGTTACTTGACATAATGTAGATTATCGGCGAAACGGCGACCTGCGAAGATCGTCTTCAGAAGGGGCTGAAACGCCTGTGTTGGCGCGTCTGCAAGTGTCAGCCAACGGGCAGGCCGGCTGCACTTGCAGACGCCACAACATCTGAACCGGCGATGTCGGAGCGCGGTCGACACCGACGTGTCGTCAGTGAGACGTACGTAGAGGTGCGTCATTACGCTCACGATCCCCGACAAGTGACGCCACCTGGTCCAGCGTCCGGCGAACTCGGGCAAAATGGACATTTCATGCATAATCGCTATTATCCAGCACGGAACACGGAATTGTCGGTGGCGTGCGGTACAAGATCCATATGCACGTGCTCGCCGCCCAGGACGCCTTCTTCCTCGCCCGCCGGACTCGCAAGGACTCGCCGCACACCACAGCGGCCTACCAGCGCGATCTCTCCGGCGTGAACACACTCCTGGCCGAGACACTCTCCTCCCCCGTCGAAGACCTCACGACACACCACCTCACCGGCTCCAACCTCCGCAACGCCTTCGGGTTGTTCGCCGACACCCACGCCAAGAGCTCCGTGCTGCGGGCCTGGTCGACGTGGAACCAGTTCCTGACGTTCTGCGTGGCCGAGGACCTCATCGCCGGCAACCCGATGGGCGCCGTCGCCCGTCCCAAGACGCCTCCGCTCGTCCCCAAGCCGCTGCGTGGCGAGGACACCCCCGAGCAACTCCTCACGGCCGCCGCGGAAGGCGCGCGCAAAGGTCGTGACCCGTGGCCCGAGCGGGACGTGCTGGTGATCGCGCTGGGGTTGGTCGCGGGTCTGCGCAGCGCGGAGATGCGCACGCTCACGCTGGCGAGCGTCGTCGGCCGGGAAGGTGACCAGAGGCTGCACGTGAAGGGCAAGGGCAACCGGGATCGGAGTGTGCCGATCGAGCCGCCGATGGAGCGGATCGTGGACGCCTACCTCAAGAGTTGCCGGCAGCGCTTCCCGCAGGGGCGTTTCGATCGTGAGTCGGCGTTGCTGCGGGACCGGCACGGTGAGCCGATCGGTCGTGGTGGTCTGGAGTATCTGGTGAAGTCGTGTTTCCGGTGGGCGGGGTTGAACGACAGGGTGCCGACGGGTGCGAATCTGCATGCGCTGCGGCACACGTTCGCGACGCGGTTGGCGGAGGATGGGGCGTCGGCGAGCGAGATCATGGCGTTGCTGGGGCATGCGAGTTTGGCGACGAGTCAGAACTACATCGAGGCGACGGCGCGGGAGCGTCGGGCGGCGGTGGCGAGCAATCGGACGTATCGGGCGCTCAAGGACATCTAGCGGTGCTCTACCGCGGTAGGGCACTCTCGGCTGAAGCGCAGTGGGCCGGGGGTCGCTCAGTTGCCGGATCGTTAGGCCAAGTGGGTGACCTGATAGTGCGAAAACCGCATTTCAGGGGTACCCAATGAGAATGAGATCCGTGTGGCGTGGGGCCATCTCCTTCGGGTTGGTGACGATCGCCGTGCGCCTCTACACGGCTGTCGAGGAGCACGACTTCCGTTTCAACCAGGTGCACCGGGAGGACGGCGGGCGCATCAAGTACAAGCGCGTCTGTTCGGTGTGCGGCAACGAGGTCGAGTATTCGGATATCACCAAGGGCTATGAGCTGGACGACGGCCGGATGGTGATCATGGAGAACGAGGACTTCGAGAAGTTGCCGGTGAAGACCGACAAGTCGATCGATGTCCTGGAGTTCGTGCCGGTGGAGGAGATCGATCCGATCTTCTTCCAGAAGACGTATTACCTGGAGCCGGACAAGGCGGCGGCGCGGCCGTATGTGCTGTTGCGGGACGCGTTGGTGAAGACGGGTCAGCTGGCGGTCGTGAAGATCACGATTCGGCAGAAGGAGACCCTTGCCACGATCCGGGCGCGCGATGACGTGCTGGTGATGCACACGATGTTGTGGCCGGACGAGATTCGCAAGGCGGAGTTCGACTTCCTGGACCAGAACGTCGAGGTGCGGCCGCAGGAGTTGAAGATGGCGACGTCGTTGGTGGAGTCGATGGCCGGGGACTTCGATCCGGACACGTTCACCGATGACTACCGGGACGCGTTGGAGAAGGTCATCGCGGCGAAGGCCGAGGGTGCGGAGTTGCCGGAGCAGCCGGAGGCCGAGGACAAGGGCGATGTCATCGACCTGATGACCGCGCTGGAGCGCAGTGTGGAGAAGGCGAAGGCCGGGCGGAAGGGTGCGGCGAAGAAGGCGCCGCCGAAGAAGAAGGCCTCGTCGGCGTAGATGGCCGGGCTCGACGAGTACCGGCGCAAGCGGGATCCGGCGAGGACGCCGGAGCCTGTGCCTGATGCTGAGGTGCTGCCTCGGGGTAATAACGACACTTTTGTGATTCAGGAGCATCACGCGAGCAGCTTGCATTGGGATGTGCGGCTGGAGCGTGATGGTGTGCTGGTGTCGTGGGCGGTGCCGAAGGGTTTGCCGCCTACGACGGATGTCATCCGGCTTGCTGTGCACACCGAGGATCACCCCCTGGAGTACGCGGAGTTCTCGGGGAGGATCCCGAAGGGCGAGTACGGCGGTGGCGAGATGGTCATCTGGGATCGTGGCCGGTACGAGACGGTGAAGTGGTCGGATCGCGAGGTCGACGTGGTCCTGCACGGTCGTCGGGTCGAGGGTCAGTTCGTGTTCTTCCGGTCGGGGGCCGATGGCAAGAACTGGATGATGAAGCGTCGGCATGCTGCGGCGCGTCCGGACTGGGCGGTCCTTCCTGAGCAGGTCAAGCCGATGTTGGCGGTGCCTGGTCCCCTCCCCCAGGACGATGATGATCTTTGGGCCTATGAGTTCAAGTGGGATGGTGTCCGGGCGATCCTGCGGGTCGAGGGTGGCCGGGTGCAGGCCTGGTCGAGGTTGGGCAACGACATCACCGTCGCGTATCCGGAGCTGCAGGGTGTCGGCGAGCAGCTCGGTTCCACGGAGGCGCTGCTGGACGGTGAGATCGTCGCGTTGCAGAACGGCCGGCCGAGTTTCAGCGCGTTGCAGAACCGGATGCATGTGAGCAAGTCCGATGCCGCGCGGCGGGCTGCCCGGCAGTACCCGATCACGTTGCTGTTGTTCGATCTGCTGCATCTGGACGGTCGTTCGACGTTGCAGCTGCCTTTTCGGCAACGGCGGGAGTTGCTGCGGGAGCTGGAGTTGAAGGGGTCGCACTGGCTTACTCCCCCGTCGTTCGACGCGGATGGTGCGGCGGTGCTGGCGGCGAGTCGTGAGCAGGGGTTGGAGGGGGTGGTGGCGAAGCGGCTGGATTCGCCCTATCAGCCGGGTGCGCGGTCGCCGGTGTGGCGCAAGATCACCGACCTGATGGCGCAGGAGGTGGTGATCGGTGGCTGGCGGATGGGTGAAGGCAAGCGGGCCGGGGTGATCGGCGCGTTGTTGCTGGGTATCCCTCAGGACGGTGGGCTGGCGTTCGCGGGTTCGGTGGGTACCGGGTTCAACGACGCTGAGTTGGCGGTGTTGACGCCGCGGCTGAAGGCGTTGGCGCGCAGGACGTCGCCGTTCGTGACGGAGATGCCGAGGGAACGGGCGAAGGGCGCGAAGTGGGTGGAGCCGGAGCTGGTGGCGGAGGTGGTGTTCCGGCAGTGGACGCCGGACGGGCGGATGCGGTTTCCGGCGTGGCGGGGTCTGCGGCCGGACAAGTCGCCTGGGGAGGTGCGTCGCGTTGAGCAGTGACGCCACGGTGCGGGTCGAGGACCGGGTGTTGAAGCTGACGAACCTGGACAAGGTGTTGTATCCGGGGTTCGGGTTCACCAAGGGCGAGGTGATCGACTACTACACGCGGGTCGCTCCGGTGCTGCTCCCCCATCTCAAGGATCGTCCGGTGACGTTGAAGCGGTATCCGAACGGGGTGGACGGGAAGTGGTTCTTCGAGAAGAACGCGCCGGAGCACCGTCCGGAGTGGGTGCGGACGATGCGGCTGGAGTCGCCGGGTAGTTCGAAGGGCAACGAGACGGTCAACTACGTGATGGTGGACGAGTTGGCGACGTTGGTGTGGCTGGCGAATCTGGCGGCGTTGGAGTTGCACGTGCCGCAGTGGACGGTGGGGCCGCGTGGGGGTAAGCGGGATCCGGATCTGCTGGTGTTCGACCTGGATCCGGGTGCGCCGGCGACGGTCGTGGAGTGTTGCCGGGTCGCGGAGCGGGTGCGGGTGGTGCTGGATGACGACGGTGTGGACTCGTGGGTGAAGACGTCGGGTAACAAGGGCATGCAGGTGTATGCCCATGCGCCGGCGAAGGACACGTCGGAGTACGCCAATGAGGTGGCGCGGCGGTTGGCGAAGGAGCATCCGAAGCTGATCGTGGCGACGATGGCGAAGGCTCAGCGCGCGGGGAGGGTGTTCATCGACTGGTCGCAGAACAATCCGGCGAAGACGACGGTGGCGCCGTATTCGTTGCGGGCTCGGGAGCGGCCGGCGGTGTCGACGCCGGTGACGTGGGACGAGGTCGAGGACTGCGAGGTCGTGGAGGATCTGTTGTTCACGGCGGACGAGGTGTTGGAGCGGGTGGACGCGGCGGGTGACCTGTTCAGGAGTTGATATTCTGGCTGACTGCTCACTTTTGCGAGGGGGACGCCATGAAGATCGAGCTCGCCGACTACGACGCCGCGTGGCCGGGTCTCTACCAGCGGGAACGTGCCAGGGTGCTGGGGGTGCTGCCGGGTGCCGAGTTGGAGCACGTGGGGTCGACGTCGGTGTCGGGGCTGTGTGCGAAGCCGGTGGTCGACATGATGCTGGTGGTGGACGACGCGGCGGATGAGGGCGCGGAGGTTGGCGGCGGTGCCGAGGCCGGTGCGGCGGGCGACGACGTCGAGGCGGGACTCCCCCAGTTCGATGAGGCGGCGGGCGAGGGTGACGCGTTCGCCGGTGAGCCAGGCCAGTGGTGTGGTGCCGAGTTGGGCCTGGAAGCGGCGGTGCAGGGTCGCGGGGCTGATGGCGGCTCGGGTGGCCAGGTCGGTGACGGTGAGCGGCTGGTCGAGGTGGTGCTGGGCCCAGGCCAGCAGGGGTGCGAGGGATTCGTCGGGCAGGTCGGGCATGGGGCGTTCGACGAACTGTCGTTGGCCGCCGTCGCGGTGGGCGGCGAAGACGAGCCTGCGGCTGACGGCGTTGGCGATCTCGGCGCCGTGGTCGCGGCGGACGAGGTGCAGGCCGAGGTCGAGGGCGGCGGCGCTGCCGGCGGCGGTGAGGATGTCGCCGTCGTCGACGAAGAGCACGTCGGGTTCGAGGTGCACGGCGGGGAACCGGGTGCGGAAGTTCTCGGCCCATTGCCAGTGGGCGGTGGCGCGGCGGCCGTCGAGGACGCCGGCTTCGGCGAGGGTGAAGGCGCCGCTGCAGAAGCCGACGAGGCGGGTGCCGCGGGCGTGGGCGCGGCGGATGGCGTCGAGGACGGCCGGGCGGCGGGGTGCGTCGACGTTGGGCCGGTTGGGGACGATGAGGGTGTCGGCGGTGTCGGCGGCGGTGAGGTCGGCGACGCCGGTGAGGGTGAAGAAGCCGTCGCGCATGGGGGTGTGCGGTTCGGGTGCGCAGAGCTGGAAGTCGTAGAGGTCGCGGCCGATCTCGGGGCGGGTGAGGCCGAAGATCTCGGTGGCGCAGCCGAGTTCGAAGGGGTTGGAGTTCTCGTCGACGATCACGACGACACGGTGCGAGGATTCTTGCGGCATGTGCGATTCCTAGCACTCACGCTCGGCGGGCGGTAGCGGCGAGGCTGGAGGGCGTGAACAGCGAACCGATCATCCTCGACCACGCCCTGGCCTCGTTCGACGCTCTGTGGAGCCCGCGGATCGTGACGCGGGTGAACGACTACGACGTCCGTGTCACGAAGGTCCGTGGCGAGCACCTCTGGCATGTTCACGACGACACCGACGAGTTCTTCCTGGTCCTGGACGGGGAACTGCGCATCTCTCTGCGTGAGGCCTCGGGCGAGCGCACGGTCGTGTTGCCGCGTGGAGCGGTGTTCACCGTGCCGCGCGGGACGTTCCACAAGCCGTTCGCGCCCTCTGGCGCGCAGATCCTGTTGTTCGAACCGGCGGGGACGTCGACGGTCGGCGACCGTCATGACGAGGTTCCGGATCATGTGGATGCGACCACCGGGCACGAGCTCTTCGGGAACAATCACGCGGTGTGAGGTTCGGGGTGCTCGGTCCGGTGCTGGTCGACGGTGTGGAGGTCGCCGCGCCACGGCAGCGGGCGTTGCTGGCGATGCTCGTGCTCGACGCCGGGCGGATCGTGGGGCACGGCCAGTTGCTCGGCGGTCTCTACACCTCCCCGCCCGCGGGTGCGGCCAACGCGCTGCAGTCGCAGGTCTCGCGGCTGCGCAGGACCGTGCCCGGCCTGGTGATCGAGCACCACCCCGCTGGATATCGGCTGGTGGCGACGGACGTGGACCTGCTGCGGTGCCTGGAGTTGCTCGACGCCGGGCGCGGTGCGGAGGCGCTGGGGTTGTGGCGGGGCACGGCGCTGGCCGACGTCGACGCGCCGTTCGTCGTCGCGGCCAGGCAGCGGCTGACAGAAGTGTTCATCAACTGCGCACTGTCCGGCGGGACCTCGAACGTCCTGCGGGAGTTGGTCGCGGAGCACCCGCTGCGGGAGGACGTCCGGGCGGCGTTGATGCGCTCGCTGCACCGCGACGGCCGGCAGACCGAGGCCCTGGAGGTGTTCGCGGCGGGCCGTGCGTTGCTGGCCGAGGAACTCGGTGTCGATCCCTCCCCCGATCTGGCCGCGGCGCACCTGGAGGTGCTGCGGGCCGAGGCGCCACATCGGGGTGTGCCCGCGCAGCTCACGAGTTTCGTCGGACGTGACGACGATCTGCGTCGCGTCGCGAAGTGGCTGCGGGAGAACCGGCTCGTCACGCTGATCGGGCCCGGCGGTACCGGCAAGACCCGCCTCGCCGTGGAGGTCGCGCATCGCGAACCCGGCGAGGTGGCGTTCGTCGATCTCAGCGCCACCACCGATGTCGCCAGGGCGCTGCTGGACGGTGTCGGGGTGCGGGAGGCCGGGCTGCTGTCGGCGGGGCCGGTCAGCGTCGAGGAACGGGTGCGGGCGGCGCTGGCCGCGCGCGAGGTGGTGCTGGTCGTCGACAACTGCGAGCACGTGATCGACGAGGCCGCGCGGGTGCTGGGCGGGGTCTTGTCGGCGTGTCCGGACGTGCGGGTGCTCGCGACGAGCCGGGAGCCGCTGGGGATCACCGGTGAGACGCTGAGCCCGGTCACCGCGCTGGACGACGAGGCCGCCGTCGCGCTGTTCCGCGACCGGGCGCAGGCCGTGAAGCCGGGGTTCGCCGCTGATCAGGACGTGATCGCGGAGGTGTGCCGGCGGCTGGACGGGATCGCGCTGGCCATCGAACTGGCGGCCGCGCGGGTGCGGTCGTTGCCCATCGGCGAGATCGCGGCGCGGCTGGACGACCGGTTCCGGTTGCTCTCGCGCGGCAGTCGTACCGCCGCGCCCCGGCACCGCACGCTGCACGCCGTCGTGGAGTGGAGCTGGGACCTGCTCTCCGACGCCGAACGTGACCTCGCCGCGCGGTTCACGGTGTTCTCCGGAAGTGCCGATCTGGATGCCGTCGCCGGCGTCACCGAGTCCGATGTGACTGTGTTCGACATAGAGGCACTGTCGTCGTTGGTGGACAAGTCACTCGTCGAGGTGGCCGACGACCGGTACCGGATGCTCGACACCATCCGGGCGTTCTGCGCCGCCCACGCGCCCGATCTGCGGGAGCGGCACGCCCGCTGGTTCCTCGCGCTCGCCCAGCAGACCGAACCGCACCTGCGGGCGCACGAGCAGGTGCGGTGGCTGCGCGGGCTGGCCGCCGACCACCACAACCTCGTCGCGGCCGTCACGTGGGCGACCGGGAACTCCGTCGAGCTCGCGCTGGAGCTCGTGGCGGCGCTGGCGACCTACTACTGGTTCCGCGGGCTGCGCACGGAGGCCGCACAACAGGCCGACGCCGTGCTGCACGCGTGCGGAGAGACACCCCCGGCCGGGCGCGAGCAGGAGTACGCGTTGTGCCTGCTGATCGCCTGGCCCGTCGCGTCCGGGGACCAGTCCGCGCGGATCCGGCAGGCCGATGCGTTGCTGGAGCTGATGCGGGAGCCGCCGCGCTACCCGATCATGACCATGATGTGGGGCATGGCGCTCGGTGCGCCGGAGGCCGAGTCGCAGCTGTGGCACCGCCGCAACCGGCTGCTGGGCACCGACCCGTGGAGTGCGGCGCTCGCACTCGTCGGCGACGGTCTCGTGGCCCGCATGCAGGGCGATGTCGCGCGTGGCCGGGACCTGCTGGGTGAGGGTGCGGCGGCGTTCGGGTCGGTGGGTGACCGGTGGGGTGCGGCGCTGGCGTTGAACCAGCTCGGCGAGATCGCGCTGGCCGACGGTGACCCCGCGGCCGCCCTGGACCACGTCGGGCGGGCCCGCCGGCTGCTCGCCGAGCTCGGCTCCACCGAGGACACCGCCGAGGTGGTCACCGCGCAGGCGCAGGCCAGGCTCGCGGCCGGTGACCGGGCCGGGGCGCTGGCCGACTTCGACCTCGCGCTCGGCCTGGCCCGCCGCGCCGGAGCGGTCGTGGTGCAGGCGGGCGCCCATCTCGGGCTCGCTGAGCTGGCACGGCTCATCGGCGACCACGCGGCCGCCCGAGCGCACTGCGACCAGGCGTGGGAGCTCACACCCGGTGGCTGGTACGGGCCGGACGAGATGCGCTGCCACATCGCGCTGGAACGCGGCCGGATCGCCCGTGCCGCAGGCGATCTCGGCGAGGCCCTGGCGTGTTTCGACGACGCGCTGGACCGGGCGGTGCGGCAACGCAACCGCGTAACCGAGAACGCGGTGCGCGCGGAACTCGCCGCCCTAGCCGGGCCTTGATCCGCCGCCACCACAGCCACGGCGGCAGCCGGCGGTGGGCGATGAACGTCCACAGGTCGTCCTCGGCGACGTCGTTGGGGTGGCGGCGCAGCACCTCCAGGCACTCCCGGGACACCACCCCGTGCAGCCGTGCCACGTGTGCCAGCGCGGTGGCGCCCTGCTGGCGGACCTCGATGCGGTTGTGGTCCAACGCGCGTGCGACGCGGTACAGCGCCACCCACGGATCCGGATACGACAACGCCAGGCCGATGACGGAGATGCCGACCATGTCCTCTCCGCGGTCGAACGCCGCGTCGACCTCCTCCGGCCGGTCGGTGCCCATCAACGCCGAGTAGCTGCGCCAGTCCATGCCATCCCCACGCATCGCCCGGTCCAGCAGGAACCGCTGCCTGCCGTCGGAACGCTCCCCCGTGCGTTCCCAGTCCGCGGCTAAGTAGCGCCACACCGCCGCGGTGTCCGCGCGTGAGGTCGAGGCCAGGATCCGGCACAGCTCCAGCACGTGTTCCGGCTCGCTGGCCTCGGCGAGTTCGCCCAGCACTCCTGGCGGGCGGCCCAGGTCGTTCCACGCCAGCCAGGCCAGCGTCGGCACCTCGTGCACGTGCACCCAGCCGTCGGCCCCGCCCCGCCCGATCTCCGCAGGCGTCAGCGAGGCCCGGTACCGGGCGTGTTCGATCGGGATCACGTCAGACCTGAGGCACCGCGCGCAGCAAGGCGCGGGTGTAGTCGTGAGTGGGGTTGAGCAGCACTTGTTCCACCGAGCCTTGTTCCACGATCTTCCCCTGATGCATCACCGCGACCCGGTCGGCGATCTGCCACGCCAGCCCGAGGTCGTGCGTGATGATCAATGAAGCAAGGCCCAGCTCACGCCGCAACCGGAGCAGCAGCGCCACGATCTCCCCGCGCACCGAGGCGTCGAGCGACGCGACGGGCTCGTCGGCCACCAGCAGACGGGGCTCCAGCACCAGTGCTCCGGCGATCACCACCCGCTGCTGCTGACCCCCGGACAGCTCGTGCGGCAACGCCTCCAGATACAGGCTCGCCGGCCGTAGCTCCGCGCGTTCGACAGCGGCTGTGACCTGCGATTCCTCGTCGCCGGGAAAGCCGTGCACCCGCAGTCCCTCCGCGACCGCGTCGTGCACTTTGTGCCGCGGGTTCAGCGCGCTCGCGGGGTCCTGCAGGACCAGCTGCACCTGGCGTCGGAAGGCCTTGAGCGCCTTGCCCTTGCGAGGCACCTCGACACCGTCGAAGATCACCCGACCGGAGGACGGTGCCCGCAGCCCCATTATGGTACGAGCCAGTGTCGTTTTGCCGGAGCCGGACTGCCCGACCAGTGCCACGATCTCGCCCCGCCCGATCGTCAGATCCACCCCGTCGACCGCGCGGGTCCGGCCGTAGTCCACCACCAGATCCCGCACCTCGAGCAGCGGCGGTGGTTCGGGTGCGGGCTCGGCCCAGCGGTGCGCCGGATCGCCGATCACCGGGAACGCCGCCGTCAGCGCCGCCGTGTGCGGGTGCCGCGGGTTCGCGATCACCTCGCGCGTGCGGCCGCGTTCCACCAGTTCGCCGCGGTGCATCACCGCCAGGTCGTCACACGTCTCGGCGAGCACCGACAGGTCGTGGCTGATCATCAGCAGCCCGAGGTCCTGCTCGGCGACCAGCCGTTTCAACACGCCCAGCACCTGCGCCTGCACCACCACGTCCAGCGCCGTCGTCGGCTCGTCCGCGATCACCAGCCGAGGCCCGCACGCCAGCGCCATCGCGATCATCACCCGCTGCTTCTGCCCGCCCGACAGCTCGTGCGGATACGCCCGCGCCTTCTCGTGCGGCAGCTCGACCTGCTCCAGCAACTCACCGACGCTGCCCGTGGTGCCGTGCAGGCGCATCGGCTCGGCGATCTGGTCACCGACGCGCCGCACCGGGTTGAGCGAGTGCATCGCGCCCTGGAACACGATCGACGCCGACGCCCAGCGCACCGCCCGCAACCGGCCCCACGACATCGTCCGCACGTCGTCACCGTCGAGCAGGATCTCCCCGCTCACCTGGGCGGTCCTGGGCAGCAACCGCAGCACCGACATCGCCACCGTCGACTTGCCCGACCCCGACTCGCCCGCCAGCCCGAGCGTCTGACCGGGCTCGAGCGTCAGGTTCACGTCCTGCACGACGCGTTTGTGTCCGTAATGGACGGAGAGGTTCCTCAGTTCCAGCATCTTGGCTACCTCTTCGGCGTCACAACGGCTTCAAGCGCCCGCCCGACCAGCGTGAACGCCAACACGACCACCACGATCGCGAGCCCCGGCGGCAACAGGAACCACCACGCCCGCTGCGGCACCGCCCCGTGCAGCTGAGCCTGGTGCAACATCGCCCCCCACGAGATCCGCGTCGGATCCCCCAGCCCCAAAAACGCCAGCGTCGACTCCGCCACGATCGCCGACGCCACCGCCAGCGTCGCGTTGACCAGCACCAACGGCACCACCGACGGCAACACGTGCCGCCCGATCACATGCCAGTGCCCGCCACCCAACGCCCGCGCGCGTTCCACGAACGGCCGCGCCTCGATCGTCAGCGTCTGCGCCCGCACCATCCGCGCTGTGGACGGCCAGCTCGTCAGCCCGATCGCCAGCACGATCGTGCCCAGCCCTCGCGGCAGCACCGTCGACAACGCGATCGCCAGCACCAACGCCGGCAACACCAGGAAGAAGTCCGTCACCCGCAACAACGCCCCGGCCGCCAGCCCCCCGAAGTGCCCGCTCACGATCCCCACCAGCGTGCCGATCCCCACCGCCAGCACCGCCGCCGTCAACCCGACGAACAACGACGTCCCCGCCCCCTGCACCACCAGCAACGCCACCGACCGCCCGGTGTGATCGGTCCCCAGCCAGTGCCCAGCCCCCGGCGCCTGCCACGGCGCGTCCGTCACCCGCGTCACGTCCAACGCGTCCGCCGGGATGAACAACGGCGCGATCACCGCCACCAGCGCGGCCACCGCCAGAATCGCCGCACCCGCCACACCCGCCCGGTGCGCGAGAAAGCCGCCCACGGCGCCATCGCCGCGACCGGTGCGACCGGACCAACGCGTGCTGAACCTCGTCATGCCGCAGCCACCACCCAGTGCACGTCGCCGCGACGACCGGCCCGACCCGCGCCCAACCCGGCCGCGCCCGTCCCGCGCGCCCCGTGACGACCAGCCCGCCCGCGCCCGCGCGCGCCGACTCCGCTCATACGACCTTCACCCGTGGATCCAGCACCCCGTGCAGCAGGTCGGCCAGCAGGTTCATCACCACGACCGCGCCCGCCGTCACCACCAGCAGCCCCTGCAGCAGGAAGTAGTCGGGCCCGGTCAGCGCGTCGTAGAACAACAACCCCAGCCCCGGCCACGAGAACACCGTCTCCGTCGTGATCGCCCCCGCCACCACCAGCCCGAACCGCAGGAACACCAGCGTGATCGCCGGCAACACCGCGTTCGGCACGGCATGACGGCGGCGCACCAGGTCGTCGCGCAGGCCCTTCGCACGCGCGGTGACGAGATACGGCGCGTGCATCTCCTCCAACAACGACGACCGCATCACCAGCATGTACTCCGCGCACACCACCGCGACCAGCGTGACCGACGGCAGCACCAGGTGATGGCCGACGTCGAGCGCCTGCGAGACGAAGTCCGGTGCCGTGTCGGTGTCGCGCATGCCCCGCGACGGGAAGAGGTCTCCCGTCGCCATCATCAGCAGCATGCCGAGCCAGAACGTCGGCACCGCCCACAACGTCAGCGACACCCCCGTCGTGGCCTTGTCGAACGCCGAGTCGCGTTGCCACGCCGCCCGGACGCCGAGCCACAGGCCGAGCCCGACGGCGATCAGGGTCGAGGTGCCGACCAGCAGCAGCGTCGGGCCCAGGCGTTCCAGGATCACGTCCGCCACCGGGCGCCGGAACGTGAACGACGTGCCCATGTCGCCCTGCAGCAGCGCGGTGACGTAGTCCCAGAACTGGGCGGCCAGCGGGCGGTCCAGGCCGAACTGCGTGCGCAGTTCGGCCTGCATCGCCGCTGTCGTCGGCCGGCCGCGCGTCATCGAGACCACGGGGTCGCCGGGCACCACCCGGAACAGGAAGAAACCCAGCACCGCCACCATCAGCAGACTGACCGCGGCACCACCGAGCCGGCCGGCGAGGCGCACCTACTCGCGCTCCCCGGCCGTGGCGTTGCGCCGGCGCGCGTACACGACGGTCATCAGCACCAGACCGCCGATCACCGCGCCGCCCAGGGCCAGGCCGGCCCACTTGCCGCGCCCGGACTGCGTGACCTGGCCGGCGGGTTCGGCGCCGTAGTAACCCCACATGCCGTTCTGCGCCATGATCACGCCGCCCTCCGCGGGCTGCGTCGTGAACCGGGCGAAGTGGTCGGAGCGGTAGCCCTCCAGCGCGTTCTCGTACGCCAGCACCACCGCGGGCACCTGGTCGTAGAAGCGGGCCTGCATCTGCTTCACGATCTCGACCCGCTTGCCCTCGTCGAACTCCGAGAGCTGCTGCGCGTAGAGCTTGTCGTAGGTCTCGTCGCAGAAGTAGGCGTCGGTGGTGCCGCCCTTGCCGTCCGCGCCCGGCCGCTGCGCGCAGGTGTGCAGGCTCAGGATGAAGTCCGGGTCCACGTTCGTGCCCCAGCCGGAGAACGCCAGGTCGTAGGTCGCCGCCGTGGTCGCCTCGTTGAGCTGGTTGTCCGACACCAGCCGCACGTCCAGCGAGATGCCGATGTCGCTCATCGACCGCTTCAGGTACTCCGAGGCCTGCTCGTCGTAGGCGCGGCCGGCCCGGCCGATCAGCCGCAGCCCGAACCGCGTGCCGTCGGGCTTGCGCGGGAAACCGGCGGCGTCGAGCGCGGCGTTCGCGGCGGCCGGGTCGAACTTGCGCAGCTCGGACGCGCTGGGCTCCCAGTGCCACTTGTCGAACACCGGCGGCACCAGGCCGGCACCCTTCTCCGCGTAGCCGAGGTTCACCCGTGACACCAGCGCGTCGAGGTCGATGGCCTGCGCGATCGCCCGCCGGACCCGCACGTCCTTCAGCGCGGGGTTGCCGTCACCGATCGGCTCACCGGTTCTGGTCTGCGCGCCGGGGTTGATCATCAGCTCGGTGAAGCGGCGGCCCTGCGCCTTGTTGCGGGTGACGCCCGCCTTGCCCTCGAGCGAGTCGAACTGGGCCGGGGCCATCCGGTTGACCAGGTCGACCTCGCCCTTGGCGAGCGCCTGCACGGCGGCGTCGGAGTTCTGGAAGTACACGAAGTGCAGCTCGTCGTACTTCGCCGCGCCGCGCCAGTAGTCCTTGTTGGTCTTGAGCTTGATGAACTGCCCGGCCACGTGCTCGGTCAGCACGAACGGGCCCGAGCCCACGACCGGCATCTGGTCGTTGGCGTAGTCCTTGATGCTGGTGACCTTCTCCCACACGTGCTTGGGCACGATCGGGATGTCCAGGGCCAGCATCGTCACCTGCGGCGCCTTGGTCTTGATCACGACGGTCTTGTCGTCGGGCGCGGTGACGGAGGCGAAGTTGGTGACGAAGCTGCCGTTCGCGGTCCGCGCGACCTCGTCGGTCAGCATCAGGTTGTAGGTGAACGCGACGTCCTGCGCCGTGATCGGCTGCCCGTCGGACCACTTCTTGCCCTCCGGGACGCTGAAGGTCCAGGTGAGCTTGTCGGCCGAGGGTTCCCACTTGTTCGCGACGCCCTCGGTGACCCGCTGGTCGTCGGCCGCGTAGGCGGTCAGGTAGTCGTACATCAGCCGGCCCATCTCGGTGCTCGACTGGAACACCGCGAGGAACGGGTTCATCGAGTCGATCTGCTGCACGATCGCGACCTTGAGAATCACCGGTGCCTGCGCCTGGGCGGTGGCCGGAGCGGCCGACAACCCCAGTGTCGTTGCTATTGCAAGCAACGCGCACGATTTGACCCGCACGAAATACCCCTCTTCCCCAGCAGCCCACCGCTACGTTACCGAGATGTGCGAATCATGATCTCGGCGGACATGGAAGGCGCCACCGGCGTCACCTGGACCGGCGACGTGCTGCCCGGTACTGAGCAATGGCAACGGTTTCGGCGTGTCTTCACCGGAGACGTCAACGCCTGCGTCGCGGGCCTGGTCGCCGGCGGCGCAGACGACGTCCTGGTCAACGAAGCCCATTCCTCGCAACGAAACCTGCTGCTCGAAGACCTCCACACCGAGGCGCGCCTGCTCACCGGCCGGCACAAACCGCTGTCGATGATGCAGGGAGTCGACAGCGGCGTGGACGGCGTGGTCTTCCTCGGCTACCACACCGGCGCGGGCTCACCGGGCGTGCTCGCGCACACCTACCTGGAGAACTCGATCACCGGCGTGTGGCTCGACGGCCTGCCCGCCTCCGAGGGACGTCTCAACGCCGCGCTGGCCGCCGAGTACGGCGTTCCCGTGCTGCTGGTCACCGGCGACGACCTGACCTGCGCCGACGCCGCGGACTACGCGCCCGGCGCCAGGCTGGTCGCGGTGAAGGAGTGCGTGTCGCGCTACGCGGCCGTGTGCCTGCCGCCCGCGGTGGCTTTTTCACAGATCACAGAAGCGGCCACCGCGGCGATGGCGTCCGCCGGGCGGACCGAGGGCGTGGTGTCGGCGCATCGGATCGAGGTCGAGTTCGACGCCACCCACCTCGCCGACGCCGCCGCCGTCGTGCCGACCGTCGACCTCGTCGGGCCACGCCGGGTCGGGTTCGACGCGGCGTCGATGACCGACGCCATGAAAGCCTTCAAAATCGTCACCCACGTCGCCGCCGGCGCGATCGAGGGAATCTACGGATGAACGCCGGCGACAAAGCCCGGCGACAAAAAGCACTGCGCGCTGATGCGTAGGGTGACGGCATGACGCTGGACGTGGCGCAGCTGTGCGCGCGGCTCATCCGCTTCGACACGACCAACCGCGGAGGCGGCGACAGCGCGGGCGAGCGGGAGGCCGCCGAGCACGTCGCCGCGATCCTGCAGGACAACGGCGTGCCGCCCACGTTGCTCGAACCCGCGCCCCGGCGCACCAACGTCCTCGCGCGCATCCACGGCACCGACCCGGACCTGCCCGCCCTGCTGGTCCAGTCGCACCTCGACGTCGTGCCCGCCGACCCGGCCGAGTGGAGCTTCGACCCGTTCGCGGGCGAGATCCGCGACGGGTTCGTGCACGGCCGCGGCGCGGTCGACATGAAGGACATGGCCGCGATGACCCTCGCGGTGATCAACCGCTGGCACGTCGAAGGCCGCCGGCCACGCCGCGACATCGTGCTGGCCTTCGTCGCCGACGAGGAGGACCAGGGCGAATACGGCGCGCACTGGCTCGTCGAACACCACGGCGGCTACTTCGCCGGCGTCGAGGCGGCCATCAGCGAGTCCGGCGCGTTCTCCTTCGACGTCGAGGGCACCCGGCTGTACCCGATCGGGACCGCCGAGCGCGGCACCTCGCACATGAAGCTCACCGCCACCGGCCGGGCCGGGCACGGCTCCCGCCGCAACCCGCAGAACGCGGTGACCGCGCTGGTCACGTCACTGGCGCGGATCGCGGCCCACGAGCACCCCGTCCGGCTCACGCCGACCGTCGAGGCGTTCCTGGTGGGCGCGGGCAAGGCACTGGGCGTCGAGGTCGACCTCGACGACGTCGACGCCACGATCGCCCGCCTCGGCCCCGCCGCGAAACTGGTCGAGAACACCGTGCGCTGCTCGACCACGCCGACCATGCTGCAGGCCGGGTACAAGGTCAACGTCATCCCCGGCACCGCGACCGCCCAGCTCGACGTGCGCACCCTGCCCGGCACCGTCGACGAACTCGAAGCGACCATCGACTCGTTGCTGTCCGACGGCGTCACGCGGGAGTTCCTCGAACACCAGCCACCGGTCGAAGCACCCGTGGACACCACGTGGTTCGCGTCGATGGCCGAAGCGCTGCGCGACGAGGACCCCGCCGCCGTGGTCGTCCCGTACTGCCTGGGCGGCGGCACCGACGCCAAGGCCTTCAGCCAGCTCGGCATCCACTGCTACGGGTTCTCGCCACTGCTGCTGCCCACCGGCTTCGACTACCGCTCCATGGCCCACGGCGTGGACGAACGCGTCCCCGTCGCGGGCCTCGAGTTCGGCGTCCGCGTCCTAGACCGCTTCCTGTCGAGCTGACCGCCGCTCCGCCAGCTCCTGCACCGGCGTCGGCAGGGTGGTCTCGAAGTCGATCAGCTTCGCCCACGTCGGCGTGACGACGACCCGGACCATGCCGTCGTCGTAGAGGGAGCGGACCTCGCGCTCCCACTCCACCCGCTGCTCCGGCGACATCTCGTAGCTGCCGTTCATCCGCAGGAACTCCTCCGGGATGCCGTCGACCGGGTCCAGCTCCGCCGTGCCGCGGATCAGCAGGATCTTGGGCGGGTGCACCTCGGTGTCGATCGTCAGCGCCACCGCGGGGTTCGCCCGCAACGAGTGCAGCTTCGGCGCGTTCTTCGACGTGCACAACACGATCTGCTCGCCGTTCCAGGTGAACGCGATCGGGATGCTGCGCGGCGTGCCGTCCTTGGCCACGTACGCCAGCCGGGTCAGGTCGCGGGCCAGCAGCTCCCTGCTCAGCGGCCGGTCGAGCACCTCGGCGATCTCGTCCTTGTGCATCTCGGGTCTCCCTCGTCGTCGTCACCCCGGGGACGGAGCCCGCCGCGCGTTCTCGACATCGCACGGCCAAGAACTTTTCAGCGGGGTGGCAACGGCAGCGGAACCGCGGGCAGACCGTCGATGCTCTCGATGTTGTACGGCTTCTTCCCCGTGTACTCGCGGAACTCCTCGTCGCTCTTGCGGCCGAAGTAGTCCGCGTGCAGGTCGCGCTCACTGCGGTAGTCCATGAACGGCACCGCGAACCCGCACGTGTCGCTGATCAGCTCGGCGGTGACCACGATGATCGCCCGCAATGCCGGCCCGTCCGCGTCGCCGAACCCCGCGGCGAGCTCGGCGAAACGCGGGTCGTCGCGGTACACCGGCTCACCACGGCCGTGCACGCGCACGATGTTCGGCGGCCCGTCGAACGCACACCACATCAACGTGATGCGGCCGTTCTCCCGCAGATGCGCGATCGTCTCGGCGTGGCTGCCACCGAAGTCGAGGTAGGCCAGCGTGCGGTCGTCGAGGATCCGCAGCGTGCCCCGCCGGCCCTTGGGCGAGAGGTTGATGTGACCGTCGCCCGCCAGCGGAGCGCTGGCCACGAAGAACACCTTCTGGTTCTCGATGAACTCCCACAGCCGCGGCTCGATGCGCTCGTATTCCTTACCCATGCTCAGCAGTATTGATCGTCGCGCGCCCCCTGTCAGCGGCCTTTCCCAGGACGTGAGCTCACGCCTGACCCGACGCCTCCCGCGCCGCCAGCTCCACCCGTTCCCGATGAGCCGCCCAGTCCACCGACGGCAGGTTCGACAGCCCCTCCCGCAACCCGGCCTCACCGTCCAGGCCCTCCCGCAGGACGTCCATGTGCCCGGCGTGCCGGTTCGTCTCCGCGATCATGTGCACCAGCAGCAGGTGCAGCGTCACGTAACGACGCTCCTCCGGCCACCACGGCACCACCCCCGGCGCCTCCAGCGGCAGCTCCGCGATCGCCGCGTCCGAGAACTCCGCGACACGGGCGTACAGCGCCAGGATGTCCTCGCGGGACTCGTCCGCGGTGGCGAACATGTCCGCGTTCGGGTCGGTGTCGTACTGGTCGGCCCACGGCAGCTTCTCGCCGAACTCCCGGCCCAGGCAGGCGCCGAAGTACTCCTGCTCGGTGGTCGCGAGATGTTTGACCAGGCCCAGCAGGTTCGTCGCGGTCGGCGTCAACGGCCGGCGCACGTCGTACTCCGACAACCCGTCGAGCTTCCAGCGAACGGCCTCCCTGGCCACCGTCAGGTAGCGGTGCAGGTCGGCTTTCGGATCCGATGCCATGCCGCTCAGCCTCGCAGAGCCCGGCCCGCGGCGACGGCGATTTCCTCCAGCCGGGCGCGGTGCCCGGCCCACCACTCCTCGGGCACGGCGGGCATGTTCGAGTTGCCGTCCTGCATGCCGACCGCGCCGTCGATCAGCTCCCGCACCACGTCCGCGTGCCCGGCGTGGCGGTGCAGCTCGATCGACACCTGCACCAGCACCTGCCGCAGCGTCACCTCGCGCCGGCCGGGCGACCACCACGTCACCACCCCCGGCGCGTCCACCGGTAACGCCGCGATCGTCGCGTCCGCGAACTCCCGCACCCGCGCGTAGAACGCCACCACGGACTCGCGCGACTCCTCGGGCGAGGCGTACATGTCCGACGCCGGTAACGCCTGCGCGGTCGACCACAGCGGCGGCTCCGGGAACGGCCGGGAGAACACGCGGCCGAAGTAGTTCAGCTCCACCCCGGCCGCGTGTTTCACCAGCCCCAGCAGGTTCGTGCCGGTCGGCGTCACCGGGCGGCGCACGTCGTACTCCGACAAGCCGTCGAGCTTCCACAGCAACGCCGAGCGGGCCGCCTCCAGGAACCGGTGCAGCAGGGCTTTCTCGTCGATGAGATCCACGACGAGCAGCGTCTCAGACAGCACCGACAGTTTTGAGCACCAGCAGATCCAGGTGATCGACCACCGGCCCGGTCTCCACCGCCGCGGCCTCCTCCAGCCGCGCCCGGCCCGCCTCGAACTCCCGCTCCGACAGCGACCGCAGCAACGTGTCCGCCTCCCACCGCACGGTCGACGCCTTGTCCGCCAACGACTCCGCCGTCACCTGGGCGACCGGCTCCAGCCGCTCGACGGTGAACCCCATCCCGCCGGCCACCTCCGCCACCGTCGGAAAGCCGTCCAGCGCCCGCACCGCCTCGGGGAAGAACCGGAACAACCCGATCCCCGAATGCCGCTCCCGGAACAACGACCGCAACACCACCACCCCGCCCGGACGCAGCACCCGCCGCAACTCCGCCCCCGCGGCCGGCAAGTCACGCACGTGGTGCACCACGGTGGACATCCACACCACGTCCACCGATCCGTCCGGCACCGGGATCGACTCCGCGTCGCCCGAGAGCATCGGCAGCCCGGACGCCGCCCTCATGTCGGCGGACGGCTCCACCGCGATCACGGACACGTCCGGGAACCACTGCGCGAACGCCCGCACGAACAACCCGGTCCCGGCGCCCAGGTCCAGCACCGTGCGGCCCGGCCGGAAATACGGCGCCACCGCGTCCCGCCACGACGACAACCCCACCAGCGAAATCTCACGGGCCACCCGGTACGAGGCAGCCTCCACAGCGTCGTAGCGCGTCATCTCGCCAGCCAAGCCCATACGGATGGCGGGATGACAGTGAGCCTTCACACGGACTACACAAGGCGGTGCCATGTCCCTGCCGTGGTACGAAAGGGTTGCCCTGCATGCGAAAAAGCCATCTCAGACCCCTGATCGGGGTCACGGTCGCCGCCAGTGTCGTGTTCACGATGGGAGGGGTGCCCACCGGCGCCGCCCCCGACAAGGCAGAGACGACGACGAACTACCAGGTCAGCAACGTTCGCACCGCTGAACAGCGCTCCAAGGTCGCGCGGTCCGGTGCCGCGATCGACTCGGTCGAGGAACACGGCATCGTCGTGATCACCGCGACCGAGCGCGAGGTGAAGAACCTCAAGGCCCAGGGCTTCGAGGTCGCCGAGCTGCCCAAGCGGATGGAGGCGAACGCCGAGATCGGGCCGTTCGACTTCCCCGCCGCGGACTCGAACTACCACAACTACGCCGAGATGACCGCCGAGATCAACAGCGCGGTCGCGGCCTACCCGAACATCCTCAGCAAGCAGGTCATCGGCAAGTCCTACGAGAACCGCGACATCATCGCGCTCAAGATCAGCGACAACGTCGGCGTCGACGAGAACGAGCCGGAGGTGCTGTTCACGCACCACCAGCACGCCCGTGAGCACCTCACCGTCGAGATGGCGCTGTACCTGGTCAAGGAGTTCACCACCAAGTACGGCAGCGAAGCGCGGCTCACCGACCTGGTGAACACCCGCGAGATCTGGATCATCCCGGACGTCAACCCCGACGGCGGCGAGTACGACATCGCGACCGGCAGCTACCGGTCGTGGCGCAAGAACCGGCAGCCCAACGCCGGTTCCAGCAACGTCGGCACCGACCTCAACCGCAACTGGGGCTACAAGTGGGGCTGCTGCGGCGGTTCCTCGGGCAGCACCGGTTCCGACACCTACCGCGGGCCGAGCGCGGAGTCCGCGCCCGAGGTCAAGGTCGTGGCCGACTTCGTGCGCGGCCGCAACGTCGGTGGCAAGCAGCAGATCACCTCGTCCATCGACTTCCACACCTACAGCCAGCTCATCCTGTGGCCGTGGGGCTGGACCTACGACGACGTCGCGCCCGGCCTGACCCAGGACCAGCGCGACACGTTCGCCACCATCGGCCAGTCGATGGCGCAGAGCAACGGCTACACGCCCGAGCAGTCCAGCGACCTGTACATCACCGACGGGTCGATCCCTGACTGGCTGTGGGGCACGCAGGGCGTCTTCGCCTACACCTTCGAGATGTACCCCGGCAGCTCCGGCTCCGGCGGCGGTTTCTACCCGCCCGACGAGGTCATCCCGGAGCAGACCGCCCGCAACAAGGAAGCCGTGCTGCAACTGCTCGAGCGCGCCGACTGCCCGTACGAGGCGATCGGCAAGGAAGCGCAGTACTGCGGTGGCACCCCGCCGCAGCCGGGCAAGTACTTCGAGAACACCACGGACTTCCAGATCGCGGACAACAGCACCATCAACTCCCCGATCGCGGTGTCCGAGGTGACGGGCAACGCCCCGGCCACCCTCAAGGTCGCCGTGGACATCAAGCACACCTACCAGGGCGACCTGCAGGTGAGCCTGGTCGCCCCGGACGGCACCGTCTACATCCTGCACAACCGCACCGGCGGCGGCACGGACAACATCAACACCACCTACACCGTCAACGCCTCCAGCGAGGTCGCCAACGGCACCTGGCAGCTGAGGGTCAACGACAACGCCAACCAGGACACCGGGTTCCTCGACAAGTGGAGCCTGCAGTTCTGACCCCCGCGGTTCCCGCCTGAGCCGTCAGGGCGCCGGTACGCCGGCGCCCTGACGCTCGTAGTCCTTCACCCGCATCGAGTCGTACAGCCGCACACCGTTGGAGTTGAGCTTCGCCACCGGCCGCACCACCCACGACGGCAACGACGTCAGCAACTGCGCACCCCGCGTCAACGCCCACACACCGGCCCGCGTCGACGGGATCAGCGTCTTCGCGACCCCGAGCGCCAGCGCCCGGCTCGCCACCACCAGCTCCCGCATCTGGTCCTGGTACCGCGCGAACGCCGCCTGATGATCGTCACCCACCGACAACTCACCGGCCAGCACGTACGCGCCCAGCACCGCCAGGCTCGTGCTCCCGCCGATCGCCGGACCAGGGCAGTACGCGGCGTCCCCGACCAGCGCCACCCGTCCGCGCGACCAGGTGTCGTTGCGCAGCTGCGTGATCGAGTCGAAGTAGAACGCGCCGTCGCCGTCCAGGTAGGACATCCACTCGTCGACCCGCGGATGCAGCCCGGCGAACGCCTGCCGCAACAGCTCCTTCTGCCGCGCCACGTCCCGATGGTGGTACTCGAGCTCCTCGGCGCTGCGGAACAGGAACACCGCCCGCGCGTCGTCCAGGTGCCGTGCCCCGTACACCGCCGCACTGCGCCCCGGCCCGATGTGCCCGGTCATCGCGCCCGGCACCCCCAGCTCCCGCGGCACCGACAACACCGCCAGATACGCGCCCACGAACGTCTTCGCGACCTCCCCGAACACCAGCCGCCGCACGTTCGAATGCAACCCGTCCGCCCCGATCACCAGATCGAACCGCCTGGGCGAGCCCACCTCGAACGTCACCGCGCCGTCCTCACCGACCGACGTGATCGAGTCGCCGAACACGTACTCGACCCCGGCGCGCGTGGCGTCGTAGTAGATCTCGCTCAAATCGTCACGCATCACCTCGACGTGCCGATCCGACGCCGCCGCGAACAGCTTCGTCACGTCCGCGCTGATCGGCCGGCGCGTCCCCTCGCGCAGGAACGTCAGCCGCTGCGTCCCCGTCGCCAACGCCTCGATGCGCGGCGACACCCCCATCCGCTCGGAGATGTCCATCGCCGGCTTGAACAGGTCCACCGCGTGCCCACCGGTCTTGCGCAGCACCGGCGAACGCTCCACCACCGTCACCTCGTGCCCGTACCGCGTGAGCCAGTACGCGAGCACCGGCCCCGCAACGCTCGCTCCGGAAACCAGTATCCGCACGTCACACCCCCTTACTTAACGGTCGGTAAGTCACTCGTCGGCGAGCCTACACCTCAGACTTACCGACTGTTAAGTAAGATTCGGCGCGTGGCCCGACCGTCCGACACCAAACAGCGCATCCTGCAGACCGCGCGCGACCTGTTCGCCACCAAGGGCGTGCAGCAAACCAGCCTGCAGGAGATCGCCGACCGCCTCGGCATCACCAAACCCGCGCTCTACTACCACTTCGCCTCACGCGACGAGCTGATCCGCAGCATCGTCACCCCGCTGCTCGACGACGGCGAAGGGTTCCTGACCCGCATGGAGGCCCGCGCCGAGGTCTCGCCCCTCGACCTCGTCGAGGGCTTCTTCGACTTCCACTACCGCCACCGCGCCGACATGCTGCTACTGCTCTCCGAGCTCACCACGCTCGCCGAACTCGGCCTGATCGACGTCGTGCTGGCCTGGCGCGCCCGCCTCACCCGCCTGGTCTTCGGCCCCACCCCGACCCTGGAACAGCAGGCACGCGCGGTGCTGGCGTTCGGCGGCATGCAGGACTGCACCATGCAGTTCCCCGACGCGCCGGTCGACGAGCTGCGGGCCGCGACGGTGACAGCCGCGTGCGCCGCGCTCGGCCTGACCTGAGCTACTGGCCCGCGGCCGGGGCCGGTTTGGTCTCCAGCAGGCTCTCCAGCCGCGACAGCTGCGCCTGAGCGCTCACGTAACGGTCGACCATCGCCCACAGCGGCACGCCCGCCCGGTCGCTGGCCCGCCGGATCAACGGGTAGTCCGCGCCGAGCGACTCGCACCCCATGGCGAACCGGCGCAGACTCGTCTCCGCCTTGCCGATTCTCTCGAGCTGGTCGGGGACGGAGATCCGCCACCTGTTCAGCGTCACGACGGCTGAGGGGAAGTCCAGCCGGTCCGCGAAGGCGATGGTGCTCACCCCGTGAGCGATCTTCTCCAGCTCGCGCGTCATGTCGGCGAGGTACTCCTCGAGGCGCGCACCCAGCGCGGTGATCCACGACGCCATCTCCCGCTCGGCCACGGCCACGTCGTTCTCGCGAGCGCGCCGGCGGAAGAGCCCGGGCTTGCCGACCGGCGGCTCGTCCGGCTGCAGCACGGTGGCCAGCCCGACCAGCGTGGCCGTGTCGGTGCCGATGGGTTCGACCGCGGTCGTGGCGAGCGAGAGGAGTGTCCGCATCGAGGCCTCGGTCAACGCCATGGCCGCCTCGACGTCGGCAGGTGCCACCGAGCGCGCCGCCAAGGACAGCTCCGCCTCGTCCTGGGCCTCGATCGCGTGCAGGTCGGGGTTCCAGAAATCCGTGACCGGGCTGCCGAAACCGAGCTGGGACAGATTGCCGGCGATCTCCGTGATGACGGAGACCAGGCCGTCACTGCGGCCGAATCTCGTCGAGTACTCGATCACCCGGTACGCCCTCAGGTCGAACGGCACCTCGTCCAGGTTCTGGGTGATCAGCACAACTCGGCGCCGCAGGCCGTGAGCGAGCCCGAGCTCGTACATCACGTTGCTGTTCAGGCCGGTCAGATCGGCGATGATCAGGGACGCCTCACCGATCCCGAGCACGACGTCCTGCAGGATGTTCCGCTGGTTCAGCACCGAATCGGCGCGGGTCGCGACAAAGCCCGCCCGTTCGAGTGCCGGCTTGAGCAGTTCGGTCCAGATGTCGTCGAACTCCCGCGCGAACGGCATGACCACGAACGCCTTCGGACTTGTCACCGTCAGACCCCCCTGAGAACAGACGCCGGGCCGACAACGGTTACCCCAGTTCGTAAGCGAACGGCAAGACAGCGGCTGAGTGACACCGTTCGGCCGCTGCCGATCAACGCGCGCATGAGCGAGCATCACGCGGGTGACCCTCCGCCACGCCTGGGTGCTGCCGCTGGCACCCACCGCCGCCGTGCTGCTCATCGCGGTCGCCCTCATCCCGGTCACCACCGCCGGCCCCGAAAGCCTGTGGCTGCTGGGCCTGCTGACCACCGCCGCACTGCTCGCCACCGTGATCGCGACGGCGGCCGGACACGTCTCCGGCGAACCCACCGAGAAGCCGCGGATCATCGCCGCCGGCACCGCGATCCTCACCGCCGCGACCCCGTTCGCGGTCGCCGCAATCCTCGGCGGGCCAACGGACCCGCTGGTCGTCGTGCCCTGGCTGATCTTCGGCCTCGGCGCCGGGTACTGGCAGCTCCAGTTGTGCGAGGGAGCGCGTTCGCGGCCGCTGCACGCGGTCATAGGATTCAGCTACACCCTCGTGTTCACCGCCGTGACGCTGTTGTTCGTAGCGCTCTCGGCACGCGTAGTCGACTAGATGAGAAACGGCTCTCGAAACCGGTCTCAATCGCCGTGTACGCGGGGTAGGGTCCGGCAATCCGAATTCACGCGGGGAGAGACATGCGCGCCGTCGAGATCAGACCTGGGGTCCGGATCCGCTGGGTGGAAGTGCCGGGCGCGACACCTGCCCGCGTGTACCTGCACGGGCTCGGCGCGTCATCGGCGCCGTACTACGCCGAGGCCGTCGCGCACCCGCTGCTGGCCGGGCGCCGCAGCCTGATGATGGACCTGCTCGGGTTCGGCATCAGCGACCGCCCGACCGGCTTCGCCTACTCGCTGGAGGGCCACGCCGACGCGCTCGCGGTGGCGCTGGCCAAGATCGGCCTGCGGCGCAGCGAGATCATCGGGCACAGCATGGGTGGCGCCGTCGCCATCGTGCTGGCCGCGCGGCACCCCGAGATGGTGCGCTCGCTCGTTCTCGTCGACCCCCACGTCGACCCCGCCACGCCCGCGCTCGGTGCTCCCGGCAGCCGGGGCATCGCCGCCTACGGTGAGGCCGACTTCCTCTCGCACGGCTTCGAGCGCGTGCTGCGCGACGTCGGACCGCACTGGGCGGCGACCATGCGCATGGCCGGGCGCGAAGCCCTCTACCGCAGCGCCGTCGACCTCATCCGCGGCACCTCGCCGACCATGCGCAAGCTGTTGCTGGAGCTGGAGATCCCGCGCGTCTTCCTGCACCCCGAGGAGGCACCGCCACGCGGGGCACGCGAGCTCACCGCGGCCGGTGTGCAGATCGTCTCCGTGCCCAACGCCGGCCACAACATCATGATCGACAACGTCGAGGGCTTCGCGCGCGCCGTGGCCCAGCAACGGTTGTCGGTCTAGCCGAGTTCACGGGCGATCGCGCCGGACAGCAGCTCACGCGCCCGTTCCAGGGTCGTCGAGCCGCTGTGCCAGCGTTCGCTCAGGCCTTCGACGAGCGCGGTGAGCCGTTCCGCGACCGCCGCCGCGTCCACGTCGGGATTCGCCTGGCGCACCAGGGTTTCGACGTCGGCGTTCCAGGCGTCGGTGGTGGCCAGCAACGTCGAGCGCAGCTCCTCGTGGAACGCCGCGCTGGCCCGCAGCTCACCCCACGCCACGCTGGTCTCGCGCACGAGGTCGACGTCCTGCAGTTCGCCCAGCAACATCTGCTCGACGCGCGTGCGCGGATCGTCCGACGCCGGGGCCGAGGCGTAGGTCTGCGCGCGGTGGTTCACGTGCTCCAGCGCGGCCCGCAGGATCCCGGCGCGGTCCCTGAAGTGGTAGTAGATCAACGCCGTGGACACCCCGGCCTCGGCCGCGAGCTTCTCGACGCGCAACCCGCGCACGCCGTCCTGCGCGATCACCCGCACCGCCGCCTCGAGCATCTGGGTCCTGCGCTCCGACACTGTGTCCTCACCTGGGTTCCTGTTGGGTGGCGCAGTGGATGCCGCCACCACCCGACGCGATGCCGTCGATGTTGATCTGCACCACCGTACGTCCCGGGAACAGCCGCTCCATCGTCGCCTTCGCCGCCGCGTCCGCCCGCGCGTCACCGAACTCCGGCCCGATCACGGCACCGTCGCACACGTAGAAGTTGACGTACCCGGCCGCGAAATCGGGATCCTGCACCCGCACGACCGACGGGCCCTCCAGCACCTCGACCCGCAACGACCGGCCGGCGGCGTCCGTCGCCCGCCTGAGGATCTCCAGGTGCCGGCGCGTCACGTCGTGGTCGAACGACTCGGGATCGGTGTCCAGCCCCGCCACCACCACACCCGGCGCGGCGAACCGCGCGTAGAAGTCGGTGTGGCCGTCGGTGATGTCCTGGCCCGCGATACCCGGCAGCCAGATCACCTTCCTGATCCCGAGCAGACGCGCCAGCTCCTCCTCGACATCGTGTTTGGTCCAGCCCCGGTTGCGGTTGCCGTTGAGCACGCAGCTCTCGGTGATGATCGCGGTGCCCTGGCCGTCGACCTCCAGCGCACCGCCTTCGAGCACCAGGTCCGTGCGCACCCGCTCGACCCCGGCGCGTCCGGCCACGAACGCCGCGACCTTCGCGTCCCGGCGGTGCTCCTGCTTGCCGCCCCAGCCGTTGAAGTTGAAGTCGACCGCGCCCCGCTCCCGCACGAACACCGGCCCGGTGTCGCGCATCCACAGGTCGTCGAGCTCCGCGGTCACCAGTTCGACGTTCGCGGAGCCGATCAGTGACCGCGCCTGTTCCAAGTCGTCGGCCCGCACCAGCATCGACACCGGCTCGAACCGGGCGATCGTGGTCGCGATCGTCGCCAGGTCGCGCTTCACCCGCGGCGCGAGGTCACGGCCCCAGATCCGCTCGTTCGCCGCGAACGCCATCCACGTCCGCGCGTGCGGCTCGCCCTCCTCGGGCATCAGCCACGTCCTGCCGCCGGTGTCGTCCGTGCAGCCGGCGAGCAGACCGCTCATGACGGCTGCCGCCGACTGCACGAAGCTGCGCCTGTTCATGGCGCGACGATAACCCTGACTGAAATTTCAGTCAAACGGTTCGAGCTGGTCAGCCCGCTGGATGGGTCTGGCCAGCGCACTGCCACGTCACGTACGCGCCCGGCGCCCAGCCGCGCACGTTCGTGGTCCAGTCGATGATGTAGATGAAGTCGCCGTTGCGGCTGCCACCGGCCAGGTTGTGACTGCGGTAGCCCAGCCCGAGCACCGTCGCGTTCCCGACGGGCCTGGTGCGGATCTTGATGCCGTCGCCGGTGAACTTGAACCCCGTGGAGACCTCACCGTTGCGGCACGCGGGCCCCCAGGCCAGTGCCGTACCGCTGGACGCGACCGTCAACCCCAGTGCCGTCGCGACCACCAATACCGTGGCCGCGACGCGCTTGATCGTCGAACGCACTTCCCCCTCCTCCCCGTAATTGATCAGGTGTGCGTTCCGATCGTAGGCAGACGGCCGCGCTCGTGCCCGCCAAACGGAGCAATCAGCGGACGTCCGTCTCAGCGGCGTCCGGCCGGCGCGTTCCAGTGCGAGGGCCGGGTCAACGTGGCCGGCAGCTTCGTCCTGGCGTCCCCGCGCGCGGCGTTGACCTGCGGTTGCGTCAGGAACAGGCAGGTGCTCAGGTCCGCACCGGCGAGCTCGGCGCCCCGCAGGTCCGCACCGATCATGTCCGCCCGCGACAGATCGGAGTTCGTGAGGTCCGCGCCGATCAGGTAGGCGCCGCGGAAGTCGGCGTTGCCGAGGTTCTTGTTCCGCAGCCGCGCGCCGATCAGGTCCGCGCCCCGGTACGACTTGGCGCTGCTGCGCAGCCGTTCGCTCGTGCGCAGCAGCAGGACGTTCACCTTGGCGCGGACCTCCGCGACATCGAGCCGCAGGATGTCGTCCGGCGCCGCGACCGTGTGCGCCTCGACCTCGGCGTAAGCGGCGTCGAGGTCGTCGTGCGGGTCGAGCCTTCGGGCTTCGGCGAGGTACCAGAGCAGTTCGTGCAGCTGCCGCACGACCGGGAACACGTCGAACATCTTCTGCCGCTCACCGGTGCGCCAGTCGGTGCCGCCGAACACGGTCTGCGACACACGCTGGCCCGCGCCGAAGCAGTCGTAGACCGTGCAGCCGGGATAACCCTTCTGCCGCAACTGGTCGTGGATGCCGCACCGGTGATCGGCCAGCAGGTTGCGACACGGCGTGCCCGCGTCCTTGGTGGCCGCGAAGTCCGCTGACTTCGCGAACGGCAGCGCGACGCAGCACAACCCGAAACAGTTGGCGCAGTCGCCCTTCAGCTCGTTCATCACCGATCAGGATACGGGCCGCCGTCCCGCCCTAACGGCGCAGCGCCCGCAACTCGGCCGCCGTCTCGTCAAGCTGCCGCTCCGCCCGTTCGGCCCTGGCCAGCAACTGCGCCCGCGCGTCCTCCACCGCGGCCAACGTCTGCCGCACCGCCGCCACCTGCTCGGCACCCTCCTGCCGGACCTCCCCGATCCGCGCGTCGAACTCACCGCGCGAGCGTTCCAGCTCCGCACGGGCATCCGCAGCGGCCTGCTCCGCCCGTTCCGCCCGCACCACGGCCAGGTCACGCGCCTTGGCCGCACGACTCACCGTCTCGGTGGCCTCCTGCCGCGTCGCCTCGACCAGGGCGGCCGCATCGGCACGTGCCTGCACAGCGGACTCCGTCTCGGCCCGAGCCTGCTCAGCCACCACCTGCGCAGCCGCGTGCGCCTGTTCGACCTCGACCTGGGCTTCAGCGCGAGCCTGTTCGACCTCCTGAACGGCCTGGGCACGCGCCTGCTCGATCTCCTTCGCCGCCTGCCGCCGCGCCTGCTCGGCGTGCTTCACCGCGTCCGCCCGCGCCTGTTCCGCCGCCTCCAGGGCCTGGCGCACCTTCTCGTCCGCCTCGGCCCGGATCTCTTCGATCACGGCCGCCGCCTGCACCCTGACCTCGGCGATCTCCGCCTCGGCCCGCTCGCCGGCCACCCGCGCGGCCTCCCGGGCCTCATCCCGCTCGGTGAACGCCGTGTCCGCCGCCTCGTCGGCTTCCTCCGCAGCGCGCACGGCTTGTTCGGTCGTCTCCTCGGCCACCTTGCGAGCCCGCTCCGCGTCGTGCCGGCGCCGTTCGGCGGCCGCCAGCTCCGACTGGGCCTCAGCGACCCGGCGGGCAGCCTCGGCCTCGGCCGCCTGGATCTGGCTCTCCGCGACGCTCGGGTCCGCCATGGCGTTCAGCTCGCCGACCGCGCGGCCGAGGGTCTGCGTCATCTGCTCGGACAGCACCCGGAACCGGTCGAGGAGCTCTTCGGCCCTGATCTTGGCGGTACCGGAGACCCTCGGGAGATTCGTCACGGTGACGACCTCCAGGTTTTGCTCGGGTGCTTCAGCCAGCCGCTGCCGCTCCCGCCACGCCCGCCAGCGCGTGTGCTCCGGCAGGTCGCAGTACTCCGAGGGCCTGCCTGGCCCGCCACCTCGAAAAACGGGGCGTTCGCAGCCGGGGAAGTTGCAGCTCGTCTCCACGGCAATATCGTAGCAGAATTACGTGTGCAGTTACGTTATCCAACGCAACGCTACCCAATCGGGCACGAAAAGTCTGACCTCCGATAAGTGAACGTTATCGGAGGTCAGAATTCTGCACGCGGTGCGCGGCGGCCGGGTCGATGTGACGCGCAGCTGTGGTGTCAGCGCTCGACCAGCGCAAACGCAGCGGCATGTCAGCGCATGCGCACACGAACTGTCGAGTCGGATGTCAGTGACCGATCCAGACGTTGTGCCCGGCGGCCGCAACCACGCCAGCGACCGCTCCCTTCCCTGCCGCACCCAGGAGGCCGGAAGGGCATCATCCGTAACGGTGTTGTGGTGGATAAGGGTCGTTATCCACCACAACACCAGCGAATTCGCGCGCGACGAGGTGATCCTCACGGTCCGGGCCTCGATCGCGGGCGGGAGAGGGGACCCTCGCCGCGATCACACTGTCCAATTCCCGCCGACGAGAATGACGCCGTCTACTGGCGGCGGTGAAGCCGCTGCGGCACAGTGGCGCCCCTCCGTTGTGGAGCACGATCCCCTGATCGACAGGAGCTGCCCAGTTCGGGACGACGTTGTAACTCGGTTTGAGCGCCGGTTGCCGGCTGGTTGACTGATCGGTCTCGCCACCGTGATGGAGATCGAACGTGACCCAGCCCGCTGACGCGGAGCAGCCGAGTTGACCGCTGCGGGCCGCCCGACCAGCGCGATCACCGTGCAGCGGATGCGGCACCGCTACCGCGCCGAGGGGCTGCGGGGCTGGTCGACGGGCGCAGTCGACGACAGAGCTCGCCACACGGACGGACCGACGATCGAGTCGTCGATGCGATCCAAGAGGCTCTGGCCGGCGAGGTGAACCGATCGACTGGCACCAGAGATCGGCTCCACCGGAAGGTCGAGAGCATCCTGGCGGAGGGGCACGGTGACGAGATCGTGCCGCTGCCGTCACAGGCGGTCTTTCACCGCCTGATCACCAAAATGTCGGCTGGTCAGCACACCTTCGGCACCGCGACGGCGCGACGTTCCACCGCCAACCGTCCCGGAGGGCCATTCACCGTGTCGTGGGCGGCTCGGCCTGGGCAGCAGGTCCAGATCGACTCCACTTCCCTGGACGTAATGGCCGTGTTCGACGACGGCCAGGCCCGCGGGTCGAACACACAGCGGCTGTCGACGTCGCCACGCGCACGATCTGCGCGGCTGTTCTTCGTCCAATGGGGACAAAGGCCGTCGATGCTTCCTTGCTACTGGCACGGATGCTGGTGCCCGAGCCTATGCGGCCCGGCTGGGTGGAGGCGCTGAAGATGTCCGCGTCCGTGCTGCCCTATCGGCGGCTGGCCGACCCGCCACGGAGCCTGCGGACCGGCGGGTCGCCGCGCGCACCCGTGCTGCAGCGCGGCCCATGATCGAGCCTGTTGAGCTCGCGGCGGTCGACGAGGAGTTCGACGACGACAGCGTCGTCGATGAGGAGGAGCTGGGAACGGTGATTCCGTTCGGAGTGTTCGACGCGCGAGCGGAGGCACAGCGATGGCCATGACGCCCGAATCGTCGTCGTTCGATCCACAGCCAGATGAGCCGTTGACTACCAAGGAAGCTTGGGCGCGGTGGGTTCATCAGGACCTTCAGCCGCCCGAGCTGCGTTCGGGCTGAGCCGACATGGACCCACCCACCTCGCGACCCGCTCCGGCGCCGAGGTCTCCGACCTGCTGAAGTACTTCTCCGAACGGATTCCCGCCACGTTCGTCTACGCGGGGATCGATGTCGAGCGGGCCAACCTCTTCGCTGGCAAACGCGCCGCGTTCGCCGAGGTCGGCCGACGACTCGGCTGGCAAATTCCATGCCGATGTTGCTCATTCCCGATTCCGTCCGGATCAGGTACACAGAGAGATTGCCACGCCAGGAGTCTCAATGGATCTGATTCCGTGCAGGTCAGAGGGCAGGTCTGTGCATCACGTAGATCGAGACAGGACATCGGCCGCACCCGCACTCGCAGGGGCGCGGGCCTCGTCCTTGCCGGCGTCCACGTGGATCGGCGGTGGCACGACGGCGGTGCTCGGTGGCACGAAGATCTCGCCGTTCTTGCAGTAGACGACGACCCTGCGCACGGCGCCACCGCCGATGTAGCTGGCGGGCCTGCCCTGCCGGGCGAACTCCGCGGCGACCTCGGCTCTGGTGACGTTGGGGGCGGTGATGTGGGTCTCGACGTCACCGAACCCGAATCTGACGGCCTTCTCGTGGGCGACCACGGCGGACTCGTACACCGCGGCGGCGCCGGCCTGGCCTGCCTGGGGCGGGCCCTTGAGCTGCAGCGGCCGCGGCGGGCGGCCGATCGTGCCGTCGATCCCGCCGAAGCCGTCGCCGAACAGCTCGACCGGCTCGCCGGTCG
>NZ_MUYM01000080.1 GCF_002150765.1 Lentzea kentuckyensis
CCGCTCCCGCACTGCGGAGGAGGTGACGGGCATCAGAACCCCGGCGCCCCGGCCGCCTTGGCCAGCTGGGCGAACTGGTCCTGGGTCGCCTTCGCGGCCTGCTCCGGCGTCATCGTCCCGACGATCATGTCGGCGAGGTTGATGTACAGGTCCGGGTTCGCGACCGCCAGCGCCTGCATGGAGCCGACCGCGGTGCCCAGCGACGCGTGCACGTCGAGCAACGCCTTCGGCACGCCGGCCGGGTTGGCGACCGCGGGCTGCAGCGAGACGGTCTTGCGGGCGTTGACGAACTCCTGGTAGCCGGGGCCCATCCAGTACGCCAGCAGCTGCCTGGCCGCGGCCTCGCGCTTGGCGTCCCCCGTGCGGAACGCGACCAGCGCGTTGGACTGGTCCGGGATGAACGTGCCGACGTTGCCGGACGGCGAGATCGGGAAGAACCCGATCTTCTTGTCCAGCGTCGCGGTGTCGGACTTCGCCTGCAGCTGCCCGAAGAACGAGTTGACCTGCACGGCCATCGCGGCCTTGCCGTCGAGCAGCGCGGCGCCCTGGTCCTCGAACTTCGCGGTCTTGATGTCGGAGTTGAACAGTCCCTCGTCGATCAGCGCCTTGTACTTCTTGATCGAGTCGAGCACGACCGGGCTGCTGAAGGTCTCCTTGTTGGTGTTGATCTTCTCCCAGAGCCCGTTCTTGGCGGCGTCCGCGAGCTGGACCTGCACCCACCACTGGGTCGCCCAGCGGTCACCGGCCATCTCGAAGAACGGGGTGACGCCCTTGGCCTTGAGCGACCTGGCCGCGGTGACCATCTCGTCGAAGTTCTTCGGCAGCGCGGTGATCCCGTTGGCCGCGAACACCTCCTTGTTGTAGTAGACGCCCTCGACGGCCGGGCTGGTGACCAGCGCGGCGTACCGGGTGCCGTCGAGCAGGCCGGTGATGTCCTTCAGCTCCGGCGCGAGCTTCGGCAACCAGGGCGCGTCGGTCAGCGGCTGGAGGTTCGACTTGGCGTTGATCGCGGTGAGCATCGACGCGGTGGGCTGCCAGAACGCGAGATCCGGCTTGTCCCCGGTGGCCACCTTGGTCTGCACGCCCTGCTCGTACGGGTCCGGGATGGTCACGACGTCGACGTCGGCACCGGTCGCCTTCTCGAACGCCGCCACCACCTGCTCCGGCACGGTGTTGCTGTTCTGCGCCGCCCAGATCGTCAGCTTGACACCGCTGAGGGACGCGGTGGGGTCGGCCCAGGAGACCGCGCCGCCGGTGCTGGTGCTCGCGCCGGGGTCACTGCACGCCGTGAGTCCTAACAGGAGGGCGGCGGCAACGCTGATCCAACTCTTCATCGGGCGGATCCTTCGGTGGGTGAGGGAATCGGAGATGTGCGAGGGGTGATCCGGAACAGGCGTGCCGAGGCCGGTCGGCGTTCGGCGGTCAGTGTCAGCTCTCCCGTCGGGGCGTGCCAGCCGGACGGCCATTCGGGAAGATCACGTGGATAGAGCACTTCCAGGTCGATGTCGCTGCCGCGCAGGTGTGGCAACGACAACGTGACGCTCGCCTGGTCGCTGTCGCGCTGCCACACTGCCAGGTAGGTGACGTCACCGGACGTCAGGGCGAGGCTCAGCCACTGGTCGCTCCACGAGGGCAAACCCAGTGGCCACAACGGAACCGCGGTGGCGAGGTCGGACCGGATCTCCTGGTGCACGCGCACCGCGGCCCGTACGGACTCGAACTGCGCGGCCGTCATGAGGTCGAGGCGACCGGACAGGTACAGCCGGCCGAGCATGCCGGTGCAGAGCGTGAACGCGATGTCCTCGTCCGACATGTCCGGCTGCGGGTAGGCCCAGCTCGCGGACTGTTCTGGCAGCAGCGACATCGGGGCGGCCACCGCGATCGGCGGGTAGCACAGGTGGTCCTGCTGGTCGCTGGTCGACTGCAGCTGCATCCGGGACAGCAGCGCGTAGTCCATCCGCATGGCGCCCGACGCGCAGTTCTCCAGGATCAGTCCGGGATGCCGGTCCAGGACACCGTCGAGCCACGCGAGGTGCGCCCGGTTGCAGGCGAGCAGACCCGCGCCGGCGCTGTCCGCCGCGACGTCCGTGCCGGGGCCGGCGTCGATGTTGTAGTCCAGCTTGAAATAGCCCACGCCCAGCTCGCCGACCAGCCGGTCGACCACCGCGTCCAGGTGCGCGACGGCCCGCGGGTGGCGCAGGTCCAGGTGGTAGCGGCCGTGCTCGACGAGCCGCACGCCGCCGCGTTGCAGGAACGCCGCCGGTGGCAGCCGGTCGGCCATCGGGCTGCGCACGCCGATCACCTCAGGCTCCAGCCAGAGTCCCGGCACCAGGCCGCGGTCGCGGATGTGCGCGATGACCTCTTCGAGCCCGCCGGG
The DNA here is from genome assembly GCF_002150765.1 of Lentzea kentuckyensis. Classification (GTDB taxonomy): domain Bacteria; phylum Actinomycetota; class Actinomycetes; order Mycobacteriales; family Pseudonocardiaceae; genus Lentzea; species Lentzea kentuckyensis. The sequence goes on from NZ_MUYM01000080.1 coordinate 2,378, forward strand.
GAACCGGGTCCGCGACGGCTGCCACTCGCCCACGCTGTCCCACCAGCTGGTGCCGTTGTCGTACCAGCCAGCGTCGATGCAGAAGATCTCCGCACCGGCGGCCGCGGCCGCGTCGATCAGCGGCAGCAGCTTCGCCGTGGTCGGATCGCCCATGATCGTGTTCATGTAGTCGTTGAACACCACCGGAAGCGCGGTCCGGTCGTGGTGAGGGCGCACGAGCTCGCGCCGGTGCCGGGTGAGCGCGGCGACCGCGCTGTCCACACCGTCCACACCGGACTGCGACACGGCCACCGACACCGGTACGGAGGTGAACGACTCGCCGGGCAGCAACCGGTGCTGCCACTGGTGGTCGATGTCGGTCGGCCCGAGCAAGGCGACGTAGGCGCCGTCCATCCGTTCGGCGACCTCCCACCGCCAGGCGCCGTTGTGCTCGATCTGCCACAGCCACGCCTGTCCGGTCCGCCGGTCGACCAGGCCACCGGTCGGCAGGACCGTGCCCGTCGACCAGGTACCGGTGCTGACGACGGCGAGCCGGCCGCGGCCGTCCTGGCCGTGCAGCGCGAGGTTGAGGTCGGGCACCGCGTCCGCGCGCAGCGGCCGGCGGGACCACCGGCCCTCGCCGAGCCATTCGCTGTCCCCGCGCAACACGTCGAGGTCCTCGACCCGCGCCCCGCCGAAACTCGCCGCGAACGACGTCAAACCCAGCAGCGTCAACGACTCCTGGCCGTGGTTGGTCGCGGTGGTGGTGATCTGGCAGGCCGCTACGCCGTCGACCGACCGGAACGTCGTGCGCGCGCCCAATCCGGTCCGCTCGTCCCGCAGATCGACGTCCAGCTCACTCCACTTGCCGTCGCTGCGGCGATGGGAACCGGCGTAGACCAGGCGCCGGCCGACGGCGGTCTCGGAGAAGCGGTGCGACATTCGCGCCCTGCCCTCCCCCGCCACCAGCACCTCGACCAGCGGCTGCGCGACCCGAGGGTGCTCGACTGGACCACCACCGGCCGAAAGGGAGCGGACGACGACCGCTCCGTCCGGCGCCACGTCCACCACGAGTTCCAGCGCCGAATGCCCCCAGACCACTCCGGTCGCGGACTCGATGGAGATCAATGTTGCCTCATTCCTGCTGGTCCATGCGGTGTGACCGGTCACATCGTCGCCACAGTGTGAGCGCTAACACAGCGCAGGAAAAGAGTGCGTTACGCAGTTGTTACCGCGGCGGCGCGGTGGACTCCCTGACCACGAGCGACGGCGGCGCGAGTGCCACCACCTGACGGGGCTCGCCCGCCACCTCGGCGGCGATCGCGGCCAGGCACGCCCGTCCGAGTCCCACGAAATCCATCCGCACGGTCGTCAGCGCCGGGGTCCAGTAGGCGGCGCCGGGCACGTCGTCGAAGCCGACGATGCTGACGTCCCCCGGTACGTCCCGGCCAGCCTCGTAGAGCGCCCGGCGCACCGCCAGCGCCGTGTCGTCGTTGCCGCACAACACCGCCGTGACGTCCGGATCGGCCGCCAGCCGGGCACCCGCGAGGTAGGCCGACCGCACGTCCCACCCCGCCGCCAGCACCTCGGGCACGCGCACGTCCGCCGCCTCCAGCGCGGCGCGCCAGCCCGACTGACGGGCGCTCGTGCCGCTCTCCGAGGGGATCGCGACGTGGTGCACCGTGCGATGTCCCAGGTCCAGCAGGTGCCTGGTCGCGTCGACGGCGGCCTGGCGTTCGTCCAGGAACACCATGGAGCGCGAGACTCCCGCGAGTCCGCCGGCCTCCGTGGCGGCCACCGCGGGCACCTTCGCCGGCAACGCCCGCAGCACCTCGGCACCGGCGGTGTCGAACGCGATCACCACCACGCCACCCGCGTTGGGATCGGTCACGTGCTCGACCGCGTGCTGGACGTCGACCGGCCCGTCCGACTCCACCACCCGGACACCGACGGCGAACCCCGCCGACCGCGCGGCCTCCTCGATGCCCTGCAACGTCGCGGCATAGCCGTACAACGTGGTGTTGGCGACCACCACCGTCACCGTGTTCGACAGCCCCGAACCGAGCGCGCGGGCCGCGCGGTTCGGGCGGTACCCCAGCCGTTCGATGACCTCGAGCACGTGCCTGCGGGTGTCGGCGTTGACCCGTGGCGAGTCGTTCAGCACCCGTGACACGGTCTGGTACGAGACGCCGGCGGCCGCCGCGACGTCCCGGATGCTCGGTGTGGTGAAAGATCGTCGTGTCACGCCGACATCGTGATCGCTGCCGGTCGCGGCGTCAAAACACCCGCAGCCGGAACCAGCGATGTGCACGCTCACATGACGGCGTCGCAACGCATCACCTCAGCGCCGGAATCCCTTGCGGGCAAAGAGCTAAAAGTTTAGCCATGTTTCGTTAGCGTTAACATCACTCATTGACACGGTGCGTGTCTGCGTGGCTACATTGGCGGCCACTTCATCGAGATCACTCCCCCTGCCATCAGGAGACCGCGATGACTCACCCCGCAGACAAATCCCTGTCCCGACGCCATTTCGGTCTTCTAGCGGCGACCGGTCTGGCCGCCACGGCGATGCCCGGATCGGTCGCGGCCGCCGCCCGGCGCGATCGCTACGAACCCACCTGGCCGTCGGTCGACCGCCACCAGCCGGCCCCGGAGTGGTTCCAGGACGCCAAGTTCGGCGTCTACTGGCACTGGGGCGCGTTCACCACGCCGGAGTACGGCAACGAGTGGTACGGCCGGAACATGTACCAGTCGGGCAGCAACGAGAACAAACACCACGCGGCGACCTACGGCGACCCGGCGGTCTGGGGCTACGACAAGTTCATCGACGGCGGCACCGACACCGCGGGCAACCACGTCCAGTTCGCGCCGAAACTCGTGGCGCAGGGCGGGAAGTTCGACCCGGACGAGTGGATCCGCCTCGTCAAGGACTCCGGCGCGAAGTTCGCCGGCCCGGTCGCCGAACACCACGACGGATACTCCATGTGGGACAGCCAGGTCAACGAGTGGAACTCGGTGGCGCGCGGGCCGCGGCTCGACCTGCTCGACCTGTTCGCCAAGGCGGTCCGGGCCCAGGGCCTCAAACTGCTGGTGTCGATGCACCACGCGTACAACTTCAACGGTTTTTTCGACTACGCCCCGCGCCAGACGGATCCGAGTCTGCGCAAGCTCTACGGCCAGCTGCCGCGCACCGGGGAGGACGCGCTGTGGCTGGCCAAGCTGAAGGAGGTCGTCGACCGGGCCAAGCCCGACGTCCTGTGGCAGGACTTCTCGCTGAACTCGCCGGGTTACTGCCTGAACGACGGTCCCTGTGCGGTCGGTGAACAACAACGGCTGGAGTTCCTCGCCTACTACTACAACCAGGCGGAGAAGTGGGGCAAAGACGTTGTCGCGACGTACAAACACTTCGACAAGGGCTTCACCAACAAGGGGCAGGTCGAGGACTACGAGCGCGGCGGGCCCGCGGACATCGTCACGCCCTACTGGCTCACCGACGACGCGATCAGCAGCAGCAGTTGGAGCTACACCAAGGGAATCGGCTACTACTCCAGCACGCAGATGATCCACGCGCTGATCGACCGGGTCAGCAAGGGCGGCAACATGCTGCTCAACATCTCGCCCACCCTCGAAGGAACCATTCCCGACGGCCAGCGAGCCGTCCTCGCCGACATGGGCACCTTTCTCCGCCGGCACGGTGAGTCGATCTACGCCACCCGCGCGTGGTCGTTCTACGGCGAGGGTCCGACCAAGATGGGCGGCGGCTCGTTCGTCGCGCCGTTGGTGGGCACGGCCAAGGACATCCGGTTCACCCGCGACAAGGCGGGCCGGGTGCTCTACGCCACCGTGCTCGCCTGGCCCGGCACGGCTCTGAACATCACCACCCTGTCCACCGGCAGGACATCACTCACCGGCCTGCGCAAGGTCGAACTGCTCGGCGCACCGAATCCGTTGACCTACCACCAGGACGCGACCGGCCTGCACGTCACGCTGCCGGAGACGGCGCCCTACGCCTCCCCCGCGTACGTGCTGAAACTGACCTTCGCCGGCAGGATTCCTTTCGTGGCAACGGAATCAGGTGCCACGGTGTGCACCGACCGCGACTACTGCGGCACGACCGCCGGCCTCACCGTCGGCAGCTACACCGCCGCCCAGCTCCGGTCCCGGGAGCTCGCGCCGAAGACCATCTCCTCGCTCTGGCCGGCCGCCGGCTACGAGGTCGTCGGCTACCCGGAGGACAACTTCACCGGCACTTCGGCGCGTTTCGCCACCCCCACCCCGGACCTGCGCACGAGCAAGTTCGACAACACGATCGTGTCGCTGCGCGTGCGGTTCGACCCGGCCAGGCAGTTCCGGATCGTCAACCTCACCAACGGTCTCGCGGTGGACAGCGGCGGATCGGTCGCGCCGGGCAGCAACCTGAAGATCTGGACGCCGGACGACAGCACGAACCTCCAGTTCCGCGCGGAGGAGACGGGCGACGGGTTCTACAAGCTGACCAACCGCACCAACGGCCTGGTCATCGACGGCGCGGGCGCGACACAACAGGGCGGTCGGCCGGTGCAGTCCGCCTTCACCGGGGCCGTGAGCCAGCAGTGGTCGATCACCGACACCGGGCACAACCTGTTCGTGATCGCCAACCGCGAGACCGGCCTGGTGCTCGACGGTGGCGGCAAGGTCGGCTCCGGGTCCCCGCTCAAGGTGTGGACCGAGGACGGAAGCCCCAACCTGCGCTGGCAGTTCTTCGCGGTGTGACGCCCGCTGAGGCATGATCGGCGGACAACGCCGCTACGCTGAGTGCGAGCTGCTTCGCCAGGGGGTGACGGGTGTCCGACCGGCCTGAGGTGAGCAACCAGGTGTCGGGCACCTCCGATCTCGTCATCCAGGCGCACACGATCACCGGCGACATCAGCATCCAGCCCTCGGCCGTGCGGCCCGCGCCACGCGAGCTGCCGGCCGAGGTGTTCGGCTTCGCGGGGCGCACGGAGCAGCTGGCGCGGCTCGACGCGTTGCTGGAGTCGCCGGCGATGCCGCTGACGGTCGTGTCGGGCACGGCGGGTGTGGGCAAGACGGCGTTGGTGGTGCGGTGGGCGCATCGGGCGCGATCGCGGTTCCCGGACGGGCAGCTGTACGTGGACCTGCGCGGTTACGGGCCGGACGCGCCGGTCGAACCCGCGGAGGCGCTCGAGGCGTTCCTGCGGGCGCTCGGGGTGAGCGGCGCCGACATCCCGTTCGACGTGTCCGAGCGCGCGGCCCGGTTCCGCAGTCTGGTCGACGGGCGCCGGATCCTCGTGGTGCTCGACAACGCGCGGGCGCCGGAACAGGTACGACCGCTGTTGCCCGGCAGTTCGTCGTGCGCGGTCGTGGTGACCAGCCGCGCCACGTTGTCCGGTCTGGTGGCGCGCAACGGCGCCCGCGTGCTGGACCTCGACGTGCTCACCGTCGCGGAGGCCACCGACCTGTTGCGGTCGCTGATCGGGGCGCAGGCCGACGACGAGGAACTGACCGCGCTCGCCGGCACGTGCGCACGGCTGCCGCTGGCGTTGCGCATCGCGGCCGAGCTCGTGGTCTCCCGGCCGTGGACGCCGGTGGCCGACCTGCGCGCCGAGCTGGACGACGACAGCCTGGGCGTGCTGGACGCGGGCGGCGATCCCAAGACCGCCGTGCGGGCCGTCTTCTCCTGGTCCTACCAGCACCTCGACCCGCACGTGGCCAGGGCGTTCCGCCGGCTCGGCCGGCATCCGGGGCGCGACCTCGACCTCCACGCCGCGGTCGCGCTCACGGGTGACGACCTGCGCACCACACGGCGGACGCTGGACCAGTTGCTGCAGGCCCACCTGGTGCACGAGACCGAACGCGGCCGGTTCGGCATGCACGACCTGCTGCGGGTGTACGCGGCCGAGCTGGCGCGGCAGAACGGCGACGATCCGCTCACCGCCTTGTTCGACTTCTACCTGCAGTCCGCCGCTCGCGCGATGGATCTGATCGTGCCGGAGGAACGCGCCCGCCGGCCGCGGATCGAGGCCACCGGCGTCATCGCCCCGCTCGCCGACCGCGCGGCGGCCGAGGCGTGGCTCGAGGTCGAACGCCCGACGCTGATGGCGGTCGCCAAGCAGGCGGCCAGGGGGCGGCTTCCCGGTCACGCCATCCTCATGTCGCAGATCCTGTGGCGTTTCCTCGACAACCGGGCGTACCACGACGACACGCTCGCCCTGAACGTCCACGCGCTCAAGGCCGTCCAGCAGCTCGACGACCCCGGCCGGGAAGCGAGCGCCGAGAACAACCTCGGCACCGTCTACTGGCAGCTCGGCCGTTACGACGACGCCCTGCGGCACCTGCGGCGGTCGCTGGAACTCGCGCGTGCCACCGGGAGCCGCGGCGTCGAGGCCAACGCCCTGTGCAACCTCGGTGTCGTGCACCGCCTGGTCGGCGACTACGACAGCGCGCTGGAGGACCTGAACCTCGCCCTCTCGATCGCGGCGGACCGTGCCGACCACACGCTGCTGGCGCGCGTCGGCTACCACCTCGGCAACGTCCACGAACGCCTCGGCAAGTACGAGGACTCCCTCGCCCGTCTCGAAGCGGCGTTGCGCAGCGCCCAGACCAGTGGCAACCGCACGACCGAGGCACGCGTCCAGTGTCACCTCGGCGCCGTCTGCACCGAACTGGGCCGCCACGCCGACGCCAGGCACCACCTCGACCGCGCGCTCGACCTCGCCCACGACAGCAGCGACCGCCACATCGAAGCCCGCACGCTGCGCAACCTCGGTGTCCTGCAACAGAGAACCGGCAACCTCCACGACGCTCTCGCCACCCTCGGCCGGGCTCTGGCGCTGGCGGAGGCCATTCGTGACACGCTGCTGCACGTCGAGATCCTGAACAGCTTCGCGTCCGCCGCGCTGGCCGCCGGCGACACCGAGAACGCCTTCGCCCACCACGACCTGGCGCTCCTGCTGGCGACGCGGATCGGCGACAGCTACGAACAGGCCCGCGCACACCTCGGCCTCGGCGAGGTCCTGGCGGAGCTCGACGACACCGAGCACGCCCGGCGGCATCACCGGCGCGCGCTCGGCCTCTTCGAACGCCTCGGCCTGCCGCCGGTCAGGTGAACTTGCGCGCGACCGTACGCGAACGGCCGGGTGATCCAGGTTGAGTGGTCACGTCCGACAGGGTGATCGAGGGGACCGACATGCATGACGCCGTACACCTGCTGGAGGCGTGGGCGGCGGGGCGATCACGCGGATCGGACGAGCCGGCCGCCATGGTCGCCGCGCTCGTCACGACCGCGTTGGCCGACGACACGGCGGTGCGGCAGTTGCTCGCCGAGGCAGAAGAGAACGCGGTGACCGGGCGGACGCGCTTGCGCGCTCAGCTGGCGTTGGAGGACGAAGCCGAGCGGAATCCGGCGTTCGGCCGCGCGTTGCGGGCCGCGCTCGGGGACGACGGGCCTGCCGTGCCGGTGTCCACGTTCATCGGTGCCCACGACGACACTGTGATCGATGACGACGTCGACGTCGTGCAGCGGTTGTTCTTCGGGCGTGACGACGCCGAGCACGACATGGCGGACGGGTTGCTGCGCCAGGGTTTCCTGCGCACCACGGCGTACTCCGAGGTGGTGTCCGGGCGCAAGACGCTCATCATCGGGCGCAAGGGTTCCGGCAAGAGCGCGATCTGCATGCACCTGGCGGAGAACGGCAGCGATACCGCGGTGATCATCACGCCGGACGACGCCGCCGGTGACGAGCTGCGCCGCTTCGTGCTGGACGGGCTCACCACGGCGTCGGCGAAGGCGTTGTTGTGGCGCTATGTCTTCGCGGTGCAGACCGCCAGGTACCTGGTGCGGCACGCCGCGGGCGACGCGCACCGGCGGACCCCGTCGTCGGTGGGGACGCTGGAACGGTTCCTGCGCGACAACGGTGAGCTCAGCGAGGAAAGCCTCTACCACCGGGTCGTCCGGGCCGGGCGAGGGCTGATGTCGTCGTTCTCGCTGGAGGCCTTCGGGGTCGCGGTGGCGGTCGAGAGGAACGGCACCCCTGACGGTGTCAGCGCGTCCCGGCAACTCGACGTCGTGGAAGCCGGGGTGCGGCGGGCCTTCGAGGACCTCGGTTGTGCCGGCGACCACGGGCCGTTGCTGGTGATGGTCGACCAGCTCGAACAGGTCTGGTCGGACGAGCCGGACACCGAAGCGCTCATCATCGGGTTGCTGCTGGCCGGAAAACACGCGGCGCTCACCTACGGCGGGGCTCTGCGCTGTGTGTTCTTCCTGCGCTCCGACATCTACGACACGCTGGACTTCAGCGACGCGGACAAGTTCCACAGCGACGAGATCCGCCTCAGCTGGACCGTCAACCTGTTGCACGACCTGGCGTTGGTGCGGGCCGGCGTGTCACTCGGGCGCCGGCTCCAGCCGCACGAACTGTGGGGCGAGGTCTTTCCCGCCACGGTGGCCGGCGAGCCCACGGCCGACTACCTGTTCGCGCGCGCCCTCCCGCGCCCGCGCGACGCGATCCAGTTCCTCAACCAGTGCCGCGACACCGCGTTGAGTCGCGGCCACCGGCGGATCTCCGAACGCGACGTCCTGGACGCGACGCTGGTGTTCTCCCGCTGGAAACTGCTCGACCTCGCGAAGGAGTACAGCGTCCGGTTCCCGTTCCTCGGTGCGCTGCTCACCGTGTTCCAGGACGTCGGCCACGAACAGACGCGGACCTCCATCGCCGAGTTGTTCCTGCCGTTCCAGGAGGTTCTGCGGAGCCGGTACGAGGACTACGCGCCGTTCTTCGACCCGGACGTGATCATCGAGCTGTTGTTCTCGGTCGGGTTCCTCGGTGTCCGCCGCGCGGACAGATACGTGTACTGGGGGGCCACGGAGACGCCGGTCATGCCCTACGAGTCGGAGTTCTGCGTGCATCCGTGCTTCCGGCCCGCGCTCGGCGCCACCCAACCGGTCCAGGAGCGGGTGAACAACGTGATCACCGGCGACGTGGTCGGCAGCGCCATGCAGTTCGGCACCGTCAGCGGCAACATCGTTTTCGGCAGCAACACCAACATTGATCCGGTGTTCCGGCGGTGGTGGCGTCGTAAGAAGTAGGTCGTTCAGATGTTGAGAACATTCGAATGATGTGAGTATCCTGATGCCATGGTGAGGCTGACCAGGGTGCAGCAGCAGGAGCGCACGCGTGCGTCCGTGCTGGCAGCGGCGAAAGAAGAGTTCACCGAGCACGGCTATGCCCTGGCGAAGATCGACCGGATCGCCGAGCGTGCCGAGCTCACCCGCGGGGCGGTGTACTCGAACTTCCCCAGCAAACGGGCGCTGTACCTGGCGGTGCTGATCGACCTGGTCGAGGGCACGCCGGCCGGTGAACCGCAGGCGCCCGCGTCGCCGGCGGACGCGCTGGGGGCGTTCGCCAGGACGTGGCTGGAGCGGTTGCCGCTGGCCGGTGAGACGGCTTCGGGTGGACGGCTGCAGCTCCGATCGCTCGCCGGTGTGATCGACGACGACCACGGGCGGGCGGTGCTGGCCCAGGTCGCGGCACTGGAGGCGCTGTTGCTCGGTGCCGCACTGGAGGGCGGCACGGCGGCGCGGCGGGTGCGGCTGGCGTCGCTGGTGCTCACGCTGCTGGGCGGTGCCGGGCAGCTCGCCGAGACCGCGCCGGGGTCCGGTGATCCCTTCGACGTGGCGCTCGCGTGTCAGCACCTGGCCGGCCTCGATCTCGCGGACGTCTGGGCGCCGCCGTACCTGCAGTTCGTCAAGCCCGCGAGGCCCTGCCGGGAGACCTGGGACCCGCCCGCGGATCTCGTCGACCGGGTCGGCGGGGGTCCGGTCGACCTCGCCGCCGACGGCCTGATCGCGGTGCTGGGCGCCGGTCGTCTCGGTGCGGCCGAGGAGGCTTTCCGGTCCGCCCGGACCGGTGAGCAGGTGACGGTGGTCGTCGTCGTGAGCGATGCCGCCGAGACCGGCCGGCTCCTGCGGCTGCGGATCGCCGATCTGACGGGATGTCTGCGGCGCGTGTTTCCGTTGCCGTCACTGCGGATCGTGCTGGACGACGACGCCGTGGTGGCCACCGCGCTCGGGCTCACCGATGCCGGAGACGACACCGAAGCCGCTGTGCGCGTTCAGGGTGGGGCGATCGTCGCTCGTGCGCACGGACGCGGTGCCGCGCACGCCGCGAATGCCGGGGTCAGCGCATGACCGTGCTGCACACCTTGCGCTGCATCGGTTTCGCGGGTTGCCCGCGCATCGCCGGTGCGGTCGGCCTGACCGAGTCCGACGTCGAGTCGGAGCTGATCGACCTGGCGGTGGCCGGTCTCGTCACGCACCTGTCCGGCGAGTTCGGCGGGTGGGGGCTGACGGACGCCGGTCGGATCGCGGACGCCGAGCGGAGCACCGCGGAACTGGAGTCGGCGGGCGCCCGTCCCGCGCTCACCCTGGCGTTCAACGGTTTCCTGGTGCTCAACCCGGAACTGCTCGACCTCTGCACGGCATGGCAGCTGCGTTCCGTCGACGGCGTCATGATCGCCAACGACCACCGCGACCGGTCCTACGACGGTCGTGTCCTCGCGCGGTTCGCCGACTTCCACGAACGCGCTGTTGTGGTCTGCCGCGAGCTTTCCGCTGCCCTGCCCCGTTTCGACCGCTACCGGATCCGGCTCGCCGAAGCCCTGAAACGCGCCGAGGCGGGCGAACTGGGTTACGTGGCCGACGACATCGGTTCGTACCACGCCGTGTGGGCCGAACTGCACGAAGATCTGCTCGCCACGCTCGGGATCCCGCGATGAGGTGGATCCGGCCGCTCACAGCTGAGGTCGACGAGAGCGTGGACGTGGTGGGCGGCAAGGCACACGGCCTGCTCGTGTTGCACCGCCTCGGTTTGCCGGTGCCGCCGGGGTTCGTGATCACCACCGAGGCGTGCCGCGCGTTCCTGCGCGACGGGCACTTTCCCGCCGGGCTCAGCGACGAGCTCGCCATCGCCCGCCGCGAACTCGCCGTGCCTACGGTGTCCGTCCGATCCGGCGCCAGTGTCTCGATGCCCGGCATGATGAACACGATCCTGAACGTCGACCGGAACCTCGAACAGACCGTCGCGACAGTCTTCTCGTCGTGGCACACCCCGCGCGCCCGGACCTACCGCGAACTGCACGACATCCCGCACGACCTGGGCACGGCCGTCATCGTCCAGGCGATGGTCCGCGGCGACCGCGACGAGCACAGCGGCACCGGCGTCGCGTTCAGCCGCGACCCCGACACCGGCGCGCCCACGCCGTTCGGCGAAGTCCTTTTCGGACACCAGGGCGACGCCGTCGTCTCCGGCACGATGCTGACCGAACCTCTGGAGCACCTCGACCGGGAACCGTTGGTGTGGAACGGTCTGCTCGACGCATTGCACCGAATCGAGGCCCACTACCGCGACGCCTGCTACGTCGAGTTCACCTATGAGTCAGGCGAACTGTGGCTGTTGCAGGTCCGTCCGGGCCGGTTCACCGGTGCCGCCGCCGTGCGCGTCGCCACCGACCTCGCCGACGAGGGCGTGATCGATCGCCGGGCAGCGCTGCTCAGGGTGTCCCCGCACCATCTCCGGCCCATCCCGCGGATGGCAGCGGAACACGTCCTGGCCAGAGGGCTCGGCGCCTGTCCAGGCGTCGCGACGGGCCGGATCGCCACCACGACCGACAGCGCGGTACGCATGGCCACGAACGGCCCAGTCGTCCTCGTGCGCCCGGAAACCTCACCGCACGACATGCGCGGACTCGCGGCCGCCACCGGCATCGTCACCGCCCGCGGCGGTCCCGCCAGCCACGCCGCGGTGGTGGCACGTTCAATGGGAAAGCCCGCCGTGGTAGGCATCTCCGATCTGGCCGTACACGCAGGTTCGATCAACGTCAACGGAAACGCCATCGACGAAGGCACGCTCATCACCATCGACGGCACCAGCGGCGAGGTGGCCCTGGGCGGCCAGCGCGTCGTCACCACGACGACGAACGCCCACCGGTTGCTCGCCTGGGCGGACGAAGTGTCCGGCGACCACACCGAACGCGACGACGCAGCACGCCTCAGCGCGGCCCACACAGCCCTGCGCGACTAAGGCCGCACACCCGCTTGCCAGCGCGCACGCGGGGCCCTTCCGTCCGCTCTAGTAGGTTGTCGCGGCTTGGTTGTGCTCCCGGTTGTGGATGAAGGGACCCTTCATCCACCTCAGGTCGATGAAGGGTCCCTTCATCCACGGGGCAAGCGCGAGTGGGGTTCGTGTGAGTGAACGTTGAGATGGGTGTCAGGGACGCACGCCCACGCCGAACCCGGTCCACCGCAGTTCCGCCGGAAGGTGGCCCATGTCGTTGTACAGCACCAATGTCGGCGCCAGCCCGGCGCGGTGCTCGATCACCGTCAACGCCGCGTTCCCACAGCTCAACTCCAGCCACCGCACCGGCGGGGCGTCGAGCGCGTGCCGCACCAGCCAGGCCACCGGATAGGCGTGCGTCACCAGCACCTCGTGCGTCTCGACCTCGGCCGGTCGGGCGAACCTGCCGATCAACGCCTCGGCACTGCGCTCGCCGGCCGCGGCCTCCGCGGCGTCGTACCCGTCGAAGAACCCTGCCCAAGCGGCGGGCGGATGCTCCGGCACGTACGGCACGTGATCGACGAGCTCGGCCGCCTCCCGCACCGGCACGCCCGGCAGCCGCTCGCCGATCACCTGCGCCGACCGCGCGGCCCGTGGCAGGGGCGAGTGCCAGACGGCGTCGATCGGCAGCCCCGCCAGTCGTTCGCCGAGGAGCTGCGACTGCCGCTGCCCGACCTCGGTCAGCTCGCCGAACGGGTCCGCCGCGCCGTGCCGCACCACGTACAGGTGCCGAGTCGCCATGCGTCAGGATACTAACATCATCCAGATGTTCGTAACATCTGATCAACCCGCGTGCTTCTCGAAGAGCGCTTCGAAGGCGTCCAGCACAGCGGGGACGCTGAACTTCGCCGCGGCTGTGCCGTCGGACGTCGGAGGCTCGTCGCGCAGTGATCGCAGGCCGACGGTGATGGCGGCCGCGTCACCGGGCGGCACGACGAGCCCGAAACCCGTCTCCCGCACGGGAACGCGCACGCCGGGCAGATCGCTCGCCAGCACCGGCACCCCCGCCAGCATGGCGACGACCTGCACGATGCCGAACGCTTCGAAGGCGTTCACCGAGGGCAGCGCGAACACGTCGAGGGAGGCGTAGAAGTCGCCGAGGTCCTCGTCGGGCACGAAGCCCAGCAGCTTGATCCGCGAGTCACCGTCGACATGCGCACGCACGCGGTCGATGACACTGCCTCCCGCGACGTTGCCGAAGTCGCCGCCGATCAGCAGCCGCGCGGACGGGTCGTCGAGTGCGCGAAAGCCGTCGACCAGGTGCTCGACGCCCTTCTCCTCGACGATCCGGCCGAGGAACCCCACGTGCAGGCCGTCGCCCTCGCGGAACCGCGGCGCGCCCTCGGGCACCGGGCGGCAGGGCGGCGGCACGGCGGCCATGTGCGGCCGGATCGACGACCACAGCCGGCTCTCCCGCGCGTAGTCCTCGCTCGTCACCGCGATGGCGGCCGCACGGCGCATCGCCAACCGGCTGGACGCGTCGATCGCCTTGCGCTGCACCGAGTTCACCAGGCCGGGTGGCAGGCTGACGTCGCAGTGGTAGGTCACCACGACCGGGCACTTCGCCAGTGCCGCCACCGGGCCCGCCTCCAGCATCGGCAGGTGGAGGTTGAGCACACGTGCGTTCGCCGACGCCTCGCGCACCATCGCGGTGAACGCCGGACTGATCACTCCCTTGCCGAAGCGGGCGAGCACCGGTGCGCGGCTCACCCGCACACCGTTGATCGTCTCCTCGTGCGGCAGCAACGGGTCGTGCCGGGTGGTGATCACGCGGACGCGTTTCCCGCGCTCGGCGAGTCCCTCCGCGACGTCCCGCGCGAAGTTGGTCAGGCCCGACACGTACGGCGTGTAGTAGGTCAGGGCGATGACGAGGTCGTCGCGCACAGTTCGTTCTCCTGTCGTGGGGTGATGAGCAGCAGCCGGACTCCGGCGAGCAGGCCTGCCGCGGAACCGGCGAGGAACGCGATCTCCGCGCGCAGCAACAGGTCTGGGATCAGGGCGAACGTCACCGCCGCCGTCACGACACCGGTCAGCCAGCTCCACGCGACCCGGCTGTGCAGCGCGCCCGCGACCAGCGCCTGCGTGGTGACGATCAACCCGAGGTGGGCGACGACACCGAGCGCGATGAGCGCCAGGTCCACGGAGGACACCGCGTACAGGTGCCCGAACACGAGCCGCACCAGCCACGGTCCGACGGTGAACGCCGTGGCGACGCCCGCCGCACCGGCCAGCGCGAGCACGACGGCCAGGCGTGTCACGACCGCGCGCATCGGTTTCCCGGTGATCACCGGGAGCAACGCCGTCTGCAGCGGAACCGCGACGAAGAGCGGGACCCTGGCGAGCAGGAAAGCCGCGAGGAACACACCGGCCCTGGCGCGTTCGCCGGGAGCCGCGATCGCCGTCACGACCACCGGGATGCCGTTGAGCAGCAGCTGCGCGCACAACGACCCGACGAGCAACGGTGCGACCGCGCGCGCGATGTCGCGCACGGGCACCTCGCCGTCTCCTTGCCACCAGATGCCGGCCAGCACGGGCAGGTGTGCCACCGCGATCGCCGCGACGAGCGTCCACTCGAACTGCGCGCTCGTCCTGGCCCCCAGCCACGCGGCGAGGAGCGCGAACACCACGCGCAAAGCGGTGTCGATCACCAGCAGCCCGCCGTGCCACGCCAGCTTGCCGCTGCCGATCAACCAGCCCCGCACCAGGAACTGCCCTGCGGACAGGACGCACAGCACCGCCACCGCGGGCGACACGAACGCGGCCAGCGCGGCCTCGACGGCCGCCATGGCGAGCGCGACCACGGCGGCCGAACGCAGCGCGCGAGGACCGAGGCGCGCCAGTTCCTGTTCCACCGGAAGGAAAGCACCGAACCCGACGAGCAGCGCGATCGACCAGAACGCGCCGAAGTCGCTGTACTCCGCGGGTGAGACGTTGCGTGCGACAACCGCGAGGTAGGTGTTGACCAGAAGGCCGGAAAGGACGATGCACACCCCGACGAAGCTGAGCGCACGGACCATGGGCGGCACAGTATCGGCCGCGATCTGCCGGTTTTCCCATTCGTAACCGGAATCCGGGGTATGGCAACGCAGACGTAGCAATGCACGGTGCGCTCGGGCCCTCCGCGTAACGGGCGGTGGCTAGCTTCTGACGCCTCGCCCATCCGAACCCCCTAGGACATCGGCGCGTGACAACAGAAACGATTCCGCTCGCTCCCGAAGCGCCCTCCACGACCACCGCCACTCGGCCCGCGCCGAAGAACAGACGGCTGCTGGCCGTCGCGGTCGTGACCGGCGCGCTCACCGTGCTGTTGTCGGCGCTGATGCCGCTCGCGCCCGTGACGATCAACGACCCGACCGTCACCTGGCCGGTGAACGCCTCCGCGCCGCGGTCCACGATGCTCGCGCTCAGCGCCTATCGTCCATTCGAGATGGACGCGCGCTTCGGCTGCGCGACCGTGCGGGCCGCGCAGGCCAGTGGTGGTGGCGTGGTGTTCGCGACGGTCACCCCGTCGGATCCGGCACGCGGCCTCGTCGTGCGGGCGCAGAACGGCCATCTGCTGGTGAGCGGTGTGGCCACGCTGGACGATCCGGTGCCTTCGGGAGACTGCGCGTACCAGATCCGCGGCGACCGCGGCGGGCTGAGCGTCCTGCGCGACGGCGCTGAGATCGGCCGTGCCCCGACCATGCCGGACGTGCACGTGCTGGCGACCTCGATCACCAGCCTGGCGGGCGCCGACCTGTCCGTGCGGGTCAGCGTGGACGACCAGTTCAGCACCAGCCCCGCGCCGCTCAAGATCGCGCTGATGGCGCTGCTCGCACTGTCCGCCGCGACCGCGTTCGCCTGTCTCGTCCTGCTGGATCGCCGGGTGCACCGCGAGCCGGGGCGGTTCCGGTTGCGGCTGAGCCCGGCCGACCTGGTCGTTCCCGCGATCATGCTGGTCTGGTTGTTCCTGGCGCCGATGTCCGACGACGACGGCTACTACAGCGCGATGGCCAAGAACGTGCCGTTCGAGGGCTATGTCGGCAACTACTACCAGATCCTGAACCAGGGCTTCACGCCGTTCTCCTGGTTCTACTACTTCCTGGCCAAGTGGCAGGTTTTCGGTTTCGCTCCCGTGGTTCTGCGCATCCCGGCGTTGCTGTTCGGCCTCGTGACGTGGTTCGCCGCTCGTCGTTACGTGTCGGGCAGGTTCGGCGGAGTCGTGCTGGGCGCGGCGTTCCTGGCCTGGTGGCTGCCGCTGGACATGGGCGTGCGGCCCGAGGGTGTCGTGACCATGTGCGGCATGCTCACCTTGCTGGCGATCACCGTCGCGGTCGAGCGGCAGCGGCTGGCGTTGCTGGGCGCGGCCGTGGGTGTCGCCGGTATCGGGTTTTTCGCGCACCCCACCGGTTTCACGACGCTCGCGCCGCTGCTGGCAGGGCTGCCGTTCGCCTGGAAGCTGCTGAAGAAGGACGCGGGCTGGCGCACCGTCGTGGCGCGGACGCTCGCGGTGCTCTCCCCCGGTGCCGTCGCGGTGATCATGGCGTTCAGCGACGGCAGCCTGCGAGATTTCCTGTACGCGCAGGAGATCTTCAAGAAGATGGCGGGCTCCGACACCTGGTACACGGAGTTCGCCCGGTGGATGTTCCTGCTGAACCAGGGTGACGCCATGGCGAACTACGCCAAGCGGGCCCCGGTGCTCGTCTGCGTCGTGGCGCTGGTCTGGTTCGTCGTGCTGATCACGGCCGCGCGGGCGCGCCGGATCGACGTGCCGCCGCGGCTCGCGCTGGCGGGCTGGTCGACGCTGTTCGCGTTCTTCCTGCTGTGGTTCACGCCCAGCAAGTGGACGCACCACTTCGGCAGTCTCGCCGGGATCGGGTCGGTGTTCCTCGCGCTGATGCTGCTGGGCGCGGTGCCGTTGATCCGCGAACTGACCAGCGACCGCCGCGTTTCGGTACCGGTGCTGCTCGGCGGCGCCGTCAGCGTCGTCGCGATGCTCGGACTGGCCGGGCACGGCGCCAACCTGTGGCCGTACTCGTGGCACCTCGGCCTGCCGTCGGTGGGCGTTCCGCCGCACCTGTCCGTGCTCAAGTTCGACAAACCGTACTGGTGGCTCCTGCTGATCGCGATCGTGGCGTTCGTGCTGTACCGGCGGGGCAAGGGTTCCTACGCCCCGGTCATCGCGATCCCGGTCGTGGTCGTGGTGTTCTTCGCGGCCAACATCACCTACCTGGTGGGCGGTTTCGCGGTCGGGACGGCGCGGACGCTGGACACCTGGTCACCGTGGGCCGCGAGCGTGCGGGACCCGCTCGCCGAACGCTGCGTCGCGGCGGACGCGATCGAGGTGGCGACCCCGCGGGCGCTGACCCCGTTGCCGGACAGGTGGTTCGCGATCCAGAACGACCCGCTCGCGACCGTCGTGACCGGGAAACCGACGCCGGTCACCTACGAGTACGCGACGTCGAACGCGGAGGTGCTCAGCACCGGCGAACTCACCGACAACGTGACCAGCACGCTGCGGCGCACCCTCGTGCTGCCACCGGCTCCGAAGGGCGCGACGCAGGTACGACTCACCGGGGAGGGCGAGTTCGCCCCGCCCGCCGCGCAGAAGTACGTGCCGCTGCGGGAGTTCCTGCCCCGTGAGGCGGCCGTCGGGGTGGCGTGGCAGTTCGCGTTCCTGTTCCCCTGCCAGCGCCAGCCGCGCATCCAGGACGGCGTGATCGAACCGATCTCCTACGCGGTGCAGTGGGGCGACACGCAGTGGCTCGGCCTGAACGACGCGACGTGGCAACCCGTGCGCGGCGCGCTGTTCGGCGACGTCCTCTCCTCGCAGGAGGTCACCGCCTTGCCAGCACGGCTGCGGGACTTCCCCGGCGCCCATCCGATCCAGGTGTACCAGACCAAGCCGCTGTACGAGGCCGGCCAGTACACCATCACCCACGACAGGCAGACCCGCATGGGCTGGGAGGGCGTCCGATGAGTGATCGTGAGGCTGAAGTGCTGGTCGCCGTGCAGTCTGCACTCGCCAAGCGACCAGTGGTGCGCGCGGCCCGGATGCTGTCGTTCTTCGGCGAGCACAGCGCGGGCTGGGTGGCGCTGGGCGTGGTGGGCTGGCTCGTCGACCGCCGGCGCCGTCCGGAGTGGACGGTCGCGGCCACCTCGGTCGTGGCCGCACACGCCACCTCCATCGTGGTCAAGCGAGTGGTCCGCCGCAGGCGCCCGCACCACGCGGCCGTCCAGGTCCTGGCGGGCACCCCGAGCAAGCTGAGCTTCCCCTCGTCGCACGCGACCTCCACCACGACGGCCGCGATCGCCTACGGAGCCCTGACCAACCAGCCGCTGGTGCCGATCCTGGTGCCGCCGATGGTGCTCAGCAGGCTGGTGCTGGGAGTGCACTACCCGACCGACGTGCTGGCCGGCGCCGTGCTGGGCGCGATGGTGGCCCGCGGTGTGCGCCGCGCGGTGTGGGGGCGTCGATGACCGTGGCGACGGAAACCCGGCCGTCGGTGGTCCGCGGACTGGTCAGGACCGCCCGGCCGCACCAGTGGGCGAAGAACGTCCTCGTGCTGGCCGCGCCCTTCGCGTCGAGCAGGATCGCGGAAACCGCTGTGCTGCGTTCGGCGGGGCTGGCGTTCGTGGCGTTCTGCTGCGCGGCGTCGGCGGTGTACCTGATCAACGACGCGAAGGACGTGGAGGCCGACCGGGCTCACCCGAAGAAGCGCGAGCGGCCGATCGCGGCGGGCATCGTGCCCGTGCCGCTCGCGGTCGGCACGGCCGGTGTGCTGATGGCCGCGTCGCTGGCGGTCGGCGCGGTGGCGGGCTGGAAGCTGCTCGTGCTCATGATCGTGTACCTGGCGGTGCAACTGGGCTACTGCTTCGGCCTGAAGCACCAGCCCGTGCTGGAACTGTGCGTGGTCGCGTCGGGTTTCCTGCTGCGCGCCATCGCGGGTGGCCTGGGCGCCGGCATCGCACCCAGCCAGTGGTTCCTGCTCGTCACGGCGTTCGGGTCGCTGTTCATCGTGGCGGGCAAGCGCTATGCCGAGATCAAGCTCTTCCAGGCCACGGGCGCGGCGATTCGTCACTCGTTGACCAAGTACTCCGAGACCTACCTGCGGTTCGTCTGGGCCACCTCGGCCGCGGTCATGAACATGACCTACGGCCTGTGGGCGTTCGAGCTGGGTCAGCGCACCGGCAGCCCGTGGGCGGCCCTGTCCATGGTCCCGTTCGTCATCGCGGTGCTCCGCTACGCGGTCGACGTCGACAGCGGCAAGGCGGGCGCGCCGGACGACCTGGCTCGCTCGGACCGCGTCCTGCAGTCCCTGGGCCTCGCCTGGGTGGTGACCGTGGCCCTGGCCATCTACCTCTGAAGCAGCATCAGTCGAGGTCCGCGACCCGCGCCTGGAGATCGTTCACGAACCGGGTGAGCAGGCGCCCGAACGTTGCCCGGTCCTCCTCGGACCAGTCGGCCACCGCCCCGGTGAACCAGCCGAGGATCGCCTCCAGATAACGCCCCGCCGCCGCCGCGCCGGAGTCCGTCAGCTCGATCAACCGGGCGCGCTGATCGGTCGGATCGGTGACGCGGCGAACCAGACCTGCGCCCTCCAGGTCGTGCAGATGTCGCGTGACGTGCGGACCCACGACCTGCATGCGGGTGGCGATCTCCCCGACCCTCAACGGCTGGCCGGCCATGCGCAGGGTCATGAGCACGGTCATGCCCGGACGGTCGATCGGGAGACCGACGTGGTCCATCGCCCGCTCCACCAGCTGGCTGCGGTTGAGCACGGTGCCCAGTTGCATCAGGTGCGGCAGCACTGCCGCGGGGTCGAGGGCCTCGCTCATCTCACACCTTACTTACCTAACTTAGGTATATTCTGGCCATGGTCTCGCGCAACCGTAGCGATCATCGCGGGCCAAAAAAGGATACCTAAGTTAGTTATCGGAGGAAGTCATGAGCAGTGTCCTGATCTCCGGCGCCAGCATCGCCGGGCCCGCGCTCGCGTTCTGGCTGCGCAGGCGTGGCTTCGACGTCACCGTGGTGGAGAAGTCGCACACCCTGCGCGGTGGCGGCTACCCCATCGACATCCGCGGCACCGCGCTGGACGTGGTCGAGCGGATGGGGCTCCTCCCCCGGTTGCGCGAGGTCCACGTGAACACCCAGCGGCTCACGTTCCTCAACGCCGACGGCAGCCAGGTCGCGTCGATCCGGCCGGAGGCGATCACGCGCAGCGACGGTCGCGACCTGGAAGTGCGGCGCGGCGACCTCGCCGAGATCCTCCACGACACCGTGCGCGACGACGTGGAGTTCCTGTTCGACAACAGCGTTGCCGCTCTCGACGACCACGCCCTCGGCGTCGACGTGACGTTCAAAAGCGGTCTTCAGCGCACCTATGACCATGTGATCGGCGCCGACGGGCTGCACTCCGCGGTGCGGGAGCTGACGTTCGGGCCGGAGGAGCAGTTCCACCGCTACCTCGGCTACTGCTTCGCGGGCTTCACGATGCCCAACGACCTCGGCCTGAGCCACGAGGGCGTGATGTGGAACGAACCCGGCCGCGCCGCCGTGCTGTACGCCGTGGGTGCGGGCGAGAGCATGCACGGGTTCCTGAGCTTTGCCCGGTCCGAGGCGCCGTTCGGTGCGTTCCGCGATCCGCAGGCGCAGCGCGATCTGGTCACGGAGGTGTTCGCCGGCGCCGGCTGGGAGGTGCCGCGGCTGGTCAAGGCGATGCAGGCGGCCGACGACCTGTTCTTCGACACGGTCAGCCAGATCCGCATGCCGCGCTGGTCGTCCGGCCGCGTCGCGCTGGTCGGCGATGCCGCGCACGCCCCGTCGTTCCTGTCCGGGCAGGGGTCGAGCCTCGCTCTCGTCGGTGCCTACGTGCTGGCTGGACACATCGACGACGCGCCGGCGTACGAACGGGAGGTGCGGCCGTTCGTCGAGGCGAACCAGGGTCTGGTCGACGTGGGCAGCGCGGAACTGTTCCCCGCCACCGCCGAGGCGTTGGCCGCGCGCAACGCCGCCCTGCGCGAACGCACGACCATGCCTGCCGAGACCGGCCGGCCCGAGCACTCCGCGTTCACGCTCCCCGACTTCGAATAACGTCGCCCCATGCGGACGTTCAGCCAGGTCGACGTGTTCACCGACGAGTTCACGAAGGGCAACGCGCTCGCGGTCGTGCACGACGCGGAGGGCCTGACGACCGAGGAGATGGCGGCGTTCGCGAACTGGACGAACCTGGCCGAGACCACGTTCCTGCTCCCTCCCGAGAACCCGGCCGCCGACTACCGGGTGCGGATCTTCACGGTGAGCCGCGAGCTGCCGTTCGCGGGACATCCGACACTCGGGTCGGCGTCCGCGTGGCTCGCGGCCGGACACACCCCGCGCGATCCCGGCCGGCTGGTGCAGGAGTGCGGGGCGGGGCTCGTGGAGGTGCGCCGCGACGGCTCGCGGCTGGCGTTCGCCGCGCCGCCGCTGGTGCGCGGCGGTCCGGTCGAGGACCACACCGCCCTGGCCGCGGCGCTGGCGATCACGCCGGAGGAGATCGCCGGCGCGCAGTGGGCCGACAACGGGCCCGGCTGGGTCGCGGTGCTGCTGCACTCCGCCGAGGCGGTGCTGGCGGTGCGGCCCGACTACACGCGGTTCGGCGAGTTCACCGGAGTGGGCGTGGTGGGGCCGCACCGGGACGGCGGTGACGCCGCGTTCGAGGTGCGGGCGTTCATCGACGAGGGCAGCCGGTACGAGGAGGACCCGGTGACGGGCAGCGTCAACGCCGCGATCGCCCAGTGGCTCATCCCCGCCGGCATCGCCCAGCCGCGCTACGTCGCCGCGCAGGGCACCACGTTCGGCCGCCGCGGGCGAATCCACGTCGAACAGGTCGGCGGACGGATCTGGGTGGGCGGGAACACGATCGTCGGCATCACCGGCCAGGTGGCCCTCTGAGCTGTACCCACCGCACGGGTTTTCAAACGTTGTTCTTGATCGGCTTCGGATGACAGACTCGGTGCGTGGTCGCGGTTTCCAACTGGTTGCGGTCGCCGTGCCCCGCACTCGTCGTCGACGCCGCCGGTGCTGTGCACGGCATGAACGACGCAGCCAAATCCCTTTTCCCGCAGCAGGTCTCGCTGCCGCGGTGGCAGGACGGCGAGTCCGTGTCCATCGCGGAGCGCAGCTATGCCACGCACCGGGTCGACAACGAGGACGGCTCGTGCACCTGGTGGTTGCTCGACGACACGGACCTGCGGCTCGAACGGGAGCGGGCCTCGCTGCTGGCCCGGATGTCCAGTGCCCTCATGACATCGCTCAACCCCGAGCGGTGCATGAACGTCGTGGCCGAGCTCGCCGCCACGCACCTCGCGGACGAGGCCGTCATGATCGCGCCGCGGTCGAACCACGGTCACCCCATCACGCGCTGCCTGCGGGGCGGGGTGCCGACGTACGAACTGCAGCACGTCGACGTCGAGGAGGTCATGGGCCTCAGCGAGGCGTTGCGCGGCTTCCCGCCCGTGCCGTCGCGGTGGATCGACCCGGACGCGGCGCCGGAGTGGCTCGCCAAGGACGTGGTGTCGATCGTCGTCACGCCGCTGCCCGGTCACGGCGTGCCGGCGGGTGCGCTGATCCTCATGCGGCGGGACAAGCAGTTCACCGAGAACGAGGAGGCGTTCGCGCGGCTGTTCGCCTCACGTGCGGGCGTGGCGATGTCGGCGGCGCACCTGTTCACCCAGCAGGCCGTGATCACGGAACGGTTGACCAGGGACCTGTTGCCGCCGTCGCTGCGCCGGTACGAGCGCGTCGAACTCGCCGGTCGTTATCGCGCGGCGGCCGACACCGAACGCGTCGGCGGCGACTTCTACGACGTGCACGAACTGCCGGACGACGAACTGTTCGTCGTGCTCGGCGACGTCTGCGGCAAGGGGCTGGACGCCGCCGCGCAGACCGGCAAGGTCCGCACGGCGCTGCATGCGCTGCTGCAGGTGGTGACCGACCACGATCGGATGCTGCGCGCCCTCAACCAGGCCTTGCTCACCTCGGACCACTCCCGCTTCGTCACCGCGGTCGTCGGCACGATCCGCCCGGTCGACGACGGCCTGCGCGTGACGCTCACCTCGGGTGGACACCTGCCGCCGCTGATCGTGCGGGCCGGCGGCGCGGTCGAGGTGGCCAACACCCGCGGCACGCTCGTCGGAATCCTCCCGGACATCACCACGACCACCGACGAGGTGGTGCTCGCGCCGGGCGACTCGTGCCTGCTCTACACCGACGGCATCACCGAGGCCTGCGGCGGCCCGCTGGGCGACGAGGAGTTCGGCGAGGACCGTCTGCGCCGGGCTCTCACCGCGTGCGGCAGCATGCCGGCCGAGGCACTCGTTGAACACGTGCACATGCTTGCGGCGCAATGGGTCGGCGCCGGTGTCCACGACGACATGGCGGTGCTCGCGATCACCGCTCCGCGCCGGAGGTGACCGTGCAGGCCGTCGACTCGTTGTGGGAGGCCGTGCTCGACGGTGACGAGTACCGCGCGACCGGAGTGGTGATCGACGCCGCGGAAGAGCTCGGCCACGAGGTCGTGCTGCTCGACGTGGTCAGCGCGGTGCAGCAGCGCGTCGGCCTGGAGTGGGCCGCGAACCGGATCAGCGTCGCGCAGGAGCACGCGATCACCGCGATCAACGAGCGCGCGGTCACCGCGTTGGCCATCACCCGTCCCCGGCGGGAACCGGTGCACGGGCGCGTGACGGTGGCGTGCGTGGACGGCGAGTGGCACGCGTTGCCCGCGCGGTTGCTGGCGGAAGTGCTGTCGCTGCGCGGTTTCGCCGTCGACTACCTGGGAGCGCAGGTGCCGACACCGCACCTGATCACGTACCTGCACCGCACCAACCCGGACGTGGTGGCGTTGTCCAGTTCCATCGCCACCCGGCTGCCCTCGGCGCACGCCACGATGACGGCGTGCCAGGCAACGGGCGTGCCGGTGATGGTGGGCGGGGCGGCGTTCGGCGCGGACGGCACACACGCGCGTCGGTTCGGC
The DNA here is from genome assembly GCF_002150765.1 of Lentzea kentuckyensis. Lineage (GTDB taxonomy): Bacteria > Actinomycetota > Actinomycetes > Mycobacteriales > Pseudonocardiaceae > Lentzea > Lentzea kentuckyensis. The sequence continues at coordinate 26,463 of NZ_MUYM01000080.1, forward strand.
GCGAACGCGTGGGCCGCCGACGCCCGGTCCGCCGCGGACATGTTGCTGTCACGGACTTTGCCGGTGCCGAGCACACCGCACCAGCCGATCGACGACCTGCCGCACCTCGCCGACCAGGAGTACACGCTGGTCAAGCGCAGTGCGGGCGAGCTGGTGCGGTCGACGTACCGCGGGTTGGAAAGCCGCGTGCCCGCCATGCGCAACTACAACGACGAACAACGGCACCACACGGCCGAGGACCTCGCACACATCGTGGAGTTCCTCGCCACCGCGCTGTACGTGGACGACCACGCGTTGTTCCGCTCGTTCCTGTCGTGGACCGGGGAAGTGCTCAACGCGCGCGGTGTGCCCGCACAGGTGTTGGAGCCCGCACTGGACCTGCTCGCCACACAGCTGCGGGACTTCCCACGTGCGCAACGGATGCTGGCCCAAGCGGGCTGACCCACTACGGCTTGTCGCTGACCTTGATCTTGCCCTCGATGATCTGGGTCTTGTAGCCCTCGAGGATGCCCTGCAGCTTCGCGTCGATCTTGCCGCCGGACGTCGCGTACCCGACGCCGTTGACCTTGAGGTCGAACACCTTCGGCAGTGACGCGAGGTCGTTCTTCGCGGCAGCACGGAAGAAGTCGAACACGGCGACGTCGACCCGCTTGAGGCTGGACGCGACGATGACGTCCCTGTTGGCCGCGAGCGCAGGCTGGTTGTACTGGTCGGCGTCACAGCCGATCGCCAGCACACCGGCCTGCTTCACCGCGGCGAACACGCCGATGCCGGACGCGCCCGCGGCGGGGTAGACGACGTCCGCGCCCTTGTCGATCAGACCCTTGGCGGCCTCCTGGCCCTTCGGCGGGTCCTGGAAACCGGTGAAGTCACCGGCCGGGGTGATGTACTTCTTGTCGACCTGGATCTTCGGCGCCGCGGCCTTCGCGCCCTGGACGTAGCCCGCCTCGAACTTCTGGATCAGCGGGATGTCCACGCCACCCACGAAACCGACGTGGCACTTCTTGCTCTGGTACGCGGCCACGACACCGGCCAGGAACGAGCCCTCCTGCTCGGCGAACACCAGCGGCGTGACGTTGGCCGCGCCCTCGACGGCGGAGTCGACCAGGCCGAACTTGACGTTCGGGAACTCCGGCGCGACGACCTTCAGCGACTCGGTGTAGGCGAAACCGACGCCGACGATCGGGTTGAAGCCCTCGGACGCGAGCTGGCGCAACCGGGTCTGCTTGGCCGCCTCGTCCTCGTTCGGCGCCGCGGAGAGCTCGCGGGTGTTCTCCTTCTTGACGCCCATCTCCTTGATCGCCTGGTCGAACCCGGCGGCGGCGAGGTCGTTGAACGACGCGTCACCACGGCCACCGATGTCGTAGGCCAGGCCGATCTTCAGCGCGCTGCCGTCGACCTTGTCACTGGTGGCGGTACTGGTGGTCGTGGCGGCGGGCGCACTGGGCGCCGTCGCGAACTCGCACCCGGCACCGGCGGCGTTGGTCGGGGCGGTGTTGCCGGAGTCTTTCGCACAAGCGCTTACCACCATGAGGCTGGTCAGCGCGATCGCGGCAACAGCGGTGCCACGCATACGACGGCGCACGGCTCGTCTCCTCCCCTAGGGCTTTGTGCGCGGACGGTACCTCTCGCCGTCACCGATTTGATCGAGGGTTCAACTACTGGGAACTGATGCTCGCGACCAGGTTGATCGTCGTGGCCAGCACACCGGTGCCGAAGAGATACGACAGCAACGCGTGCTTGAGCGCCGTACGCCGCATCTCACGCCCGGACAGGCTGGTGTCGGACACCTGGAACGTCATGCCGATGCTGAACGCGACGTACGCGAAGTCGCCGTAGTCCGGAGGTTCCTCCTGGTTGAAGTCAACGCCGCCGTCCGCGCCGTAGTAGTAGAGGCGGGCATAGCGCAACGTGAAGATGGTGTGCACGACCGTCCACGACAACACCACCGACAACAGACCGAGTCCCACGCGCAGGAGTTCGGGGAAGCCGGTGGTGTGCGCGGCGCGGGCCAGCACGAAGCCCACCGACACGAGGCTCGCGATGGCGGCCACGAGCAGCAGCACCTCGGCGACCCGGCGGGTGGGGTCGTTGCGGACGGCGTGCCGCGCGGTCTCCTCCGCGTCCATCGGCCAGATCACCAGCCACGCCCGAACCAGGTACACGAGCGTGGCGACGTCCCACCCGACCAGCGGGCCGAACTCCGCGTGCCCGAGGAGCGTGACGGCCAGCCCGCTGACGACGCCCGCGGCGATGGCGATCACGACCTTCGTCCGGGCCAGGACGAAGGTGTCGGGCACCGGGCGGGACGGAAGATCATCCGACATGACCGGCGAACCTACTCTCACCTGCCGATGAGCGCCTCTGGCAGGCTGAAGTACAGCTCCAGCGTCTCGTTCAGGGTGGTGGCCTTCAGCGCCCGCAGGACACTTCCCGCGGGAGACACCAGCCGCAACGGCGTGCCGCGGTCCTCACCGAGCAGGTGGTACTCCACGAGCACCGAGAGCCCTGACGACGCGAAGAACGCGACCTTGCTGAGGTCCAGCACCACCGGGAGCCCGGCGTCGAACGCCGCGGCCAGCTCGTCGCGCAACAAACCCGCCGAGTAGGAGTCGACCTCGCCCTCCGCACGGAGCACGACGGCGGCCTCGAGTTGCTCGGAGTCCACCTTCAACAGCTCGGCTTCCACCTCACGCCTCCCAGGCTTGTTTGAGCACTTTCTCGAACAACTCGGCCGGCTGCGCACCGGCGACGGCGAGACGGTTGTCTAGGGCCACGAACGGAACGCCGGTGACGCCGAGGTCACGAGCACGCTGCTCGTCCGCGCGCACCTCGTCGGCGTACACCGCGGGATCGTCGAGCACGGCCTTCACGTCGATGGGATCGAGCCCGGCCTCGACGGCGATCTCCGTCAGCGACTCGGCGGTGAACAGCGAGCGCGCCTCGGCGAAGTTGGCGTGCAGCACGGCGTCGAGCACCTCCGCCTGGAGGCCGCGCTCGTGTGCCAGCCGCAGCAGCCGGTGGACGTCGAAGGTGTTGCCCACCTCACGGTCCAGCCGGTAGCCGAGGCCCTCGTCACGCGCGAGCTGCGCGACGGAGTTCTCCATCTCGCCGGCCCGCGGACCGAACTTGGCGGCGAGCATCTCCTGCACCGGCTCGACGGTGGTTCTGCCCGGATCCAGCTCGAAGGCGCGGTGCACCACGGTGATCTCGGCGCGGTGCTCGAACCCGGCCAACGCCTTGTCGAAGCGCGCCTTGCCGATGTAGCACCACGGGCAGATGACGTCAGCCCAGAACTCGACCTGCATCGTTGGATCATCTCATGCCCCGGACTGCCCCAGAAACGATAATCGTTGTCATGTAGGCTCCGGCCCATGGCAGCACGGGTCGTATTGGTAGCCGGGTTCACCCACCACGACGTGGGCGATGAGTTCTGGCGCGCGTCACCGGAGTCGGTGCTGGTCAGGCACGACCTCAGCGGTCTGGCCGACGGCGTTGTGCGGCGTTGGGTGGACGGCCGCCTAACCGTGCTGGAGCTCGCGCACGGCTGTGTGTCATGCACGCTGCGCCTCGACCTCATTCCCCTGCTCGAACAGCTCGACGGTCCGGTGATCGTGCACCTGGACCCGGTGCTCGAACCGGAGGCCGTCTGCTTCGCACTGAGCGAGACCGAAGCCGAGGTCGAAGCCGTCGTCACGGTGATCGACAGCGCGACCTGGCTGACCGACGCGACCGGCACCGACACGCTCGCGGACCGGGGCATGCGGGCGGCCGACGACGACGAGCGGACGGTGGCACAGGTCGTGGTCGGGCAGGCGGAGTTCGCCGACGCGCTGGTGCTGACCGGTCCCGCCGACCCGACGCTGGTGGCGGTGCTCGACCGCCTGGCCCCGCGCGCACCCCGCCGGCAACTGGACTCACTGGACGCCGGCGCGCTGCTCGGCTCGATCCCGCCGGCCGCCCGACGCGGCGAGGTAGACGACGGCTTCGGATCGTTGCTGTACGGACAGCCACCGCTGGAACCGGCGCACGGCGTGTCCGTCGTCCACTTCACCGAACGGCGCCCGTTCCACCCCATGCGGTTGCACGACGCCATCGACGTGCTGCTCGACGGCGTGGTGCGCGCGCGTGGCCGTGTGTGGCTGGCGAGCCAACCCGACGTGGCGCTGTGGCTGGAATCCGCGGGCGGCGGGTTGCGCGTGGGCAACCTCGGCCCCTGGCTGGCGGCGACCGACGACTGGGCGGAAGCAGATGACGACCGGCGCGCGGTCGCGTCGCTGCGGTGGGACCCGTACTACGGCGACCGCGACCAGGAGATCGTCGTGATCACCAGGTCCGCCTCCCCCGCGGAGATCACCGCGGCACTGCGTTCGGCCCTGGTCACCGACGAGGAGCTCGCACTGATCGCCGAACTCGACTTCGCCGACCCGTTCGCCGACTGGCACGAGGAAATGGAACTGTAGATGCGCACCCCGGTAACCGTGCTGTCCGGCTTTCTGGGCGCCGGCAAGACCACCCTGCTCAACCACGTCCTCGCCAACCGCGAGGGCAGGCGCGTGGCCGTGATCGTGAACGACATGAGCGAGGTCAACATCGACGCGGCGCTGGTCGCCGGTCAGGGCACCCTCGACCGCACCACCGAACGACTGGTCGAGCTCACCAACGGCTGCATCTGCTGCACGCTGCGCGAAGACCTGCTCGACAGCGTCGGCGAGCTGGCGCGCTCGGGCCGGTTCGACACGATCCTGATCGAGTCCACCGGCATCTCCGAGCCCATGCCGGTGGCCGCGACGTTCGACTGGACCTTCGAGGACGGCACGAGCCTGTCCGATCACGCCCGGCTGGACACGATGGTGACCCTCGTCGACGCCGCGGGTTTCCTGCGCGAACTCACCCTCGGCGACCGCCTCGACGCCCGCGACCTGGAGGCCGCCGACGGCGACGAGCGCTCGATCTCGGACCTGCTCGTGGACCAGGTGGAGTTCGCCGACGTTCTGGTGGTGAACAAGACGGACCTCGTTCCGGCCGTCGATCTGGCGAGGCTCGACGCCCTGCTGCGGCGGCTCAACCCGTCCGCCCGCCTCCTGCACACGCGTCAGGGCGTAGTGCCGCTGTCCGAGGTGCTCGACACCGGCCGCTACGACCCGATCACCGCCGCGCAGGCACCCGGCTGGGCGGCGGAGCTCGCGGGCGGACACACCCCGGAGACCGAGGAGTACGGGATCAGGTCGGTCACCTACCGCGCCTCCAGGCCGTTCCATCCGCAGCGCCTGATGGAGGCACTCGCGGACTGGGAAGGTGTGTTGCGCAGCAAGGGTTTCTGTCACATCGCCACCCGGCCGGACGTGCTGGCCGTGTGGTCGCAGGCCGGGCCCAACCTGGTGCTGGAGCCTGGTCAGCTGCTCGATGTCCCGCAGGCCCGGCAGGAGCTGGTGTTCATCGGGGTCGACCTCGACGTGACCGAACCGGCGCGCCGCCTGGACGCCGCACTGCTCACCGATGCGGAGCTGGCGGCCGGGCCGGAGGCGTGGCGGACGTTCGAGGACCCGTTGCCGGAATGGGACATCAGCGAACTGCACGACCACTCGACCCCGGGCTGATCCAGCGCGCGAACCGAATCGCGGTCACGTGGAATCGCCGTAGCGAAACCCGGCACTGTGCCGATATCGCCGACAGCGACGATCACGCGAGCGAGGTGCACGTGACCAAGGTCTTCCTCAGCTACGCCGCCGAGGACAACGGCGTGGCCAGGACCCTCGCGGCACTGCTCCGGCGGCAGGGCTTCGATGTGTACTGGTTCGAGCAGACCGACACAAGGCCATTCGCCCAGGCGCTGGCGGACGAACTCGGCGCGGCCGATCGGTTCGTCGTCCTGTTCTCGCGCCACTACCAGCGGTCCAAGTGGCGCATGACCGAGTGGACCGCCGCTTTCCGGCTGTCCACGGGATCGACGCCCAACCGCCCGGTGATCACTGTCTGCGAGGTCGGCGACTTCGACGAACCGGTGCCGGTGTTCCTCGGCAACTACGCGCGGCACGACCTGCGGACGCCGACGGAGGCGAAGCTGCTCGCGCTGCTCAGCACTTTCGGAGTGGAACCCGCGCCGTCCAGGACGGACAAGGGCAGGGGTGGGCCCCGCCGCGTGTTCCTGAGCCACTCGCACGACGACCGGGACCGGTTCGTGCTGGCGCTCGCCAAGTCACTCGACGACAACGACGTGGAGGTCTGGCTGGACCGCGACGACATGCCCCTGGGCCATGACATCGCTGAAGTCGTGTTCGAACAGATCAACAGCGTCGACGCCTTCGTGGTCGTGGTGTCCGACCACACCCGGGACTCGAACTGGGTGCGCATGGAGGTCAACATGGCTGTCCGGCGAGCCCACCGCGACGGGTCCTTCCCCGTGATCTGCGCCAGACTGGACGGAGTCGCCACTCCACCAGCGCTGAGCGGCGTGTCGTCGATCAAGATCAGCGCATCCCTGGACCACACGGCCCACCTGGACAAGATCCTCCAGGCGATCCGCCGGACGTCGTAGGCCAGATCGTTTCCGCACCTATTCGAATATCGAATAGAATTCGTGGTCGATCGGAATACCGCCCGGTGAACCGCTCTGCTCCGGTTCACGTACTCGCCTGCGTACCGGTAAGGTCCGCGACCTGCGAGTCCGGCAAGGCCGAACGGGTGAAAAATGCCGAATTCCCGTCAACCAGGTCAAACAATCGTCGAGGGTGCCGTAGCGAAATTCGGCACGGGGTCGATATCGCGGGCAGCGACCTGGACGGGGGCATCTGCCGGCGGTCGGGTCACGGACGATCGCGGGAACGAGGTGCAGGTGACCAGGGTCTTCCTCAGCTACGCCGAAGAGGACGGCAGCGCGGCCAGGACGCTTGCGGCACTGCTCGGACAGCACGGCTTCGACGTGTTCTGGTACGAGGAGACCAATCGGGGCGAGTGGGTCGCGGCCCTTTCCGACGAACTGCGCAAGGCCGACCGGTTCGTCGTGCTCCTTTCGAGCCACTACCAGCAATCCGAGTGGTGCACGAAGGAGTGGCTCACCGCGTACCGGATGGCCGTCGACCCCAAGATCAAGCGGCCGGTCATCACGGTGTGCGAGGTCGGCGACTTCGACGAGCCGGTGGAACCGTTCCTCGGCAACTACGCGCGGCACGACCTGCGGGCGCTCACGGAGGCGAAGCTGGCCGGGCTGCTCGCGACGTTCGGGGTGCAGGCCGCGCCGCCCGACGGCGGGCGGTTCCGCAACCGCGAGCAGGAGCTGACCAACCTGCTCGACGCGCTGAGCCTGTCGAGCGGGCAGGACCTGTGGGTGGTCGCGGCGCCGCCCCGGATGGGCAAGTCGTGGTTCCTGCGGGAGGTCGAGCGGCGGCTGACGGCCAGGAGCTGGGGTGAGACGCGGTTGCTCGACCTGGCGCGGTGGCCCGAGTTGTGGGGTGCGCCCGCCAAGGTCGTGGTCGAGCTGATGGGCGTGAACGTCGAGCCGGAGGGCGATTCGCTGACCGAGGACGAGGTCGAGGACATCGCCCGCGAGGTCAGCAAACGCGGCAACAACCAGCTGTACCTGCTCGACAGCGCGGAACGACTCGACCGCGCTACGGCGGCAAAGGTGCGGAGTGCGTTGACCGCTGTCTACACGCACCTCGTCGAACGGCGGATGCGCAAGCGGTTCAGCGTGATCATCGGGACGCGCCGGCCCAACGGATGGCACGGGCTCGGGCGGTACGCGCAGTGCCGCTTCATCACCCTGAGCCTGTCGGAGTTCAAGCTCGACGTGATCGAGCAGGCCGTGCGCGACGGCGTGCCCGACGCCGATGACGGTCTGGTCAGGAGGTCCGCCGTCGCACTCCAGCGGGAGAGCGACGGGCTGCCCGCGTTACTCAGTGCCTGGATGGACTGGGCGTACAAGGCGAACCTGATCGGAATCGAGCGGGGCCTGCGCAAGTCGTCGACCTTCGACGCGGTCACCGCGAAGTACGTGCGGACGGACCTCCTGACGCACGACGTGCTCTTCCCGTCCGGCGTCACGAACGCCCCCGCCGCCAAGGAAGCGCTGGACCACGCGCTCAAAGCGCTGGCCCCCTACCGTTTGATCACCCAGTCCCACCTGAAGTTCCACTACGACAGCGACGAAGCGCTGCGCGACGACGCGACCTCGGCCGGCTGGAACATGCGTGAACTGTGGGCCGCCCTCAACTCGACGTCGTTGCTGGAACCCAGGTCCAGTCTGTGGCGCGTGATCAATCCGCCGATCCGGCGAGTGCTGTACCGCTACTACTACCGCACCGACGGCGAACGGGCGTCCGCGCACGAAGGAGCGAAGTGGTGCTACCAGAAGTGGACCGTCAACCAGGCGGGTAGCGAGCAGGTCGTGATGATGGTCGAATGCCTGTGGCACGAGCTGTGCGGCCAGCTGTTGCAACAACCATCGCGGCTGCACGAGACGTTGCCCGAGACGGCCGGACAGTTGGCGAAGGACTTCCTCAACTCCGACCTGTACGACCCGCGCGAGTTCGCGGAGTGCGTGCACGAGCTGCTCATCGACGACCACGAGTTCCAGCTCACCCTGCACGACCACACCGGCCTGTTCCAGGAAGTGCTGTCGGCCATCGACACGGCAGTCTCGGAGGGCACATGACTTGGCGCGGCACCGAGAACGACCACTTCTACATCGGGCGCGCGGAGGAACGCGCGGTCCTCGGTGTCGTCGACGAGGTGCGCGAGGACGGCACCAGCCGGGCGGTGCTGCTGTACGGGCCGGGCGGGGTCGGCAAGACGAGGCTGGTGCGAGAGCTCGCGGACCGCGGGCACGACGGCGTGGTGTGGATGCCGCCGATCGACGTCGACGACTCGGAGTACTGGCTGCTGACCAACCTCGAGCACGACATCGCGGTGCGGCTGGACCCGGAGCACGTGTACTTCGAGAAGTACTTCCACCAGGCGGCGTCGTTCGAGGACGTCACCCGGCAGCGGATCGGGCTGGAGACGATCAAGGGGCATCTCGAACGGCTCAACGAGCAGTTCGTGGACTGCTACCGCGCGTTCGTCACGGCCAGCGGCACCACCGTGGTGATCACACTGGACACCGTCGAGGCCGTGCGCGGCATGTCGTCGTTCCTGGTGAAGCTGACACAGTGGATGAAGGAGCTGCCCTCCACGGCGTTCGTCGTGTCCGGAAGGCCTGCGCGGGAAGAGGATCCGCTGCAGGAACAACTCGGCGGCGTGCACCGGCCGTTGGACACGACGGTCGTCGAACTGGGCGGCTTCAGCGGTGCCGAGATCGCGGCCTACTTCGACGCGGGACCGTTGCGGGGCTCGCTCACCGAGGCCGAGCGCGACCGGCTGGCCGAGCTGACCGAGGGGCATCCGCTCTGGCTCGCGCTGGCCGTCGCCTACCTCGTGCACCAGGACCCGCCGCGGGAGATGACCGAGGACGGCGAGATCACCGACAAGCGGCGTGACCTGTTCCGGCGGCGGCTGATCACACCGTTCCGCGACACCGGGTTCTGGGCGGAGGCGATCAAACGGCTCGCCGTGGTACGACACAGCGTGAACCAGACGATCTGGCAGCAGCTCATGCACGACCGGGGGCTGCCCGCGGACGCCGCGTCGTGGGACGAGGCGTGGGAACTGCTGCTCGCCCGGCCGTGGGTCCGGCCGCGCGCGAACCAGCGTTACGTGACGTTGCACGACGCGCTGGCGGAGGAGCTCGCTCAGCGGCTGATTCCCTTGGAGGACAGGGACGAGACATGGCGGACCGCGCTCTGGGAGAACGCCGTGCGGGCGTACTCGGAACTGCACCGCAAGAAGAGCTCGGAGCAGCAACGCGAGCTGGAGGCGTTGCCCGAACGCATGAACACCATGCCGAACACGGGCGACGAGGCGTTGCGCGAGCTGGTGCGCCTGCCCGCCGACAAGCGTGAGCTGGACCAGATCCGCACCGCCGAACTGCACTACCGGATGCTGCTGTCCTTCGAGGACGGCACCGACCGGTTCATCGAGTTGCACGAGGAAGCCGCGCAGGACAACGATCTGCTGTTCCAGGAACTCATCTGCCACGAACTGGAGCGGTTCCTGCCGCGAGCCAGGTTCACGGCGCCGCTGGACGACGTGCTCGGCGTCGTCGTGCGGAGGTTCCAGCGCTGGCTGACCGACCAGGCACCGGTGCGGTACCTGGAGATCACGCTGATCATCGCGTCGTTCCTGACCCACAACGAACAGCCCGCGGCCGCGATGGAGCTGCTGCAGGACGTGCCGCTGCGGGGCGCGGGGCCGGAGATGCGGTATCGGCTGGCGAACGAGCGCGGCAACGCCTGCATGCGCATCCCGGACCGAATCGCCGACGCGAAGGTGTTCTTCCAGGAAGCGCAACGCCAGGCGGAGGAGCTCCCGTTGCCGGCACAGGCACGGCGGGTCGCGCAGGCGAACAAGGAGCTCGGCTTCTTCTACCGCAACATCGGCCAGTGGCAGGACGCGGACGACTCCTACCGGCGCGCACGAGACACTCTCGCCAAAGTACTCGGCCCCGGCAGCTCGCATGACATCCGCGAGGAGATGGCGTCGATCCAGACGAACTGGGCGTATCTCAAGGCGCTTCGCGGCTCCTACGTCGAGGCCCGCAACCTGGTGGAGAGCGCGATCCGGGTCCGGGAACGGCTCGGCATCAGGCTCGGTGTCGGCATCTCACTCAGCGTGTCCGGTGAGGTGCACCGCTACGAGCGGAACTTCCGCGAGGCGTGGCAGGACTACCGCGATGCCGAGACGATCTTCCAGGCGCACAGCAGCTGGGCGTGGCTGGGGCAGATCTACCAGGAGCAGGCGATCTGCCTGTTCCAGGCCGACCAGGCGGGCATCGTGCTCGCGGAAGACCCGCTGGAGCGGGCGCGGTCGCTGGCGGAGCGCTCCATGGAGATCTGCCGTGACCGTGCGATCCGAGGCTATCCGTCCGCGTTGAACAGGGCCGGCCGGATCGTCGGTACGACCGATGTGGACACCGGGCTCGAGTATCTGCGGTTGTCCATCATCGCGGCGAAACGGATCGCTGACGGCTGGTTCCTCTCCGCGAACATCATCGAGTACGTCGAGCTCGCGTATCGCGCGTGGTACGAGAGCGGGAGACAGACCTATCGCGACAACCTCGAGGCGCTGACCGGTGACGTGCTCGAGGCGATCGCCCGGTACGGGTTCCTCGATCTGCAGGGCAGGTGGGAGCTCATGCGGGGGCACCTGGCCGCGCAGGACGCGTTGCCCAGCCGGGATCTGGTGAGCCTGCACCGAGCCGTCCAGCACTACGGCACGGGGTTCTCCCTCCTCGCCGACCTGCGAGTCGGCTCGCACGGCGCCGCCGCCATCGCCACGGAGTTCGCCAGGTTTCAGCGCGTGTACGACGAGCTTCCGGACGAAGTGAAGATCGAGTGGTATACGGTTCTGCGCCATATGTGGACGGCGGAGAACGAGCAGAAGCAGTTCACGTCATTGCTCGCCCGTCTCGAACAGCTCTACTGATTCCCCGCCGCAGGAGGCAGTGCACCATGAGTTCGACCGGCGTCCGGGCGTTCGCGTTGTCCAGCTACGACGTGCCGCACGGGCACGAGCTGGTCGTGCGCAGTTGCGAGGACTGCGCCTGCCCCACCAGCGGCGCGCGCTCGACGCGTCCGGAGAGGACAGTCCACTCCGGACGCCCACTGGTGCGTTCGCGGGACGTGCTGGAGATGCCGCTGGACTCGGAGCACTGGGTGTTGTTCGCCCCGCAGGGCAACGGCGGCGTGGTGGTGGTGAACGAACGCGGCCTGGACGTCTTCCGGCAGTTCCGCTCCCCCGTCGCGCCGCGGGACCTCGCCGGGCACGACCAGGAGGCCGTCACGCAGGTGGTGCGCCGGCTGGCCGAGCAGGACCTCGTGCACGAACCGGGCAAGCCCGCGGTCGCGTCGTTCACCGAGTCGCGTGAGCTCACGGCGTGGCTGCACGTGACGAACGCCTGCAACCTGCGCTGCACGTACTGCTACGTGCACAAGTCGTCCGACGAGATGGACACCGCGCTCGCGAAGTCCAGTGTGGACGCCCTCGTCGATTCCGCCCTGCGGCACGGTTTCCGCGCGTTGCGGCTGAAGTACGCGGGCGGCGAGGCCAGTCTGAACGCCGCGGTGCTGCTGGAGCTGCACGACCACGCGGTGGCGCGGTGTGCCGAACACGGACTCGACCTGAGCGCGGTGGTGCTGAGCAACGGCGTCGCGCTCCCCCCTCGCTTCACGCGCGACCTGCTGCAGCGGTCGATCAGGGTGATGATCTCGCTGGACAGCCTCGGCGAGACGCACGACGCCCAGCGCCCGACGCTCGGCGGCAAGCCGTCCGCGCACCTGGTGATGCGCACGATCGACCAGTTGATCGAGCGCGGCCTGCCGCCGCACCTGTCGATCACGATCACGTCCGGCAACACCGCGGACATCGCATCGGTCGTCCGGTTCGCGCTGGCCAGGGACCTGACGTTCAGCTTCAACTTCTTCCGCGACAACGCCTGCACGGGCGACGCCTCCGGACTGCGCTACGAGCAGGAGGCGATGGTCGACGGCGTGGCGGACGCGTTCGCGGCGATCGAGGAGGCCATGCCGCCGTGGAGCGTGCTGGGTTCCGTGCTCGACCGCGGCCAGCTGGTCGAGCCGCGCCGCAAGGCGTGCGGGGTGGGCGACGACTACGTGGTGATCGACCAGAGCGGGGCGATCTCCCAGTGCCACATGGAACTCGGCTCCCCGGTCGGGCACGTCGGCGCGGACGACCCGATCACCGCGGTGCGCCGGCCCGGCATCCGCAACCTGCTGGCCGAGGAGAAGGAAGGCTGCCGCGACTGCACGTGGCGCAACTGGTGCTCAGGCGGATGCTCGGTGGCGACGTTCCGCGCGACCGGCCGGTTCGACGTGCGGTCGCCGAACTGCGGTATCTACAAGGCGATCTACCCGGCCGCGCTCCGGCTGGAGGGCCTGCGGGTGCTCCGGTTCGCGGAGTCCGGTTCACCTTCCTGAACAACCGGCAGAACCACCGGCAGAAGTCCTCCAGCCAGCAACGACGCCGTACATAGTGCGACTATCGAATCGTGAGCACCACGTTCGGGGACTTTCTTCGCTTCTACCGTTCGCGCGTCCCGCTGACTCAGGAGGAACTGGCGGAACGCACCGGTCTGAGCATGCGCGCGATCAGCGACATGGAACGCGGCCGCACGCTCACACCGCAGTTCCGCACCGTGCAGCTGCTCGTCGGCGGGCTCGGGCTGGAGGGTGAGGAGGCGGCGGAGTTCACCGCGCTCGCTCGCGCCGGCCGCGTCCGCGCGGCGGAGGAAAGGCCGGAGATGCCCGAGGCGGTGGCGTCCGCCGTGGCGTCGTTCACGCTGCCGCCCGTCCTCACCGAACTCACCGGCCGCAACGCCGAGCGGAGGTTGCTGGACGGGTTCGCGTGCGACGCCGAGTCGTCGTCGCGGCTGCAGATCGCGGTGCTCCACGGCGCGCCCGGCGCGGGCAAGACCGCGCTCGCCATCGACGCCGGCCACCGCCTCGGCAAGCGGTTCGCCGACGGTAGCGTGTTCCTCGACCTGCGCGGCACGGAGAGCGCGCCGGTGTTGCCGGACCGGGCCGTACACCGGCTGTTGCGATCGTTCGGAGTGGACGAACGCGCGATCCCCAACGACCCGGACGACAAGCTGTCGCTCTACCACTCGTTGCTGCGCGAACGCACGGTGTTGCTCGTGCTGGACAACGCCGCCAACGAGGCACAAGTGCGACCGCTGCTCGCCTCCAGCCCCGGCACGTTGGTGCTCGTGACCAGCCGCAGAACCCTGAGCGGTCTGGACGCCCGCCACCGGCTGGCGTTGGGTCTGCTGCCGCTGGACCGGTCGATCGAACTGTTGCGCGTCGTCGCGGGCCCCCGGCGCCTGGCCGCCGAACCGGACGCGGCCGCGCGGGTCGCCGGGCTGTGCGGCGGCATGCCACTGGCGTTGCTGATCGCGGGCAACCGGCTGGCGAGCAGGCCGCAGTGGACGATCGCGCACCTCGCCGACCAGCTGGAGGACGAGCGGCGCCGGCTGTCCGTGCTGCGGGCCGGCGATCTGCAGGTGCGGGCGGCGTTCGAGATCTCCTACCACCAGCTCAGTGCCGGTGCCGCCACGCTGTTCCGCCGCCTGGCGCTGGTGCCGGGCCCGGACATCAGCGCGGACCTCGCCGCGGTGCTCACCCCGTCGGGCGAGGAAGCCCTGGAGGAGCTCGCCGACGCGAGCCTGCTCGGCATCAGCGAGACGCCCGGCCGCTACACGCTCCACGACCTGCTGCGGGTGTTCGCCGGCGAACGGCTCGAGGTCGACGAGGCCCCGGCCGACGTTCGGGAGGTGAGCACCCGGCTGCGGCACTGGCTGCTCGCGACGGCAACGCAGGCGGCGCTCGCGTTCGACCACGACAACCCGGTGCGGTCCAAGGAATCCGCCGGCCGCTGGCTCGCGCTGGAACTGGAGAACTGGCGCGGCGCCTTGCGGTCGGCCGTTGCCGCCGATGAACACGCACGCGTTCTCGCGTTGGCCCAGGCGATGCACTGGTACTCGGACATGCACGGTGTCGGCGAGTTGTGGCGTGAGGTGTTCCGCGCGGGTGCCTCGGCGGCACAGGCGTTGGGCAATGCCCGTGACACCGCAGAACAGCTGAACTATCTCTCGTGGGCGCTCTACGCGCTGTGCGGGCAGCCGCACGAAGCGCTGGCCGTGCACGAGGAGGCCGCGTCCGTTCCTGCTGACGACATTCTGACGGAGGCGTGGACCTGGTACTACGGCTCCGCGATCCGGCGCCGCCTCGGGCAGCTCGACCAGGCCGTGTGGCTGAGCCGTCAGTCCGTGGCGCTGTTCGAACAGGCCGGCTACCTGATCGGCGAGAACCTGGCGCTCTCGCTCCTCGGCCTGATGCTGCACACCGCCGGCTCGAACGACGAGGCCATCGAGGTGCAGCAACGCGGCGTGCTCCAGCACCGCAAGGCCGGCGGTGACGAGGAGCTGCTGTCGATGATGCTCATCCGCCTGGCCACGACCCTGGCCGCCGCGGGTGAGGTGCCGGCGTCGCTGGACCTGCTCGACGAGGCGGAGTCGTTGTTCCTCAGACACGGCACGACGGCCGGGGTCGCTCGGGTGCGGCACAACCGCGGCCTGGTGCTGCTCGACGCGGGACGGCTCGCGGAGGCGCGCTCGCAGTTGCTGGCGGCGCTGGACGAGGCCAGGCTGTCCGATCACCGGGTGGAGATCATGGCTCGGCTGGCGGATCTCGCGGACGCGGCCGGGGAGCCGGGGCAGGCCCGCGCGCTGCGGGTGCGGGCGCTGGCGGAGTGCGACCGGTACGACACACCGGCGGTGCGCGCGATCGCGGCCCGGCTGTCGATGGCCTTGGGCTAGCGGCGGCGTCCTCGGCTCAGCTGGACGCTCCACTCAGCAAGCCGCGGCCTGACATCTCGGCCGTGCGGAAATCACAGCTCGGCCGCTGCTGCGCTCAGCTAAGCAGGCTGCCGGAAGT
>NZ_MUYM01000081.1 GCF_002150765.1 Lentzea kentuckyensis
CGCGCCGACTCGTTCGAGATGGTCAACCGAGCGCAAGCCGCCAGCCTTCTGGAGCTGGCCGCGCTCTCCGCGGAGCTTCGGTGCCAGGTTGCCGACCTGGCTGACAACGCCTTGAGCTCGGAACCCGTTCCCCTGCAACGTCTGCGCAACGTCACAGGTCGCATGAACGGGTTGACACAGACGCTGAGCAGAGCCGCGCACGGCTACACCGGCGCCCGGACCACCGACATGCTGTACCGGACCGTCGACGACGATCTCCGGTCCCACAACTGGACGCCTCGACCTGATCAGGGCCTCCAGGGAGCCCTGCCACCGATCCCGATCTCAGAGATCGGCGACGGCGTCCGAGGCTTCACCCGCGGCTGGCACCGCGGACCCCAATGGATCACGTTGTGGTTCACCAGTCCGACGACGATCGCCTACGCGGACAGCAGCGATCATGGCCGCCTGCCAGACGTCGACGCCGTACATGCGGTGATCACCTCTTCTCGCTCCTTGTCCGCGTCAGCGTTGGCCGAGTGGGCGGCTGCATGCCAGCAGGCCCACATCACTCCGTTCGACGCGCCCTACAGCCGAGTGTTCGAGCATCTCCGCGCCGGCCCTTGGTTCGAGATCGAGGTCGACCGATGCGACGAGTACGGGGTGCGGACACCCGGCGGTCTCGGCAACACCTCCGAGTGGGCGAGCCCGAGCGATCCCGACTTCAGGCTCTACGCCTGGGGAATCGGCGATGAGCCCGCTCACGTCCGCTACTGGGCCGGCCCCGTGGTCGACATGGCCCATCTGGTCCAGGTCACCGGCGAATACCGCTGACGCTTCCCGTTCCAGGCGCCTCCAGCTCGAGCTGGCGGTTCCGCACCCCTCACGAAGGTCGAGGCGAACAACCATGCCCATCAACAACCTGGCGAAGGCTTCTCCGAACGAGATCGATGCCGAACTCGCCCGCCTGAACGTGGAACTCACCAAGGCGGAGCAGACCCTCGTGGCGCTCAGGAAGCGTCGTCGAGATCGCATCGAACGCGGCGAAGTCGATCTGGCGGACGAATTGGTAGTCCAGATCGAGCAGGCGTGTTCTGCTGCCGACGCGTGCGAAGCCGCGGCAATGCCCTTTGAGCAGGAGTTCACACGGCGCGGTGGTTGGACGCGCGCCTGGCTCGTGCTCAACACCGGCGGGCACGTGCATCGCACCACCGCCTGTCGAACCTGCTTCCCCACCACGAAGTTCGCGTGGCTCACGCATCTGTC
The DNA here is from genome assembly GCF_002150765.1 of Lentzea kentuckyensis. Taxonomy (GTDB): domain Bacteria; phylum Actinomycetota; class Actinomycetes; order Mycobacteriales; family Pseudonocardiaceae; genus Lentzea; species Lentzea kentuckyensis. Next base: position 1,246 of record NZ_MUYM01000081.1, read on the forward strand.
CGGACGCGACGAGGTGGAGATCGTCGATCTGGCCGGCAAGGCCGCCTGCACCGAGTGCTACCCGAGCGCACCGGTCGAGGTCCGAAACCAACCTAGCCGAATCAAGACCTCTGAGCAGCTCGCACAGAGCGCCGGGCGAGAGCAACGGGCACGTGCAAAAGCTGCGAAGGCAATCTCCTCCCCTGATGGAACTCCTTTGCGCACCAAGCACTGTGGACTGATCGAGACCGAGTTCACCGCCCGACGCTCGTACGCCGACTTGCTGAGCTACGCCAGGTACTTGACGCGGCAGAACGTGGTCTTCCACCGCGCCAGCATCGCCGAGCACCAGGAAGACGCACGACTCATCCTCGCCGCGCTGTCGGCAAAGCACGGCCGCACCGAAGACGACCTGCGTGAGGAGCTCGCGCCCAAGGTCGAAGCCAAGTGGACGCGCGAGCACAGCAAGTGGGGATGACGACCCAGCCCTGATGTCTCTCTCACGTGAAGCCCGAAGGAAGGTCCAATGTGTACACAACAGTGGGCTGCCATCCCAGTGTTTCCGTCATGCCCTGAATGCGGCGGCGACCTGCAGCTTCGTCCGGAGGAAGACCTCCGGTACGTCTACTGCGTTCGCGGCACCTGCCCCTTCAACGGAGACAGCGCAGGCGATGTCGTCATCCAACACCTCCAACCTGACGCGGGCTGGCCCCGCCCAGAGATGGAAGGCCGCAAGGTCCCCTGGGTCACACCGGTCATCGGTGACCGAGTCGCCTGGGCAGCACTCAACGGGGCACGTGTCCGTGAGGCGCTGCGGCATTGGCTTTGTCAGGTCTGCGGTGAGTCGTTGGACCGGCGATCACGAGCGTGGGTTGCGGTTTTCGAAGGTGTCGTTGCTGAGGGCGGCGCGATGCACAAGCGGTGCTTTGCCTTCTCGGCAGCCGCGTGCCCTGCTCTTCGCAAGGAGCGTGCGCGCACCGTTGTCGTCGAGGTTCGTCACGGTGACCAGCGCAACGACTGGGAGGCGGTCATCGGACGCCTTGTCGCCCAATGCGTGTCACACGGTCAACTGCCGGATTTTCTTCCCCTCTAGGAAGTTTCTGTCGCTTCACCCTCGCGATCAGGCCGCTGACAAGGAGCCGATCATGTCCTCAGATGCAGAGCTTCGCGCTCGTCTCTACTTGTTGCGCGTCTCAGAACGTCCAGCACCGGCACTGCAGCAATACGTCGCTGTTCACGGTCCGGTGGAAGCTGTCGTTCAGATCCGGGAGGGAACTGCACCAGCGGCAGTTCTCGGCGAGATCCGTCGGTCCGACATCGAGATCGACGACGACCTGGACGCCATCGAGCGCGGCGAGGCGCGTCTTCTCACACCGGAACACGACGACTGGCCGTTCGGCCGCTTCAGCGGGCTCACAGCCCGCGGAGCGCCGCTCGCGTTGTGGCTCAAGGGAAAAGGATCGTTGGCCGACATCACGAAGCGAGCCGTGACGGTGACCGGCTCACGCGCTGCGTCGGCCTACGGTCAGTCCGTCGCCGAAGAGTTCGGCAACGGATTCGCACGTGAAGCCGTGACCGTCGTCAGCTGCGGTTCCTACGGAATCGGCAGCGCGGCGATCCGCGGAGCCCTTGCGGCTGGAGGCCGGGCGGTTGTCGTGCTCGCCAACGGAGTCGACCTGGCTCATCCACGCCCGCACACCAGTCTGTACCGAGCAGTGATCGACGATGGCGGGTTGCTGGTCAGCGTGTATCCGTTCGGGGCTACGCCGGCACGTCACCGATTCCACGCGCGTTGCCGTCTGCTTGCGGCGCTGACCGGCGCGACGGTTGTCGTAGAAGCGGGAAGGAGAAGCGGATCGTTCGCGGTGGTGGGCGTCGCCAACGAGCTCGGCCGACGCTCCTACGGCGTACCTGGGTCGATCTATTCCGCCAGCTCCCAAGGCGTCCACGAGCTGCTTCGAACCGGCGCGGCAACTCTCGCCACGTCTGTCGAACACATCGCCTACGAGGACGGTCTGCAATGACCGACGCCGGCCACCTTCTCGCTGCTCTGGGCTCGCTCGGACTACCCAGCGAGTGGCGCACGACAGTGGTGCTCCGTCCACAGAGCCGCCTGATCACGATCAAGATCAGGTCAAATGGTGCTGTCGCCGTCCTGGTACCGACCGCGGCCACCACGGAGCGAGTGGTGAAGTTCGTCAGTGATCGTCGCTCCTGGATCAATCAGCAGCGCGAACGCTTCGAGCTCTGCGCGCCCAGGTATCCCGCCAAAGCACTCGTCGACGGCGAACCCTTCGACCTTCTCGGTCACCGCTACCTGCTCCGCCTCGTCACGACACCACCCGGCGACGTCGACAAGCTTCCCGCAATCGCCGGGGACGGCATCCTCTACGCGAAGCGTCAACGTCCCGACGTCGCTCGTCGTGCGATCGCGGGGCTCTATCGCGATGTCGGCCTCGAATGGATGCGACAGGAAGGCCGTCCGTACGAAGTAGACGGTGGGATATCCGGACTCTCCTACGCCGTGCGCGACCTCGGCCGAAAGCGCTGGGGCATCTACGAAGGTCCGGACAAGCACCTCGTAACGATGCACTGGACGGCGTTCGCCCTCCCGATGCCGCTTGTCGAGTACGTGTTCGTCCACGAGCTGGCCCACGCCACTCAGCCCACCGGGCGCGCTCATGGTCCGCAGTGGCGGCAACGACTGCGCCTCTGGATGCCCGACTGGCGCCGACGACACGCCGATCTCCTCGGGATGTGCCGCCGCGCCTGGTTCGGCGATTGCAGGTCTGGCGACACCCCGAAGCCGCCGCTGTAGAACGGACGGTGCTCGGTGATCACGCGTCCGCCACGGCCTCGCGCCCAGTGGCCAGCGATGCGGGATCTCACTCCGGTGCCTTGGACGCGGTCCCGGATCGCGCGAGATCCAGCACGCCGGACGACTTTCTACCTCGGGACGCACCGTCCGTGGTGGCTGGCCCACAGCCCGGTACCTCTGTGCGTCTCCGCGCACACGCTGGCCACCTATGTTCCTGGCGGCCGCGGGATGCCTGTCGCCGGCGTGCCTTACATCATCGACAGCGGCGCCTACACCGAGATCCGGGACCACGGCACGTGGCGGTGGGACGAGGACCAGTACGGCGGCATGGTCTACCGCTTGATGGACGAGATCGGGACCCCGGACTTCGTGGCTCCGCTCGACAGACCGGCCGAACCTGAGGTTCTCGCCCGCGCCGGCACGACGACCCTCGATCACCAGGAATGCACGCTGGAGTCCTATCTGTACCTGGCGCGCGAGTTCCCCGCGGCGCCCTGGCTGCCTGTGCTCCAAGGCTGGACTCTGGAGGAGTACGAGCGGCACGACGCCATGTACCGCAAAGCCGGGATCAACCTGGCCGCGCAGCAACGGGTAGGACTCGGGTCGATCTGTCGGCGCGGTTCAGTCCAGCCCGTCGGCGCGATCGCCGAGCGATTCGCCCGCCGCGGCTATCGGCTGCACGGCTTCGGGTTGAAGACCACTGCACTCCGTGCCAACGCACACCACTTCGCATCCGCGGACAGCATGGCATGGAGTGATCAGGCTCGGCGCACCCGATTGCGGCTGCCTGGCTGCCAGCACGCCGGTATCTGCAACAACTGCCCTCGCTGGGCTCTGACCTGGCGAGAGACAGTCGTCACCGCTATTCGCGACTCCGAGCGGCGCAACTTCTCGCACTGAGCAAGCCCGTCGCTTCCGCTCCAGAAATCCACCTTCGTCCCGGCGCATCACACATTCGCGCCGGGGCTTTGCCATGCCGTCAACTCTGAAGAGAGGCCGTCGCCATGAGGAAGCTCCGCATCAAGAGCAACACGAGCCCCGAACAGGTCGTCACCCTGACCGCCGCGGATCAGGCTCGCCGCTATCCGTACGTCATGCACGGCGTCGATCCGCGGACGCTGCGCACGAACCAGAACTCCCGTCGGACGCGGGATGTGCGCGAGGAGCGATCTGATCTGGTGTCCGCGGTCGAACAGTTCGGACTGGACACGCGAATCTCGATGATCACCGTCGCTGACGAGCCGGAAGGCCTCACCGTGCTCGTCGGCCACCACCGCCATGCCGCCGCAGTAGCAGTGAAGGAGGACAAGAAACCCGATCTGCTCATCGACGTCCTGGTCCACGCGCCCGGCACCACTCCGCTGGACCTGACAGTCGCCCAGGCCATCGAGAACATGAACCGCCAGAGCTACACCCAGGACGAGGAGGTCGCTCTCTACCTGAAGCTCGAGGGACTCGGTATGGACGCTGGTGCCATCGCCAAGGTCCTGCCCCGCGAGACCGATCAGGTGGAGGCCGGTCTGGCCGTGGCCGCCACCACGCGGACCCGTGCGGCCGTCGCCGAGCTGCCGGAGGTCGACCTGCTCGTCCTGTCCGAGCTTGCCGAGTTCGAGGACGACGAAGCACTGCACGCGCTGCTCGTCGAGGTCCTGCGCTCCAGGCCTGGCACCTTCGCCTGGGAACTCAAGCAGGCGCGCAACGCGAGGGAGCGCAAGGCGAACGAACAAGCCGTCCGCGACGAAGCCATCCGCGAGTTCACCGACAAGGGCTACGCGATCCTCGACGAGGACGACCAGCTCCCCGACACCATCGAGGAACTCGAGAAGCTTTGCGCTGCAGCTGACACAGCGCCGATCGACCCCGCCCAGCACGCTGAGTGCCCTGGCCGTGCGGTCCACCTCTGGGTCACCTACCAGCTCGACGTGCGGGCGACCGAGTACTGCGTCGACTTCGCCTCCCACGGACATCGCACCATCGCATCAGTCGTGATCTCCTCCGCGGAGGAGAAGCTGCGCGACGCGGGCGTGCTACTCGTCGACTGCGAAGGTGACAACGTTGTCGAGCTGGAGCGCCTCTTCCACGACGCCGACAGCAACCACGCGTTCACCAGCGAGGAGCACGAGAACTGCCCCGGCCACGCCGCCTACGTCGACGACGACCTGCACGGAAATGAGGCCGACATCCGCTTCGTTTGCACCGACTACATCTCCAACGGCCACGTTCTGGACCGCGCTCTACCAGAGGAGCCGAGTCGCAGCGCATCGTGGAAAGCCTTGGAGGTCAAGCGTGCGAAGTGCAACAACGACCTCTGGGAGGCCGCTGAGCCAGTCCGGAGGGATTGGCTCAAGGAGTACTTCAAGCCGTGGCGGAGCGGCAAGGTCGCCGCAAGCCACAACGGCAAAGCCGCATCTAAGCCAGCAGCCACGCGGGCAGTCAAGGGCGTCGGTGTGAGGACGTCGAAGGACCAGGGCAAGCGGGCTCCCAAGTTCGATCTGGCTCCCAAGGTTCGGCATCTGCTCACGCGCGCGACCGTGCAGGCGACCCAAGTCATGAAGGAGGCTTCGCCGTCGCACCGCTACGCGTGCGAACTCCTCGGTCTCACGGACCCGACCGGGACCAGCAACGCCGAGCATCCGATCGTGAAGGAGCTGCGCAAGCAGACCGTCGGCGAGGACCAGATCACGATCATCCAACTCGCCCAGCTCCTCGGTGCTTGCGAGGAGTACTTCAACCACGGCTACACCGTCAGGGATGCCAACACCACCTGGCGCCAGCAGATCGAGGACGTCCGCTTCTACTTCGAAGCGCTGAAGGCGCTCGGCTATCGCGGCTCCCACGTCGAGCAGTTGGTCCTCAACCCCGAGCTGGACAACGAGAAGTGGCCTCACCTCGCCGGCGACACCGCCGGCCTCGACGAGGCGGCCTAGCAGTCCATCTCACCCCTGTCAGGCCCCGAGCTGCCATCCCGGCGGCTCGGGGCCTTCTCGTTACCACACACGGAGAGGACCAACCCGTGTCCACGCTGGATCCTGCGACTGTCGAACTCACCTTCACCAACGGCTTCCGCCATCTCGTCCCGGCCTTCCTCGCCGCCCGTGTGCGGGGCATCGACTCAGACGGAGATCTGCTGGTGCCGCTCTGCGACCGGCCGTCGATGCTCCGCGACGACCACACGGAGTACCTCGTACCTCTCACACCTTGTTGCCGAGCCACAGGCAAAGGTGCCGAGTGCAGCACCGGCGTGGTCTGCCGCAGCTGTTTCGAGGAGGTCGGCATCAAGTACGGCCTTGACGGCCAGATCGTCGCTGAGGTCTCCCTGATGACACCAGTCAAGTCAGGACCTCTAGCTGTACGAGTTGCCGTCGTACGACCAGGCAGCACGAACGCGTACGTCGTGACCAAAGAGATTCACGTGGGAGCGCGTCTGCCGGGCGGCCTGCTGATCACTGCGATCGAACCCGCGCTCAGTATCGACACCTGCTATGACTGCGCCCACGTCTTCAACGAAGGTGCGCCTGCAGTGCATGTCGTCCAAGACGAGGAAGCTCTTGCGGCACAACGCGATGTTCTGCATCTGCATTGCGCGCAGATCCGCAGCGCGGACTCCCTTCGCTATGTGGTTGCCGAACAACACACGGCCACCTTCGCCGCGCTGCGGCAGTCCGTCGAGAGGCTGACCCAGTCGACCCACCGCAGTAGCAAGATCAGGAACGCCATCAACGACCTGTCAACGGCATTCGACGCCTACAGCGCGTTGTTCGAGAACTGATGCACCGCACGTTTTCGGTCGCCAGCTCCCAGCACTCGTTCTCCACCTTGCCTGGTGGCAGTTCACGTCAGTTCTCGCGACGACCCGTCAGAAGGGATCTGTCCGATGGAGTTTCCCAAAGCTGCAGCGCTCACCGCCGAGGACATCTCTGCGCTCATGTCATCCGACGCGGTCACCTTCCTGTTCGTTGCCCGAGCCGGCACTGCAGTCGCACGAGCCACCAAGACCTGCGAGGAGCTAGACAACCGCACCATCGCGTGCGGCGTCGAGATCGTCGGGTTCCAGCTAGAGCGGCCCTTCGACGTCGAGTGGAACGAGCATGCAGCCGTCACCACGGTGTGTCGAGCCCGGCTGTTCCAGTCGGACCTGTCTTGGTCGACCGTCCTGAACTTGCTGCGGCCGGGCGATCGCCTCACACAACGATGGCTCGCCGACGCTCGCAACGACACCCTGCACGACGCCGGCCTCACGGTCGACGAGCTCGCGATCGAAGTCGGTCGTGGCGGTCCGCCGTTGGTCTTCCACGTGCTCAGCCATGTCACCACACCCGACGACCCATGCCGGTTGGTCCTGCGCCGCACGTGATCGCCTCCGGAAACGAACCTCATGGCCAGGGAGAGCAGCATGTCCGAGCCTTCCACCTCCACTCCCGAAACCGGCGTCAATCCCCCGACGCAGGACTATTCACGCGGCGAGTCCCCGGATCGTTCGTTGCTCTCTGCGGTGACCACCCTCGGCGATCTCCGGGCGCTTCTCCCGATCCTGAACAGCGACCGTGCGATGTTCGCGGCGGCCGGCGTGATCGCCCACGCCGCGTGCTCCGGCCAGTTCGACAACGAGGAGCTCACCGTCGTGGTGACCGATCTCTGCGCAGACCTGTTGCACCTGGTCGATGCCCTGGGCATCGACCACGCCGAGCTTGCTGCCGACAGCCAGTCCTACTACTTGGACGAGCTCGGCCGCTGATCCGCAACGCTCCCAACCGAACGTCCGCCTCCTCCCACGATCGGAGTCGGCTTCAACCGCAGAATGAGGATCACGTCGTGACCAGCTCTCCGATGCTGCTCTACGACCCACTCCAGGTGTGGTCACAGGTCTTCAGCAACCCAACGCTCGCCGCGGCACTAGCCGACGTCTTCTCCTGCATCGAGATCAACGTCATGGCCGGGCTGCTCGACGAAGCGGGCGAGCGTCATGCCTCGCGACGCTGGCTGTCCCGCCACCTCGCAGAGTGCCTCACGCCCGAACGGCACCTGAACTGACGCACATAGGAACCCTCTGCCCGGCGCACGGCCGACCAAAAGCACGGGGCAAGTTGAGGAGTGAGGGTGAGCAAGGTCCACCCGAGGGACCTGTCGATCTGCGCCGACGCTATCAGCTCGTTCCAGGTCCGCGCCGATGAACCCGGCCCGAAAAGCACGGGCCGGAACCCCCGCCGCCCCCTGCGGGGCCTTCCACGACCTGAGCTCCGAGACGCAGATCGACAGCCCCCTCGGGCGAACCCACTCGAAGTAATGCCAGCGGGTGGGCGGATTCGAGAACCGGGGAGGTCGGGATCCGATCACCGAATCTGACAAGGAGTTCTCGTCATGGCTGGAGAGACCACCATCACCGTCGTCGGCAACCTCACCGCGGACCCGGAGTTCCAATTCATCCAGAGCGGTGCCGCGGTGGCGTCCTTCACGGTCGCGTCCACGCCCCGCACCTTCGACAAGCAGTCGGGCGAGTGGAAGGACGGCGAAGCGCTGTTCCTGCGGTGCAACGTGTGGCGGCAGGTCGCCGAGAACGTGGCCGAGTCGCTCACCCGCGGTTCACGAGTGCTCGTCTCCGGACGGTTGCGCCAGCGTTCCTTCGAAACGAAGGAAGGCGAGAAGCGCACTGTCGTGGAGCTTGAGGTCGACGAGATCGGCCCCTCGCTGCGCTACGCGACCGCGAAGGTCAACAGGGTCAGCCGTGGAGACGGCGGCCGGCCCGTTCAGCACGCCCCCGTGCCAGCCCAGGATCCGTGGAACGAGGCACCGCACGCCAACGCTCGTGGCTTCGTCGGCGAGCCCGCGTTCTGACCCCTACACGGAGCGGGCCCGGATGCACAGCGTCCGGGCCCGCTCCGGCTGCGGTGGCCGATGAGGGCGCCCGACATCACCCACCTCGCCGTCCTTCACCAGTTCTCTCCGGCCGATCAGCGGCGCGCGTCCATCCACCTAGGACGCTGCAGCCCGATCCCCCTTGGCCGGACGCACCCGCCGCGCCCCAAGCGGGTTGCGTCCGGCCAAGGTCGGCCGCTCCGTCCTGCACCCGATGAACCTCAATGCTCTCCGGCCGAGCTGAGGCGCGTGCTGCCACCCCACAGCACAGCTGCCCGCTCGCCCTCGGCCAGGCGTGTGCGAGACCCCGCATCGCCACGCCTGGCCAGGGTTGTCCGGCTATCCACCACAGAGATCCAGGATGGGCTCCTCCACTGTGGACGAGCTTGGAGGTGCGCCCCGACGAAAGAGGTCTGTCGTGCAGAAGCAGACAAGCGATCGGAGGCTCGGCACGCCGACATGTTCCAGGTCGAATTCTCACCCGATCGTGGGACAAGGCCAAGGAAGAGAACCCGCCTCAGCACACGAAGTCAGCACGACCGCTCGTCCACTCCATCACCGGTTCCGCGGACCGCACCGCCGACGTGCTCTACCCTCAAATCACATGAGGATCACCGCGCTGGTCGTGTTCCTGCGTCTCATCGGCGCTGGCGGAGTCGGCGCCTACGTCGGCGCCGCGGCCTCCGGTTTGATCGCCGTACTGACCGGCAAGGTGTTCGCACCAGGTAGCCCTTGGACGACTGGGCTGCCGTTCCTGGTCGTGATCGGCGCGGTGCTCACCATGGGCATCGCGCGGCTGACGCGTGCTTGGTTCCTGTCGGCTGTCGCGACCTGGCGCATTCTGTGGGGTGCTGCGGCCGGAGCGGTACTCCTACCGCTGGCGGTCGCCGTCGGAGAACTCGGAGATCTCGCCCCCATAGCGGTCGGCCTCATGGCCGTCGGCTGGGTGACCACCGTCGTCCTCTGGATTCAGTGGTTCCGTCGACGTTCCAGCCACGCCCGCCGACAGACCGCCACCGAACGAGCGAGCTAGGCGAGCGTCGCCGCTGCGGCCGGGTCCGCCGGGCCAGGTGCCAGGCCTGTCAGGACAGGAGGCTCGCCGGCTTCGACGGTGGACTTCCGCTCGTCCCTGCCTGCCGCGATCAGTCGCCGAGCCGTCTTCTCGTCCACTCCGAACAACGTGGCGATCTGCTCGCCTGTTCGGTCTGCCTCGGCGGCGGCCAGCGCTGCGCGGCCCTGCTCGGCCCGGTGCTGCTCAACCACGACGTCGCGCCGTTCGTGAAGTCGTGCGATCGCCAGCTCATGAGGAGCCGTACGTCGTTCACACTCCTGCTCCGCCTCAGCGATCTTCTCGTCGGCCAGGAAGTACACCTCGAGAGCAGAGTCGACATTCCGCTCGTTCTCGCGCTGCTGTGCAAGCTGTTCTACGTGCCGCTCGCGCGCCGCAGCCAGTCGCCTGCTGACCATGGTCGACCGGCGTGCCCGACGCCTGCCTCCGGCTCCAGATGCAGCCATGCCCTTCTCCCTCCCGATCCGTCTTTAGATCCAAGCGAACGACACGGTGAGAAGAACGTCAACGAAAACCGGCCCAGATCGGTTGTTTCGCCGACACCCAGGGGAACACGGCGACAGACCGAGCCATCGAACAGCGAAGGCGTGCCGACCCAATGGACCGGCACGCCTTCGTGCGTCGTCGCATAAGCCCGCGAGGGGCTCACCGCACAACGCGGATCTCGCCAGAAACTGCGACGACAAGTTGCCAGCGCACAGGACTCAGTAAGACCCGAACCGGCATCGCAGAGTCTAGCGGGTCTGTGACCGCGGAATGTGCTGAGGCCAGCCGCCGCAGGCGTCACGACCGCCGCGGGCAAAGCCGCCGTGACGCGACTCCGAACTCTCCAAGCCGCCCAGCTGCGCCTCAACCTGCCTGCGGTGAGTGGTCACCTGAGCCCCCCTGCCCTCAATCATCTTATGCCGTGCCAGCCGCATCAAGGCACCCCAAAAACATTTTGCCTCCGCAAGCTCCGTCAAAATCTTTTTCGGGACCCACCTTGACCCGGCCGTCACACCACAAGGACCGGCAGGGACAGGGGGAGCGGGGAGGAATGGGCGGCATTTCAACAATTGAGCTGCCGCGCTCAAAGCGTTGACCAGCAGATATCTTGCAAATCGCGCGCCCGTGAATATGCAGATACACCCCATCGTGCTACTTCAATTTCTTGCGAAGCGCCCTATTCGGTCACTAGGATCAGAATTGCAATAAAGAAGCGCCGGGAACGCCAGACCCGGTGAAGCACAAAATCAGTAGTGGGGTAATCCATGTCTGCAGATATTTCTGTTCCAGAGACCATTTCCGAGCTTGCCGAGCTGGTCAGGTCAGGCAACATCCGCGCAGCCCGCAAGCTCGGGCGGAAGTTGCTCAAGGTCGCGCCCACGCGGACGCTGTGGGTGATCGCGCGCATCGCCAACGAGCTGGACGAGCGCCCGCACACCGCCCTCGCGTTCATCAACCACCTGTTGGAGACCGCCCCGAGCGAGGAAGACCGTGCGATCGTCGCGGCATGCTTGCCCGAGCCGGGCGAGACGCGCCGGACCGTTGAACGGAGCTCCCAGCGCGCGCCGCACTGGAACAGCACCAACAAGCACGAAGCGCCGCGCGATCTGAAGACCGAGCAGCGGAACGAGCTGCGCCGCAAAGCTCGTTCCCGTCAGGAACAGGCCGACGCCGCCGGGTTCGCTCGCTACCGCGTCGACAGCGCCGGAGTTGCGGACGGGGATCAGGTGCCGGACCGCCACGACCGTGCGGCCGCCGAGCAGGTCTACGCCTCAGGGTTTGACTACGACCGCGCGGCGTTGTACGCCACTGAGGTGCCGTTCGCGTGCCTCGCGTGCGGGATCTGCCGAGGACGCTATGACCTGAACGGAGCGCGCGTCCAAGCCGGACATGGTGACGACATGCTGTGTGGCGAATGCCGTGCGGCGGGTTGCGCAGGTCTCCCGGAGTTGGTGGTTGGCCACAGCCTTGCAGACCTTGTGACGGCCCGTTGCTCGTTCGTCTGGGCGAAGCACGGCGACGTTGTCGCCCGTGCACTACTGCGCTCCGACTGGCGCCACGCCCCTACGGATGCCGTGCGCGAGATCATCACGGACTACGCACGCGCTTACCTTTCAGCCGAACCTCCCACCGAAGCACGGCAGGACGTCGCCGAACTCAGCGACTGTGTGACGTGCGGAGTCCAGCGCGAACCCAACGACACCAACGCACCTGCCGCCGACGATGGCCAGTGCGCCGCGTGTCGAGAGCTGGCCGCCGAACTGGACGAGCTGGCCGCCGCGTAGAGGTCTCAACGCACGGCCGCGTTCCCAAAGCCCCCGGTTTCCGCCGGGGGCTTTCGCATGCGCACCGCCCCAGTGCCCAGCTATCCAGCCCCCTTTCCGTGCTCCGTCGAGCCGTCCCCGCCGCGCCAGCCGCTCCCCCGTCGCCGTCCGCTGCCCCGCCGGCACACAGCACCTCTTGCACTGTGAGTGCTCCACGGTTTTGAATCGATAAACCACCGAGTTTTGCACGCTATTGGCGCGCGTGCTGGACGTCCTTTCACGACCGAGTTTGAGCTGGTGGTTGTGATCGGCGTGCGCAAGCTCTCGCCCGGTGGGCACCAGTACCTCACCGGCTCGGTGGCTTGTGCGGACCGCGGTCTGGAGGCCGGCGAGTCACTGTCGGACTACTACTTGGCGCACGGCTACCCACCTGGCGAATGGTTCGGGCGCGGCGCAGCCGTTCTGAACATGCACGGCGAAGTCACGGCCGCACAGATGAACGCGCTGTTCGGCGAAGGCCGCCACCCGGACGCAGACCGCATCCAGGCGGAGATGATCGCCCTCGGTCACACCGAGGCGGAAGCCTTGTCCGCCACCAAACTCGGCTACCGATTCCCGCAGTACGACGGCGCGGATCGGTTGCGCGGCAAAGTCATCGAGGCCTACAAGCGACACAACCTCGACAACAACCTGCCGCCAGGCGCTCCGATCGATGACGCCACACGCGCGGACCTTCGTCGCCTCGTCCTGTCACAGGCTTACGCCGAGGAACACGAAGGCCAGCTCCCTTCAGAGGACGAGCTGACCAAGTGGCTCGCCGCTCAGAAGAAGGCCATGAAGTCGGCCGTCAGCGGCGTAGAGCTCGTTTGCGCGCCTCCAAAATCCGTCAGCGTCGCCTGGGCGCTCTCAGACAAACGCACCCGCGAGCTCATCGTGAGTCTGCATCGCCAAGCCGTGCGCGACACCCTCACCTACCTCGAGAACACCGTCGCGTACACCCGCAAGGGTGCAGGTGGGTACACGCAGCACGACGTGAAGGGGATCGCCGCAGCAATCTTCGAGCACTGGGACTCCCGCGCGGCCGACCCGCATCTGCACACCCACGTGCTGATCAGCACGAAGGTGCAGAGCCCGGATGGACGTTGGACTTCATTGGACGGTCGCACCGTCCTCGCCGCTGCAGTCACGTTGTCGGAGTACTACAACAGCCGTGTTCGCGACCTCTGCCGCGAACACGGTGCCTCGTGGACCGAACGCCCCTCTGGTGGCATTGATGCGAAGCGGCCGACGTGGGAACTGGACGGTGTGCCCGCCGCTCTGCTGACCGGCTTCTCTCAGCGCGCGGCCCAGGTCGAGCAGGACCGCGCCCGTCGAATCGTTGAATTCCGCCAACAGCACGGCCGAGAGCCTTCTCCCAAGGAGGTTCTCGAGATCTCCAAGCGTGCCCAGTACGGGACCCGAAGCAACAAGCAGGCGCCGCGGTCACTGGCCGAACACCTCCACCGCTGGCGTCTCCAGGCAGAGAAAATGGTCCCCGAGCAGGTGATCGATGCACTGGGGCAACGAGTGTTCGGCGGCCACGCCGACAACATCTCGGACTTCAACCTGCACGAGGTCGCCAAGGCAACGCTCGCAGTTGTCTCCGACCAGCGCTGTCACTTCAACACCTGGAACATCGAAGCCGAAGCACATCGCCAGACCGCACACCTACGTGTCGCGGACGGTGGCCGCGACCAGTTGATCGCCGATGTCGTGCGTACGGTGCTGCAATCGCCTGACCTCGTGTCGCTGGAAGCGCCATCGCTCGTCGCCGAACCGAATGCCCTGCGGCGACGTTCCGGCGAATCGGTCTTCGTCGAGCACAACAGCCAGCGGTTCACGACCGGCCGAACCTTGCGCGAGGAGTCCGCCCTTGCGACCTGGGGTGACCTCACCAACGGCAGTCGTCTTCGCCCCGAGACTGTCGCCAACGCGATTTCTGAAGGGGGTTCGCTCAACCCCGGCCAGCGCGCAGCTGTCGCCTCGTTCGCGAAGTCTGGGCGCCGAGTGCAGCTGCTCTACGCCCCAGCCGGAGCCGGCAAGACCACTGCAATGCGGGTCTACGCCAACGCCGTGCGCGCGGAAGGTGGCCGGGTGTACGCGTTCGGGCCGAGCGCACGGGCCGCGCACGTGCTCGCCGACGCGATCGACGCTCGCCCGCACACCCTCCACCAGGTCACCTTCGCGCAGAAGATAGGCGTTGCGGAGAAAGCCTTTCCGTTCCGCCGCGGCGATGTGCTCATCATCGATGAGGTCTCGATGGCGGGCACCCACACGTTGCACGACGTCGTCGCCTTTGCCCTGCGCCGCGGAGCGGATGTCAGATTGGTCGGTGACGACAAGCAGCTCGCAGCAGTGGAAGCCGGTGGCGCGGTCCGCTGGTTCGCACACGTCCACGGCGCCGTGCGGCTCAAGGAGGTCGTGAGGTTCCGCGATCCCGGCCAGCGGGCCGCATCGCTCGCACTCCATGACGCTGATCCCGCCGGCCTCGACTACTACTTCGACCAAGGCTGGATCTCTGACGGCAGCCGCGAAACGATCCGAGACGCCGCACACCGTGCCTGGCGCAACGACCTCGACGCCGGCCACCAGTCTCTGCTGATCGTCCCGACCAACGACGACGTGACCGCGCTTAACCTCGAAGCCCGAGCGCTGCGCATGCTCCGCGGAGATGTGAGCGACAAGGGTCGGGCCGCACAACTTCACGACGGCACCCACGCCAGCGCCGGCGACTGGGTAGTCACCCGTCGCAACGACCGGCTCCGGACGTTGTTCGGCGGCAAGGACTTCATCAAGAACGGCGACACGTGGGACGTCGTCAAGGTACGTCGCGACGGTGCGCTGAAACTGCGGCACCAGGTCAGCCGCGGCACCGTGGTGGTGCCCTGCAGCTACGTCACCGAGGAGGTCGAGCTGGGCTACGCGGCCACGATCAACCGCGTCCAGGGCATGACAAGCCGCGGTTCCGCGCATGCGATCGCCACCCACGGCATCTCTCGTGAACAGCTCTACACCCTCGCCACTCGCGCCGTGAACGACAACCGCATCTACGTCGAGACCCACCAGCACACCATCGACTCACACCAGGAGACGCCGCTCGACCGGACCGCACGTGGCGTGCTGGAGGCCGCGCTCACCCGTTCATCGGCCGAGACTGCCGCCAACGAGGAGCTGCGCAACGCCCTAGCGGCGGCCGAGTCGTTGAGCACGTTGGTCGGCCGTCACGACTACGTCGCACTGCTGGGCGTCGACGAGCAGGTTGAGGCGGTGCTCGCCGACCAGGTTCCTGAGCTGCTCGACCGTCCGGCCATCCCGGTGCTGCGCCAGACCCTCCGCACAGCCGAAGCCCTCGGCTGGCAGTCCGGACCATTGCTCGCGTCCGCTCTCTCGGCCGGCCCACTCGACACCGAGGACGTCGAGGATCCAGCGGCTGTGCTCCAGTGGCGTGTAAAGCAACGGCTGCTGGACAGCGACCCGCCCGCGCGGGTCTCCGCTCCGACCTTGGCCGACACGAACCGGTGGCGCAGCATCATCGAGCAGCATGCCCCTGCGGCCGCTGTCGAGGACAACATCTGGGAACCGGTGTGGCACCTTGCAGCCGCAGCGTCCGTGGAGGGCCTCGACGCCGACACCGCGATCGCCGACACCGCCCGCTGGCTTGCCGCACGGCCAACGGCTGATCCTCTGCCTGACCACCGGTTCGCCGCCGATGCCTTGCAGGCTGCGCTCCTAAAACAGCGCGACGAGGGCGGCGGGTGGCGCTCTGTGCTGCCATGGCTCGCGCATCCGAACCACCAGCAACTCCGCGATACCCCAGAGCTGTTCGACTATCTGCTGGGCCTGAACGAGGCGATGGGCGCGCGTGTCGAGGAGTTGCGAACGCTCGTCGTCGCTGACGAGCCGGCATGGGCAGCCGGACTAGGACCGCGCCCCCACCACGATCCCGCTGCTGCCGAACTGTGGGACGAGCTGGCGGGGCTGGGCGCGGCCTACCGGAACACTTACAACGTCACTACCAACGAGCCCCTTCGCCCACTAGGCGCAGAGCCCAAAGGCGACGGTCCACGCGCACGTGCGTGGCAAGACCTGATCGTCCGGTGGACGCCGCCGTCCACAAGCGACACCTCACACCCTGACCGCACCAAGACCAACCGACCCAGCACCTTGGACAGGATGCGTGACGCGATCGACCCGGACGAACTGCTAGCTGTAATCGCTGCCGACGAAAACACTTCCTCACAGCCCTTCGAGGACTTGCACGACCTCGTGCGCCGCTACGAACGGAGTGCACGAGCAGCCGACGAACAGCACCTCGAAACCCAGATCACTCACGTCCTCGCCGCCCGCGCCCCCTCTGCGCTCGGGCAAGACGCCGAACCTGCACTGCGCTGGCTCCTACACCTTGCGCACAGCTGGGGTTGGACCATCGAGCAGGCAGTCCCTGACAGCGACAGCCTCTCCGGCCTCGATGGCGCACGCGATCCGGCCGCCGTGCTCTACCGACGGGTCGAACAGCGCATCCAACGTGCCGCCGCGCCAGGCGAACCGGAGCGGCCCCGCGGCCCACTCCCCTGGCTCGACGCCGCGGATCCAGCTGCGCTCACCGACCGACCCGAACTGGCAGAGCACCTCGACCAGCTCGCCCGGGCGATCACCGAGCGCGCGGCCCAGCTGCGCCAGGACGTCGCTGAGTCGCAGCCGCGTTGGTCTAGCGGTCTCGGCCCGCGTCCCATCGACTCGACCGCCGCATCCCGGTGGGACGACCTGGCCGCAAGCGCTGCGGCCTACCGCGAGGCATACCGCATCACGACCAACAACCCAGACGTCCCGCTTGGGCCACAGCCCCGCAGGGACGACTCCCGTAGCCGAGCCTGGAACAAACTCAACGAACAGTGGAGGCCAGTCGTGACCACACCTGAAGATCAGTTCTCGTCGAACGAACGCCGGATCGCAGCTCTGCGCGACGAAGTGATCGAACGAGCCGGAGATCTCCGCGACAACGTCGAGGTAATCGAGGCAAGGCTAGAAGACGCGCTTTCGGCGTGCACCGATGCCGCGCACCACCGCTACGACGAGGCGGAGGACGTCGACGAACGGTGCGACCTCAAGTCCAGAATGGACCATTAAGCCAACAGCATTTGTGTCTATGTGATTTATGCGTGCAACGCCAGTGTTCTCCTGGGACGGTATCGCGAACAGCTCGGTGGCGTGGACGATTGGCGCGCGTTCCGGAGGTCGTGTCGGAAAGTGATCAGTCCCGGCAACGCGCCGGACTGATCAAGGTATGTCGCGGTCAGTGTTGTCGCGGCCCTACTCGTCTAGTTGCTGGATCCTTACCGCGGCTCGATCACCAGCACCAGCCAGACCGTCGATAATGCGGTGGTAGCGGCTTGGGGTATCCCCCAGGGCCACGCCCGTGCTGCGAAGCCCCATAACCCATTCCTCAAGCAGCCACAGGTGGTTGGCAATGAGGTCGTAGCGGCCGTCGATGATCGATTCGATCCAGGTCAGCGCGGTGGTCGTCTGCCACCGCACGGGTGCGCTCTTGGCGAATTTGATCACGGCGTCGACGGCTTTGGGGTTGCGTCGGCCGAGGTGCAGCCACCGGTCGGCGAGTGTGCCGAGTGCGTCTGGCTGAATCCAGTTTTGGCGGCAGCGGGTGAGAGTGCTGTCGATGTCGGGGTCCCAGGACCTCGGGTTCGGGGTGGGCAGCAGCGCTGCGACCATGTAGTCGAAATCGTGATGCTGGGAGCGCAGAGCAGTGCCGTCGACGACGGAGTCGAGGGCGATTTGCAGTGCCCAGGGCCAAAAGTCAACCATGGACCGCCGGAGCTCCTCGCGGTAGGTGAAGACAGTTGCAAAGCCGTCAAAGAGTTTGTGAAGGGCGTCGCTGTCGGTCGCGTAGCTCGTAATGTGCGCTTCGATGGGGCCACGGTCACCTTCGAGCGCGACGGTGATCATTCGCTGGGCGATCGGTTCGTGAGTGATGTGCACGTGATGGTCGTAGCCGTTGTTCCACCAGTGGGCGAGGCCTCTGAGGTGGGCTTCCCATAGTGGACCCCGCAGCTCAGCGATGGCACTGTGCAGGCAGGGAACGTGGCGGGCGTCGACCATGCACGTCAGCGGCATGCGCAGGCGGTTGACCAGAAGCGCGTTGTCGGCGACGGCCGCCAGGGACTCGTGTACTGGTGCCGGTAGCGGATCGGGTCGCCGCTGATGGGTCTGCTGGTCCGGCGGTCCGAGTCTGCTGTCGATCAGGCCCGCTGTAGCGGCGGCCCACACTGGTGCGTGCCGGCGGCAGCGGTCCGTGCCAGTGGCGGCGTCGCCGCCGAGGTCGTTGTTGATGTCGCACGCCGCGGCCCACACCGGCTCGCAGCCCAGTGCGTAAATCGCACGCACCTCGTCGAACGGGCTGGTGGCCAGGGAGTGCAGGCACTCCTGGATGCGCGACAGGTCCAGGCCAAGTTCGTCGAACGGCGCGAGCACAAGCAGAGGCGCGCATGCCGCTGCGGCGCGGTCAGCGCCCATGGCGAACATTGACCCGCTGTAACCCGTGTCGTTGCCGTGGGGATTGTCGGCGGCCCAGATCACCGCATCGACGGCCCACTCAAGATCAGCGGGCGTCACCGTTGCCAGGTCCAGCGCGTGGGCTCGCACGGCGGCTGCGGCCACGGCGACGAGGGCGTTCTCCGGCCAGGGCATGCCGGTAGGCGGGTGCTCGTTTTCGGCGATCGCGCGTGCGGCGGCGAGGTCGTCGGCGAGGGTGTCGACAGGCCAGTGTGCGGGATTGTCGTTGTGCCGGCCGTAGCGGTTCTGCAGTCCGTACAAGGTATTGGTCGTGTCCAACTCCGCAGTGCGGGGTGCGAGGACGTTCTCAAGCCGTTCGGGTCGTTCGAACTCGATGCGCAGGTGGTCGCCGTCTCGGCTCATCCGGTAGTTGTCGATGCGGAACTGTTCAGCCCAGCTCTCGATGACCGCGAGGTGATCGCGGTTGTCAACGGCGGAGCCGCCGAGTTCAGCGCGGGCGGTGGCGATGAGGCTGTCGCCGATTGCCTGGAGCTGAGCCAGACGGTCGTCGTCGCCGGCGAGCCTGGCGTTGATGACCATCGTGCCCACGGTCTGCTGGAAGGTCTGCCGACGCCGCTCGGACCCGGTCAGCTTGTCGGCGTCAGCGTCGCGTACGCGAAATCCGTAGTCGCTGCTGACGCGGGCGTGCTCGAGATGCCAGACGTCCGGGGACGCCAGGAACGGATCGAGCAGCGCGCCGGTGATGTGTGGGTGCCGGGTCAGCGCGCCAACTAGCAGCGCGGGCATCGCGAGATTGTGGCAGTCGCGGAGCAAGACCTCGACAAGCCTCTGCGCGGGAAAGTCCAGTTGCTCGAGCATGTAGTCGACGAACCGTTCCAGCGCGAGCAGCGCGCTCATGCACGCATACGGACCGACACTGGTGCCGCGGTACCACGCCCACACGTGGCTGTCGCCGACATAGAGGCGGTCACCGATTCCCGGCACATCAAGGTGTACACCCTCGAGGTCACCCGCGCCGGTTTCACTGGCAGGGGCACGCCGACCCGTGAGCTTCTGCACGCGAACGCTGGCGGCGTGGTCGAGCATCCTATTGATGAAGCCTATGGTGTGCATGGGATTGGTGTGCAGCAGGCGGAAGAACGGACCGTAGAACCATGCGGCCCGAGGCACACCGAATCCCGGGGTGAGACCGTGCTTGAAGTCGCGGATGCCGTCGTCGAAGTCGTGACCTCCCCAGCGATCGTGCACAGCCTTTTTGATGTAGTAGGCCTCGGCGAGATCGAGCAGCAACGTGGGTCGGGTCGCCGACATGCTGACCGCGACGTGGACCGACTCCACAGCGGCATTGAGGTGTCCTGGGCTGTCGTTGGCGACCTCACGCAGATACGCCTCCGCCCGGTCGTCCGCATCGGGCCCCAGGCACGCCAACGCTTCGATCGCGAAGTCGTCGTAGAGGGCAGGGTCGCCGTCAAGAATGACGTCACAGATCTCACGGCGCAGAGCATGCGGCTGTACGTGTGTGGCGGCCATGCCTCGCAGCCAGGCCAGCACCAGGTCCTGGATGACCTGGTGGACGGTGCGATGACCCGACCGTGGCTGGCCCTCGATCACAGGTCGTTCGCAGAACATGACCTTCACCAGTGGTGCGAGCGCGAACGCGTCGCCAACCTTGCCGCTGATGTAGCGGGTCTCGGCCAGACGCAGCAGCGTCATCAACCCGACGCCATCGTTCTCGGTCAGAGTGCCCCACAGCCTGCGGACGGTCTCATCGGCGTCGCCGAGCGTCAGAAGGGCTTCGTAGGGCACTTCCCGCCACCGCTCCCCCTCGGTGGCGGCGATCTCGCTGAAACTGGCCGATAGGCGTGCCCAGGCGTGGGGGTTGCTCCGGTCGAGCAGGGCAGCCTGGCAGCCCAGACGGGCCGCGCGGATCGACCAGCGCGGGGCGCCGGCCACGGCCAGCGGCTGCCACCCCTGTGTGATGAACAGCCGACAGAGCGCGAAATCGCGGAATAGGTCCGTTGCGAACTCATCACCGGGTGAGAGAGCGGGATTGTGGGGCACCCGCAGCACGCCGTCCGAGCGCAGCTCGGCCGAGCCGGTACCCGCAGGTGCAACGGCGTCGATGCCGAGGGTGCGCCTGGCCACGCTCAGAGCCGCTTGTTCTCGGTCGTGGGGGGAAGCACCGCCCGGCGCATGGATTTCATCGCGCCGGATGAGGCTGCGCCACACCGCGGAGAACACATCCGCCTCGCACAGCAGATCGGCGGGATCAAGGACCGCGCCGGTCCTGAGCAGTACGTCGACAAGGCCAGGCCGCCCCAGCAGCCATTTGGCACGTGGATCACTGCCCAGCCTGGCCAGTGCGGTGAACGTGGTCGTGAGGCCGTCGCGCTCGTCGTCGGACAAGGGGCCCACCACATGTTCGGCCGCAGCACGACCCGATCCGGCCAGTTCTATGCCGTGCGTCAGCTCGTCGCAGACTTGGCGTGAACCGTCAGTGCGCGTCACGGCCACGACACCGAAGCCAGCTCTCAGCGCGGCGGCGGCAACGGTGCGAAACACCTGACCTTTGCCTTCCAGGACCGACTCCGCGCCGTCGATGAGCACAATTCGGACGGGCCGCACTCGCCCCGCCGCCAGAACATCGTCGACGGCGTGCCCGCCCCACTGGCTCTCCAGTTCCGCCACGGCGTGAGGCAGATCGCGCAGGCTCAGACTGCACACAGCCGCGCCCTGCTCCTCGAGCTCCTCCAACGCCCGCAACGACAACGCGGACTTGCCGACGTCGGGGTCACCGGTGACCACCACCGCGCCGGTGGACGTGCCCACCGACCGCATGGCCTCCACCAGGCGGGCGCGTTCGCCGGAGCGCTGCAGCTCCAGCGACTGCGAAGCCGAACGCAACAACGGGCGGATCGACTCGCGCAACCGTATACCGAGCCGGTCGATCATCTCCCAGGCGCGCGCGAATCGGGCGGAATGTGACAGCGGGAAGTCGGTCAAGGCGCGGCGGATCACCGACTGCGTCAGCACTGCCGCTTGTGGTGCCCACACCCCCACTTGATCTTCGAGCCGTGAGAACAGCGCGTCCGCGGTGGCGGGCGTGCCGTTGTGCAGCATTCGCTGCAGTGCAGTGACCGCTGCGGCGCGGTCGGCCCGGTCCGTCCGCTCCAGGCGCAAGCTCCGTATGCTCAGGCCGAACAACAGCCGCCAGGTCAGCTCCTGTGCACTCAGCCCACTGGCCGAGTCCAGCTTCTCCGCTGCTTTCTCGACCAGAGCCGTGATGTGTTCGAGCCGGTTGCGCAGCTCGGCGTTGGTTCGCCCTGGCTCGCTCACGCGACTGGCAAGCGCCTGCGCGCTAGGAAGACTCTCGGCGAGTGCTGCCAGCTCGGCCAGCTGCGCTATCGCGTTGGCGTTAGTGGACACCGCGAGCACGATCCGCCATCGCCCCGACGACACCTCGGACCAGTGCTCGGTGACGATCACCAGGAAATCCCGGATCAAGGGCACCGACTTTTTGTCGCTGGTGGTCAAGGCGGGGTTTCTGCGTACCGCGATCGACGAGCGATGCGTTCCGCCATGGTTGTCGCGGCCTTCCAGAACGATGTCATCGACAGTGCTGACGTCACTGGCCTGCAGACGAATCGTGTCGGCCGACAGGGCACCGCCCAGTTCCTGCGATGCCTCACCGGCCAAGAACCCAGCGATCAGGCACGCCGCATAGGAATGTTCGAGACGGACGCCTCCGCCGCCTGTGGAGTACGGGCTCGAACCTGTCTCAGACTCCTCGTCGGCAAGCGAGTTCTCTGCCAGCCAGGCGCTGATCGACGGGTGAGAGACAACGAGCCGCCACAGGGTCGAGCGCCCCGACTTCGTCGAGGTGGCGAACCCAGCGTTGGACAGAGTCGAGAGTGCATCGTTCGCCGTGGTCGGAGACACCTTCAGCGCGCCAGCGATCTTGCGGCCCGAGAGGGGCTCGGGGCTCTCGGCGAGCGTCTTTAGGGCCCCGTATGCGGTATCGCTGAGTGTCGCCTGCAGGGTCTCCGCCGCTGTTGCCATGGCGCGAACCCTACCGGTCTATGTCCAGAATTTCTGGACATAGACCGGTAGGGTTCGCGTGTCGCTACAGGACCGAGAACGACGTCACGCGGCGCTCCTGATCTTCGTACGGTGACAACGCCAGCAGCCCTCACCTGAGCTTTTCATCAATCTCGTACCGGTCCCCGCGGGCTCGCCCGTCGTCGCGGTGGTCTCCGTCGAGGCAGTCGGGGCTCCCCCACTCACGGGCAAGTCGGTCAGCGAAGCCTGGTCGCCACTGGTGCAGCCACTGCTGTGCGTCCCGTTCGGTAGTGTTCGGGCCAACGTTAGCCGCACGCCAGCTGTAAGCAAGCGCCGCGACCTCCATCGCCAGTCCGGGATGTTGGCTCCAGCACTGAGGAATCGGCCGAGCACGGCTCCCGTCAACGCCAACGAACGTGACATTGTACCAAGCCACGAAGTTGTCGACGGTGTTCCGCGGATCTCCGTCTCCAGCAGGGTCGCTCTCGGCAGCTGCAGGCGGGCTGAACCACACCCACGGGGCTGGCTCGGCCACAGCTTCCTCGTCCGCACTGGACTCCGGTCCGGGTCTCGCAACCAACTGGTTGACCCTGTCTTCGACGCGGCGCAGCTTCCGCGTCAGCGCCTCGACGAGATCAGTCAGCGCCGAGATCTGAGCATCCCGGTCTCCCACATCGGCACCCGACCGCGCTGCCTCGCCGCTCATGCCGCGAATCCGCCGAGCTGGCCGGTCCTCAACCCTGCTCCGACAGCGAGCCCGTCCGAACCGAGCTCGACCTGCCCGTCGCGCACAGCCTGAACGTGGCTGCAGATCATCTTCCAATCGGGTCGTTTCCGCACATCGACGGTACGGGCCAGGATCGGGGCAAGGTGGCGGTGGATCACCAGAACGCGACCGCGGCGCACGCGACGAACGTCGCCTGGCCGGTAGGTGGGCACCGTCTCCAGCCCGACCGAGGTGCGGGCATGGCCAAGAAGGCCGTCGCTTTGCTGCTGGTACCGACGACGATCGTGATGCCCCGTCAGCAAGGAAACCCACTCCAAGGTGGTCCGGTCCTTGATCCCGCCCCAGACCGACAAGGTCGTGGTGTTGTCCAACAGCTGACGGGTTCGCTGGGTACCGAACGCATCTTCCAGTGCT
Organism: Lentzea kentuckyensis; assembly: GCF_002150765.1. Taxonomy (GTDB): domain Bacteria; phylum Actinomycetota; class Actinomycetes; order Mycobacteriales; family Pseudonocardiaceae; genus Lentzea; species Lentzea kentuckyensis. Next base: position 24,981 of record NZ_MUYM01000081.1, read on the forward strand.
GCCACGGTTTGAGCGCCCCAGTGGATGAGCACGCCACGGCCGGCGGAATCGGAGATGATGTCCGGGACCTGCGGTACGGGAGTCGCGTTCGTGATCTCGTCGAGGATCGCGGAGGCAGGTGGGTCGAGGCGGCGGTTCGGAGAGTGCAGCGCCATTTCCTGCGCAGTCGTCAGCCAATGCTCAACAAGCGCAGTAAGAATCGGCGCGGCCTGCGCGGACTGGTGCTGGCCGGCGATCAGGTACAGCGAGCCTTGCTGTGCCAGGAACTCCCGCACATCGAAGTCCTGGCCGGGAGCAGGAGTGCACAGCTCTCGAATCTGCGGGGCCATGAAAGGCTCGATCACCCGCCGCACGCTCAGCCACACCGCGTCTGATGTCTCGGCGACCAAGCCGATCTCCGAGCGCAGGTTCCGGGCGTACTCGTGCAGGCCGGCCTGCTGCAGCAGCCGGACCGGTTCCTGGTCGACCGGCTTGCTGATCGCCCACCGCACCAAGTCGTCGACGCCGCGGCCGTGCGTCGCAGCAGCCAGGAAGTAGGCCTGCAGCACCACTTTCGCTCTGTCGCGGAAGACCTTGTCGTTGCCGCCCAGCCCGGTCAGGCCTACAGAGGCGGCCTCGACCATCGTGTGCGAACGGCGGTACGCCACGGTCGTGTCGTCGCATCCCTGCATCGGCCACCAGTGCACTCGAGCCGGCCAGGAAACCGTGCCGGTCAGGTCGATCAACTTCACCGGCGCAGCAGGACGGCGGCCGACGCGGAGCAGAGCGGTGAACTCCAACAAATCGGGCTTCGTAGTCGAGCACAGCAACGCACCGGGCGCCGCGATCACCTTGTGCACCAGGTCCTGACGGCTCTTGCCGGACTGGGTCGGGGCAAGAGTGCCGGTGGGATTCTCGAGCGGTGTGCACATCGGCTCATGCCACTGCGTGAGATGCAACGGCACCGCTACTTCCTCCAGCGGTGCCTGCCGTACCTGCGCACGAGAGAGGCTCGGCCGGGTCCATGCAGCGGTGCGACGGCCTGCAGCCAACGACAGTTCTTCCCTGACATCCTCGCGTTTCGCGTGTCCTGCTGCAGTTGGGCCGAACCGCCGCCAGGCGGACAACACCGCGGCCAGCATCAGTCCGCTGAGGACGACCAGCAGCATGCTCGTGACGGTCCAGTACAAACCGGTGTGCGAAGAAAGGGTGCTGGACCACGGCTCGCCCAGGCCGATGGCAGGTTGTCCCGGCTGCGCGACGATGCCGAGCGCCTGGGTCAACCAGGTGTCGAAGCCGGGTAGCTTCCAGGGCCCGCCGAGCAACACGGTGCTCAGCGCGACGCCGAGCATCAGCACGCTGGCGACAGCAGCGAGTGTGCTGAGCGCGGCGACGATCAGGCCAATCAATGCCAGGTCACGGTCGCCAGTGGGCGACACCGCGGTCCTCATGATCGCGGGTCCCCGCCGGGTTGTCCGCCAACAACCCGGCGGATAGCAACAACTTTTGATTCCCAGGACTCAAGCTTGGTCAGGATGACGCCGTGGTCTGTGTCGTAGGCATCGACAACGTAGCCGTGGCCGATGTACATGCCGACATGGCCGGGGCGCACCGCGGTGCCGTCGGAGCCGGGGATGAACAACATGTCGCCCGCCTGCACCTTGGCAAGCGAGCCAACCGCGACACCGTCGTACATCTGGGTGTAGGTCGTTCGGGAGATCTTGACACCGGCATGCGCCCAGGCCGCCATCATCAGCCCCGAGCAGTCGAAGGAGTCTGGACCGGTGGCGCCCCATACGTATGGGCGGCCAAGCTTGGCCAGCACGTAGGTCACGGCGGCTCGTTGCTGCGGCTGGGTCGGCAGAGCGAAGTCTGCAGGGAGCTTCTTAGGGTCGACCTCGCCGAGTTCGCCACTGCCCTTGTCCGGGCAACCGCTGAAAGCGAGGTCGACCGGCAACACAACATCAGCACCCGACGAGGGCACGGGGTTGTCCGGACCGCTCCAGTACTTCGCGGTGAGCGCGGCAGCCTCCGGTTCGCGCGGTCCGTATCGCTCTGGGAATTCGGAGCGCTGCACGGCCTGCTCAGCCTCACCGGGTGGTTTGGTGTGCCAGCCTGCCACCGCGAGCAACGCGTCGTAGAACTTGCCGGCCGCATAAACCGGGTCGAGCAGCTGCGCCGGGCTGCCCCAGCCCATGCTGGGGCGCTGTTGGAACAATCCGAGGCTGTCGCGGTCGCCGTGAGCGACGTTGCGCAGTTCGGACTCGACCATAGCGGTGGCCAAGGCCAGAACTGCCGCGCGCTTGGGCAGCTTTCGGCCGACGGCGACGGCCACGATGATCTGCGCGTTGGTCAACTGCTCCGCGGTGAACGGGTGGTCACCGACCTGCTGGGTTACGCCGCCAGGCCCGTACCCGGCGGACAGGCCGGATGGTGAGCACGAGGCGGCCGCAGCGAATACGCTGGTCATCGAGAGCAGGACGGCGCCCACAAGGAGCGCCGGGATCACGACTACTACATAGACGGCAGCAACGACCCCACCGACCACCGGTGCTGAGAACGCTCGGGGCGCTGCCACGGTGACCTACCCGGCCTGACGCAGCTGTGCGTTTGTGTCGAAGACCCGCCGCTCCGCGCCCGACAACACCGTCTGGACCTTGTAACCGGGCGCGTTCTCCACCTTCCACAGCGCGCGGCCCTGGCGATCCATCGCCCAACCCGTGATGACCTCTTGCTCGCGTTCCGACAGCCCCAAGGCTTCGGCGAGCTCATCGGCGACTCGTGTGGACTGACCTAGCAGCACGCGAGTAGAGCACAGGGCGAGAAGGTCTCGGGCTATGGCAACTTCCTGCGAGCCTGCCGCGCCGACCGACATAAGGTCACTCGGCTTGTGTGCGATCAGGACCTGGATGCTCTTCTCGATGCGGGACAGCCGCAGTTCTGAGTCGGCGGCCTGCACGGCGCGCAGCCCGAGCCGCATCTGCCGCCACATCTCGTCGCGCACCACGATGCGGATGTCGCCGTCGGCCTGCAGATCCGTCGCCATGCTCGACCACGACCCGAGGCAGGTCAGAGCGACTGCGATCGCTTGGTCGCCACGGGAGCGCAACAACGACAGGTCCATTGACTGCACTGGCGCGTCCCAGTCGAGCCGGATGTTGGTTTCCTCATCGAACAGGCCGGCCAGCGGGCCGGAGATGAGATTGCCCAGCGCGTCAGTCATCGGCCGGAGCGCGTCGAGGAACTGACGGCGGTCAGCGAACCGGGTGGTCTCACACAGCACGTTGTCCGGGTCTGCCAGCACCCGCTGCACGTCGGGGATGGTGATCGGCCGCAGCTCGGTGTAGCCGTCCCCGATACCCACCAGTCCCCGCAGGACCGCTGAAAGCACAGCCTCGTCGGTCACGGTGGGCTCGTAGCCCTGCGCATCGGCCAGCGCCACCAACAGCTTGACCCAGCGGCCGAGGACACCGGCTAGTTCTTCGCGTTGACGGGAAACCGACCAACTGTTCCAACGGCTGCGCAATGGCCCAAGGTCCAGCGCGTTGAGTCGAGCAGGGCTCCCTCGACCGAGCGCGATCGGCGTGTTGCCCATTGCACGGACCAGCGGGCTGTACTCCCCCTTGACGTCTCCGGCGATCAAGCTGCGGAACCCGAACATCATCATCCGCAGCAGGAACGCCGCGATCGTGCTCGACTTACCGCGACCGGGTTCACCGAACACGATGAGGTTCGGGTTGGTCGACAGTCCACGTAGGACCCATTCGACGGGGTGGACGTAGAACGCACCGCCCGACAACGTGTCGTATCCCATCCGCGCCCCCACCGCAGGCACACCCGCGGCGGCCAGCAGAGGGAACAAGCCACCGATTTCGCTGGTGGCAGCCTGGTAGACCGCAAGTGGCGCCTCGACAGGCGACCAACCTTCACCTGGGCGCGCCCGACCTCGCCGCGGTGCGATCGGCCGGTTGACCCGATCTCGGGCTGTCCTCGGCTGCTGTGGCGCACGTGTCGTATCCGGCAGCGCACCGAAAGTACCGAGCAGCTGAGCCACGCTGCGCTCACCAGCACGTCTACGGCTCACAACAGACCTCCTCGCTGCCGCGGCAACCCGATCCCGACCGGGAGCACGGCTGCAACGAATGCGGAGTCCTGCGCCAGTTCCAACCTGAGCAACCGGAATCGACCGCTCGCGTCGTTCTCCAACCGCGCAGCGTGGTCCTCGACGTTCCAGCTGCTCGGCACGGTGACTGACGCCGCCAGGGCAAACCGCACAACCGAGTGACCAGCAGCGACAGCACGCTCCTGCACGAGGGCACCGCGAGCATCGCGCTCCTCCATGGCGGAGGCGTTGAAACCCTTGCGCCGCTTCATATCTGTCATCACGTTCGTGCGAAACCTGTTGCCGCGAACGGCCCGCTGCGCACGGCGCGCATCAAGAACCTCATAGTGAATGGCCAAGGTTCGCCGCTCCCCTGCCGTACGAACAGCGAGCAACGGACCGAGGCTGCCGAACACGGTGCCCGCTTCAGGCATCAACGCGGTGTAGGCGACGGTGGTGAAGCCGTCGTGGGTGTAGGAACGTGCGGATGGAACAGGTGTGGCGGTCGGCCCGGCCGCCGCCTTCTCCAACCCCCGACCGCGGGTGCCACGTTCGTTTGCCGCGGCCAGCAACGCCCGTGCGGCTGGGTTGAACCCGGTACGAAGGGCTTCGGCCATGCCCGGCCCGTCCAGCCATTGGACAGTGCGAGCTCCGAGTGCCTTGAGCGGGTCCTCCAGACCGTCCAGTACCCGATAGAGCGCCTGCGCGCGACCTGCGACACCGCCGCCGGCGGCAGCGGCCGGCTTGCGGAGCTTGTCCTCCGAGCCGGACACCACGACGAACAGCTCGTGCCTGACCGAGACGTTGCCGATGATGTGGTCCAACTCGGCGTTGGCCTGACGGGCCAGCGCAGGCGCGTCGCGGATCTCATGATCGCCGCGCCACACCTCGTACTCAGTTCCGTCGTCCGGCACGGTGCGGACCAGCAGGCTCAACCGATCTACGACATCGCGGTGGCCCAGCGACAGCAGCAGGGTGCCAAGCCGATTTGCCAGCCGCTCACACTGCTCATCGGACAACATTCCGACACCGGAGTGGGTCAGCCTGGCGGCCGCACCCCACCGGCCCTCAACAGTGTCGTGTATCAAACAGACACGACCGACGTCCCGAAACTGCGGGCCGTCCGGAAAGCTCACGCGCTGGAGCGCACCTGGCAGGTCAGGCTCATTCGGGTCGACTGGCATACCGGCGGCGGCCTTCGACTGCCAGCGCGACCAGCCGGTGATGATGCCGACCTCGAAGAGCACAAGGTGCGCCAGCCAACGCATCGCGGGACGGCCACGCACCGGAACCACCACGAGCGCGGCGATCGTTCCGCAGACCAACAAGAGAATCCCCGCGTCTGCAAACCGACCAGCGCTGATCGCCCACAACACCGGCGCCCCCAGTGCGATGCAGACAAGTGCCTGCAGTGGGGTCAGGCCCATGATCCAACCGGCGTGCTCACGACGGTCAAGTCCTCTGTAGATCCGGGGCGTGGTCATACGATCACCGCCGCTTCCTCAGCTCCTGCAGCAGCTTCGCCGCCGCCTTTGCCTTCGGCTCCGTAGTCACCCGAAGGGCCGGTGTTGGGGCTCGACGAGACGACCGATCCGGTATTGGCGGCAGGTGGCACGGACTCGTGGTCATCGTCGGGATTCGGCTCGTCCGATCCGGCGCCGCTCGAGTCGTCACCGGACGTGGCGCTCTTGTTGTCCTGGTTAGAGTTCTGCGAGGCAGAATGGCTGCTTGACGACTGTCCGACGCCAGTCTCGTCCATCTCGTGCTCGGCGTACTCAGCGGCGGCTTCGTCGAACCGGCCGGTGTTTGCATCTTCCTGGGAACCGCCGCCGCCCCCTCCGCCGCGTGCACCGGACGCTGCCAGAGCTGCCGGATTGTTCTCGCCGTAGGAGTCGACACCTGCTCCGGACAGGGCATCACGGAACGCAGCACCGGCATCGCTGTTGGGGTCCACGAAGGCGAACAGCCGGAACAGGACGAACGGGCAGCACAACGAGATGATCAGCACTCCAACACCCGCGAGCAGACCGGACAACCCCTTCGATCCACCGGAGATCGCGATTCCCAGCACCAGAGTCATCGCCAGCATGGCCTTCATCGCGACGCACACCATCAGCCACCGGCACGTCCGCCAGAACCACGAGGCGGTGATGCCGGACAGCAGCCCAGCCGCCGAGACCGGCACGGTCGCGACCATGACGTAAACAGCCGCTTCGCGGAAGAGCATCTCCAGCACGTAGCCGATTCCGGCCGGGATCACTCCGATCAAAGCTGCGATGCCGAGCACGGTGGCGTTCACCCCGTCGCCGGCCGCGTCGAGGAACCCGGTCGCGTTGAGTGCGTCGGTGAAGTTCTCCGCCCGTAGTCCGTACTTCAGGATCCCGGAGGTGAGCCCGTCGACCCCGGCCAAGAACGCCGCGACGATTCCAACGGTCAGGGCGAGCGCAACGCCGTACTGCACGGGTCCTCCCACCAGCCGTAGAAAACCCCGGCCGCCCCGCAACGTCGTGGCGATCAGTTGCCAGAAGAACAAACCGAGCGCGAGGACACCGCTGATCCACAGCATCATCGGCCACAAGATCGAAACCGGTCCGCTACGCGTGTCCACCGTGAACACCGAGAACTTGTCCGCCAGGCCGAACGCCGCCTGCAGGACGAACAGGGATGCCCGCCACAGAGCCAGCATCGCGGCCTCGAACCCGGTGACGATCATGTCCCGGACCGGTCCGCCGAGCGCGTTGCCGATGTCGTCGAAGGGCCACATCTCTAACTCAGCTCCCGATAGCCGGCCTTCACCATGTCCGCGCTACCGGGCCAAGCGCAGGGAGCCGCCGCTGCCAGCGCGCCGGCAGCGATGCGCCACCCGGTGCCGGACCAGCGCATTGCCTGGCAGTCGCCGACTCCCGCCGCCACGGCTTCGCCGTTGAACCCGACCGAGAATTGCCCCAGCACACACACCACCACGTAGTGGCTGGCCGTGACCGCGCCTTTCACCTGGCCATGGGTGACGAGGTAGCTCGCGGTTAGACCAGTGACCGAGCCTGCCGCGGGCAGTTGCGCACGCGCCCGCATGGAACGCAGCAATGACGTCAGCCCTGTCGAGCCGGGGTCCGGCGCACCGGGTTCGGAGAGCTCGCGATAACCAAGGGCGTAAACCTGCGGGTCGGCGGAGGCCAGCGCTGTCTCGTTGAGCGCCTTCAGCTGTCCGAGCGCACCTTCCGGCGTCTCGGGGAATCCGCCGGGTATCCAACGGCCGTTGGTGATCGTCGGCGCTGCGACAGCAATGGCGGGTCCGGCAGAACCTGTCGTCATGGTCTGCGGCTGCGCCGCCTGGGCAGGCAGCTGCAACATGGGTGCTGCCGCCAGCACGTTCTCGTCCTGGGCCGCAGTGCCATTGCTCGTCACGGTCTCCGAAGTCGATGTCGGAGAGCTCGTAGATGCGCTGTGCGGGTCCGTGGCGTGGTGCGCGACCACGACCGCCGCAACGGCACCCAGCAGCACGACTGCGACAATTGCGATGCTGCCCAACCTGAGCCCAGCTCGTGCGCGGCGGCCTGTGCCCGGCGGCTTCGCGGCCATCACTTGACGCTCGCGAAGTGGTCGATGATCTGCCAACCGATCCCGTAGAGCAGCCCACCGGCGATGGCGCACAACATCATCACCAGGCCGATCCGGCCAGCTCGGTGGTGATCCACCCAGCGACCGCCCGCCCACACGATCAGGCCGGCGAAGAACCCCAGCACCAGAGCCATGCCGGCGCCCCACTTCGCATTGCCGACCACCTCGACGATCACCTCGCTGCCAGGCGGGGCGACCGGTGTCGGGTTCGGGATGTCGGCCAACACCGCCGTGACGTACGTGATCATGGCCGTCCCTTCATGCCCTGCCACCCACGAGCGGCCTGCGGGAGAAGTCCCCATCGGCTGAGCAACGGTGTGATCGCCTGCCGCAACCGAAGAGGTGTGACCGCCGCGGTAACACCTGACGCGGCGAGTTCGGGGTCATGCGACACGAACACCGCGCTTTCGAGCAACGCACACACCCGACGCCCCGCAGCTCCAGCGACACCCGCGGGCCAGCGTTTGGCGCCCATCACGACCAGCTGGACAGGCGGGCTGACCACGCCGGTGACCACCCAACGCTCGAGGCGAGCAAGCACCTGCTCGGCGTGCAACAGCGAAGGACGACTCGGTCGCACCACCAGCACCGGCAACGGCGCGGGAGTGCCTCGACGCAACCAGGCCCCAGCGCCGAGCAGCGGGTGCGCCGCCACCCGCCAAGGATCGTGACCGAGGTCGACGACGGTGATCTCCGGGCGCGGGCCCTGCGGAAGCCAGAACCGCGGAGGCGGCACCATGCCCGGAGCAATGACCGGCAGAGTCGTTTCCAGGCGTGCCACCAGCGCATGCGCGCGCCAGGAGAAGCGAATGTGGACTTGTGGGTGCGGCTTGGTCAACCACGGGCCGTCCGAGCGCGCGGCGATGGCCAATCCCGACCGCGGCGGGTCAGCCGGATCGATCAGAAGCACGTTCCGATGTGCGAGCTGCAGCGCATCGGCCATCAAGGCGGTGAACACCGACGCGCCGGCGCCTGGCGATCCGGCCAACACCGGAATCACCAAGCCAAACCCGTTCCAGTCGACCGGGGCAGCCGCACCTGGCTGCAAGCCCTGACGTTGGATCACGGCGGCAGCGGCTGCCACATCGGCTGCCGCGGCGTGTGCCGCTTCGCCGAATGCAGGGCGACGAACGCCGTCTGCGGCTTTGATGGCGGCCGCGAGCATGCCCGCATCGACTGCCGCGTCGACATCGGCGGCCTGCAGTCCCCGCCACGCTCGCCGGGCGACCAGCGCGAGCTCGTTCTCGAGGACCTGGACGCCCTCGGGTTCGCTCGGCGTGCAGGCCGTCCCGACGAGTGGCATCGGCGATTTCCTTGGGGGCGCAATGGAACTCGCCGGTGTCGAGGAGCCGCTGGCGGCCGGGTTGGTTTCGGTACCTGCTGGCGGAGCACACCGCTGTGGGCGAAACGATCCTGCCGCGAACGGTTTCGACCCCGCGAAACCCGACGGTGGATTCTGCCCTGCCGCACCGGCCCATGACTCGGCACCGACGCAACCAGACGCTGGATCACGTAGCGCGCTCGCAGAGCCGCCCAAAGCGTTACACGCCGACAACTCTCGACCCACAACAACCATTATTCCCCCCTTCGAGCAGGTTCCATTGGACATGGCGACCCTGAATCGAATAACACCCGAGCTACGACGCCCAGCAGATCGGCAGCGCGGACCGTGGTCGCACAACTATCAACGGGATACTGCAGGTCACAGGAACCGACACAGCCTCATCACACATAGCCGGCACGCCTTCTTCCATCCAACGGAATTTCCTTCACCCAGCCAAGCCGCACACCCAGCGGGGTTCATTGACACTTCATTCCTGAGGATATTCCGAAGTACCGAAGCGTCAACCATTCCGAGCATTAGCGTGCACATGACTCGAACCCACCCGTTCCGCGACCGGTTCCAATCGCCGAAAAATGGGCAAAGTTCAGAACCCAACTCTTCCAGTGAGCAAAAGTCGTACCCCGCTTCGCCTTGCTATAGGCAGACCGCAACTAGCCACGGCGACTCAGCTCTCTGCGATGGCATGTGCCGTAACCGTGCCGTACGAGCCAACACCCAGTCGGGATTTAATTTAGTCACCACTGAAGCAACTGTAGATACTGGTTTGACGGCGGTTCGCTTGGCGCCGGCACGCACTGTGGGTGACGTTTAGTGGTTGGTGACTCCTCAACGGGTTCCCCGTCCAGTCGCGCGACGCAGACCCCGTTGGGGGAATCCACCTTGCGAGCCCTCCCTTGGAGTCTTTCCAAGCGATACGAAGGGAGTCGCAACCAAGGCGAGAGGATCCCGTGTCCAAACAGCTTGACCATCCGCCAGCGCTCGACGGCAGCGTGCGAGCACGGAACGTGGACCTCAGCGAGGCCGACGCGCAGTTCCGGCAGTGGATGCACGAAAACCTCAGCCACGCGGCAGACCACTTCGGGCTCACCGTTGTAGGACAAGCTAGGCTCGGCTGGCTCGATAGGTCGATCAGCGCACGCGTGCAAGCAGCTGACCGGCAGCTCTGGCTTCGAGTGGCGTCCGAGGACAAGCAGTGGACCGGCGGCGACTTCTGGACCGGCAACTTCGCCGCCAACGTGTTCGCCACGCTGTCCAAGCCGCGGGTTCTCGACGTCTACGAGTGGGAGGAGTGGCGGCAGCAGCGTGCCGAGTTGATGACCTTGGCTCCAGGTTCACCCTGCTCCCCCACCGACACGTTGAGCCATGCCATCGACCTTCCCGATGAGTGGTGGACGCAGCTCCGCAGAACGATCCAGGTGGTCGCGGCGACACCTACCGACCGCATCAATGCCGATCAGGCTCTGATCACCGGCAGGATCCAGCAGCACTTCGGGAACTCGGTGAACCCCGTCGTCCGCCAATGGGAAACCGTGCACGGCGACCTGCACTGGGCGAACCTGATGGGACCAGACTTCAGCTTGCTGGACTGGGAGTCATGGGGCCGCGGTCCAGTTGGGACAGACGCGGCCACACTGTTCTGCTACAGCCTTCTCGTGCCAGAGACCGCTGATCGAGTGTGGCGCACCTTCGCCCACGTGCTCCACACCGACGCTGGACAGCTCGCCCTGCTCTACGTCGCTGCCCGGCTGCTGCACCGAATCGACAAGGGCGACCACCCGGACCTCGCCGCACCACTGAGGAAGCTCGTCGAGACCTTCTGAACTGACGTCAGACTGCCTCTTCGAGTGGCCACGGCGCCTCCCCGAGGCGAGCGATCAAGGCCCTCGACTCCTCCGAATCCAAACTGGACTCGCTCAGCGCACGTACGGTCGTTGCGTAGCCATCTAGCGAGGCCTCGTCCTCGATGAACGCAGTGGAGTTCTCGCACTCCACGCACACAACGGGTTCGTACTTCGCGAAGGTCAAGCGGGTGAACGGCATGTCCATGCCGACGTGCGCGCCGATCTTCGTCGGCATGATCCGGATGACGATGTTCGAACGGACCGCCCTGCGCAACAGGTGGTGAAGTTGCTCCCGGCGCACGTCAGGTCCACCAACAGGCAGGGACAGCGCTAGTTCGTGGATGTAGAACGTGCAGGTCAGTTGACTGCGGCGTAGCTGTTCCTGCATCTTCAGCCGCACCCCGACACGCGCTTCCACTTCGTCCGCTGGAATGTTGGGCGAAGCTGACATCGCCGCACGCATGTACGCAGGTGTCTGCAGCATTTCCGGCAACGCAAGCCCTCGCCAGCTGACCAACGTCTTGGCCGCGGCGATGTTCTCCAAGAGGGTGCGGTGGTAAACCGGCGGACAAGTTCCGTGCACTTGCAACCAGCTCTTGACGTGCGCCACCGGGAGCAGTGACAGGAGGTGGTTACATTCAGCGGGCTCCACCCCGCAGATGCCCAGCAACAGGCCCAGCTCGACAGCACTGGTGCCACCCTTGCCGTTGAGCAGCCCCGAAAGCTTGGCCGGGTCCCAGTCGAGCCGCTCGGCGAGCGCAAGTGAGGAGCTGAAGTCTGTGCGTGCGATGGCCGTTCGAAGCCCATTGCCGAGCTCACGGCCTCGTACAGTGGAAAATCGTTTCGGCATCGCGCGCGCCTTTTCCCTGCTGTAGCTGAAGGTCTGTCCTGCCAGACAGCAACAGCCAACCTCGCCTGCACCGGTTCGCACCAGCTCGCGAATCTCGCATCGATCTGGCGGAGTTCTCACATCCGTAGGCCTTTACCTGCAAAGACGCTCTGATGGACGAAGCTTCCACGATCGGGTGATCGCCCCGATTCAATGCGCAGCGGGCGAGCTGGCTAGGGTGCCGCGGGTGACCACATCGGAGTCTGCGGACAAGGTGCTGCCTGTCGAGCAGTACGTGGCTGGCTTGGCCCGCAAGCGCATGGCCGCCGGAGTGCTGTTTCGCGACAGGGCGGGCAGGGTGCTGTTGCTCGAGCCGTCTTACAAGCCGAACTGGGAGATTCCCGGTGGCGCAGTGGAAGCGGACGAGTCACCGTGGGCGACAGCGACTCGTGAGCTCGCTGAGGAGTTGGGGTGGGAACGGCCGCTAGGTCGACTGCTCGTGGTGGACTACGTGCGGCCACAAGACTCCCGTCCTGAGGGTGTCGTGTTCGTCTTCGACGGCGGTGTGCTCGACGAGACCGATCTGGTCGGCATGGTGTTCACGGATGGCGAGATCCTCTCCGCGAGCTTCCGAAGCTTGGACGAAGCCCGGAGCAAGGTGAAGCCGCTGCTGGCTGACCGTCTGGCAGTCGCCGTGCAGGCTGCCGAGCAAGGCGCCACCGCGTTGTGCGAACAGGGACAGCGCGTCGCGTAGCCCGGTTTACTGCCGTACCACCCCGGTTAGCCGGTCAGCGCGACCGAGTTCAGTTGGTCCCGTGGCGCCGGAACAGCGGTGATGCCACCAGCGGTGTCCTTAGTGGCCGTGTGTTGCTTGCCCGCTGTCCGGTAGAGGCTGTCGTGGATGCCGTCGGCGAACAGCAGTCCACTCAGGTCCCGGCGGGTTTTGGCGGTCTGGCAGTCGGCGCGGAACCCGGACGCGCCAAGCAACAGCGCGAGTTCCGCGGTGGCGGAGTTGGCGGTGTCGATGCCATGAGCTTTCGTCGCCGCACCCCACAGTTCCGCGTCAGCGTGTCCGCCTTCAGCCAGCTGGGACGCCATGACGGCGCCCAATAGCGCGGTCGCGAGCTGGACGTGCGTGCGGCCGAGAGTGATCAGCGCTGAGTCACGCAGTCGGTGCACGTCGCCGATGGTTTTCCGCTCGGAAAGCCGGGCGGTCACTGTGTCGAAGACTGCGGCCGCGCCTCCGAGCGCGGTGGCGGTGACCAGCGGTCGATACTCGGCGAAGTGCTCGCGGAGCAGCCCCATCCCTTGCCCGTGCAGAACCTCCTCTGGCTGCACCTTCACCGCGTCGAGGTCCAGGACGCCCCACGTCCAGCCGGCCAGCCCGGTCGGCGGAATCGGCTGACGGACCATGCCCGGTTCGCTCGCGTCGACTGCGGCGGCGACGAGCTGGCCATCCGGGGCTCGGAAGAACAGCACGAACACCGCGGCTTCGGTCAGGCGGCTGATCCAGGTCTTCCGGCCAGTTACCGTCCACGTTCCGTCCGATCCGGCGACGGCGCAGGTCCTGGTTTCCGCCGGACGGGATCCGCCATGGGGCTCGGTGACCGCGATCCCGGCCAGGTCGCCCGCCAGCAGCCGCGGGATCCACCGGCGCTTGGTCTGCGGACTGCCGTGGCGGGCGATGAGCCTGCCGTGGCCGAGTCCAGTGGTGTCACGCAGGTCGATATCGCAGTAGCCGCACATGAACTGCGTCAGCACCCGAAACACGTCCGGTTCCCCGGTCGTGTCGACGTGGCGGGCGAGGTCCTGCCGAATCATCCGCAGACGGCCGCTCCTCTCCGTGCCCGCAGGGAGGTCCGGTCCCACCGGATAGCGCCTCAGGGCTCGGTCCAACCTCTCCGCGACACTCGTGAGCCGGGTCCAGTCGATCCTGCCGCCGGGGTCGAGGACAGGCTGCAGCGGCTGCAGCCAGGTCTTGATCGCCTCGGTCGCTGCGGGTGCACCGTCAGGCATGGCCGGTTTCACCGGACCTCTCCCTGCACGCGGGCCGGACGGCCATAGGCCAGCACTCCCGGTGGGACATCGCGAGTGACCAAGGAGCCGGCCCCGACCAGTGCGCACTCACCGATCACCACACCTGCCAGCACGACGCAGCCGCTGCCGACCTTGGCCCCGGTGTCAAACCTCGGTGCAGCGAGTGTGGGCTCACGGTCCGGATCACGCCAGGTCAGCGTCCTGTCGTTGATCGTGCGGACGCCGGCGCCCAGGAACACCCGATCAGCTAGCACGGTCGAACTGGTGATGTGCGAGCCAGGTGAGCAGCGCACGTCGCGGCCGATGCGGGTCTCGCGTTCCACGGTGAGGTGGTGACCGAGTTGCGTCTCCGTGCCGACCTGCACCGCTGTGCGGAGCAGCGTGTGGTGCCCGACCAGTGTGTTCACGCCGATTCCGACCTCGGCATAGACAACCGCGCCCGAGCGAACAGTCCCTCCTGCGCCGATCACTGTGCCGCCACCGACACCAGGACGGATCTTCCCGACGGCGTAGCCGAGTTCGGGCTTTCCGATGACGGTGTGCTCCTCAACGCGAGCCTGCTCGCCGATGGTCGTGCCGCCGTGAACCACGGCGAACGGCTCGATCACCGCACCAGAGCGGATCACGACCGGACGCGGCGTGCCCAGCTCATCAACCGGAATGAACATCGCGTATCGGCTGATCACGACGTTGCTGTCCGCGTGCAACAGGCCTGCGCGGTCGAGCTCACAAACAGTCATCTCCCGACCAACGGCAGAGAAGTTCGGCTCCGACGTTATTGGGGTGCTCATCGTCGTCCCTCCTCCTGCGGCAGGACGGTGGGCTGCCGCGGCAGCACCCAGAACACGACCTACGCCACCTCTCTGACCAGCGAAGTTGCTGGACCCGGTGCGCCGTTTGCAGGGTGTGCAAATCAGCTGGCACGCACCGTGATCGTTTGGATACGCTGAAACACCCTGCTCTGAGTGAGGAGTGCAGGCGATGGATCCGACTCGCGCGATCTGGGACTCCCAGGAGGTCCGAGTCGCTGTCGATTCCGGTGATCTCGGCGCGATAGTGCGTGCCGTCCGTCGCGCCACCCCGCTCACGCTGGCCGATCTCGCGGAGAAGTGCGGCTACTCCATTTCCACGCTGTCGCGGATGGAGCGTGGCAAGCAGCCACTGCGTGACGTTCAGGTCCTGCGGTGCCTCGCCAAGGCGCTGCAGATCCCGCCGCACCTGCTCGGTCTCACCGACACACGATCACGGTCCGTGCACGCGCCGCGTCCCGTCGCTAGGGTCAACGTCATCCTGGCGCCGGACGAGGAGACCGATCCCATGCGTCGTCGCACGCTGCTCGCGGGACTGACCAGTCTGGCCGGCACCGCGGTACTCGGTGCCGGAACTCCGTCCTGGGCCAAGAACGACCCGGTGGACGCGCTTGAGCGCGCGCTGCTCGCTCCACCCTCAACGGGCGCCATCCCTGTGGAGGTCGCCGAACTGCGGAGACAGGTAGCCGAGGTGCGCTCGGTGTTCCAGCTCGGCCACTACACCGAATCCGCCTCCAGGCTGCCCGCCGTCTTGTCGACCGCGATGGCCACCCGCGCGGAAGCAGAGAATCCCGCCGACGCGAACAGTCTGATGGCCGACCTGTACACGCTCGCATCCGAGCTCATGGTCAAACTCAACCGCACGCAGTCCGCACTGATCACAGCAGACCGCGCGGTGCAAACGGCCCACGACACGGACGACATCCTCACCCAAGCCGCCGCACATCGCGCGTGGGCGATCGTGCTACGTCGTACCGGGCACGCCGACGCCGCACAGAGCCTGATCTCCGACTCCATCGAGAGCTTGCAGCCTGATCTGCACCGCGGCCCAGAGCACCTGTCGGTGTACGGATCTCTGCTGTCCACCGCTGCCTACACCGCAGCCGTCGACGGTGACCGCGACACCGCCCTCGCCCTGACAGCAGAAGCAGTCGAGGCGGCCGCCAGGCTCGGCTCAGACGGCAATCACCGGTTCACCGCCTTCGGCCCCACCGGCGTTGGCTTGTACCGGATCAGCGTCGCCCGAGCCCTCGGCGACTACGGCGCCGCGATCGAAGCCGCAAGGCGGATCAACCCGGCCGCTATCCCGGTGGCCGAACGACGTGCTCGCTACTGGTCCGACATCGCCCACGCCTTCCACGAGTGGAACAAACCCGAGCATTCCCTCCGCGCGCTGCTGGCTGCCGAACAGGCCTCCCCTGACGAAGTCCGATACCGCAAGCCGATCCAGCAGATCACCATCAGCCTGCTGCGACATCCGACAGCGCGCGCTCTGCCAGGCTTGGAGGCCTTCGCTGCCCGTACAGGCGCGGTCGCGTAGACGCCCAACTGGGCGGAGCGCTCGCTCAGCTCATCCCGATGGCGTATGAGTAATTGCATGGTCACTGCTGTCGTCTTCGACGTCGGAGAAACGCTGTTGGACGATTCGCGCGAGTGGGGTGCGTGGGCCGACTGGATCGGCGTACCGCGACACACGTTCTCGACAGTTCTTGGCGCGGTAACAGTCTCTGGAAGAGACAACGCGGAGACCTTCCAGTACTTCCGGCCAGGCTTCGACGTCGCGCACGAACGGCAGTTGCGCGAAGACGCCGGGCTGGGCGAACAGATCGACGAGCAGGACCTCTACCCCGATGTCCGGTCAAGCCTCGCCGCGCTGCGCGGCCTTGGACTCAAGGTTGGGGTTGCCGGCAACCAGACCACCCGTGCAGGCGAGCTGCTGCGGGCTCTTGCCCTGCCGGCAGACTTCGTCTCGACGTCCGGGGAATGGGGCGTTGCCAAGCCATCGAACGCCTTCTTCGATCGCGTTGTCGAAGCTGCTGCTGCGCCCGCGGAGCAGATCGTGTACGTGGGAGATCATCGGGACAACGACGTCGTGGCCGCGAAGGCGGTGGGACTGCGCACGGCGCTGATCCGCCGCGGTCCTTGGGGATACCTCTGGGCCAACGATCCGTTGGTGGAACGGGATGCCGATTGGGTCATCGACTCACTCGACGAGCTTCCTGCGCTGCTCGCTGACTAGACCCGTCAGATCGCCCGTGCTCCAGCCCAAGCTGCGAGCCCAACCACCCTGCTGTTTCCAGGACGGTGCTGGAGCAGCGAAGCGAGCGTGCTCTTGACCTGAGGATGTTCTCGCGTGTGTTGAGGAGCTGCGTCGCGCGCCATCTCGATGCAGACATAGGCCTCTTCATGGTGGCCCAGCTCGTGCTGCGCGTTACTCAGCTCGATGTAGTAGTGCGAACGGCGCTCCGCGGGCAACTCCCCCGACGGATGCCATGTCGCTGCCCGCTCGATGCCAGCCGGGTCGCGCAGCTCGGTGGCCACCGCGAGTTCGTGGATGCGAATCGACTGCGGGCCAAAGGCAGTGCCGCGGTAGACGCCTTCAGGAACCCTCTTGGCCGCCTCGTTGGCCTCACTCAGATGGTCTCGGGCCGCGCGAGGATCGCCGATCCGCCCGGCCACCACTGCGGCTCGCATGTGAAGGGATCCATAGGCGGCAGCAACGTGTTCATCGTCCAGATTGGACAAAGACGACTCACTGGCGGCCTTGACGAGTGCTCGACCAGCAGTGCTCAGATCACCGCTGGCGAAGAACGTCTCGGTGCGGACGTACTCGGCGGCTGCCACGAGCAGCGGGTCATTCGCCTGAGCCGCGGACTGCCGCATGAGATCGATGAGGCGGGCTGAGAGATCAAGGTATCCGAACTTGAACGCTATCCCGTCCGCAGCGCGAAGTGCGAGAGCACGAAGCAACGCGACCTGTTGCTGCTGCAGGCCTTCCATAGCGAGCTGCCCTGCACGCGCCAGCTCTGCGAGGAGGTCCGGCAGGGCGTCGGCAAGAGCGCCGTACCTGGCTTCAAGACGGTGCTCGTTGACGCGAGCCACGTCTGCGCTGATCTCAACGAGCGTACGAGTGGGCCCATCATCAGGAAGATCGAATGCATCGAGTGCCCGCCGCACAAGCGGGATGACTCCGTGCACCCGGTCAAGGCTGTGTCCGATCTGGATGGACCCACGAGGATCACGTCGAGGCTGGCCTGATCGACTTCCGATCGACCGCATCTCGACACACTCGTCCGCCACTGTGAGCAACGACTTCTGCGGATGGAGAAGCTCCAGCAACTCACGGAGACTTGTGAGTTCGAGCGCTCGCACGAGCCGTCGCTGCGTTGGCGGTTCAGGAGTCGCCTCGCCACGTTCCCATCGCCCGACAGTTCCGGTGGTGACGCCAAGGTGCAGAGCAAGCCGCTCCTGTGAGAAACCCACAACCTTGCGGCGCTTCGCGAACGCCTCCCTCGGCGTGGCCATCGATCCCCCTGATGTGAATGCGCATAGTTCACCACGAGCCTAGCTTGGAAGGTGCACAAAACAGCGGATCAGTCCAAAGATGTCCAGCTTCACCCAATCGGGGCATCCGCACGTTTGTGCAGGTAGAGGCGCCAGATGATAGATCCCTGCTAGATCGCCGGCAGATTCGTGGGCTGGATTCTCAGCGGCGCGGCAATTTGAGTGGATCACTACCGACATCGCGCGCAGATCGCGCATACGTCCGCGGGAAGTGATCGGGCATGACTCGCAGCTACAAATGGCAACCGCATGACGGGGCGCGCCACGCGCTACCGAGTTCACTCGCCGAAGGCGACCCGGGAAGCACGTTGTGCGGCACCGAGGTCACCACCAAGTCCGACAAGTGGCCAGAATCCGAACGTTGCTGGCCGATGTGCAGGGCGTGTGACCTCGCCTGGCGCGAGGAGGAGCAGATCCTGCCATGGCCTCGCGAGGGCATGCAGCCCGTGACTGAATCCGCGCAGATCAAGGAAGTGATCACTCCCCTCACGAGCCGCTCCTACGAGGACGCCCTCCGTGGAGCGTGATCGCGAACCAGCCGACATCGGATACGTCCCGTGCGGTGTCGAGCAGATCGCTCAAGATGAGGCTCGACTTCGGCAAGACCCAGACAGCAGACTCGGAGCCTCCTGGGGCCTGCGCGCACTCGGTCACCACCTGCAGTCGGAACCCGAACTGGTCGAACGCACGCTCCAGTCTGTCGTCACCCACGCGGACCCGCGGATTGCTGTCTCCGCAGCGAGCATCTTGGCAAGGGTCCTGCTCGACGGCGTCCCACAGGATCAACTCGTCTCGCCCATCGCGTTCCCGATCACGTTCGCCATCCCGGAGGACGTGGACGCCGACGATCGCGCAGCGTGGTACGAGAACGTCAAGGTCGCGTCCGCCTTCGTGTCCGCACACGCGGCACGGGATGCGGTTGCGATCCAGCGCGCTGCATCGCTCCTGGGCGGCGCTGGCGCGTTCGAAGTGCTGGTCGTTCTGGTCGACTCGGCGGCGCGGAAGCTGGAGCGCCATGCTGCTTGGTTCGGTGAGGCGTTGCGTTCCGCGGAGCTCCCGCACGAGGCTGCGCCAAGTCTCGAGGACACGGATAGATCGTGAAGTTGGTCGACAAGGTCTCCAAGGACCGCCGACTGTCCTGGAACCGCAAAGGCGGATTGGTGTTGACCGCGTTCCTCGAACGCGTAGGCCTTGAGCTCACGGCAGTGCGACTCCGCGAGCTGACCAGGCTCTCAAACGCGGATCTGGCCAACCAGTTACAGCGCTTCATCAAGGGCGGCGTGCTGACCCGCCGGACTGACCTCGAGGCGTTTCCGGCAGAGGACTACTTCCTGCTGCCACAGGAAATGCGCGTTCGCGCGCGGACCACACTGCAGTTGGCCGACGATGCCGAACTGAGGGAACTCACAGAGGAACGCGGCCTCGACATCGAAGCTGCCTTCGGCCGGTTCTCGACCCGGCAGCCTTACAAAGTGGCTCTCGGCAAGGCGCTGCGCGACGTGCGCAACGACCTCACTTGGAGCCTCACAGACGTGGCAACCGTTGCGCCGGTACAGGTATCGGTGGCAACCCTGTCCAACTACGAATGTGGCGTCACCCTTCCAACGCCGATCATGGTCGCCCAGCTGGCCCGCCTCTACGGGGTGAACGCGGTCGATCTGATCGTGCACGCCGCGTGCCACTCAAAGACCGACAAGAGGGTGCAACAGCTGAAGATCGCCGACCCGACGTTCCGCGCGGTACTCACGCACCTGTACGCCGCTCATGATCAGCAATAGTGGCGGCTCACTCAACGACTCCCCAGCGTTGCACGTCTTAAGCCAGTTCGCTGGGCATCCACACATACGCGCGGTTGCATAAAGCTCATGACCGCGACAACTGGCACACGGGACGGCAGGGAGCGCCGTAGATACCGACCAGGTCCTACGACCGCAGGGGCAATAATCGGCGCGGTCGTTCCGGACTCCCTCACGGCAGCGTGCCTGAAGACGGAGCCGCTCCCCTCGATCAACCTCAGCGAGCTGTCGCGGGACGGCACGATCCACTTCGGAATGGCCGCGATCGACGACCACGGCAGGTTCACCGACCGCCGGATCCTTCGGACGCTGAGCTGGGAGCCAGAAGGCCGGATCGACATCGCGCTACACGGCGACATCATCGTTGTTCGCTCAGTTCACTACGGAACTGACCTGGTCTCGCCCAGAGGTTTCATCAAGCTGCCGCTCCCGATCCGGAGGTGGCGTTCCCTGAACGCCGGCGACAGACTGCTGCTCGTTTCCATTCCCACGTCGGCAGTGCTCTTGGCGTACGACTGCGCGGCGTTGGGGAAAATTCTCAACGCGTACCACGCACCTGCTGTCGGACTCGATCATGCAGCGCCCAGATGCAGCTGATCTAGCTACAGCTCGCGCAGTGCTCGAGCGGCTAGGCGTGACCCCCGAGGATCTTCTCGACGCGCAGCAAGCTCCAGGCGAGCACGTGCCAACCTTCGCCGAGTTCGTGCCCGTTGTCGCGACCGCGGTGAGCGATGGGACCAGGCGCCTCTACGGAATCTATTGGGCTCGAGTGGTGACGCTCTGGGGAACTCGAACGCTCGATGAGCCTACAGCTACTGAAATCGCAGCGTTGGTCGAATCCACGAAGTCGCGGGCTGTGGTGCGGCGCAACAGTCGTGGCGGCCGGAGCGCTGGCGAGCACATGGTCGCCGCGCTGCGCTGTCTCTACAAGTTTGCGGCCGCCGATGACCACATCGCACTTGCACGCAACCCCGCGCTGCTCGTCGCAAAGCCTCGCAGGATCCCGTCGACACGCCGAGGCCTGCAGAACGTGCGGGTCGAGGAGGTCGCGGAAGTCGCGTCCACGACGGGGAACGACCCAGCGCTCGACGCGCTCCTCGTCCGCCTTCACCTGGAAACGGCCTGCCGCACTGGTGCTGCGCTCGCTCTTCGCCCCTGCGACATCGACGAAGAACAGTGCCTGATCCTTCTGCAGGAGAAGGGTGGGGTCTTCCGCTGGCAGCCAGCATCTCCGACCCTCATCGCGCACCTGATCGACCACGGCCTCGTGCGCGGCAGTGTGGATCCACGAGGTCCGCTGCTCCGCTACCGAGATGGCAGGCCCCTCACGAAGCGCCGCTACGACGGCCTGTGGGCACGCGTGCGCCGACAACACGAGTGGGCTGCACGCCAGCTGGTCAGCACACATTGGTTGCGCCACACGACGCTCACCTTCGTTGAACGCAGGTTCGGACTGGCCATCGCCCAGGCCTACGCAGGCCACTCGCCGGCAAACAACTCCGCGACCACAACGACGACCTACGTCCGCGCCAACGAGATCGAGGTCGCAACCGCGCTGTCCGCACTCACGGGCGAGCCGCACCCTCTCGCCATTGGAGCGTGAGGTGGAGGAGACGCCGCACGTGTCTAAGCGAACATATGTGCGAACGCAGTGATAGGTTCTCGCCTCATGGATCGGCAGCTTCTCGAACCGTCCCAAATGGATGGTCAGCTCACGTACAGGTTCGATACGACCGGCCGTCGGGTGGCGCTCCTGCCCGCGCGATGCAAACTCGGTCGGCACACCCTCGGCCACTCTCAGTTCCGAGCGGTCGTGCACGACGGCGAAGCCCACATCAGCTGCCTGGCCTGCGCCACCGACACCCCCGATCACTTCTGGCGGCTGACCGCCACGGCACCCGCACCCGACAGGGCGGAGCTGTCCGAGGAGCTTTACCTCGATCTCGTCCAGAGCCGATCGCGGGCTGCACTGTCCTCAAAGGGCGGCCGACATGATTAACAGCCCATTCACCATCTGGGAGGGCGACGACGTACACGGCCGCAGACCAGTGATCACCGGCGTCTCGGTCAGCCTGGACGACTTGTTCGCCCGCAAACCCGGCGCCAAGCGGCATGTCATACCCACTGGACTCGACTTGACCGGTGCGGTGAAAGGGCAGCTCCACGGCCGCTTTCCCGGCGTCGAAGGCGACTGGCTCGGCGTCGTCAACTACGCGATCAACTACGCCGACGGTCGGCGAGAGAAGCTGTACGTGCCCGACCAGCTTGTCTCCTTCGACGTGCTGCGGTTACGCGAGTAGACGGAGCTGACCTGCACCGACGCGCGAAGTTAGGCCGATCGGGTTACCTTCAGATTCCTGGTGAGAGGGCAACACACCAGGAACGGAGGTCACCATGGCCGCAGCGCACAGCTCCGTTCCCGCGTGGATCGACCCCATGCTCGCCAAGCCCGACGGCGGCCGTCTCCGCGAGGGCCCGCAGTGGGCCTATGAGTACAAGCTGGACGGCTACCGCGTGGCGATGCGGATCGCTGCGGACGGCACCACGGTGCTGACCAGCCGTAACGGTCTCGACCTCACCGCCGAGTTCGCTGAGCTGACCGGCGTGCTCACCGCGGCGCTGCGAGGGCGCGCCGCGGTCCTCGACGGTGAGGTCGTGGTCTACAACGAGGCAGGCCAGATCGACTTCGGCCTGCTGCAGCAACGACGAGGCCGCTTCCAAAGGCACCGCACCGCCCGGCGAACTGACCCGTTCGACGACGTCCCGGTCCGGTTCCTGGCGTTCGACCTCCTACAGCTCGACCACCAGCTTCTCCTCGACCGGCCGTACGAACAGCGACGGCAACAGCTCACCGAGCTCCCCATGCCTGATCCGTTCCGGATCACCGTGGTGCCGTCGTTCACCGCCGACGATCTGTCCGCCGAGCGCCTGACTCCGCAACGGCTCCTCGAGCGCGTGGCAGCAGAAGGTCACGAAGGCCTTGTCGCCAAGCGGCTCGATTCTCCTTATCTCCCAGGCAAGCGGCCCGACTTCTGGTGCAAGCACCCGCTCGTGCAGACACACGAGGTCATCGTGTGCGGCTGGAGGCCTGGCCAGAGCGGCTTCACCGGCACCGTCGGCGGACTCCTGCTCGGCGCGCACGACCCGGACACCGGCGACCTGGTCTACATCGGCGATGTGGGCACCGGCTTCACCAGGCAGGATCGCGATCAGCTGCGCGACCGGCTGCAACCGCTGGAGCGCCCCGGCCACCCGTTTGCAGTCGCGCCCCCGCGTGAGGATGTCGTGCGTGCTCGATGGGTGGACCCGGTGCTGGTCGGCGAGGTGCGGTTCCGGCAGTTCACCCGCGGCGACGACGGTCGACTGCGGCACACCGCGTGGCGTGGTTTGCGCGCGGACCGCGATCCGTCCGAGGTGATCGCACCGCAGCCAGGCCGCCCCAGCCCGCAGCGTGCCGCCGAGTCGCCCGAGATCGGCAGTCGCGTGACGGTCAACGCGGGTGGTCGCACACTTACCCTGTCGAACTTGGACAAGGCTCTGTATCCGGACGGCACGACCAAGAGCGAGATCATTGCCTACTACAGCAGGATCGCTCCGATCTTGCTGCCGCACTTGCGCGACAGACCGGTCACGTTCGTCAGGTTCCCCAACGGGGTACACGGGCAGAAGTTCTTCCAGAAGAACACCGACGCGAGCGCGCCGGGCTGGCTGCCGACCGTGTCGTTGCGCAGCGGCGGTTCCCGGCGGGGAGCCGACGCGAACGAGATCGTCCGGTATCCGCTGCTGCACGAACTCGCGGCCCTCGTGTGGGCCGCCAACCTCGCGGCGCTCGAACTCCACGTTCCTCAATGGACAGTTGCGGACGGCGCACGAGAACTGCCGAACAGACTCGTGTTCGATCTCGATCCCGGACCGGGCACCACGATCGTCGATTGCTGCCGGGTGGCCGAGTGGCTGTACGAAGTGCTCGTCGCCGACGGGCTTGCCCCGGTCGCCACGACTTCCGGCTCGAAGGGGATGCAGGTCTACGCAGGCATCGAGACGACCAACGCACAGGCCCCTTCGGCTTACGCAAAAGCCATCGCGGTGGCCTTCGAGCAGGAGACACCTCAACAGGTGACGGCCACAATGACGAAGGCGCGCCGTGAGGGCAAGGTGTTCATCGACTGGAGTCAGAACAACGCCGCCAAGACCACCATCGCGCCCTACTCGCTACGCGGTCGCGACGAGCCGACCGTGGCAACACCGGTCACGTGGGACGAGGTCCGCGACTGCCGCAAGCCGGAACAGTTGGTGTTCACCGCGGACGATGTGCTCGAACGAGCAGACGACATTGGCGATCTCTTCGAATCCGTCGACCAGCACCGCGTACCCCTCCCTGGTTGATGTCGATAAGTCGGGCTGGTGAACGCTGTGGCGATCCAGGTAACCCCGCACGCAACCGCTCAGCTGGCCGACGAGCGAAGTCGGCCGAGGCCGGGCAGAAACCGGCCGGCGCGCGAGGCGTAAGCCTTGTATGCCTCGCCGTGCGTGAGCAGCAGGTACGGTTCCTCCACCACACGGACCTGGACCTCAATCGCGAGTACGAGCGCAACCAGGGCTCCCAGAGCGATCACGTTGGGCGCCAACAAGGCCAGGCCGACGCCGGTCGTGATCATCGCGGTGAAGACAGGGTTGCGCACGTGCGCGAACAGGCCGTGCGTGACCAGCGTAGTTGCTTCCGCCTGATCCACACCGATTCGCCAGGACGTGCCCATCACCCGCTGAGCCGCCAACGTGGCCGCGACTCCGCCGGCCGACAGCACCGCGCCGATAGCGTGACCGCCTCCTCCATCGAGAGCATCGACCGGTGTGAGCACGCCGGCGAGCTGCAGCGCGGGGGCTGCCAGGCCCAGGACGAGCGCCGCCGCGAACAGCGCACCGCCCCACCATTCGAGCGAGCCCATCGGGCCGCGGACACCAAGGAAGCCTGTGGACCCTGTCGCGCGCCATTGCACCCAACTGCGCCAGCCGAACGCCAGCGCCAGGTAGACCACGGACATGCCCAATGCCAAGCCGGCCATCCGACACTCCTCACAGAATCTCGCCCGCGCTCTCCGCGAACTCGTGGACGTTGTCCTGGCGGTCGACACCGACTCCGTGGACGACCCGGTGACCACAAGGTGGCTATAGGAGCGGCGTGCTGATATCAGCCAGTGCCGAGCGGCTGCGCGTTGCGGGCGGTGAGCATCGCCTTAAGTGTCAGCACTTCAGCGTCCTGGCTGGTCGCGATGGAGTTGGCGAGATTTCGCACGACCGGAGTGGCCGCCTTCTCCGCCGCGTACCGAGACATCGCGCCGCCACCTTCGTGGTGCCGCGTCATCAGCTGCAGGAACAGCACGTCGAACTCCTTGCCGCTCAACCCGCGCAGGCGAGCGAGCTCCTGCGACGTAGCCATGCCCGGCATGCGGCCACCGTCCACACCGGACGCGGAATGGTGGTGATCACCGTTCATCCACGTCATCAGCTGGCCCGCGGGCGCCTGCTCGAGCTCGCCCCACATGTTGAGCCAGCCCTTCATCCGGCCGACCTGCTCGAGCTGTGTCGATCCGATGTCGAACGCGATCTGGCGCACGTCGGGGTCGTCGCTGCGGCTTGGAACGAGGTTGGCCATCTGCACGGCCTGCAGGTGGTGCCACGACATGTCCTGGTTGAACCCAATGTCGACCGCGGTCGGTGCGTTGTCGGGCGAGCTGGAACGGCCGATAGCGATCCCTCCAGCCGCACCGAGCAGCACCAGTGCGATGCCGACCGCTATCCCGATCACCCGCCGGGACCAGTTCGGGGCCGTCGCCTGCGCGTCCATCAATTGCCTCCAGAATGGGGGCGGCGTTGAACGGCACGCCCCAAGGTGATCAAGACTTGAGTCAGCCGATCAACGTCGACCAGTAGAACCAGAACGCCTGCAGCACCGCACCGGCGATGAGCAGGTACCACAGGATGAGCACCACGCTGTGGTAGTCGGCCAATGTCGCCGTTGCTCGTCGTGGTGACGGCAGATGCCCTTGCTCCAGGTTGTGCAGCGTCGTGTACCAGAAGATCGGGATCATCACGACCCACACGGCCATGCAGTACGGGCACAGCGCGCCGATCACGTACAGGCTTTGAAAGATCAGCCAGTGCACGAACACGACGCCGAACGTGACGCCGGCCTGCAGGCCGAGCCAGCACCAGCGCGGTAGTGCAGCTCCGGTTGCCAGCACCACGCCGATCGTGACGACCGCTGCGAACCCGGCGATGCCGAGCAGCGGGTTCGGGAACCCGAACACCTCGGCCTGCGAAGTCTTCATGATCGAGCCGCAGCTCAGCACCGGGTTGATGCTGCACGTCGGGACATAGTCGGCGTTTCTGAGCAGCGCGATCTTCTCGACGGTCAGCACGAAGGCCGTGACCAGGCCGATCCCGCCGCCCGCGATGAGCAGCCACGGGAGCAGCCTGGTCACGAACCGCACTTCGGTTGACGTCACTTGGCCAGTTCCCGGTCGATGGTGGCCTTGAGCGCGCTGTAGCTCGGCGGACCCTGGAACTTGGTGCCGTTGACGAAGAAGGTCGGCGTGCCCTGGACTCCCACGGTCACGCCGTCCTTGCGGTCCTTGAGCACGCGCTCCACAGTGGCCGGGTCGTTCACGTCGGCTTCAAACTTGGCCATGTCCAGGCCGAGGTCACGAGCGAATCCGAAGAACGTCTCGCGGTGGGAGACCTGTTGGTCGCCCCAGCTCGCCTGACTCTCGTACATGCGGTGGTACATCGCTTCGAGCTTGCCCTGCTTGCCCGCGGCCTCCACAACAGTGGCGGCCAGCTCGGCGTTGCGGTGGGCGGGAACCGGGAAGTAACGCATCACGAACGTCACGCGGTCGCCGTACTCGCCCCGCAGCTTCTCCACGCCGGGGTAAGCCGCACGGCACGCCTCACATTCGAGATCGAGGAACTCGACCACGGTCACCTTGGCGTTGGGCACGTCGTTGAGCTTGTGACTGTCGGGCCGGACAAGCGCGGCCGTCGCAGGCGCCGGGACGGGTCCGACGGCGTTAGTGGGCCCGGCCTGCTGCGGCGTCGAGGGCCCGGTGAGCTTGCTGATCAGGATGAAGCCTCCGACCACCACCACGACGACAGCGATGATGATCAACGAAAGCCTGGCGTTCTTGGTCATGACGACATACCTCTGCAACGGTGCGAAGAATGTGGACGATCACGTGCCGCCCCAGCCGGAGGCTGGAGCGGCACGTGATCGTCTACGTCCTCAGCACGCAGAGCTGTGTGAGGCGCACACCCGGACGTCGATCCGGACCCTGCCACGGCACTGGCACGGACACGGCGCTCGCCAGGAACAGCCTGGGACCGAGCAGTCCCGCGATCACGAGCAGGACGGCGAGCAGCACCGCCAGGCAGGCTTCGGACACTCCGCCGAGGTCTTCGAGCAGATCCGGTGCGGCCTCACCGGTGATCGGCACGTCCGCGAACACCTGCGTCCCCACGGTCGTGCACTGTGAGGACCAGGCGACGTCCCGCTCGCACGGCGTGCCCTGAAGCAACGCGATCCCGACGACCAGCGCGAGCACGGCGAAGACCCGCACGAGGCTCACTCGCGCGATCATCCGCATGCTGCCGGCGCCAGACACGCGCACCAGGCTAGCGGTCACGAACACGCTGCCTTCAGCATGCGTCGCAGCAGCCGGAGTCGCCCTGCTTCGGCGTGCTCGCCACCGTGAGGTTCAGCGCCTGCGGCGTGGTCGGAGCGACTGCGGTGACCTCGGGAAGCGGAGTGCTCTTGGCGGCACGGATGGCGTTGAGGATGACCAGCACCTCGGCGGACTCGTGCACGAGCACGACAGTGGCCAACCCCAGAACACCGAAGGCGGCCAACGGAATCAGCACGCCGATGATCGCGAGCGACAGGCCGACGTTCTGCAGCATCACCCGGCGGGCGTGGCGGGCGTGCGCCAGCACCTGGGGCAGGTGACGCAGGTCCTCCCCCATCAGCGCCACATCGGCTGTTTCGATCGCCACGTCGGTTCCCATGGCGCCCATGGCGATGCCGACGTCGGCGGTGGCCAGCGCGGGAGCGTCGTTGACGCCGTCGCCGACCATGGCGATCTTGCGGCCGTTGCGCAGCTGACCGACCAGCGTCGCCTTGTCCTCGGGCAGCAGTTCGGCGTGGACTGTGGTGATGCCCGCTTTGCCTGCCAGAGCCGTTGCGGTGGCGGTGTTGTCGCCGGTGAGCATCGCGGTGTCGATGTTCAGGTCGCGCAACCTGCTGATGACCTCAGCAGCTTCGTCACGCAGTTCGTCTCGGACCGCGACGGCGCCGAGCAGAGTCCCGTCCCGCTCGAGGAGCACCACGGTGGCGCCGGCCTGCTGAAGCCGGTTGACCTCACCGCGCAGCGATCCGGGATCAACCCAGCCGGGCTTGCCCAGCCGCACCGAGGAACCGTCCAAGGTTCCGGTCAGGCCGTGACCGGGCACCGCGGTGACGTCGTCGGCGGCCGGCACGGTGTCCGCAGCTTGCAGGATCGCGCGGGCCAGCGGGTGCTCGCTGCGTGCCTCGAGCGCGGCGGCGGTTACCAGCACCTGCTCTCGGGTGCTCTCGCCAGCGGGCAGGACGTCCACGACGCGGGGAGCGTTGCGGGTCAGCGTGCCGGTCTTGTCCAGGGCGACCGTGCCGATGCGGCCGAGTTCCTCCAGCGCGGCGCCGCCCTTGACCAGCGCACCTTGCCTGCTCGCCGCACCCACTGCGGCGACGACGGTCAGCGGAATGGAGATCGCCAGCGCGCACGGGGACGCGGCGACGAGCACAACGAGCGCGCGTTCGAGCCACACCATGGGGTCGCCCAGCAGCGCTCCGATCCCAGCGATGAGCACTGCCAGGATCATGATCGCCGGGACGAGCGGGCGGGCGATGCGGTCGGCGAGGCGCTGCCCGGTGCCCTTGCGGTCCTGGGCCTCCTCGACGATGTGCACGATCCGTGCCAGCGAGGAGTCTGAGGCGCGTGCGGCGACCTCGACCTCGATCGCGCCGCCGCCGTTGATCGCGCCCGCGTGCACCGTGTTGCCCGGTCCGGCCTCGACCGGCACCGACTCGCCGGTGATCGCCGACAGGTCGAGGTTGGTGTGGCCGGTGCGGATGATTCCGTCGGTCGCGGCGCGTTCACCGGGTCGCAGCACCATGCGGTCGCCGACCACGAGTTCGTCCGGCGCGACCTGGAGCTCGGTCCCGTCCCGCAGCACCGACGCGGTAGGCGGGACCAGGCCAAGCAGTGCTCGCAAGCCCCGGCGGGTGCGTGCGATGGCGTAGTGCTCCAGGCCTTCGGCGATGGAGAACAGCACGCCGAGCATGGCGGCCTCGGTGATCTGTCCTAACGCGACAGCGCCGATCGCGGCGATCGTCATCAGGGTGGCCACCCCGACCCGGCGACGCAGCAGGTTGCGCACCGCTCCCGGCACGAACGAGGCCGCGCCCACCACCGCCGAGGCCAGCGTCAGCCCGTTGCCCACCAGCTCCGCTCCCGTGGAACCAAGCCAGAACCCGGCCGCCAACAGCACCGCGGCGACAGCGGCCAGTTGCAGCTCGCGGACCTGCCACCAGCTTCCCGACCCCTGCTCGGGACCGTGGTCGTCGACCTGCGGGTCGTCTTGCGCCGTCGTTGTCCTTGAGCGCGGCTCCTGCGGCCCGCAGCATTCGTCAGCCACGACTCACCCCTCCAGTGTTCTGCTGTCGGCCATGCCCGCGGGCACGACCTCGTCCGTGTGCTCTGCCAGAACCGCGGCGACCAGCACCCGGCCGCGGCCGGTCAGCGCGTACATCACGAGCCGGCCGTCACGACGGGACGACACCAGTCCGGCGATCTTGAGCTGCCGGAGGTGGTGCGAAGTCAGGTTCTGCGCCGCGCCGACGACCCACGAGGCGTCACACACGCACAGCTCCCCGCCGGTCAGCAACGCCGCCGCGATCCGCAGCCGCGTGGGATCACCCAGCGCCCGCGCCGCTGCCGCGGCCGACTCCACCGAAGACAGCTCAGGCAGACCCGTCCGGATCTCCTCGGCGTGCGGCAAGTCCAGGCACAACAGGTCACAGGTGTCCCGGCGTTCCTCAGTCACATGCACATCCTAACGCTCATTGATACGTTGGAACAGACTTCGGCGGCCTCATATCAACGCCTGTTGCTATGTCCTCACCGAGAACCCGCAGGACGACCAGGCCGACGGCGACCGGGCGAGGCATCCCAACGTGCGGGATCGGCCTCGTGGTGCCTGGCTATCGTGATCGCGGCCCGGAGACGTTCGGGCACGGGGAAACCTGTCTTTCAAAGGACGAGTGCGTGGCCTGGCACCAGTACGCGTTCGGCTTCGCCGCGGGATTGTTGATCTCTCTGGTGACAGCGCCGGTCGGCGTCTCCGGTGCGGTGTTCCTCTTGCCGGTGCAACTCAGCGTGCTGGCCGTTCCCAGTCCGGCCGTCACGCCGACCAACCTGATGTTCAACATCGTGGCCGCGCCCGGCGCTCTGCTCCGTTACCGACGGCACGGTTCCCTGGGCGGTCCGCTGACGCGCCAGCTCATCGCCGGCACTCTGCCCGGCGTCGTCGTAGGCGCCTTGATCAGGGTCTTCGCGGTACCTGGCGCCCGCGAGTTCAGGCTCATCGTCGCCGCAGTCCTGCTACCTCTCGGCGTATGGCTGTGCTGGCGAACCGTACGGCCGCGGCATCACGGTCAACGCCGTCAACCGTCGCCCAAGCTCGTCATGACGCTCGGTCTGGTCGCTGGCGCGGTCGGTGGGATCTACGGGATCGGTGGCGGCTCGATCCTCGGCCCCGTCCTCGTGGGCTTGGGCCTGTCGGTCACAGTTGTCGCACCGGCAGCCCTTGCCTCGACGTTTCTGACCTCGATCGTCGGTGCGGCAACCTATGCCGTGCTGTCCTTCACCACCTCAGGGGACATCGCACCCGAATGGCTGCTCGGCCTCGCCTGCGGACTGGGTGGTCTGCTCGGCGGCTACCTCGGCGCCCATCTCCAACCGCGCCTGCCCGACGTCGTGCTGCGGCGCCTCCTCGGCGGACTCGCCATAAGCCTGGCACTCCTGTATCTCGTCCAGGCTTTCCGCTGACCACGTCGTGCGAGGCCAGCCGGGACATCGCCTGTTGCGGCAGGCATGAGCCCACCGCAACAGGCCGAGCTCACGCGGCGTTCAGCGCCTGGGCCAGATCGGCGATGAGGTCTTCGGCGTCTTCGAGGCCCACCGACAGGCGGACCAGGCTGTCCGCGATTCCGCGGCGAGCGCGCTCGGCCGGGTCGAGGCCGTGGTGGGTCGTGGTGATCGGTTGGGTGACGAGGCTTTCCGCGCCGCCGAGGCTGGCGGCGATGCTGAAGACGCGCAGCCGGTCCACGACCGCTGCGGTAGCGGCTGCGTCGCCGTCGACGAGGAAGCTGAGCATCCCACCGTGGCCGCGCATCTGTGTCTTGATGATGGCGGCCTGGTCACCGGTGGCCAGGCTGGGGTGGTTGACCCCGGTGACGCGCGGGTGATCGTTGAGGAACTCCGCGACGGCGGTGGCGGCGACGTTCTGCGCGCGGACGCGGACGACGAGGGTACGGATGCTGCGGGCGAGCAGCGACGCGATCTCCGGGGCGATGACCTGGCCGAGGTTCTTGCGCCAGGTGGCGATCGGTGTGAGCAGTTCGGCGGGTCCTGCGACGGCACCGGCGGTGAGGTCGCTGTGGCCGCCGAGGTACTTGGTGGCAGAGTGGATCACCAGGTCGGCGCCGTGGTGCAGCGGGTTCTGGTTGACCGGGGTCGCGAAGGTGTTGTCCACGACGACCAACGCGCCCACGGCGTGTGCATGCTGGGAGATCGTGACGATGTCGAAGACGTCGAGGGTGGGGTTGGTCGGGGTTTCGAAGAACACGATCCGGGTGCGGTCGGTCAGCACGGACGGGACCTGATCGACTTCGCCCGCGGTGAGGAACGTGGTGTCGATGCCGAGCTGGGGCAGGTTCTCGCCGAGGAGTTCGAACGTGCCGCCGTAGACGTCGCCCAGGCACACGATGTGCTCGCCGGTCTTGGTGTGGGACAGGAAGGTCGCGGCTTCCGCGGCCATGCCGGATCCGAACGCGAGTGCGGCTTGGGCGTCTTCGAGGTCGGCGAGTTTGTGTTCGAGGGAGCGGATGGTCGGGTTGAGGCCGTAGCGCGTGTAGAGGTTGCCCTCCGCGCGGCCCTCGACGACGTCGAGGAGGTCTGCTGTGGAGTCGAAGGCGAACGTGGAGTGCCCGTAGAGCGGTGTGTGGATGGCGCCTTGGGGATCACGGACGTCACCGGCGTGGACGCACCTCGTGGACAGGCCGGCGCGACGCTCGGGCGTGGGGTTCGCCTCGGTCATGGGCTCCTGCTTTCTGTGGTGTCAGCTGGCTGCGGCGACGATGTGGTGTGCGGCCTGGTCGATCTGCTCGGCGGTGCTCCAGCGGCCCAGCGACAACCGCAGGGCGCCCAGGCCGCGGTCGGCGGGCATGCCCATGGCCGTGAGCACGGGTGAGGGCTGGTGGTTGCCGCTGTGGCAGGCCGAGCCGGTGGAGGCGGCGATTGCCGTTGTGGCGTCGAGCAGTTCGTGTCCGGCGATGCCGTCGATGCTGATGTTGAGGGTGTTGGGCAGCCGGGCCGAGCCAGGGCCGTTCAGGTGGACTCGGCCGGGCAGTGCGGTGGTGAGCCGGTGGTGCAGGCGGTCGCGCAGCTCGCGGATGCGGTCGTGGCCGCCTGATGCGAGGTCTTTCGCGGCGAGTTCGGCGGCGGTGCCGAGGGCGACGGCGAGAGCGACGTTCTCGGTGCCCGCGCGCAGGCCGTGCTCCTGGCCACCGCCGTACACCAACGGCTCCAGGGGTACACCGGGCCAGATGCACAGGGCGCCGATTCCCTTGGGTGCGTACATCTTGTGCCCCACCACCGTCACGAGATCGAGCTCGGTCGCGTCGAACTGGATCTTGCCGATCGCCTGGGCGGCATCGGTGTGGAACACCACGCCGTACTCGCGGGCGATGCGGGCCAGTTCGTCGATCGGTTGCAGGGCACCGGTTTCGTTGTTCGCCGCCATGACGGACACGAGGACGGTGCGCGGGTTGATCGCCGCGGTGAGATCGGCCGGGTCGACCAGGCCGTCGGTGTCGACGGGCAGGAACGTGACCTCCGCGTTGTGCCAGCGGCGCAACGCCTCGCACGCTTGGAGCACGGCGGGATGCTCGGTGGGCTGGGTAATCACGTGCGGCCGGTTGACGCCGGAGGCGAGCACGGTGCCGCGGATGGCGAGGTTGTCGGCCTCGGAGCCGGACCCGGTGAACACGATCCGCTCAGCTGACGTGCCGAGAAGCGCTGCGACCTGATCACGGGCGTGGTCCAGCGCGATGCGGGACTCGCGGCCGTAGTGGTGTGTGCTGGACGGGTTGCCGAACTCCGCGGTCAGGTACGGCAGCATCGACTCGGTCACCGCTGGATCGATAGGTGTGGTGGCGTTGTAGTCGAGGTAGATCGGTCCGTCGAGGAGTCCACGTGGGACGGTCACGTGTTGACCTTCCTGTTGGAATGGGTTTCGTACATGCGCACGGCGACCACGATTCCGGACAGCGCTGTGAGTGCGGCGACCACCCACACCGCGGCGCGCAGGCCCCAGAGGTCGGCGACGATGCCGCCGAGCAGAGCGCCCACCGCAAAGCCACCGTCGCGCCAGAGCCGGTAGACGCCAACCGCTCGCGCACGCCACGCTGGGTGCGCGACGTCGCCGATCGTCGCCAGCAGGGTCGGGTAGACCATCGCGGTGCCTGCGCCCAGCAGCACGGCCGCCACCAGCCACACCGTGAAGGTGTCGGCGACCGCGACGAGCGCGAGCGCGGCAGCTTGGATGAGCATGCCTGCGGTGATCAGGTGTTTGCGGCCCCACCGGTCTGACAGCGGGCCGGTGACCAGTTGCCCGAGGCCCCACACGGCCGGGTAGACGGCGGCCAGGACACCGATCTTGGCGACCGAGAGGCCGGCGGTGGCGAACAGGATCGGGAACAGGCCCCACGCCAGACCGTCGTTGAGATTGTTCACCATCCCAGCCTGGCTCGCCGCCGACAACGCGGGCTCCCGCAGGCTCGTGCGGGTGAAGATCTCCCGGTCACTCGGCATGCCCTCAGCGGCAGCGGGGTGCTGTGTCGCTTCAAGCCGGGCGTGTTCTCGGGTCTCCCGCACGGCGAACACGGTCAATCCGATACCGAGGACCACATAGGACAGTCCGAGCAGGAACGGTGCCGGCCGCAGGCCGTAGCGGGCGGCGAGATAGCCGGTGGCGAGCGCGGTGACCGCGACGGCGATGTAGCCGGCGGCTTCGTTGAGGCCCATCGCGAGGCCACGGCGGGACGGTCCGGCCAGGTCGATCTTCATGATCACGGTGGTGGACCAGGTCAGGCCTTGGTTGACGCCGAGCAGCACGTTCGCCGCGACCACCCAGCCCCACGACGGCGCCCAGATCAGCATCAGCGGCACGGGGATCGCGGCCAGCCACCCGGCCAGCAGCACCGGGCGGCGCCCGAAGCGGTCGGACCAGGTGCCCGCGAAGTAGTTGGTGGCGGCCTTGGTCAGACCGAACGCGACCACGTAGGTGAGCACGAACGTATAGCCGGTCAGGCCGAACTCGTCCTTGGCCAGCAGCGGCAGCACCGCGCGTTCCTGTCCGAGCACACCGCCGACCAGTGCGTTGACCGCGACGAGCAGGCTGAACTGGGCGAGGTTGGCGCGCAGGCCGAGTTGGAGGCTCACCGGCCGCTCTCCAGGCGTCCGCCGGTCGCGTCTGCCCAGTCCTGAGGTCCGCCGGTGAGGACGGCGACGTCGCGGTGTCCTGCCTGTTCGAGGAGGCTGGCCGCGCCCATAGCGCGCTCCCCGTGGCCGCACATCACGACCAGCGGCTCCTGTGGGACTTCGTCGACGCGGCTGGGCAGGTCACCGAGTTCGACGTGCTGCGCGCCCGGCAGGTGCC
This sequence comes from Lentzea kentuckyensis, assembly GCF_002150765.1. Lineage (GTDB taxonomy): Bacteria > Actinomycetota > Actinomycetes > Mycobacteriales > Pseudonocardiaceae > Lentzea > Lentzea kentuckyensis. The sequence continues at coordinate 59,931 of NZ_MUYM01000081.1, forward strand.
CGGAGGCGAACTCGGGCTCCTGCCGGATGTCCAGGACCGGTCCGCTCACCTGGTCCGGGCCCACCAACCTGGTTGTGGTCGTGGGAAGTTCGGCGGCAGTCCACGCGTCCATCCCGCCGGCGAGCTCGCCCGCGAGGTCGAGGTAGCCGATCTTGGCCGCCTGCCAGACGATCTCCGCCGGGTCCTGGCCAGCGCCACGCACCACGACGAGCGACTGGTCGTGCGGCGCCAGCCAGCCGAGCCACGATGCGAACGCCGGCCGCAGCGGAATCGACAGCGCGCCGGGCACGTGCGCGGCGGCGAACTGGTCGAGCGGCCGGACGTCGATCAATCGCGCGCCGTTGGCCAGCAGCCGCCGCACCGCACCAACTTCTAGCGGCGGCAGCTCAGGTGTTCCCACCAGAACGCCCTGGCGGTTGATCTCGCCGAGCCGGCGGAAGTACGGCGGGTAGCTGCCCAGTGAGCCGAGCAGCTCCTTCACGAAGGCGTCCTCGTCAGCCGCACGCAGCAACGGGTTCGTCGCCTTCTCCCTGCCGATCGTGCTGGTTCGGTCCGCGCCAGGCGGAGCCGAGCAGAACGATCCGGCTCCATGCGTGGGCCAGACCGCCACGTCGTCGGGCAGCTCGGCGAGCCTGCGCAGCGACGCGTACTGAGCGCGAGCGAGCTCCTCGGTCCGGTCGGGTGAGACGAGGTCGGTGCGGGCGGCAGCGCCGACGATCAGCGAGCCACCGGTGAACACCCCGAGCGGACGGTCGCCGTCGAGCAGCAGGTACGACAGGTGCTCGTCGGTGTGGCCTGGTGTCCCTAACGCTCGCAGCCGTAAGCCACCGAGGTCGACCTCGTCACCGTCACGCAGCCCGCTATGTGCGAACTCGCGGTGCCCGGCCGCTGAGGCGAGCACGCGGGTGTCCTCGGTCGCGGAGAGCTGGCGGGCGCCGGACAGGAAGTCGGCGTGCAGGTGGGTGTCAGCGGCGAACGCCACGCTCAGCCGACGTCGCTGCGCCGCGCGGCCGATCTCCCTCAGGTCGAGGCTCACGTCGACGACCAGCGCCCGGCCGTCGCCCAGATCGACCAGATACGCGGAGTTCCCCAGCCCCTCGTCGACAAGCGAAAGCACCTCAGCCACGGTCATCGTCTCCTTCCCACATCCAGTGTTCTACACTATTCCAAGGATGATTGGAGAACCATGGGCGATCGGGATGCCAAGAACGCGTTGTTCGACCAGTTCGCTCGGGTCGGCAAAGCCCTCGCGAGCGGCAAACGACTGGAGCTGCTCGACCTGATCGCTCAGGGCGAGCGCACGGTCGACGCGCTCGCGAAGTCGGCGGAGCTGGGACTGACGACCGCGTCGGCGCATCTGCAGACGCTCAAGCAGGCCAATCTCGTGGTCACTCGGCGCGAGGGCACGAAGATCTTCTATCGGCTCGCCGGAGACGACGTCGCCGCGCTGTTCGCGCAGCTGCGCACCGTCGCGGACGACCGGCTGCCGGACGTCCGCACCGCGCGTGAGGCCTACCTCGGCGACGACACGGAAGCAGTCAGCCGCGAGGAGCTCCTCAAACGCGTCCGGTCGGGACGCGCGACGGTGATCGACGTGCGGCCCGCCGAGGAGTACGCCGCCGGGCACATCCCCGGTGCCGTGTCCGTTCCGCTGGACAAGCTGGCGGACCGGCTAGCCGAGCTTCCGGTCGACCAGGAGGTCGTGGCGTACTGCCGCGGCGCCTACTGCGTGCTCTCGCACGAGGCCGTCCGGCTGCTCACCGCGCAGGGACGAACTGCCCGGCGCCTGGCCGACGGCATGCTCGAGTGGCGCCTCGCCGACCTCCCCGTCGCGGTCTGACGCCCCGAGAAATGGACACTCTGATCAATCGTCACCCTGCCCAGCGACGCATCCTGACGGTGCTTGTCGCGGCCCAGATCCTCAGCGGCGCCGGACTGGCCGCGGGCATCACCGTCGGCGCGCTGCTGGCCCAGGACATGCTCGGAGCCACCAGCGCTGCAGGCTTACCCGCGGCCCTGTTCACCATCGGCTCCGCGCTCGCCGCTCTTCTGTTTGCCCGCGTCTCCGGCCTGCACGGCAGACGCGTCGGTCTCGCCGGCGGTTACCTCACCGGCGCAGTGGGCGCGCTCGGAGTCGTCATCGCCGCCGCCACCGACAACGCCGTGCTGTTGTTCGTCGCATTGTTCGTCTACGGCGCCGGCAGCTCGACCAACCTGCAAGCCCGCTACGCCGGCGCTGATCTGGCTGCCCCACAAGGCCGCGGCCGTGCAGTGAGCACGGTGCTCGTCGCCACCACGGCCGGCGCGGTGCTCGGCCCCAACCTCGTCACCCCGACCGGCGAGCTCGCCGCGAGCTGGAACGTCCCGGTGCTCGCGGGGCCGTTCATCCTCGCGCTGTTCGCCTACACCGCAGCCGCCATCGTGCTGTGGGTGATGCTGCGGCCCGACCCACTCCTCACCGCCCGGTCCCTGCCCGCCGATCCCGTGGCGAGCGGCAACTCCAGCGGCAACAAACGGCTGCTGCTGATCGGCGCGACCACCATGGTGATCATCCAGCCGGTGATGATCGCGATCATGACCATGACCCCGGTCCACATGCGCCACCACGGCCACGACCTGGCGGCCACCGGGTTCGTCATCGCCGTCCACGTGGCCGGGATGTACCTGCCGTCGCCGATCAGCGGCTGGCTCGTCGACCGAATCGGCAGGCTGCCGGTCGTCGCCGCCTCCGGCGTCACCCTGCTCGCGGCGGGGCTGGTGGCCGGTTTCGCACCCGCCGACTCCACCGCGCTGCTCGCCCTCGCGCTCGGGCTGCTCGGGCTGGGCTGGAACCTCGGACTGGTCAGCGGCAGCGCGCTCGTCACGGACACAGTTCCACTCGAGACTCGCGCCACCGTGCAGGGGCGGATCGACACGGCCATCGCCGTGTCCGGTGCCACTGGTGGCATGGCCTCCGGGTTCGTCGTCGCGAGCAGCAGTTTTCCCACTCTGTCGTTCGCGGCAGGAGTCATCGCGCTGGCTCTCGTGCCGCTGGTAGCCGTCCGCCCGCGTCTCAAGGTCTGATTTTCTGGGGTCGATCTGGCCCTGCGTGTCGAGTTCGGGTGGGGTTCGATCGTCTTCTACTCGACGAGATGGCCGCCCCCACCGGAGGTGCGTGATGCGACTCGACGTGCTGGACCACGAGCACCGGCTGCGCGTCCGGATGTTCTTCTCCTTCGCGGAGCTGACCTCGCGGGTGCCGATGTCCGACGTGCCGAAGACACTGCTGTACCGGCCGGAGTTCCTCGGCGCACCGCTGCTCGACCTGTCCGCCGAGATGATGCGCGGCCCGTCGTTCTGGACCGCGGGTGAACGCGAGTACATGGCGATGTTCACCGCCCAGCTGCTGCAGTGCCCGTTCTGCATCGACAGCCACACCGAGATGACCAGGATCGCCTCAAACGGCGAGATCGACGCGGCCGACCCCGGCTCGGCACGACCCGAACTCACCGCGGTCCTAGCCCTGCTGGAGAAGGTCACCACCGCGCCGGACGAGGTGAGCGCGGCCGACGTCCCTCAGGGTGTTGGGCGCGAGGCGGTGCTGGACGCGTTGCACGTCAACCTGATCTGGAACATCGTCAACCGGCTGGCCAACGCGTTCGGCTTCCAGCTCGACTCCGAGGAGCAGCTCCTCAAAGGCACGAAGTCGCTGCACCGCTTCGGCTATCGCTTCCCAGGCTTCCTGACCGGCCCGACGAACGGCGTCACGACCGGTGATCGGTACGTCCGGCTGGTCGGCAACCTGCGCACGACGGTGTTCGACTCCCCCGCCAAGACCGACCCGGCGACGCGGCGCGCTGCGGCGAGCGGTGAACCGGCCGACGCACCGTGGGCGTCGTATGCCGCGAAGGTCCGCGACTCGTCGTTCCGGGTGACCGACACCGACATCGCCGATCTCAAGTCCGCGGGTCTCAGCGAGGACGAGATCTTCGAGATCACCGCCGCCGCGGCTGTTGGCGCCGCGCTGCGCTGCCTCAACGCGGGCCTACGGGCTGTCCCGCAAGGCTGATCGAAATTCCTCGCGGCCGATGTCGTGGCAGGCTCGGCGCCGATCGTCTTCTGGTCAGGAGGTGTCGAGCATGAAGTACGTGCTGATGTTCTGCGAGACCGAGCAGTGGGAGAAGGACTGGGAGGCGATGGACCAGGCCGAGCGCGACGCGGGCTTCGCCAAGGTCCAGCAATGGATGGCCGAGCATGCGAACAAGATCACACACAATCGCAAGCTCGCCGGGCCGGAGACCGCGACCACCGTGCGGCTGGAGGACGGCGAGCCGATCATCACCGACGGCCCGTTCATCGAGGGCAAGGAAGTGGTCAGCGGCTACGTCGAGGTCGAGGTCGCCGATCTGGACGAGGCGCTGCGCATGGCGCGCACCTGGCCTGCCTGTCCGGTGGTGGAAATCCGCCCGGTCTTGATGTGACCTCACCGGATGCCGTGCTGGCCCGCGTGGTGCGTGAGCACGCGGGCCGACTGGCCGCATCCTTGGTGTCGCTGCTGGGCGACTTCTCGGCCGCCGAGGACGTCGTCGCCGACGCGGTGGAGACGGCACTGCGGCGGTGGCCGATCGAGGGTGTCCCGGAGAGGCCGGACGCGTGGCTGTTCACCGTGGCCAAGAACCGCGGGCTGGACGTGCTGCGCCGCCAAGCCCGCTACCGCGAGAAGCTCGCACAGCTGCAGTGGCCCGTGCAGCCCGAACCGGACGACCGGCTAAGGCTGATCTTCACCTGCTGCCACCCCGCGTTGTCCCGCGAGGCGCAGATCGCGCTGACGTTGCGCGTGGTGTGCGGGCTGACCACCGCGCAGATCGCCCGCGCGTTCCTGCAGCCGGAGACCACGGTGGCGCAACGGCTGACCCGCGCCAAGCGCAAGATCACCGACGCGGGCATCCCCTACCGGATTCCCGCGCCTGAAGAGCTCGGCGAGCGGCTCGCGCAGGTGCTGCACGTGGTCTACCTGACGTTCAACGAGGGCTACCTGTCCAACAGTCCGGACCGCGTGCAGTCATACGACCTCGTCTCCGATGCCGAGTGGCTCGCCTCGTTGCTGCACGGACTGATGCCGCGCGAGCCCGAGATCGCCGGCCTGCTCGCCCTGATCCGGCTACACCGCGCTCGCGCTGACGCCCGCTTCTCCCCCGACGGCAACCTGGTGCAGCTGCAGGATCAGGACCGGTCGCGGTGGGACCAGCAGGTGATCGGCGAGGCCGTGGAGCTGCTCACCCGTGCTGCCCGCGATCGCCGTCCTGGCCCGTATCAGCTCCAGGCGGCCATCGTCGCGTGCCACGCGGAGGTGAAGTCCTGGGAAGACACCGACTGGCCGCAGATCGTGATCCTCTACGACATGCTGCTCTGCCTCGCGCCGTCCCCTGTGACCCGGCTGCACCGCGCGATCGCGCTCCGGTACGTCGCCGGGCCGGAGAAAGCGTTGGCCGAACTGGATTCCCTCGCCTTGGACCGCTACCACCTCTACCACGCCACGCGCGCCGAACTACTCCGCGACCTCAGCCGTGACGACGAGGCACGCGAGGCAGATCAGCGCGCGTTGACACTGACCGCCAACCCTGCCGAGCAGGCTCTGCTGGAACAGCGGCTCAGGCTTTGACCGCGGCCACCCGTTCGACCATGCCGAGCTTGAGCCGTTCCTGCCGCTGCACGACGAACCCGGCCTGTTCCACCAACGGCAACGGCCGCCGGGTTTGGTAGTCGCCGCACATCCGCACGCTCAGCTTCTCCAGCAACGATTGTCCGAAGTGGACAACTCGGTGGTGACTGCCGACGTGGTCGAGCAACAACAGCTTCCCGCCAGGACGCAGCACGCGGTGCATCTCGGCGATCGCCGCACGCTCGTCCGGGACGCCGCACAGGCCGAGCGTGCAGACCACGGTGTCGAATGACTCGTCCGGGAACGGCAGCGCCTGCGCGTCTCCCTCGTGCAACTCGACTTCACGCCCGAGCTCGGCCGCGCGAGTGCGGGCGATGTCGAGCATAGCCGGGCTGAGGTCCAGGCCTGTGAGCCTGACGTCCGCCGGGTAGTGCGGGAGGTTGAGGCCGGTGCCGATCGCCACCTCGAGCACGTCACCGGTCGCCTGCGGGCACACCCATTCACGGCCGCCGCTGAACTGGACGCGTTCGAAGAACCCGATGTCGCGGTCGTAGCGCGGCGCATAGCGATCCCACACCTCACGCAGACCTTCGTTGCTGAGCTTCTTGCTCATGTCGATGCCCCTTCAGGCAGCAGTCCACGCGTGAGCAGGCCTGCCAGCGTGGATGGAACGGCAGCGGTGTCCTGAGGCTCTTGCCGGGCGGGGTCCCAGTGCAGATGCACCGCCCACAACACACAGGTCTCCAGGATCGTGCGAGCGACCAGCGGCGCCGGTCCGGGAAGCCGCAACGCCTTGCGCCGCTGGAGATACTCGGTCAGCACCACAACGAGACCCGACCGGCCCTGGCCGAACCAGACGTCGGCCAGCTCCGGGAGCTCGGGGGCGCAGCGGTCGACCAGCTTGATACTGACCCGGTGCCGGGACAGCGTGTCGTACAGGTTCGTGATGATCTCGGTCAGCTCCACGTCGAGCGGGCCACGTCGTCGTTTCGACAACGCCTCGACCAGCCGCAGCTGCCCGACCTCGCCCCCCAGCCGCTCGGCCACCATCGCGGCCAGCTCGCCCTCCGCCGGCGCACGGACCGGCAGGTCGGCCACCTCGGGCAGCGACTCCACCCCGTCGGCGAACCGCAGCGCGGCCCCGAGCAACGCGTCCTTGTTCTCGACGTAGCCGTAGACGGTGCCCTTCGCCACCCCCAACGCGTCGGCGACGTCCTGCATCTGAGTCCGTTGGAAGCCCTGCGCGATGAACGTCTCGGCCGCGGCCGAGACCAGCTTCGGGAACATGTCCGCTGAACGAGTGCGTGGCACCCGCCCAGCATAAATGACCGACCGGGTCAGTCAACACCGTTCGCCGCCCGGATGGCGCTGTGCACTACCAAGGCGATGCGGTCAGCGGCCTGCTCCGGGTCAGGTTGACCGGCGTCGAGCCAGGCGATCACGGCCTCCAGGGTGACTGTCGGCACGTACTGCACTGCCCAGTCCAGCCACGGACCTTCCGGAATCACCGCGGCCAGCTCGCGCCGCGTGACCTCCGCCGACATCGCACGGATTCCGTCGACCACGTCGCGGAAGTCCGGTTCCCGCGCGGCATGCCTGAACAGCAACCGGAACCCGTCCGGATCTTCGGCGGCAGCGCGCATCAGTGCAGAGATGCTGCCTTCGTCGTAGTCACCGGAGCCGACGGTCGCCTCAAGCCGAGTACACGCCCTGTCAAGCACAGCTCGGTACAGGTCGGCCTTCGAGTCGAAGTGCCGATACAGCAACACAGAGGTGACCCCGGCTTCGGTTGTCACACCGTCGAGCCCGGTCGCCACATATCCAGTACGGGCGAACGCGCGGGTCGCGGCGTCCAGGATCTGCTCGCGCCGCTGAGCACGCGGCATGCGCCGCACGTTCTGAGGACCCGCCACCACTGCACCTCCACTTGTTTAGATCAGACTAAACAAGTAGCTTTGTTTAAGTCAACTTATACAAGAGGATATAAACAAGGGGGCGCACACGATGGTTTTGCCTGCTCAACTGCCGTTCGATCAACCCCAGCCGTTGCAGGTTCCGCCGCAACTGCGCGTACTCCAGTCCCAGGGCGCGGTCCACCGGATCCGCACGGCAGTGGGCCACGACGCATGGCTGGTCACCGACTACGCCTGCGTGCGCGAGCTACTCGGCGACGACCGCCTCGGCAGATCCCACCCCGACCCGCAGAACGCTGCACGCACCGGCGAATCCGCCCTGTTCGGCGGCCCGCTGGGAGACTTCGTCACCGAACGGGCCGACCACGCCCGCATGCGGGCGCTGCTGCAACCGCACTTCTCCCCCAAGCGCATGCGCGCACTACGTCCCCGCATCGACGCACTGACCGCACAACTGCTCGATCAACTGGCCACCTCAGGGTCTCCAGCCGATCTGCACGCCGCGGTCGCGGTCCCGCTGCCGATCCTCGTGATCTGCGAGCTGCTCGGCGTGCCCTACGACGACCGCGACCAGTTCCGCGCGTGGACCGAGGCCGCCGCGAACATCAACGACCACACCGTCTCCGAACAAGGTCTCGGCAACCTGTTCGGCTACGGCATGCGCCTCGTCGAGACCAAGCGGCAAGAGCCCGGCGACGGCGTGATCTCCCGCCTGTGCGCGACCGACGGCGTCTCCACCGAGGAAGCCGCCATGCTCTCCATGGCGCTGCTGTTCGCCGGCCACGAGACGACCGTGGTCCAGATCGGAATGGGCGCGCTGCTCCTGCTGGCCAACCCCGATCAGTGGAACGCACTGCGCGACGACCCCGGCCTCATCCCGAACGCCGTCGAGGAGATCCTTCGCGCGCCAGGCAAGGGCGGCGGTGGGATCCCCCGCTACGCCCGCACCGACATGGAGATCGACGGTGTCAGGATCAGCGCCGGCGACCTCGTCCTGCTCGACATCGGCGCCGCCAACCACGACGCGACCGTCTTCGCCGAGCCGGACCGCGTCGATGTCTCGCGCCAGGCCTCCGCTCATCTCACCTTCGGACACGGCCTCCGCTACTGCATCGGCGCACCACTGGCCCGCATGGAACTGCAAGCCGTGTTCTCCCAACTGATCCTGCGCTTCCCCACCATGCGCCTCGCCGTCCCCGTGGAGGACCTGACGATCCGACGCGACGTGCTGACCGGTGGGCTTACCGCACTTCCGGTGACGTGGGCCCGTTGACCTCTCGCAGGGTGCGTTCGTGCTCCTCGGCGTCAAGGATCTCCCACGTCGCCTGGCCGATGGCGAGGACGACGCGGGCAGGCAGGGCGACGCCGCCGATCTTCGGGTTGTCCTTCAAGCGGACTGGAGTTCCCAGGTCGACTCCGCCGAACATCGCGTGGGAGTCGTCGACGAAGTACATCCGCTCGGGCATGAGCTTCCCGAAGTGGCCACTGGGCATGACTCCTGCCATTTTGAGATGCCCCATGCCCAGTGCTTGCGCCATGCGCTCGCGGGCGCGAATCAGAGGTCGCGGACGCCAGGTGGCGAGCGGCATCGCCGAGCTGAGGACGTTGATCACGTCGAGGAGTCCGGTCGAGCGGGCGGTGAGCGTCCATTCCAGTGCAGGTGAATCCATCGTGATGTGGGCAGAGGTCTTGCCGGTCCAGGTGACCTCGATGTGGGCACGTCCCGTATGGCTGCAGGCGGCGCCGTAGTAGCGGGGGCACGCTGTGTCGATTCGTGGGCCGTCGACGTAGATCGCCCAGTTGCCGTCGGGATCGCGGTGCCAGACGGTGAGGTACGGACCGAAGTCGCTTTGCGGGAACACCCGCAGAGCAAGTACGTGGCCGGAGTCGAACGGCAGGCCGAACACGCCCCACCCCTTGGCGTACTCGTGGCCGGGCCATGGGGCCGTTCCCGTTGTTACGGGCAGTTTTGACAGCGCAGACAAGTCGAGCATGGTCATCACCTCATGCCGGAGCCCACGGCTCGCACGAGTCACGGGCATCGAAGGTAAGCCGATCAGCCCGGCACCGCTCGTTAGCCCCCGACAAAGTACGGCAGCAGCCGCGCAAAGCGATGTACCTCGTCGCTGGAAGTAGCCCAAAGATCTGTAAAGAGAACTGGAGCTGCGCCGTTGGAGAAAGCGCGCCGAGACCCTGGTTCGACCCCGCGGATGTCAACGACGTCGAAAGCGAGGCTGAGGGCCAAGGCCCCCGGACTTCATGAAAGCTCGGTGACTGCGACCTGCCCGCGCAGCGGTTGGGTTCGATCGAGACGGGTCGTCGACACCCCCACTTGGGTCAACCGAACGGCAGGTTCGAGAACCAGCCCGCACAGACTATCCAGCGGTCGGCCGTAGCGGGCTCGACCAGTTTGCTCACTGTTCGAGCCCGCCATGAACACCAGGCTGCCTGCTGCGGCTACGCCATGACACGCAGCCGAACTACGGCGACAGTCGGCCTATAGCTCCAGACCAACCTGGCTGTCAGGTCACGAACACGACGCCGGATGATCCGCGACGTCGGGCCACGCACTGATCCGGTCGAACGGCACGTTGTAGATCACCGGATGTGTGCGGGCCAGGCACAGGTACGTGCTCCCGTCCTCAATGGTCGAGATCCTGCCCGCACCGTCGATGAACCACGAGCCGTTGCCCAACCAGTCGGGCTTTTTGAGAATGACGTTGTCGGGCACGTTCCCGCCGTGCCGCACTCCGGTGTACGACCAGGCCGGACCAGACCGATCGCACGTCAGGTCGACGTCGACGACCGGCGTCGAGCCGCCGGGCAGGATCAGCACGAACCTGTCGCCGTCTTGTGAAGGCTGGACGTCGTCCATCACGTATCGGCTCATCGCGAGACAGTTGAACTGGTCGTTGGTATCGATGTGGATCGCTCGGACCGGCCGTCCACCGCCCGTTTCCACGAGGTAGGCGCGTCCGTCGTTGATCCTGGCGATGTAGGAGTGATCACCGGACGGGCCGTCCAGACGCCCTGTCGCGGGCGGAGGAGGCGGCGGCGCCAACGTGCGCATCCGGACCGTCCGGCCCTGGCTCTGCCAGATGTCGGCGGCGGACAGGGCGAGGTCCACGGCGACCAAGGGCCGGCCGATGAACTTCGCGATCAGCCGTGCCCCGCTCGCCAGCTTGGCCTTGAGGCGGTCATTCCCCACATACCGTTCCGCGGCCTGAGCCATGAGTTCGGCGAGGGGCTTCGAGATGCACTCGAGGAGCGCACCGGCGAAGTCCGCACCAGCGAGGAAACCCAGCTCCGCCGCGCAGGTCACGTACAGCTGGTGGGCGCGCTGGACATCGTCGAGCGGAAGCAGGTCGAGCGCCTCGTCGAGAACGGCGACGACTTGCTGAGCGGCCACCCATCCGGAGGACCAGCCGATCGCGGCACCTGCGTCCAGCACCGTGTCGCCGCTGCCGACTGTCTTGCGGACCGTCAGTTTGCCGTTCGGAGGCAGGTAACCCTGCTCGATCGCGCTGTCCGCGAGCCAGTTGCTGAGCACACCCATGTCGCCGCGGACGGCTGAGTGGTCGAACGTGCCTCCGGTGGGCACGGCCGGGAACACAACGCCTGACTTCACCAGCCCGCCACTGTTGTTCTCGAAGGTCCACTCCCCCGTTTCACCCATCATGTCCGCGACGCAGCCGAGCCCGCTCGTCGTGAACCCCGCCGTTCGTGCGCGCACGTTCCGCACATCGCAATTGGTCGCCGAGAGCGCCATGGTCCGTGCCATTGCGGTCGCCCATTGCACGGACAGCGCGCGGTCGGAGGTGTCCCTGGCGGCAACGCCAGAACAGGCGAAGATGCCGGTGCGCGCGGGATCGGCGCAAGTGCCAGGAAGGTAAGTGGTGAAAGTGCTCAGCGACGAAGCCGCTGCGGTCACTACTCGACCTTCCGGTGTCGTCGACTCGACGGTTCCCTGGTTGAAGGAAGCCGACATCTCCCCGTTGCCGCGGTCGTGCGCGACCACGAGGTCGTCGATCCCCTCGGAATGTGGCGGTGCGGGCACCCGTACCGCGACTTCCGGCGTCCAAGTTCCGTGGATATGGAAGTCCGCGCTCGGCAGCACGCCGAGCTCACCTGGCAGGGGCTTCACCGTCGCCCATGCCCCGGTCTGGCTGACCACGCGCCCTGGTGGCACGAAGAGGGTGTACCTGGAGTCCTCGGCGGAGACCTCGGCGCCGTGCTGTCCGGACGCCCAGCGCCAGCTGGTGCCGGAGAAGCGGAACGGCGCGGGGGTCACGCACACGGCACCGTCGTCGACGAGCCGCTTCACCGCTGGTCGTGACAAGCCGGGCACACGCGGGGCCACGACCTGATCCAGGTTCTGCGGAAGGGGACGCGCAGCGATCAACCGATCGACGGCGGGCCGACCGAGGCCCGTACGCGACGTGATCTGGTCGAGCGACGCGGACTGCAGGTCGACGGCGCTGCCTCCCGCAGCACATGCCAGAGGCGAGGGCGGGGGCAGTTCTGTCGGAGTCGCACAGGCAGACTCCACCAGCAACGTCTCCTTGGACGGGCCGATGCCCGCCACCGAGATCAGGTCGACGGTCCGGTGCCAAGGCCGGCCGCTCACCACTGCGGTGGCCACAGGCTTCGCCAAGTGCAGCACCCGTTCGATCTCCTGGGCAGCCGCGGTGTTCACGTCAATCTGCCCAACCAGGCAATCCCGAGCCAGCGGTCGCATCGCTGCGACCGGATCGGTAATGCCCTGTTGTGGGTTTTGCAGATCGACGGACGACATGGCGGCCTGGTCAGGATTCGGTTCCGCCTGCGCCGCCGAAGGGATCACCGCGCTCCACGCGCCCAAGGCCACGACAACGGAAATCCGGCACAACAAAGGGACATAACCACGTCTTCGAATCATCCTCACCACTCCAGCCGAACATGCCTTCACCGCAGGCATGACAGCATTGCCCGCGACAAGGGAGTCACCGTTCCCACCGATTGCGAGACAATTCCAACCCTGCTCCTCACCAGGGCCTGATCACTCGATCGAATGCCCTCAGCCAGGTGTTACCTGGCCCCACTCCGTTCATCCAGATGCCGCAGCGCCATAGCCACCTGGAATAACGGTTACAATTTCCAGTCGAGGACAAGCTGCATGTGCTCACAACAGCCAACGCGGGAGGGGTCCGGAACTGGCGGACGCCGCATCGTCGAGCAACCACTTCACAAGCCACAACGCCACCTGGTAACACGGAGGCATCGTCAATGGTCGCAGGCACTTCGATCGAGGGCTCAACCAGCGGCCGAAGCTGCGGCACGGCATCATGACCGAGCCGACCGAATCCACCAGTGCACGGATCATGTCCGAACCCACAAGAGGCCAATATTCCTATTAGTCATGGAATTTCTGCTTCGAGGTAACGCGAACCGCGCGAGTTGCGACTTTGCTATCACCAACCGAGGCGGCGGCTAGCACTAGTGATCGAATGCGGTCGCTCGCAGGTCGATCAAGGCCGGAGATGAGCCGAGATGACCATGACACGAAGAGCTCGAACATCCGCCCTTCGGCTGCTCCTGACGATCAGCATGCTGGTCGGTGCCATCTGCATCGCCGGCCCCGCCCTGGCCGCCCCATCCGGCTACATCTGGCTGTCCAAAAGAACAGTCCCTGATTGGCCGCTGCGGCGCGACGGCAACTTCGCCCGGACCACGGGCTATCTTTCCACGTCGCTCGACGGGCGCTACGGCCTCATCAGCGCGGGCACCGCCAACCCTGCGCATCCAGGAGGCGACTGGACATCCATTTACCTGAGCGACAGCTTCGCCGGCCAGCTCACTCTCGCCAGCACGGATGAACAGGGGCAGAAGTTCGCGTCAACCCTGGTGAACGTAAATGGGATCCTGTCACCTCACGGTACCTGGATGGCATGGACTCACTACGACCCAACGACCACGTTCAGCACCGTCTTCGCCCGCGACAACCGCCTCGGCCGGGTATTCCGGTCGATATCAAACGACAACGCACAAGGCGCCTTGTTCGTCACCGACGACGGCAAGGTCTACGGGAACTTCCATGCCTCGCCAGCTGCTGGTGCACCCATCGAAGTGTGGAATGTGCCAGGCTCCACCCTTAGCGTGTTGCAGCTGCAACCCCAGCCCGGCCCCGCCTACGTCGCCACGATGAGCGGCGATGGTAGAACGGCGATTGTGGTCTCAGGAGGCAAGTACCTCGCCTACGACGTCGCCACCGCGGTCACCTCCCCACTGCCGCTGGCAGTTCCGCCGAAGATCTACGTCAACGCCATCAGCCAGACCGGCCGGTACATCGGGTTCACCTCCGAGGACCCGAGTCTTAACCCTGAAGGGCTCACGAAACGGCACGTGTATCTCTTCGACAGGGTGACCGGCACCACGACCTGGATATCTGCACCTGGGCACGGCGGAACATCCGACCCGGCGGTGAACTACTGGCTGGCGCCCCGCAGCATTTCAGACGACGGACGGTTCGTGATCTTCGGCGCGGAAGGCGTGCAGTTCATGCCGCCTTTGGACCCCGCCCACGCTGGAGAACGCGTACTTTACTTCTACGGCGGCACGTTCGAGCGAGACGTGAGAGCCGCCGACACCCGGCTGGTGGTCGCGAGCTACGCCAACGGCATCGCGCCCAACGCTGGCGTGGTGCAGTTCGACACCTTCAGTTTGGATTCTGCTGATCCTCCCGGAGACTTCGACGTCTACCTGTCGGGCGCCCCGAATCCGCGGGTCTCCGCTCCGTCGGTATCCGTAACCGGCATCTCGGCCGGCGCGAACTACGAGTTCGGCGCGGTGCCGACTGCGTCGTGTTCGGCGGTGGACTCCGCCGATGGAACCTCGGTCTTCAGCGCCACGCTCACCGGCCCGTCCGGCCCGCGGGCGGCCGACGGGTTGGGATCGGTGACGGCGTCGTGCGCCTACACGAACTCCGCGGGCGTGTCGGACTCAGCGTCGGCGTCGTATTCCATTGTGGACACGACAGGACCATCAGTCTCCGTACCGGACGGGGTGCACGTCGAAGCGTCGGGAAAGTCGACGCCAGTCTCGTTCGTGGTGACCGCCGTCGATCTGGTCGACGGCTCCCGAGCGGTGTCGTGCGATCACGCAATCGGCAGCGGTTTCCCGGTCGGAAAGACGGTGGTCAACTGCGGAGCCAACGACGTAGCGGGAAACACGGCTTCGGCAACGTTCGAGGTGACGGTAGTCGACACGACGGCGCCGACGCTCACGCTGCCGTCGAGCGTGACCGTGGCTGCGACGGGATCCAGTGGCGCGGTAGCCACCTATTCCGCGCCGACCGCTGATGACGCCGTCGACGGATCGGTTGCAGTCACCTGCGACCACCCCAGCGGAGCACTGTTCGCGTTCGGCACGACCGTGGTCACCTGCACCGCCAAAGACGCTGCGGGCAACACAGCCACCGGATCCTTCACGATTCGGGTGCAGGACCAGGGTGCTCCGGTGATCAGCGTCCCCGCACCGTTGACCATCGAGGCATCGGGGCCTAACGGAGCCGCCGCGAACTATCCCGCGGTGACGGCTGTCGACGATATCGACGGCGTTCTTCCCGCAACGTGTGACCACGCCAGCGGCGCAGTGCTGCCACTGGCAACCACTGTGGTGACCTGCACCGCCACAGACCGCGCCGACAACACAGGCTCATCCACCTTCACCGTGACGATCGTGGACACCACTGCCCCCACGGTGATCGTCCCGGCCCATAAAACGGCCGAAGCCACAGGGCCCCTAGGTGCCACGGTGACCTTCCCCGCCGCGGCCGCGAGCGATGCCGTCGATGGGTCAGTGATGCCGACATGCACGAACTCATCAGGAGACCCGTTCGGTCTCGGCGACACCATCGTGACCTGCACCGCAGTGGACAGAGCAGGTAATTCGGCCAGCGCAACATTCGTCGTGACCGTCAACGACTCCACCGGGCCGGTTGTGACGGTTCCCGCCGCAGCAACCGAGGAAGCCAGCGGCCCAGACGGCACACACGTCAACTACAGCACCGCGACGGCCATCGACACCGTCGACGGACCGATACCTGTTTCCTGCACACCGGCCTCCGGATCGATATTCCGACTCGGCCTCACCACCGTCACCTGCACCGCGAGCGACGCTCACGGCAACACCAGCAGCGGATCCGTCACCGTCACCGTCACTGACAGCACCCCGCCGAGGATGGTGCTGCCCGCCAACCAAACCAAGAACGCGACAGGGCCGTCCGGAGTCACTGTCGACTTCTCCTCCCCCACTGCGATCGACACCGTCGACGGAACGGTCTCCGTTGCCTGCGACCACCAGTCCGGAACCGTCTATCCACTTGGTACGACCACAATCACCTGCACCGCGTCCGACCACGCCGCCAACGTCACTCGCGGCTCGTTCACCGTCAGCGTTATCGACGCCGACTCGCCCGCCGTCACTGTCCCCAGCACCATCACCGCTGAAGCCGGCGGCCCCAACGGCGCCATCGTGACCTACCCCGTCCCGTCCTCGCACGACACCGTCGACGGCGACCTGCCGGTCACTTGCGATCACGCCTCAGGCGCCACATACCCCCTGGGCGACACCACGGTGACGTGCAGCGCCACCGACAAAGCGAACAACGCCAGCACCAACACCTTCACCATCCGGGTAGTCGACACCACGCCTCCCTCGTTGACTCATCTCGCGGATCAGGTCGTCACCGCGACGACCTCGAACGGCGCAAGCGTCTCCTACACGCCACCTACCGCAACGGACCTCGTGAACGGTGGTCTATCGGTCGGCTGCACTCCCTCGCCCGCAACTACGTTCAGCCTCGGAACCACCAAAGTCACCTGCACGGCCACCGACGCAGCAGGCAACGTCGGCAGCACCTCGTTCCAAGTAGTCGTCACCTACAGCTGGTCAGGACTCCTGCAACCGGTGTCCGAAGGAGCTACCTATCGGCTCGGCGGCACCGTTCCGGTCAGGTTTTCGCTGACCGGTGCCAGCACTGGGATCACCACCGCCACCGCGCGGCTGTGGCTGGCACAAGTCGCGGGTGGCAGTCCATCGAGCGAGATCACGGCGACCCCCACCGGCTCAGCCACCTCGGGCAACACGTTCCGCTACGACCCCACCAACAACCTGTACATCTTCAATCTCAGCACCAAATCCCTCGAACCCGGCAAGTGGCGACTCCGCATCGACCTCGGCGACGGCTCCAGTCACGTCATCACCATCACCCTCACCCGATAGGCCGCTACTTTCACTGCCACAAGATCACCAAGAAGCGCCTGTTGATCGGAGCGTCGGCGGTGTGGCGTCACGCGTCGCACTCCTTCCAGGACAACACGTTGTCGCTGATGCCGGTCGCCATCGCTCTGTTCGCAGCCGGTCCAATGTGGTGGGACGTTCACCTCTGGGGTGTCTGGTGGCCCGTCGGCGTCGTGGCGCTCGGCCTGTTCTGGTTGTTACGACGATCCAGCTCACGGAAAACGGACGACTCCTCCGGCAGCGGATCGCCGGCGGAGAACATGCGCAAGGCCATCAAAGTCGCCAGGGTTCCTGCGCTAATCACCGGTATCGGGCTGCTCGTCACCGGGTGGATCGTCTACCCGTTGGTCTCGATCAACCAGCAGGGCTCGGTGGTTGATCGAAATCGTCGACACAGTCGCATAGGGGGTGGCGAAGCGGTTTCCAGCCGCGGCGGCCCTGGGCCTCGCCTGCCCCGTCGCCGCAGTCGTAGCGGCTTGGTTCGAGCTACGCCGCGGCTAAAGACCGCTCGAGTTCAGCCGCGACCGAACGCCTACAGGGCTGGACGGGGATGGTCTCTCAGCCATACCAGGCATCTCGCTGCTGCAATATCGCTTCTCAACCAAGGTTCATCCAGCTGACAGTCTCAACGATGGGAAGCGGCGTTCGAGTCGTTGAATCGCCACGTGGTCCGGACGAAGACGCGCTGCGCGCCGAACCAGCTCCAACACCGGCTGGCGCACGGAGCCGCGGCGTCTCAGTTCCCTTTGCCAGTGAGCCTCCGCATCGTCAATGATCTCGGTGAGGGCGTTGTCCAGCGCCTCGGCAGACAGTTGGTCACAAACCTGCAGAAACTCAGACAGCCCCTCGCGATCGGACCCGTGAACTTCCAGAAGCAGCCCTTTCTTGATCGATTCGTGGTTGGCTGCCAAGACCCGTTCTGCCGTGTAAGCGTGACAGCCTCCGAGTGCGGTCAGGGCATCTGCCGCGAGCTTCCAACGCCCAGCTGAGGCATCAAGGTCAAGCGCCACGCCGCGGCTCAGCGCCTCGATTGTCGCCTGTGGAGCGAGGACTGCGTGCAAAGCCACCAACGGGTCCGAGTCTGCAAGCATCGGCGCGATCATCCGCTCGGCCTCCTGCCGCCTGGCTTCTGCCATCACTGCAACGATCTGCAACATGTGCATGTCGTTCTGACCGAAGTACGGCTCGATGGCCTCAGCAAGCGCTGACATGTCCACGGCAGCAATGATCTTCTCGAAGGTCCCTAGGTCGGCTTCCCAGACGAACTCCATCAGTTCCGAGAGTGCTTGCCACCCTCGGGGCACAGACGAGCTGATCGCGCGGGCCAGCGCCATGGCGTCGAGCTTCGAGACGAGTTCGGCTGCCAACCTCCTACTGCGTCTTGTTGGCTTTCGGTAGCGCAGGAAGTTCGGGCCGAATCCGAGTACGTGCCATAGAAAGTCGTACACGCCGTCAGGCCAGGACTCCACAGGATCGGCGTTGATCGCGGCGGCAACCTTTGGCAGGAACACCTCTCCCAACCGCAGGCTAAGCGGTGGATTAAGCCATGCGATCGTCTTTGCCATTTGACAGCCTGCCCAAGCCTCGCTCTTGTTGTCCTTGAACAGGTCGAGCAGGGCCCTGGCGTCGAGTGCCTCGGCTATGGACGCGTGCAGCGCAGGACCACCGGCGTACCAGATCCTGTCGACCGCCTCTCCAAAGATTGCGGCTGATGTCATGTCGTCGGCGACCCACCTGGAGGTCAAGCTGCGCACGTCGATGTCCCGTAGAAGCTCCGTGGTGAAGTCGCTACGTTCCGCGCCAAGCCAGTTGAACAACTCCCTCAGGCCTGAAGCGTCCTTAGCCGTCATCTCATCGACCCACTGCTTGAGCACGGCAGCCAGGGAGGTGACTTGGCTCGTCTGCGCAAGGCCGTCCTGCCAACGCCCGAGATAGCAGAAAACATAAGCGCGGAGGCCGATGTCGGTGCCTCGCTCGCCCACGGCTACGAGCCGATCGATCAACTGCGCGATCGTTGCGTCGCTCGCAGCGCCGTACGACCGCAGGATCCAGATGTGATGCCAGCCGAACCCGTGCCAACTGGTGAGCCAGGCAAGTCCGGTGAGACTGGTCGTCGGATCAGCGATCGCAGCTTCGACGACAGCGGCGATGATGCGGCGGTCTCGCTCCACCTCGTCCCTCGGTGGAGGTGGAGACGGAGTCGACTTGCGAAGCGCTGGTTGTGCCGTCACCGGTCGGTCCCCCGTATCCACGATTGGGGGTACCTTCGGTCGTACGTCTGGTGGCGTCTCGTGTGGATAGGGATCCAGTAGATACCGCAGAGCGTTCCACGCTGCCTGAACGTGCGCGCACCTGTAGAAGCCGTCCTCTTCGTAGATCAACTGTTCGGCGCGCAGAACCTCGAGGGCTCGAACTACCCATGCCTCGTCACGTCCTATAAGGACCGTCTTCTCACGAAGAGCTGCCAGCGACGTGCCCGCGTCTGCGGTCGCAATCTGCTCGACAGCGATGACAACCAGCGCTAGGTGGGCTTCCTCTCGATCACGCACTCGTGCGATCGCTCCCGCAACGCGACGCCACCTACCGGACAACACGAAGCAGAACTGCCAAGGCGTTCCCTGGTTCGCCGCGGCGCGGAGACGAGGAACTACCGACTCGTCATGAAACCTCTCACCCACATTCGGGTCGACGCGACTCACCTGCCGAGTCAGTGAGGCAAGATCTTTCGACAACTCCGCGTGAAGCGTTGCTACGGCACGCTTCTCCACCATCCGCACCACGGGCGCAGGCCCTCGCACCTCCTCCGTGCTTACGACCAGAACGCAGCGATCTGGCTCTGCAGCCTCGAGAATTTCGCGCAAGGTATCGCCCGGAACGGACTGAGCATCGTCGATCAACGCGATGAGAGGGCCTTCGACGGCAAGCAGTTCGTCCACGAGCAGGCTGCCGTCGACGTGTCGTGCCGAGTCGCGGAGCCGCAGGGATTTCCATCCCTCGCGGACCCGATCGGCGATGACCTGAAACGCGGTGACCGACTTTCCGCTGCCGCTTCTACCCACCAGGATTGCCGCGCAGGTGGCCTCAAGCGCGGTCTGCACCTCAACGACCTCATGAAACCGTGGGCAGACGTCAGCGGCTCCGGGACCGAGAGGACTGCCGCTCAGCGCCGTCGCGAGCTCCCAGCGTCCGCCGAAACGAATGGGGCGCCAAGCAGCCGTTCCAAGATCCGAGGCAATCAGTTCCGTCGGTGATCGGTCACCCCAATAGGTGATGTTCAGATTGCCGGACACGTGGCCCGCCTGGACAACCGGTCCGGAGACCGAGCCGTCGACGGAGTTCTGCACAACGGAACCGGATGGCCCTGCTTCAGGCTGCGACGCTAGCAACGGATCCAGCCGGGCGTTTAGTTTGGCGAACTCCTGCAACACGGTGAGGTCCAGCGTGGTCAGTCTCGAGAGCGTCTCCGTGCCGGCTGCGACTAGAAACTCCTGCCGACGGGTCGTCAACGCTACAACCTGAACGCATGCCGCTTGGAGCAGCTGATCGAAGTACTCCTCGCCGTCCCCGCCGAGCGCTGTCCGTCGCAGGATCTCGTCGGCGCCGTTTCGAAGGGCAGTTGCCAGACGACCTGAATCCGCGTTATTGCGCGCAACGAGACTCTGCTGGTCGCCGCACTGCTCAAGTACCTCCACCACGGCAGCAGCGGCGGCAGCTCGATCGTTCTCGGAGAGGTTCCTGTACTCGTGTCCGTACGCGACGTACAGTTCGTCGCCCAACCGTTGTGCCACCTGGGAAAGTGCGCGATGGACCTTCCGGTCGTCGGACAGGCTGGCAGCGCGCCCGCCGAGCACACCCACGGTCCCGCCACCCAACTCGCCCGCGACCTTGCTACCAGTGCCGGCTTCGACGGCGAACTTCACCACCGTCTCCGCAAGCTTGACGAGCACGGCTCCGAGCAGCGACACATTCTCCTCCCCCACCATTCGACCAACTAGAGGCAGTATCGCTTAGACCAGACCGCCGCATGTCAGCCGTAGCATGCCCCCATGAGGCTCCTCAGGCGCGGGGGACGCGACGACTTCGACCATGACACCTTCACGATGCTCGTCGAAGGAACTCGCCGATTCACGGACGCCGGCCTAGCAGAGGACGAGGCCACAGAAGCTTCAGCGAAAGCCTGGATCCAGGCGATGGACCGAACTGCCCCTGTGGTGGCCGCAGGCATCCGGCGAACCGCGCCACGAATGTTGCGACGCCGCCGCCGGGGACACAAGCTGTTCCAGCGCGCACTCCAGGCGTATTGGGGACGTCCGCTTGATCTCTATCTCGCCGTCTGTGTCGCCGTTCACGAGGCTGGGGAGCGGTTCGACAAGCGGCTGGCCCGCGAAGCCGAGGAGCGACAGGATTTTCACTTCGAGGTGCTAACCGGCCTGCACGCTCGGGCATGCCGGACAGCCTTCGAGGTGCATCACGCGCTCGCCGGTGGCTTTCCCATGGCCGCGCTCGCTCGCTGCCGCACCCTGCATGAGATCGCTGTGATCATGCGCGTCCTCTCAGAGTTCGGAGAGACCGACGACCACGCAGATCTGGCTGAACGCTTCTACCTTCACGAGGCGGTCCTGACCGCCAAGGACGCGAGGACTTACCAACTCCACTGCGCCGAACTGGGAACCGATCCTCTCCCCGCAGAGGAGATCACCCAACTCGAGCAATCTCGACAGGAACTCCTCGACAGGTTCGGGACCGAGTACAAGGAGTCTTACGGCTGGGCCACAGGACTCAACGGACTGAGACGTCCCAACTTCGCCGAGTTGGAGAAGCTCGTCAACGTCGCCCACCTTCGAGGTCACTACAGCTGGGCCAGTCACGAGATCCACGCCGATGCGAGAGGGTCGTTGCTCAACGTCTTCGAGCAGGGGCAGACGCTGTACAAGCAGACCGGACCGATGTTGTTCGGGTTTGCCGAGCCCGCCGTCTGGGCGCTGGCATCGCTGGAACTGTGCGTCCGGACGTTGCTGCACAGCACAGACAAGGTTTCTCCGATTGAGCTTCTTGGTTGCAAGGCGTTGGAACATCTGATCGCCGACGGATCCCAGCTGTTCGAAGACGCAGAAACGTTCGTGGAGAAGATGGAACAGCAGGCGCATCGCTGGACTCCATGGAGACGTCACCTTTGGGTCAGGTGGCGCCTGATCTTTTCGAAATAGTCGCAGCACCCGACGTTTGGCGACTAGGCGAATTCAGCTCGAGAGGTCCGCAACCAGCTGGAATCATGCAACATCCGCCGGTCTGGTACCTTCTGCAACCATGGAGCAGATTCCCCAGTTGGGGGAACTCTCCCCGGTTGCAGGTAGTCGGAGGCATGACGGGACGCCGGTGCGTCTCCCCCGTTTTGGGGAAATTGCCCCGCGGTGGGGGTTCAGTCCCCCCTCGGACACCAGAACGGCTGGAATCCCAGCTCCATAGTCCCACGCAAGGTCAGCGATCAGCTACCGAGCGTGGGATTTCTCGTTCCGCTGGGACTTCCTCTGGGCCTGAGCAGCGGGGTGACTTCCCCTCTTCCCCGGCGCCGCGTGTCTACGCGGCCGCAGTTAGCACCACTGTCGCTGGAATTTCAGCTGCGGGTGGTGATCCCGCGTGACTGAACGTCCAGTGCCGCCGTTATTGCCACCGGAACCGCCCGCACGGCACCTATCCAGGCAGGTGCTCGCTCCCGTCGAACAAGGCAGTGAGCCCTCGGACCTGCTGGTGGCCGCGGCGAAGGTCGACCATTCAGGCCGTGTCGGCGACCGCGTCCTGCTCGATGCGTTGGGCTGGCGGCCAGGCGACCGACATGGCGTTCGGCTGATCCGGCACGGCGTGGAGTTGTACCGCTCCCCCTCCGGACGATTCCGCGTCGACGCCCGCGGTAACGTGTTTCTGGCAGCCGCAACTCGAAACCTGCTCGGAGTTCGCAGCGGCGACCGCGTTGTGCTCGTCGCAGCTCTGAACACCAAAAGGCTGCTCATCCATCCCATCGCCGTTGTGACTGCGCTTCTCGCGAACCTGTACCGCGAATCCGTGGCGGTCGATTCCGATGTCGAGTGACGCGGAGAAGCTGCGCCTGGCGCAGAACCTTGTCGAGGAGCTCGGCATCCGCTGGGCCGACGTGACGGCGCCCCGTGCGATTCCCACGATCAGCGAGTACCTGCCACACGTCGTCGCGGCCGCCACGCCAGCGCAGCGAGACAAGTACGCCAACTACTGGAGTCGCGCCGAGTTGCTGTTCGGCGACCGGCGGCTCGACGAGCTGCGGACGAGCGACATCCTGGCGCTGCAACAGGAGTCAGCCGGCTCCGCCCTTCGCCGGTCCAACAACCGCAATGGCCGACACGCTGGCGAGGGATGTATCCGCGCGATGCGATTGCTCTACCGGCTCGCCGTGGCCGACGGCCTCATCAGCAGCAGAGCCAACCCTGCCAATCGTGCACCGCTCCCCCGTAGGCTGCCCAACCTCCGCCGCGCACTCACGGTCGGAGAACTCGCCGAGATCTACGACGCCGCCTACAACGGCGGCAACGACGTCGTGCTCGACGCCCTGCTTCTGCGCCTGCACGTCGAGAGCGCCTGCCGCCGGGGCGGCGCGCTCGCCCTGTCCGTGAACGACCTCGACGAAACACTGTGTTCGTTGCGGCTGCGGGAGAAGGGCGGAACCACGCGCATGCAGCCCATCAGCCGCACGTTGTGCTCGGCGCTGCGCATCCACGCCCAGTGCCGCGGTGCGGTGTCCCCAACCGACACCCTTCTGCGGTACGCGAACCACACGCCGTTGACGAGCCGCCGCTACGACCACCTCTGGTCCCGCATCCGCGCAGCGCTCCCCTGGGCTGCCAAGCTCGGCGTGTCCACCCACTGGCTGCGCCACACCACACTCACTTGGGTTGAACGCAACTACAGCTACGGCATCGCCCGCGCCTACGCCGGCCACACCGACACCAAAGGCGGCTCCACCCTCACCTACATCAAAGGCGTACCAAGCGAAGTCGCCACCGCACTGTCGGCGTTGACCGGCAAACCTCATCCGCTGTCGCGTTGACGATGATCGGCGCGTTGGAGCTCTATCCCTCGTGTGGGTGGTGCCGACGCCATCGCTGCGGTGGATACAGTCGGTAACGGCACGCCGACGGACACGAACAAGGACACAATGAGGCACGACGAGTTCACTGCCGAACAAGAGGAACTCCTGGCGGGGCAAATGCTGCGCCACCAGGTCGGCATCGACCCCGATCGAGTGGGTGCGGTGCTGGACATGGCGGCTGTCGGGCTGGTCAACGGCGCGTGGCGCAACAGTCCTGTGGAGGACTGGCACGCAGGTCATTGCCCGCTCAGTGATGGCGACATGCTGCGTATCAACTCCCACACGACCCATCGGGTCCGCGACATGGTCCGACGCTGGCGAACCGGCTGCGGCATCGACGCCCACGCCCTCACCGCCGAGTTGGACACGATCGACATCGACGCCGTGGAATGGCTTCTCCGCGATCTCTACCGCTGGTTCACCGACCCCAAGCGCAAACTGCCCATCGGACTCACGCTCGCAGACATCGCCGGTGACGAACTCGACCAGTTCGCCGACCACGTCGCAGAAAGCCTAGGTGCTGTCGTCGTCCTCGCCGAGGAGCGCGGCAACCGCTTCGCATTCACGCGCGCGGCAGCGCACGGCGGACTCGCGTGCCGCCACTGGTGGGGCACACCGGCGTGGCCACAACTGGTCAACCGCTTCACCACCGCGGTCGACGACGCTGCCGACCCGCACTGGGGACAGAACGGACAGTGGTTCGCCAGCCTTCCCACACGCCCGGCACAGATCACGGACAGCGACAGCCTTCGACGCCTGCTATTACGACATCCCTGGAAGCTGGATACGGCGTCGGCGAACTACATCGTGACCGCCGGCATTGGCTATATGCGCGACTCCGTGCCCCCACTGCCGACCTTGGCCACGCCATACGACCACTGATCTCCGGGTCGGTAGTCATGAAATTCCTGACGGCTTGGACTAAGGGCCGTTTCAACCTCGTTCTTGAATGTCCTCGCCGGACAGCAGCACGTTAGCTAGGGTGATCAATCTGCCCGACGAAACGCATGTATTGCATGCGTGACTACGAGGAGATGGATCGCCCGTGCAACCTCGCGTCTACGAACTGGCCAGAGAACTGGGCATCACGTCCACCAAAGTTCTCGACCGGCTGGCTGAGATGGGAGTGCGGGTACAGAGCGCGTCCAGCCTCGTACAGACCGAGATCGCCATACAGGTCAAAGAGTCATTCGGCCAGTACGCAGCGGCAGCGGAGGCGGGAGCCACCACGCCGCGCCAGTCGACCTGGAACGCCAACCCGGTCAAACCACCGACCCACCCCGATTGGCTGTTCAACCTCAACCGGCTCAAGCAGTCGTTTCCGGTAGTCGAAGAACACCAGCGGATTCTCGGTCAGCTCGGCTCGCAGTTCGTCTACTCCCTGCACGGCCGCGTACCGAAATTCGAAGAGTGCGGGTTCGCGCTCGTGCGGTTCAGCGGAGCGATTGAGTCGGCGTTCGGCCTCACGCGAGAGGTGTTCTTCTTCTACAGCCCGCACAAGGACCTGCAGATCAGGACCTTCCGCGCGGCCAAGCAGGCACTGGTAGGGCTGCAGCGCGAAGTCACGCCGGACATGATGTTCATCTGGTCCCCGGATCCGAAGTTGCGGATGAAGCTGGACGACTGGTCCTCCGGAAACTTCCTGGCGATCCCGCTCGTGCTGCCTGATGACGGGAACCCGATCTCCTTCATCACCCTGCTACGCGATCGCGTCTTCGCCCGTGATCTCTTCTATGAGACCACCCCCGTGCGGGGCGACCGCTTCTTCGGTCGTCGCAGTCTCCTGCAATCACTCCGCGATGACATACGCAACCAGCGTGTCTCAGGGGTCTTCGGCCTGCGCAAGGCTGGCAAGACGAGTGTCATGTCCGAGCTCGCAGAGTCGCTGTCCAGTCCTGAGACGGTGTTCATGCTGCGCGACCTTGAGAGCCTGCCATCTCCGCCGGAGGATCCAGTGCCGATCCTTCTCCGGGATCTCGCTGACGATCTGGCCGCGAAGTTCTCGGGTCGCCGCAAGGACATGGCGGAGATTGCCAGGCTCTCGGAGAGTCCCACCATCTCGGAGTTCAAGCGAGCCTTCCAGGCAACCCTGCGCGGGCTTGACGAGGACGGAATCACCGTCGTCCTGATGCTCGACGAGATCGAGTACCTAACCCCTTCCGACCGTATCGACATCCACGAAGGGGACATGACGTCGATCTCCCAGTTTCTGGGGATGCTGCGCAGCCTGGTGCAGGAGAACCCGAACTTCACGTTCCTGCTGTCCGGCCTGACGAGCGCGATCATCGAGAGCGGCAGGCTGTACGGCAGGCCGAACCCGTTGTTCTCGTGGGCGAAGGCGAACTTCCTCACGCCGTTCGAACGGCACGAAGCTGACGACCTCGCCCGATCGGTCGGGCAGAAGATGGGCATCAGCATCGACGACAAGGCGCTGGAGGCCCTGTTCGAGGCGACCGGTGGCCATGCGTTCCTGTATCGGCACCTCGCGTCCAAGGTGGTGAAGGAACTGCCGGTCGACGTATTTCACCGCGAGATCAAGAATCCGCTGGTGCTGCGCACTGTGAACTCCTGGCGCCTCGAGGTCGCGGGCAACATGCGCGAGATGCTCGATCACGTCAAGAGGTACTACCCCGACGAGTCCTACCTGATCGAGATCCTCAGGACCGAGCCGGACTCCTTCGTGATCGTCGCGGAGGCCGCCCCGCTCGCTTTGGGCCATCTGATCAACCTCGGGCTTGTTCAAGAAGTCGACCACTCCTACGAACTGACACCGGTGCTGCAGCTGCTATGACTGACAAGATCACAGAAGCCGCACGAAGCCGTGCGGAGGAAGTACGCCGCCGGATGAAGCGGTTCAGGCTTGTCTTCGTCCAGTGTGGAGCGATGTTCGATGTCATCCGGGAACCTCTGCTCGAGGAGCTGGGCGGGTCCCGGATGAAGGCCGACGCGTTCGCCGCGGGCGACTGCGAGACCGACGAGAACACGACCACAGTCGTGCTGGACGACGTGGAGGTCTTCGCGGCCACCGGGAACAGCCAGGGCACGACACTGGGAGCGCTGCGCCAGAAGGTGAACGAGCTGTGCGATCAGGACATCATGGTGTGCCTGGTCTCGCGCAGGCCGCGGAACGCCTTCGCCCCGGTGACCGGAAGCAACCTGCTGGTTGACGCCTCCCCCTGCTACCTCCCACTACTCAACGAAGACGAGTGCCTTGACGGCACCCACAACACGGCCGGGCCGACACTGCCGGCCGTGGGCCTCGACGAGAACTGCGACCTGGACGCGCTGTTGCGGGCGACAGCCCGCGAGCTCGGTGTCAACGTGCTCACGGAGCTGGACTTCGCGCTCTTCGAAGCACGGCACGGGATCAACTTCCCGCGAGAGCTCGATCCCGTGATCGTCGACGCCCTGCGCAGCGCGGGTCTGCTCCACCTGGTGGGCGAAGAACCGAAGTTCGTATTGACCCGGTTGGAGCGGCTCAGCGACGCGATCGCAGAGGCCATGGCCGAAGCTGTCACGCCACAGGACGATCTGGCGGCGGTGTCCGATGGCCTCTGGCAGATCGAACGCACCATCCGCAGATTCCTCAGAAGCGCCGCAATCGACCAGTCTCCTGCCAATTGGCGCAAGGAACTTCTCAACGCCGACCTGGCTGGAAAAGTCCTGGGACGAGCACGCGGGGACGTCAACGTCACCGCCAGGAGCATCGCCGAACTACGCGACCCGATCGAGTGGCTCAGTCTCGGCGAGCTGCTCGAACTCGTGCAGTCCAAGAAGTTCAGCGGGCTCTTCTGGGACGACCTCACCTGGCGGCTCTTCAAGAACGACGTTGTGCCAATCCGCAACCGGCTGTCCCACATGCGTCTGCTCAAGAAGGGTGACAAAGCAACGGTCCGGATGTGGGCGAGGCGCGTAGCGAGCATCAAGGCCACCGCGAAAGTCACCAGGCTCCCATCATGAGCTGGGTGACGGTTCGTCAGTTCGCCTGGACGGTGACAAGGCTGTCCACTGGCGCGGTGAAGGTGGACGAGTTCTCCCGCCTTCGCGCCGACACCACGCTGCCCGTCGACATCGCGGAGCTCATCTACGTCAACGCGCTCGCCCCAGCCGGGCGGAATCCGGTCAAGTACGCGACTCGGGTCCACGAGCTCGCCCTGATCACCACGTACCTCACCTCGCTACCCGACAACGCGCTCGCGCTGAGGAAGGCTGATTTCCAGTCAAGCTCGCTGCACATCAAGCGGTTCGTGAGCGAGTCGCTCGGGCTGGGGATGCTCACCGCGACGGTCGAGGCTCTTTACCGCTGGGACCAGCAGAAGTTGCTCTACAACTTCGACGCGTTGCCGGTGGCACTGGCGCAGGCATACGCGAAACGAGGGCCGCGACCGGATCTGCTGTTCGAGCTCGACGACATCGACCTGGCGGGCGAGGCCCGTGGACGCTCCCGCAGTGCGCCGGCTCATCCACAACCCGAACACTGTAAGAAGCTCGACAGCCTCCTTGCGTGGTCTCACCAGCACAACGGCCACGAGATCGTCATGACCTGGGCGTACCTGACACCCAAAGGCATCACCGTCGACGTCTACACAAGACCGGGCGAGGCTTCCTGGCTGCCTCAGGACTTCGGGCAGCCGCTCCCACCCGAAGCCGTACTTCCGGCGATGTCGGACGCCGTCGAATCCCTTGCGCTGAGGCAAATTCGTTCCCCAGCGGACCCTCCAGGGCCCAGCGCTGCTCCTCGACCTCCTGATCCCACCCCACCCGGCCAGTTGATCCTGTCGGCGCGGGAGAACGCCGACCGAGTCGTGCGGGATCTCTTCGCGTCCGCCCCCGACAGCGATGTGGAGTTCGCGGGCCGTCCGCTTAGAGGTGGCTGGGTGCCCGCCGACGTGCTTGGTCTTACGCCCGGTGCACTCCTCCTCGGTGTGCTCCCCGAAAGCCTTCCACCAGAGAACAACGCACGGTTGACCGAAACACTGCATCGACGAGGGCAGCAGCGCGACCGGTTCACTGCGACGGTGCGAGACCGCCTGGTGGTCGCATACGCGCCTGGCCGGAGTGACGCGCCCTGGGACCTGCTGGACGACATCCGCTAGCGGTCGTCCAGTTCAGCGAGCCACTTCCGGCCTCCCCTGCCGGTCCGATCAAAACGCACACGTCGTGGATCGCGATCGCGTCACGATGAAGGCCAGCCGCAGCTGAAGCGTCACTTTCGATCCTGTGCCGCTCGAAAAGTCATCGCTGCACGTTGACGAGTCCGCCGACGACTTGGACGCACAGCAGCCGACCGGTTGTTGCCGACCTACCTGACGCCCCGCTTGGCGCGCATGTTGCGGGCAGCCACGCGCGCTCCGGACATCCGCATCTGCGCGAACTGCTCGCTAACCCCGTACATCTGCGCCACCTGCGCGTTGGTCATGTCGTCGAAGGCGGCCTGAAGGGCACCCTTCCATGGCACGAGCAGTTCGCCGGACACGAAGGTCGCCTGCTTTTCCTTGTCCTGGTTGAACTGGCGGCACCCCTTCTCGGTCAACAGGACCTCGTCGAAGGGGTGCTCGAGCAAGAAGTGGCCGAGTTCATGGGCGATGCTGGACCGCCGCCGGACAGGCGCGTGAGAGGTGTTCTCGATGATCAGCCGTCGCTGCCCGACCGGCACCAGGGCAGCAGACCAGGCGGACGTCCGCGTCGTGGCGAAGTGACGAACGGCGCGCTCGCAGTCCAGCAGCTCGTTCATCGAGTAGACGGGGATCCCGTGCGCCTCCGCCAACCGGTACGGATCTAGCGGCTGGTCCAAGGTCAGGCCGAGTTCAGCCCGCTCCTCGTCGGCCACCTCCCGCATCTTCGCCTGGGTCCAGCGGCAGTTCATGCGTCAGCCCTTCGTCCTCGCCCGTTCCGTGGCGAACCTCCGCACAGCG
Source organism: Lentzea kentuckyensis (assembly GCF_002150765.1). Taxonomy (GTDB): domain Bacteria; phylum Actinomycetota; class Actinomycetes; order Mycobacteriales; family Pseudonocardiaceae; genus Lentzea; species Lentzea kentuckyensis. The sequence continues at coordinate 89,796 of NZ_MUYM01000081.1, forward strand.
GAGCTGATGAGGTCCTCGAGGTACTCCACGTCTTCCTGCTGGAGGTCACTTCGCGCCCGCAGCAGCGGCGCCAGCTCGGCGAGCAGCGGCGGCTCCTCGCCGGTCCTGGCGGACAGGTCGTCCTCGTCCACCATGAACTTCTCGGCGGGCACTCCGAGCCACGTCACCATCGCGGCGAACGCGTTCACGTCGGGCTTCGCGTCCTCGTTCGCCAGCCGCGACATCGTCGATGGGCTCACCCCGAGCTCCTTGGCCAGCTGCCGCCAGGACATGTCCTTGCTCTCTCTCGCGGCGTCCAACGCTGCGTGCAATCGAGCCACGTCGACCGTCATCCGTGCCATGCACACCCCTCACTGGTCCGTGTCGTATTTCTACCACTGCTCGACAAGTCGAGCACTTGTGGTATCGTTCGACTTCAGTGTTCGACATGTCGAACACTGAGAGCAAGTCGGGACACTCGTTTGGAGCAGCCCGGCCATCACCACGACCAATTGGAGGACACGATGTCCATCGCCACCGAGCACACAGACCGCGGAACTCACGAGCACCCGGTCAGGATCCAGGTCACCGTCAACAGGCACGCGGTGACGCTCACCGAGCACCGGATGACCGGTCTCGAGATCAAGCAGGCGGCCAAGAACCAGGGGGCCGCGGTCGAAGTCGACTTCCAGCTCTCCGTGAAGCGGGGCAACCGCTACGAGGTCGTCGGCGACGACGACACGATCGCTGTCCACAAGGGGCAGGAGTTCATCGCCGTCGCGCCCGACGACAACTCGTGACGGCCATGACCCCGGCGGTCACCGAGGCCGTCGCCGCCATCCGCGAACACTTCGCCGGCCACTCGGTCGAGGTCACCGCGGACGGCGCCGGCGGCGCGATCGTCGTCATCGACAACGTGGACTTCGGAGCCAGGTACTCGCCGCGGACCACGTGGCTCGGCTTCCTGATCGACGCCGCGTGCCCGCACAGCGACATCTACCCCTTCTACTGCGGCCGGGTCGTCCGCACCGACGACTGGGCGCACGGCGAAGGCATCCAGACCGTCGAGTGGCGCAACCGCCCCGCTCTGCAGCTGTCGCGCAAGTCGAACCGCCGAAACGGCTTCGACAACGCCGTCCTCAAGACGAAGAGGGTCATCGAATGGTTCACCACCAGGTAAACCCGCCAGCCGACGGCTGGAGCCTGACGCTCCCCCCACACCTCTGGGCCCAGCTCGCGCAGCACCTGTTCACCGACGGCGGCGAGCACGGCGCGGTGATCCTCGCCGGCCTCGCCGACGGGCCCCGCGGACCCCGCCTCCTCGGCCGGGAGCTGCTCATCGCGCGGGACGGCCGTGACTACGTTCCCGGCACATATGGGTACCGGGCGTTGTCGCCCGAGTTCGTCCGCGACGCTGCGGTACGCGCCGCCGACGAGAAACTCGCCTACCTCGCGGTGCATAACCACTTCGGAACCACCAGCGTCGGCTTCTCCCGAGTCGACCTCGCCAGCCACGAACGCGGCTACCCCGCCCTGCAGCAGATCACCGGCCAGATCGTCGGCGCCGTCGTCCTCACCCCGCAGGCGGCCGCCGGGGACCTCTGGCTGCCGAGCGGTGACCGGGTCGACCTGGCCGAGGTCGTCATCCCGGGCAACAACGTCGTCCGGCTACGTCCGCATCTCGCCCCGGTCGTGACCTCGGACCCCGGTCACGACCGGCAAGCGCGCCTCTTCGGCGGTCAGGGGCAGCAGACCCTCCGGCGACTCCGGGTCGCCGTCGTCGGCCTCGGCGGCGTCGGCAGCATGATCGTCGAGTTCCTGGCCCGTCTGGGTGTTGGGCACCTGGTCCTCATCGAGGATGACAGGACCGAGAAGAGCAATCTCGCCCGCCTCGTCGGCGCCGAACCGTCCGATGTCGGAAAGCTCAAGACCGAGTTGGCGGAGCGCAACGCCCGCCGGGCGAACCCAGGCATCACGATCGACGTGATCCCACAGCGCGTCGAGCACCCGGAAGCGCGGCGAGCACTCGCCGGTTGCGACTGGATCTTCCTCGCCGCCGACACCGACTCCGCACGACACTGGGTCAACGAGGCCGTTCACCGCCACCTCATCCCCGCCACGCAGGCCGGCGTCAAGATCCCGGTGAGCGCCAACGGCACTATCGGCCAGATCCACGCAGTCACGCGCCTGCTCGTCCCAGGCAAGACCTGCCTGTGGTGCGACGGCCTCATCAGCTCGACCAACCTGGCCATCGACATGCACAACGCCGAGGAACGCCGACTCGCCCGCTACATCGACGAGGTGCCCGCCCCCAGCGTGATCGCTCTCAACTCACTGGCGGTCGCCGAGGCCGTCAACCACTTCATGCTCGCGGTCACCGCGCTACACGAGGACAGCACCGACACCGCGACCTCGCTCCACCGCCCGAGAAGCCGCGAACGCGACCTCGTCGTGTCACGTCAAGACCCGACATGCCCGGCCTGCGGCCTCACAGGCCCGCTCGGACGCGGCGACAACTAACCCTCCACTCCGCCGAAGCCCTCGCCACCGCCGCCCGCCTGCACCGAACCCACGGCAACCCCAGAGCCGCTTCCTCGGCCATCGCCCGCCAGGCCCTCTGAACAGATCGGTGGAGAGCGGGCGTCATCATCCTTTGTGGACAAAGCCGCGTCTCCCGGAGACTACCGCGAGAGGAGACGGGAAACCGGTGGTGCTCAACGGAGAACCGGAGCACCCTGGCCACATGTTGTTCATCAGCTTTCGCGTCGGCGACGGTGAGGACAAGGCGGCCTGGCTGGACGCCGAGCTCAACACGATCTTCGGCAAGAATGGGGTGTTCCGCTCGAGCAGGTCCATCAGCCTCGGGCACGACTACGAACCGATCATGTGGGGCGCGGTCGAGAACTGCTCCGCGATGATCGTGGTGATCGGCGACAAGTGGCTGACCGAGTTCGGACCGCGGTTGTTCGAGCCGGACGACGTCGTCCGCAGGGAGGTTGCGACGGCGCTGTCCGCGGGCAAGCCCGTGATCCCCGTTCTGGGGCACGGCGGGCGGATGCACAGAGCACACGAGCTGCCCGAGGATCTCGCCGAACTGGCCAACCACCAGTACATCCGGCTGACTTACCGCGACCCGCACATGCTCCCCGGACTGGTCGACCGCTTGATCGACTCGGTTCCCGAGCTCGCGATCGGTGTGCGGGAGGGGATCAAGGATCTGGCGACGTGGACCCGCGAGCGTTCCGTGTTCGCCGGACCCGAGATGCCGCCAGACCTCGTGCTACACGGACGGGAGACCGCGTCCGAACAGCTGCAGTCCTGGCTGGCCGGACCGCCCGGCAACCTGGTAGTCCAAGGCCAGACCGTGGACGAGGTGGCGGCGTTCGCGGCGGCCGTCCTGGAACGCCACGACCCACACCACCGAGCGATGTTGCTGTCCTCGGAGGCGGGGTGGGGGCACGCCCTGCGGATTCCCCCATCGTTCCCCGCCGTGGTGGTGAGCGACAGCGTTCCGGTCCGGCAGACGCAGAACACCAGGCACGTGATCATCGCCCGCGACGGGTTCGAGGGCCGCGCCGAGGGCCTTGTGCTGCCACGGGTTCCCCGGGAGCAGGCACGTGACGCCTTCCTGGCCCAAGGCCTGCCTCTACACAGGGCAGACGAATACGCGGGTCTCGTCCGGCGCAGCCTTCGCGCGGTGACCCGCAGGCTGCACCCGAACGAGCCACGTCCGGCGTGGACGCAGGCGCCCGCCTCTGCGATCGCGGCACCGTTGGTTCTGGTCAGCAGGTGGTCCGCGACCAGCGAGGCCGATCACGCCGCGATCGCGCGCATTGCCGGGCACGACTACGCCGAGGTCGACCGGTTCGTGACGTCCTCCGCGGCCTCCGGAGACCCACTGGTCCACCGCAGTGGCTCACGATGGCAGCTCGCAGACCCGTACGACGGGTGGAGTCAGCTGATGTCTCTGGTGAGCGCCACGGACATGAGCAGGTTCTGCGACACGGCCATCGAAGTCCTGAGCGAGGTCGACCCGGTGCTCTCGCTCCCCGATCCGGAGGTGATGTCGGCTGGCATCAAGGGCATCGCCCGGAACTGGTCTAGCGACCTTCGCGAGGGTCTCGCCCACGGTCTGGCCCGCCTCGGCGACGCCGGGACGGCGAAGGTGGCCGGAGACGAAGCCCAGAACCACGCGGCACGAGTTGTCGTGCAACTGCTGCGCAAGGCCAACGACGACCGCACCGGTCTGCTCTGGCGTTCCCTCAACGACGTCCTTCCCCTGCTCGCGGAAGCCTGTCCGCAGGTGTTCGTCGAAGCTGTGGACAGAGCACTTCGCGGCGACAGTCCTGTGCTGCGAGCGGTGTTCGAGGACGCTGGGGAACGAACCCTGTTCCGGCACTCCGCGCACACAGGTCTGCTGTGGGCACTGGAGACGCTGACGTGGTCCCCAGAGCACAGCACGCGCGCGGTGCTGCTAATGGCACGTCTCGCTGAAGTCGATCCCGGAGGGAGGCTGAGCAACCGGCCGGCCCAGTCGCTGGTGGACGCGCTCACCCACCGGCCGGTGAGCCCCATTCCACTGGACCGCCGACCGGCTCTCATCAACCAAGTGCGGGCGCGTCATGCCGCAGTGGGATGGCAGTTGCTGATGGACCTGACCGAGCCGAACCATTTTCTGATGTACCCGGCTCGGCCGAAGGTGCGGATCGACTGGATCGGCGGCGAGCAGACGTCGTCCGAGATGGTGGAGGCCTACCGGGACGACGTGTTCAGCGCTGCGATGGCCGACCTGCTCGCGGCGCCGCGGCGCTGGGCGGAGTTCCTGCCGCGCATCACCTGGCTTCCGCCGGTCTGCCGTGATCGGCTCCTCACCGCTCTCGAAGCGGTCGACACCGAGGCCCTCGGTGTCGACGGGGCACGCGAGCTGTGGAAGGAAGGAAATGAGCTCGTACGTCACGAGCTGGCGACCGAGGACGGGCCACGACACCTCTCCCCTGGGCACACTGATCGATTGTCGTCTTTCTTGGACCGGATCGAATCGGAAGCGGACTCGACCAGGCACGCATGGTTGTTCGGCTGGCATCCGGACCTGCCCGGCATCGACCCGACAGACCACGAGCGCCACCGCACCGCGGTCGAAGAGCTGCGACGTGAGGTCGTCACCGAGGAGCTGGCGCGGCACGGCATCGATGGCCTCGCGCGCCTCGCGGCGGTAAGCCAGCGAGGAGATCTGGTCGGCTGGACGCTCGCACAAGTCGAGGGAGACGCGGTGCGGGACGAGGTGTTCGCCGTCCTCGGAGACCCGTTCACAAGCGGGTGGATCCGCTGCAGGGCGCGAGACGGCGGGCACGACTGGGTCGCTGAGGCGGCTGCTGCGGTGCCGGCGGATCCGGCAGCCAGGACCGCCTTCCTGCTCGCGCTTCCGGTGGAGTCGGCGATGGAGCAGATCGCCGCCGAAGGCGCGGAAACGCGCGACCGGTTCTGGTTGTCGACTCCCGCATTCCCGTTCCCCGAGGAGAGGGCCGAGGAGTACCTAGCTGAGATCCTCGGCCGTGACCGACCGGAAGCGGTCATCGACGCGTTGGCGTTGGCGTTGCACGAAAACAGCGGGGCCTGGCGGCCTTCGACTGATCTCATCGAGGCCGCCTTCGACAGCCTGTTGAAGCTCCCGCGTCGGGTCAACTCCCGAATTGACTACGAGGTGGGCAAGCTCCTCACCTACCTCCACGTCGGCGGACATGATCTGCCCGCAGTCGCGAAGTGGGAGATCTCCTTTTCCGGGCTGTTCCACGACCGGCGACCGAGTGCGCTGCTCGAGCTGATCGCCGCTGACCCTCGCGCGTTCGTCGAGCTGCATCAGTTCCGTTATCTGCCGACCGGGAAGCTCAACCCCAGGGCGATGGCATTCTTCATGACCGGTGAAGGACTGCGTTGTGTCCCGGGGCAGACCGGAGACCTGATCGACGGTGAACGTCTGCTCGGTTGGGTCCGGCAGGCTCGCGAGGCACTCGCTGAAGCCGATCTTCTGAGCAGCGGCGACAGGTCCATCGGATCGTTGATCTCCGCAGGGCCGAAAGGAGAGGACGGGGCCTGGCCAGCCGAAGCCGTCCGGGACATTCTCGAGCTGGAGGACGCCTATGACCTGCGCGATGGGTTCGGCATAGGACTCGCCAACAACAACGGCTTCTCGACCAGGAGCCTGTACGAAGGCGGACGGCGGGAGCGGGAAGAAGCGGCGCAGTACGCGGCCTGGGCGGACCAAGTCGAGAGCAGCTGGCCGTACACCGCTCAGGTCCTCCGCGACCACGCCGGATCCCTGCTGGCACAGGGCAGGTACTGGGACAAGAGAGCTGAGGACGACCAGGACGAGTAGCCGGGAGCGACGAGCCGGGTCAGCGTGAGAAGCCTCGGGCCGCGAGCAGCAACGCCTCGCTGACCGCGGCCTCCACACGCCCTGCCTCGTCGTCAGCTGGCCCCGGCGTCGTGGCGGGAGCTCCCACGTTCGATCGCATGCTCGCGAGCGTTGTGCGTGCCGAAAACCTGCATCCACGCAGGTTAAGCGGGATGGTGGTACTCGCGGATGACTCCACCGAGACGGTCTGGGTGAGACTAGCCGCGGTGGACCTGAGGCAAGCCCAGCTGTTCTGCTACCTGCCGAGGTAACCCGTGTCGACGGCGCGCGAGGCAGCGGTGCCGGCGCGTCCCTGCCCGATCCACGGCGCCGTTGAACTGCGCGGTAAGCGTGTCCCTGGCGGCGTACTGAAAAGCAAGTCGACTTCTGAGTCTGCCTGCTTCTGCGGATTCAACGCGAATCGTTACGTTCCGAAATCAGTTGACCACCGTTCGTAGGTGTTTTCGCACTCTCGCGTAGCCCCATACTCGCGCTCGGCGCGGCGGCCACCGTCCCCCTGTCCCGGCCGCTGGCTGCCCTGGAGGTATCGATGAAAGCACGGGTATGTCTTGCCGTGGTGGCGTTGGTCCTGTTCGGGACGAACGAGTCGGCTGCCGCGCAACCGGACGAACGACCGTTCTACTGGCAGGTTCAGGGAGCTGACGAACTCACGCTCCAGGCGGCCGGATTCGACGTCGAGCATGGCGTCGACGGCACCCTGCAAGTGGTCGGCGACCAGCGCGTGGCTGACCGGCTGCACGTACTCGGCTACCGGCCGCAGAAGTTCGACACGGTCTACAAGCCGGTACCGGCCGGACCGGCGGCGACGGCCAGTGCCCTGACCTTCTACGGCGGATACCACACGGCGGCCGAGCACGAGAAGCATCTGACCGACGTGGCAGCGGCGTTTCCCGCACTGACTCAGGTATTCGACATCGGCGACAGCTGGCGCAAGTCACGCGGCCAAGGTGGTCACGAAATCAAAGCCATCTGCATCACCAAGAAGCAGACCGGTGACTGCTCGCTGAAGCCGAACTCCACCAAACCCAGGTTCGCCATGATGGCGCAGATCCACGCTCGGGAGCTGGCCACCGGCGAGCTGGCGTGGCGCTGGATCGACCACGTCACCAAGGGATACGGCACGGACGCGGAGGTAACGTCCATTCTGGACACGACCGAGCTGTGGGTGGTGCCCATCGTCAATCCCGATGGCGTGGACATCGTCGCGTCCGGCGGCAACTCGCCGTTGATGCAACGCAAGAACGCCAACAACACCAGCGCCTCGTGCTCCGCGCCGAACGCGGGCGTGGACCTGAACCGCAACTCCACGTTCAAGTGGGGCGGCGCCGGCACCAGTCGATGCGGCGAGACCTACCAGGGAACGGCATCCGGTTCGGAGCCGGAGACCAAGGCGATCGAGGCGTGGTTCAAGCAGTTGTTCCCCGACCAGCGTGGTCCTGGTGACACCGACCCGGCACCAGTGACGACCAAGGGCGTGATGATCACCGTGCACAGCTACGGCAACCTGATCATGCCTCCGTGGGGCTGGACCTGGGACTCCAACCCGAACGCACAGCAACTGGCCGCGCTCGGACGAAAGATGGCGGCCTTCAACGGATACACGGTCGTGGCGGAAGGCGACACCACCGGCACCACCGATGACTTCACCTACGGCAACCTGGGCATCGCGAGCTACACGTTCGAGATCGGTTCCGGCAGCGGCAGCTGCGGCGGGTTCTTCCCGCAGTACTCGTGTGTGGACAGCCTGTTCTGGCCCAAGAACAAGGGCGCGTTCCTGACCGCGGCCAAGGCCGCCAAGGCTCCGTACGCGAGCTGAGCTCGCTGACGCCTGCGGGGACGGACCGCACAGCGACAACGTCCCCGCAGCGGTGAACCTGCCCGGAGAAGGGTTTCGAACGCCAGTCGCGGTGCGAATTCGTTTGTCCGTAGACACCATCGCCACCGATTTGGCCGCACGGTTTCAATCCGCCCACACGGTGAAGAGACCACGCCGCAACACATGCTCATGCCGAGGAGAGTGCGGGGACCGATTCTGCGAGGATGTGGCGAACATGGCTCACCGCGGATAGGGCGGTGCATCGAGGCTTGGCTCAGCCGGTGCCGCTCTGCACCGGATAGTGGATGACGACCGCACCACCGGTGGCGTAGTTGGCGACATCGGCAGCCACCGCCTGGCCCTGCGGAGACGCCCTCGCAGCGGTCATCGCCGCAGCGTCAACGAACTCGGCCTCGAAGACCGCGAAGTACGGCGTCTGTCCCTGCGTCGCTGCCACCTCGAAGCTGTAGCGCCACGCGAGCACGCCGGGCATGCGCGTGACCAGCGGGAGGTGGTTGCTCACGTAGTAGTCGCGGAAGTGGTCGGGATCGGCAGGCTCGGGATACAGGACCACCAGCTTGTGCACAACAACCTCCGTTCGGCGGCGAGCGACCACAACGTCCGGGAGATCTCGGGCCGCCGCCATACCGGCACCACCCTAAAGGCACACGACCAGCAGCATGAGCGAATATCCGCTCATGCCGCGAGTGGCGTCTTCAGATGCCGACAAGCAGCCATCAACGATGCCGCCAGGCCTGCGGCATTTCCGCGACGCTCGGGATCAAACGGTTAAGGACCGCCCGATCACCAAAAGTGGGCCAGATCCAAAATTCGCACGCCGTTGACACCAAGGCCGGAAACCAACCACAGCGCGCGCTGTGGTTGCGATCCTCGCCGAACGCGGACGCACGGATGCTGTAGCCAGTGCCGGAAGTTGTCCGGGTTGGTGTTGCCGTTGCGATCCTCGCCGGGCGCGAAGGCACGGCGCTGCAGGCTTTCCATCTCGCCGCGCCCCCAGACGAGAGTTCTGGCACCTCACAGGCCTCGGCGGCCTGCCGACGTATCGCGCCGCGCCGAAGCTCCGGGTTACGCCGTGCCCCATACGGAATGTTCACGCCGCTTAGAGCCTGTTGGTAGATGGTCATGCCGTGTTTGGGCTGGGTTGTCTGGGCTGGCCCCAGCGTGCTGGTGGTGGGTCGCCGGAGAGTTCTCGGGTTAGGCGGCGGGTCGTGATCGTGACGGTGGCCCACCACACCATGGCTTCGTGGTGTTCTGGTAGGCGTTCGTAGTCCCGGACGAGGCGTCGATGGCGGGTCAGCCAGCCGAACGTCCTCTCGACGACCCATCTGCGGGGCAGTACCACGAAGCCCTTGATGTCGTCGGTGCGTTTGACAACGGTGAGTGTCAGGCACAGCACGGCTTTGGCCCACGTGAGGAGGCGTCCGGCGTAGCCGCCGTCGGCCCAGACCAGGGTGATGGTGGAGAAGTGTTCGCGCAGCAGTGCCAGCAGCCGGTGGGCGCTGTCGCGGTCTTGCATGCCGCCGGAGGTGACGGTCACCATTAACAGGAGTCCGAGGCAGTCAGTGGCAATGTTTCTCTACGGCCCTTGGTCTTCTTCCCCGCGTCATAGCCGGCGCCGTCGGCTGCCACGGTGTCGGTACCGCGCACGGTCTGGGCGTCGATGACCGCTGCGGTAGGCAACTCGGCCCGGCCACACGCGATCCGGATGCGTCCCCGCAACCGGTCGACCAGACGCTGCGGCAGGCCCCGTTCGCTCCACCGTTCGAAGAACGCACACACCGCTTCCCAGGGCGGGAAGTCGACCGGCAACGCCCGCCACTCGATGCCTAGCGGGTCAGATAGCCGATCGCGTCCACCACCGCACGCAGGTCATGCTTCAT
>NZ_MUYM01000082.1:0-503 GCF_002150765.1 Lentzea kentuckyensis
GTCGATCAGCTCGGTGATCTTCGGCGTGCTCTACGGCATGCGCCCGTGGCCGCGCCCGATGCACCTGCGCCTGCCGGTGCTGCTGGGCGGCTTCGCGCTGCTGGCGTTCCTGCTGGCGATCCCGGCCTCGCTGCTGGGCCTCGGCCTGGCGCTGTTCCTGGTCGGCACCCTGATCACCCCGCAGTCGACCGCGCACTCCGCGGCGATCGAGCAGGTCACGCCGTCCGGCATGGCCGCGGAGGCGTTCGGCTGGGTGATCACCTCGGTGACCGTCGGCCTCGCCATCGGCCAGGGCCTGTCCGGTCAGCTGATCGAGCACTTCGGCACGCGGCCGGCGTTCATCGCCTCGGGCGTGGCCGGCCTGCTGATCGCGCTGGCGGTGTGGCTGCTGCGCGGCACGGTCCGCCGCGGCGTCCCGACGCCCGAGCCGCTGCCGGCCCGCTCCGAAATGGAGCTCGCCGCCCGCTGACGGAACGCGGCCCATGGCCACTACCAGCGCAGTT
>NZ_MUYM01000082.1:509-2877 GCF_002150765.1 Lentzea kentuckyensis
CCGACAAAGCACTACTAGGCGACCGAGCGCATCGGCACGACCAGGTAGGTCAGCTCCACGCCGTCCTCGCCCGGCGTCGAGGTGAGCACCGTGGACCGCAGGCCGTCCTGGATCTTCAGCTCGATCCGGCGGCCCGCGAACGCCTTCAGCGCGTCCGCGAGGTAGCGGGCCTGGAACGTCTTGGTCAGGTGGTCGCCCTCGACGGTGGCCTTGACGAACTCCTCGGACTCGCCCTGCTGCGGGTCGCTGCCCTTGACGCGCAGCTCCGAGTCCTCGACCTGGAGCGTCACGGCCTGGTGCGGGCCGCCGTAGGGCGTGGCTCGGCGGACGGCGCGGGCCAACGCGTCCGCGTCCACGAGCACCGTGCTGTCGATGACTGCCTCCAGGAGTCGGCGCGCTCGGTCGTCCGGGAACGGAGCGGCCAGGAGTGCGGTGGAGATCGAGTTGTGGTGCCAGGCGAGGCCGATGCGGTCCGCGTTGGCGTGCAGGGCGACCTTGCCCTCGGCCTGCCTGGCCGCTTCCACGAGTGGCTTACCTGGGACCAACAGGTCGAGTTGACCTTCTTGTTCCCACGGCAGCGTGGCGTACGCCATGCGGTAGCGATCTGTCGCCAGCACGTGCAGCTTGTGGGAGTCCGACTGGATCCGGATGCCGGTGAAGATCGGCAACGCGTCGTCCTTCGACGCCGCGCCTGCCACCGCCGCGATCACTCGAAGCCGATCGGCGTCGATGAAGCCCTGCCGCGGCGGCAGTTCCGGGATGCCGGGGTGGTTGTTCAGGTCGAGGAGCGGGAGCGCGAACCTCGACGTGGGCGTGCGGATGGCGAGGCGCTGGCCTTCGACCTTGAGCCGGACCTGCGGCTCGTCGNNGCACCTCGCCCTCGGTGTGGACCGTCGCATACGCCGTGAGGCGCACGCCGTGCTCCTGGTCGCTGCCCGCGATCTCCACGTCGGTGCCGGCGCGGAGGCGCAGCCCGGCCAGCACCGGGTCGAGCACGCGGGTGGGCAACAGCCGCGCCACCTCGGCGGCGGCGCCGGCCAACTCGGCTGTCGTGGCGGTGAGGTCCATGGCCGTGAAGCTAGCGGGGACCCCTGACAATTTTCGGCGCCGTCGTCAGGCGCCCGCCTTGCGTCGGGCCAGATCGATGACGCGCTGCAGGTGCAGGCCGCGCCTCACGTCGCACTCATGAGTGGTGGTGCCGCTGTGCACCATGGCCACGAAGTCGTCGAGCAGGTTCGTGAAGCAGTCCTGGGCGGACGTGTCACGGCTGTTGAGCGTGCGGTGGCCGTTGGGGCCGAACACGGTGAAGTCTGAGAAAGGTGGCTGCAGCGGCAACGAGAGAGTCATCGACAGGGTGCTCGTGGCGCCGCCCGCGTGCTGCAGGATCAGTTGCCACAGGCCGGTCTCGGACACGTTCGCCGCGATCACGTCGGTGATCTCGCCCAGGGCCGCGTCCAGCAGGTCGAACGCGTGCGGGCCGATGTCGTCCAGCGCGCCCTTCTCGTGCCGCCACGGGGAGTTCGAGAACGGGCCGTCCAGCAGGGCTCCGGTCAGCCAGCGGCCGTCGNNCGCCCGCGTCGGCGACGGCCGTGGCGAGGTTTTCGGCCACCTCCACCGACTCGGCGATCGGCTTCTCCAGGATCACGTGCTTGCCTGCCCTGGCGGCCTCGATCGCCATCGGGCCCTGCACGGCCGGCGGCACGCAGAACGCCACTGCGTCCACAGTGGACAACATGGCGGCGTAGTCCTCGAACGGCTCCGCACCGTGGGCGTCGGCCAGTTCCCTGGCCGCCTCGGCACGACGGGCCCACACGCCGGTCAGCGTCGTGCCGGGGTGGTTCGCGATGCCGGGGCCGTGAATCATCTGAGCCCACGGGCCCGCACCGACAAGTCCTACGCGCAGCTGTTCGTCCACTCGCACATCCTGCCTCAGGAGTAACTCGCCTTGGGCACGAAGATCTCGCCTCCGTTGTCGAACTTCAGGCGCACGCCGTCGCTGGTCGCCTCACGGTCCGGGTCGTGTTCCCAGCCGTTGGGCACCGTCACCACGTGGCCGCGGTCCGGCGATGGGCCGAGCCAGATCTCGTAGTAGGTGCCGCCCACCAGCCGTTCGACCTTCTTCACGTACACGCCCGGTGCGTTCGATGTCGGATCAACGCTGATCACGGTCGTGCGGTCGGGCACGAACATCACGACGGCCGCCACCGCCGTGAGACCGGTGCCCAGCACCGCTCCGAGCAGGAACAGCAGGATCTGGACCAGACAGCCGGAGACCTTCGTCGCCATCACACCATCCTCGGGTAAGCGCGGTCGTACGCTCGGAGGATGCCCGACGACATGACCTTGCCGGGAAACCTGGTACCCGCGA
>NZ_MUYM01000083.1 GCF_002150765.1 Lentzea kentuckyensis
CAGCAGACCGGTCTGCTGCTCTGCCCGTGCCACCAGTCGCAGTTCGACGTGTTCGAGTACGCCAAGCCGCGGTTCGGTCCGGCAACCCGTCCTCTGCCCCAGCTTCCGATCACGGTGGACGAAGACGGATACTTGGTTGCCCGCAGCGACTTCATCGAGGCTGTGGGTCCGGCGTTCTGGGAGCGGAAGTCATGAGTGCCATCACTACGCCGACGAAGCCGGCCAACGCGGCCGCGCGCGTCGCTGGAGCGGCGGCCAACGCTGCCGACGAGCGCTACCATGCGGCCTCTGGCCTGCGTAAACAGCTGAACAAGGTCTTCCCGACGCACTGGTCGTTCCTGCTCGGTGAGATCGCGCTCTACAGCTTCATCGTGTTGTTGCTGTCGGGCACGTACCTCGCCCTGTTCTTCGACCCGTCGATGACCGAGGTCACCTACAACGGCGCGTTCGAGAACCTGCGCGGCATCGAGATGTCGCGCGCGTTCGCCTCGACGCTCGACATCTCGTTCGAGACGCGCGGTGGCTTGTTCGTCCGTCAGGTGCACCACTGGGCGGCGCTGCTGTTCATGGCCGCGATCGTCGTGCACATGTTCCGGATCTTCTTCACCGGCGCGTTCCGCAAGCCGCGTGAGATCAACTGGGTCATCGGCATCGTGCTGTTCATGCTCGGCGCGATCGAGGGCTTCCTCGGCTACTCGCTGCCGGACGACCTGCTCTCGGGCACCGGCCTGCGCGTGATGGCGGCGCTGCTGATCTCGTTCCCGGTCATCGGCACGTGGCTGAACTGGCTGATGTTCGGCGGCGAGTTCCCCGGCACCGACATCATCCCGATGCTCTACACCGCGCACATCCTGCTGATCCCGGCGATCATCCTCGGCCTGATCGCGGCGCACCTCGCGCTGGTCTGGTACCAGAAGCACACGCAGTTCCCGGGCGTGGGCCGCAAGGAGACCAACGTCGTCGGCGTCCGCATCATGCCGGTGTTCGCGGCCAAGGGCGGTGGCTTCTTCGCCATCGTCGTCGGTGTCATCGCGATCATGGGTGGCGTCTTCCAGATCAACCCGATCTGGAACTTCGGCCCGTACAACCCCGCGCAGATCTCCGCCGGCTCGCAGCCCGACTGGTACATGGGCTGGACCGACGGCCTGGTCCGCATCTGGCCCGCGTGGGAGTTCTACCTGGGCAACTACACGATCCCGGCGCCGTTCCTGCCGTTCATCCTCGGTCTGCCGCTGCTGACCGGCATCGCGGCGGTCTACCCGTGGATCGAGCGCAAGATGACCAAGGACTACGCGCACCACAACCTGCTGCAGCGCCCGCGTGACGTGCCCGTCCGCACCGCGCTCGGCTGGATGGCGATCACGTACTTCATGGTCCTGCTGCTCATGGGCGGCAACGACATCTTCGCGTACCAGTTCGACATCTCGCTGAACCTGACGACGTGGATGGGCCGGATCGGCATGCTGATCCTGCCTCCGATCGCGTACTTCGTGGCCTACCGCATCTGCATCGGCCTGCAGCGCGGCGACCGCGAGGTGCTGGAGCACGGCGTCGAGACCGGCATCATCAAGCGTCTGCCGCACGGCGAGTTCATCGAGATCCACCAGCCGCTCGGCCCGGTGGACGACCACGGCCACCCGCTGCCCCTGGCCTACCAGGGCGCGTCGGTGCCGAAGAAGATGAACAAGCTCGGCTCGGCCGGTCACCCGGTCGCCGGCAGCACGTGGTCGCCGGACCCGGTCGAGGAGACCGTGGCGCTGGAGAACGCGCGCAAGAAGAAGCACGTCTCCGAGGAGATCAGCGCCGAGGACAAGGCGGGCGAGCTCGCGGGCAAGCCGGCCGACCCGAAGGCCTGATCCTTCCGCTGAAACCGCGAAAAGCCCCCGTGCACAGCACGGGGGCTTTTCGTTGTGCCGGTGGCTACTGGGCGTCGTCGAGGCCGATGGCGAACGCCGCCTCGTCGTCGCGCTTCGAGTAGCTGCGGAACGCGATGTGCGTGTCGGTGTTCAGCACGCCCGCGACCTTGCTGATCTTGCCGGGCACCAGCGCGGCGAGGTCCTCGTGCTTGCTGACCCGCACCAGCGCGATCAGGTCCACGTCACCTGCGCAGGAGTACACCTCCGTGACTCCGTCGATGTCGGCGATCTCCTGCGCCGCCTCGGGAATGCGTTCGGCGGCGGCCTGGATCAGCACGATGGCGGTGACCACGGCGTCCTCCTCGGGGTCTCAGCACGGGTGTCTAAAAGCACTCGTAGTCTGCCCTACCGCCCGCCCAGGACGTGTCGCGGGAAGGCACCGACGACACCCCGCGGGGCGGCCTGGCGGCCCGCCTCCTCACTTCCACCGGTCGTGCAGGGGGCGGGCGCCCGCTGCCTGTTCCGCCCACGGCACCCACGCCGCCGCGGCGCCGGCGGGGGAGGACCACGGCTCGTCCGCGTACACCAGGCGGGTGCCCGGCTGGTCGAGCCAGCGCAGCACCACCCCGGTCTCCTCGGGCGGCGCGCCTCGCAGCGGACCCGGCGTCGGCACGACCGTCTCGGCGGAGGCGACCAGGGCGTCGACCACCGGCATCGGGCGGGTGCCGCGGCGGGCGACCCCGGCCGAGGCCAGCCGGCCGTAGCGCACCACGGAGAACTCCCAGCCTCCGTCGCGGTCCGGCCGGGCCGCCACGAGTTGGGGGAGGGAGGCCAGCGCGGCCAGACGCTGGGCGCGATCGAGCGAGCGGACCAGGCCCGCCAGGCGGTCGCGGCGGCGGGCGGCTTCCTCGAAGCGTTCGGCGGACGCCATGCCGCTGATCTGGCTGATGAGGGTGCGTAACGGGTCGGCGCTTCGGCCCACCACCAGGTCCTGCACGGCGACCACGGCGGGGGAGTACTCGTCGACCGTCTGGTGGCCGGCACAGGGCGCCTGGCAGCGGCCCAGTTCGGCCAGGGCGCACGGGGACGCGCGCTGGTTCGTCGCCGGGATCCTGATGGTGCAGGAACGCAGCGGCACGGCGTCCAGCAGCGCGTCCGCCACCGACTCGGCCGCCTGGCGGGTGCGGAACGGACCCAGCGCGCCGTCGCGCGCGGTCCTGACCATCGAGAGGCGGGGGAACGGCTCGTCGGTCAGCACCAGCCACCACGCGTGGTGCGGGTTCTTCGAGCGCCGGTTGTACGCGGGACGGTGCGCGCGGAGCAGCCGCAGCTCGCGCACTTCGGCTTCCAGCGGGTGGGCGCATTCCACGGCGTCGACGCGGACGGCGAGCGCGACCATCTCGCGCAGCCTGCGCCGGCCTTCGCTGGCGGTGAAGTACTGCCGCACCCGGCGGCGCAGGTCGGACGCGGTGCCCACGTAGAGCACCTCCTCCTTCGGGCCCCGGAAGAGGTAGACGCCCGGTGTGGACGGGAGGTGGGCCGCCAGGGAGCGCTTGCGGCGTTGTTCCGGCGTCACCTCCGGCAGGTACGCCAGCAGCTCTTCCAGGGAGTGCACGCCGACGTTGCCGACGCGCTCCAGCAGCGCGTGCAGCACCTCGACCGTCGCCCGCGCGTCGGCCAGGGCCCGGTGCGTGGGCTTGGTCGAGGTGTGGAAGAGGTCGGACAGGGCGGAGAGCCGGCACGACGGCGCCTCGTCGCGGCTCAGCACGCGGCGAGCGAGCTTCACCGTGCACACCACCGACGGCTTCGGCCACCGGTAGCCCTGCCGCTCGCAGGCCGCCTTGAGGAAGCTGATGTCGAAGCCGGAGTTGTGCGCCACCAGCACCGCTCCCGCCGCGAACTCCAGGAACGCGGGCAGCACCGTGTGCAGGCGGGGCGCGCCTGTGACCATCAGCTGCGTGATGCCGGTCAGCTGCGCCACCATGGGAGGGATGCCGCGCTCGGGGTCGACGAGCGTGGCGAACTCGCCGAGCACCTCGCCCGCGCGCACCTTCACCGCGCCGATCTCGGTGATCGCGTCCTCCTCGGCACTCCCGCCCGTCGTCTCCAGGTCGAAGACGACGAACGTCGTGTCGCGCAGGGGCGTCCCGAGCTCGTCGAAGGACAGTTGACCGGTCACGCGGCTGACGTTAGCGACGGGGTCTGACAATTTTCGGCTGCGATCTTCCGGACCCCTGTGACCTGCGGTTGTTCGCTCAGGGTGCCGGTCGGGTGATCTTTTCCAGATCGTTGTTCCGAAGGGCGGACACGTCCGTGCGCTGCTCAAGCGCGGGGGCTCTAGCCTGTTGGGGTGCCAGACCCGATGCCGGAGCCCGAGTTCGACCAGCCTGCCGAGGAGGTAGGCGAGTCTACTGTGGACTGGTCGGCCCTGCCGGAGCCGTTGCGGGTGAGGCTGGCGGAGCTGGGCGCCGACGCGCTGGGCGAGATGGCGAAGGTCGACGTGCCGCAGCACCTGCGGCCGGTCGCGAAGTTCGCACCCACCAAACGCGCACGGCTCGGTGGTGCGCAGGTCGTGGCCGGTCTGCGGGACTCGGCGAACTTCCGCACCGCCGTCGTGGAGTGGCTGCGCAAGAACAGGCCGTCGACGCTGGAGGTGACGTCGCCAGACCCGGTGACCGCCGCCGCGGCGGCCGTGCTGACCGGTGATGACGTCGCGCTGCACTACGTGGAACTGGTGTCGCGACGCGTGGGCGACGCGACGCTGCGAGCCGAGCGCGACGCCGCGGTGCTCCGGTCCGAACGGCTCGAAGGCGAACTGGAGCGGCTCAGGACCGAACGCAGCCAGCTCGACGGCGCCGCCGAACGCATCCGCGCGGACGCCGAGATCGAGCTGGAGCGCCTGCGCAAACGGTTGCGCGAGCAGGGCGTGAAGCTGCGCGAGGCCAAGGACGCCGCCGAGGCCGCCGCCGCCGAGGTCGAACGGATCCAGGTACGCACCGCGGACGAGGTCAAACGCCTCACCGCCGAACGTGACCGGGAGCGCGAACGGGCCGAGGCCGAGCGGGGCAAGGCGCAACGGGCGATCGCGGACGCCGAGGTCGCGCGGCAGTCCGCGCGGGAAGCCCGGCAGGCGGACGAGGTGCGCCTCGCGTTGCTCGTGGACACCCTCGACGGCGCCGTGACGGGCCTGCGCCGTGAGCTCGCTCTGGGCGGCAGTGGCCCACGCCCCGCCGACCTCGTGCGGGGCGCCAGCGCGTCGCAGGGGGCCGTCGGACGCGTGGAGGACCCGGCGGCGCTCGACCGGCTGCTGGCGTTGCCGGCGGTGCACCTGGTGGTGGACGGCTACAACGTCACGAAGACCGGCTATCCGGAGCTGTCGCTGTCTGACCAACGCGATCGGCTCGTGCACCAGCTGGCCGTGCTGGCGGCGCGCACCGGCGCGGAGGTGACGCTGGTGTTCGACGGCGCCGGCGTGGTGGCCGTGCCCGCGGCGGCGCCCCGTGGCGTCCGCGTGCTCTTCAGCGACCCCGGTGTGCTGGCGGACGACGTGATCCGCGCGCTGGTCACCGCGGAGCCCGAGGGCCGGCCCGTGGTGGTGGTGACCTCGGATCGAGCGGTCGCGGATTCGGTGCGCCGGCGTGGCGCGCACCCCGTGCCGTCCGCGGTGTTGCTGGCCCGTCTCGGGCGCGTTTGATCACCCGGTAGCCTGACGCCCGTCGATCTTGACGGTGTTGTTCTCGCGAAGGGGATCGGCGACCTCTATGTCGCTCAAACTCACCCGTGGTTTTCTGGTTGTAGTGCTGCTCGCGACCCTGCCGGCCGTGTCGTTGGCACAGCCTGCCGATCCCGCGCGCCAGTACGCCGAGCTGACGGCGCAGGCGACCAAGCTCAACGAGGAAGTCCTGCGCGCGCAGGAGGATCTCGTCCAGCGCCGGGCCGAACTCGACCGCGCGACCGGGACCGTCGCGGCGGCGCAGCAGATCGAGCGGCAGGCCAAGGCCGACGAGGGCGACTTCCAGAGCCAGGTCGACCTGATCGCCCAGGCGTCGTTCGAGGGCGCGCGGTTCAACCAGCTGTCGGCGCTGCTCGTCGCGGACTCGCAGCAGGACTTCCTGAACCGCCTCGAGATGATGCGGATGCTCGCCGCGGACAAGGCGGAGTCGCTGGCGAGGCTCTCCGGCGCGGTGGAGAAGGCCCGGCAGGCGCATCAGGTGGCAGAGGAGGCGCGCACCCGTGCCGCCGAGGCCACCGCGGCCGCCGAGAAGCTCAAGAGCGACCTGGACGGTCGTAAACAGGCGTTGCAGGCCCAGATCGACGAGGTGCGGACGGCCCTCACCCGGCTGCCCGCCCCGGTCACCGCCCAGCTGCGCGATCCGGGTGACCGGTCGGCGATCAGCGTGCCGGCCGGGACCGCCGGCCTCGCGCTGGCGTTCGCCCTGGCGCACCGCGGCGATGCCTACCGCTACGGCGCCACCGGACCGAACGAGTGGGACTGCGCCGGGCTGACGATGAAGGCCTACGCGGCGGCCGGGTTCTCGATCCCGCGCACGTCCGGTGGACAGGCCGGCGTCGGACGCGTCGTGACGCGGCCCGAGATCCGTGCGGGCGACCTGATCGTCTACTACTCGAGCCGCTCGCACGTCGCCATGGCGGTCGACAACGCGAGGGCCGTGCACGCCTCTACTGAAGGTCAGCCCGTGAAGATCGCACCGATCGACGCCATCGGGCCCATCGCGACCATTCGGCGCATCGAGGGCTAGCGTTGCGCCGGTGAAGCACCTGCGGACGTTGATGGCGGTCACCGTCGCCATGACGTTCCTGCTGGGCCTCAGCATTGCAATGCGGCCCGTTGAGTTGCAGCCGACTGAAACGGTCCATTGCAAAGAGGCTGTTCAGAAGGTTGCGACCGGCAGTGTGGCGAGTAGTTCGTGCGACTCCGAGCTGGCGCGGCGGGTGTCGGGGTTGCTGGACGAATCGGTGCGCGGGGTCGCCGATATATTGGATATCAGCTGGGTGAAGCGGGTCGACGTCGTCGTGCCGGCCTCCGATTCCGAACTGGTGTCGCTCGTCGGACCGGCCTTCGCGGACATGGCCGGGATCGCGATTCGCGACGGTTCCGGGCAGCGCGTGGTCATCAACCGGGTGCGTGCGGCGTCGCTGTCGGACATGGAGCTGCGGGTGCTGTTGCGGCACGAGATCACGCACGTCGCGACGCGTGACCTGACGTCGGACTCGGCCCCGCTGTGGCTGGTGGAGGGTTTCGCGGACTGGGTGGCGTTCCACGGGCTGGGGCTCTCACTGCGCCAGGCCGCGCCGAAGCTCACCTCGGACGTGTCGGCACTGCCGGCGGACTTCGGCGGCCCAGGGCGTGATCTGGCCTACCAGCAGGCGTACTCGATCATGGTTTACCTGGAGTCACGGCTGGGGGAGCGCGGTGTCGTGGACTTCTTCCTGCAACACGCGGCGATGTCCGCAGTGGACGCGAGCGCGGTCGACCTGGCGGGCTGGCGCGAGTTCCTGAAAACGAGCATCGGCTAGCGTTGGGTTCGTGCGTCGTACCTTGCTGGTGACCAACGACTTCCCGCCCCGCCCCGGTGGCATCCAGTCCTACCTGCACGCGTTGGCGACACGGCTGCCCGCGGACTCCCTCGTCGTGTACGCGCCGAAGTGGAAGGGCGCGCAGGAGTTCGACGCCCAGCAGCCGTTCCCGGTGGTGCGGCATCCGACGTCGCTGATGCTGCCGACGCCGGACGTGCTGAACCGCGCCCGCGACATCGCCCGCGCCGAGTCGTGCGACGCCGCGTGGTTCGGCGCGGCGGCTCCGCTCGCGCTGCTGGCTCCCAGGCTCGGGCTGAGCCGCGCGGTGGCGTGCACGCACGGCCACGAGGTCGGCTGGTCGATGCTGCCGGTGGCACGGCAGGCGTTGCGGGCCATCGGGTCCGGTGTGGACGTCGTGACGTACGTCAGCAAGTACACCCGTTCGCGGTTCGCCGCGGCGTTCGGTCCGATGGCGGCGCTCGAACACCTTCCGTCCGGTGTGGACACCGAGCTGTACCGCCCGGATCCCGCCGCACGGGCCGAAATGCGGCAGCGATACGGGCTGGGTGACCGTCCGGTGATCGTGTGCGTGTCACGCCTGGTGCCGCGCAAGGGACAGGACATGCTCATCCGCGCGCTGCCGTTGATCCAGCGCGCGGTACCGGACGCCGCGCTGCTGATCGTCGGCGGCGGACCGTACCGGGGCACGCTCGAAAAGCTGGCCGCCGGCAACAAGGACGTCGTGCTGACCGGCTCGGTGCCGTGGGAGGAACTACCCGCGCACTACAACGCCGGCGACGTCTTCGCGATGCCGTGCCGCACGCGTGGCCGCGGTCTCGACGTCGAAGGCCTCGGCATCGTCTACCTGGAGGCCTCGGCGACCGGGCTGCCCGTGGTGGCCGGACGGTCCGGCGGCGCACCGGAGACCGTGCTCAACGGCAACACCGGCAACATCGTCGACGGCCGGGACGTCGCCGACGTCGCCGCGAAGATCGCCGCGCTGCTCGCCGATCCCGAGACGGCGGCCAAGATGGGGCGCGCCGGGCGGGAGTGGGTGAGCGAGAACTGGCGGTGGGACCAGCTCGCGCACCGTCTCGAAGGCCTGATCGGCTAGCTGAACATCGGCTGGCTGATATCCGATATATCAGTTAGCCGATATATCAGTTGAGCTCGCGGGCTCGGTTCTCCAACGCGCGCAGCCCCAGTTCGGTGCTGCGCCGCACGGCCCGCTCGGCGGCGGAACGGGCGTCGGCGGGGCGGTCGAGGTCCCGCCACACCACGGCCAGCCCGAGCAACGCCCGGACCTCGCCGGACGCGTAGCCGATCCGCCGGGCCGTCGTGAGCGCCTGCTCGAACAACTCCGCCGCGCCGCGGAAGTCGGACCTGGCGCGCCGGACCTCGCCGAGCGTGACCCGCACCGACGTCGCCACCTGCTGGTCCCCGCCGTCGGCGACCAGTGCCAGGGCCCGGGAAGCGAGCGACAGAGCGGCCTCGTGATCACCGGAAGCGAGGGAGAGCGCCGCGAGGTTCTCCAGCGCCTCGGCCTCGCCGGCGGGGACGTTGCCGAGCTCCAGGGCCCGTTCGAGGTGGGCACGCGCGTCGTCGAGCTGCCCCTGCAGGCGCAGGGCCATGCCGAGATAGGTGTGGCTGTCGGCGTTCGGCGCGAGTGCCAGAGCCTGGGAGAAGTGCTCGACCGCGCCGTCGATCTCACCGAGCTCCACGGCGAGCTGCCCGAGGTTGTGCAGGCCGATGGTGACGCTTTCGTCCGAGCGCAACATCTCCAGGCAGCGGACCAGCGCGTCCTTCGCGGCCTTCAACTCTCCCGAGCGGCGGTGCACGAGGCTGAGGTTGTTCAGCACGCTCGCCTCGGCGTCCTTGTCGCCCAGCGAGCGGTACAGCTCGATCGCCTGGTTGTGGTGCTCGACGGACAACGCGTACTCGCCCAGCCGCAGGTAGAGGGTGCCGAGGTTCGCGTGCATCGCGGCCTCGGCCGGGCGGTGCGCGGACGCCTGGGCGGCCTGCAGACCGTGGTGCGCCGTCGCGAGCCACTCGCCGACGTGCTGGCCGATCCACAGGTATCCGCGCAGCCCGTCGGCCAGCTGCCAGGCCAGGGGCGCCGGACCGTGCTCGGCCGCGTGCCGGATCGCGGCGGTCAGGTTCGGGCGCTCGGCGTCGAGCCACGCCAGCGCCTCGGCCGAGGTCGTGATCCGCGGCGGTGGGCCGGAGACGGACGACGGCAGCCGCACGATCCCGGGGTAGAGCAGTTCGGCGCAGCGTTCGACACCGAGCACGTAGTGGTTCATCAGCGCCGTCCACGCCTCCTGCTGCTCGGCGGGACTGTCCGACTCCTCGCGCAACGCCGCGGCGTAGCGCATCAGCTCGTCGTGGAACCGGTAGCGCCCAGGAGCCGCCGAGACCACCAGGTTCGCGATCGCCAGCACCGTCAGCAGGCCTTCGGCGTCCACATCGGCCAGCGCGGACGCGGCCTCCGCGGTGAAGTCCGGCCCCGGCACCAGCGACAACAGCCGGAACAACCGCTGCGGCGCCGGTGGCAGCGCGGCGTAGGCCAGTTCGATCGGCGAACCCGAGATCGTCACGTCGTCGCGCCCGGCCAGGTAAGCCGCCGCCACCCGCAACGCCAGCGGCAGATGCCCGCACCGCGCCGCCAGCTCCGCGTGATCACCCGGCCCCAGCAGCGCCGTCAGCAACGACGCGGACTCCGCGGGGGAGAACACGTCCACCGGCACGGTCCGGGCGCCGTTCATCGCGATCAGCCCGCGCAGGTCGTCCCGGGACGTCACGATCACCCGGCACGACGCCGTCCCCGGCAGCAGCGGCCGCACCTGGTCCGGCGCGGAGGCGTTGTCCAGCACCAGCAACATTCGCCGCCCCGACAGCAACGACCGCAGCATCGTGCTCTGCTCGTCGGCGTCCGGCGGGATCTCGTCCGGTGGCACGCCCAGCGCCCGCAGGAACCGCGACAGCACGTCCATCCCGTCCGCGGGCGGTCCCAACGCGTACCCGCGCAGGTCGACGTACAGCTGCCCGTCCGGGAACCGGTCGCGCAGCAGGTGCGCCACGTGCACGGCCAGCGTGGTCTTGCCCACCCCCGGCTGTCCCGCCAGCGTCACGATCGGCACCGCACCGCCCGTGATCAGCCCGGAGACCCGTTCGATGTGCCAGGCGCGCCCGGTGAAGTCCGTGATGTCGTCCGGCAGCCGCATCGGTGTCGCGGGCGCCCGCTCCGGTTCCCGCCGGGCCGCCGGCGCCGCCAGTTCCGGCGCCCCCACCAGGATCGCCTGGTGCAGCGCCCGCAGCTCCTCCGACGGGTCGATGCCGAGTTGCTCGTCGAGCGTCCGGTCGAGCTGCCGGAACGCCTCCAGCGCCTCCGCCTGCCTGCTGCTTCGGTACAGCGCGATCATCAACTGACCCCAGAACCGCTCGCGCAACGGGTGATCCCGCGTCAGCGCGAACAGCTCCGGCACCAGGTCCGCGTGGTCGCCCAGCGCGAGTTCCACGTCGATTCGCTGCTCGTGCACGGTCATCAGCAGCTCGTTCAGCCGCGGCGCGTGCTCGGCGTACAGCGTCTCCGACGGCACGTCCGACAGCACCGGCCCGCGCCACAGCTCCAACGCCTCGGCAAACGCTTTCCGCGCGGTGACCAGGTCGCCCGCCGCCGCTGCCGCACGACCGCGCGCAGCCATGTCCGCGAACCGGTGCACGTCCACGGCCAGCGGGTCGACGCGCATCCGGTAGCCGTCGGCGGCCGTCTGGATCAACGACGGGTCGCCCAGCGCCGCCCGCAGCCGCATCACATAGGTCTGCAACGTCCCACGAGTGCGCGCGGGCGGTGTGACACCCCACACATGCTCGACGAGTTCCGTCACGGGGACGACGCGGTTCGGCCGCAGCAGCAGCGCCGCCAGCAACGCTCTGTGCTTGCCCGCGCGCAGCACCACCGAGGTGCCGTCCAGGCGCACTTCCATCGGGCCGAGCAGCCGGAACTGCGGACCCGAAGCCATTGCCGTCCCCTCGCGTGTCGCCGATGATCCCCGTCTACCGGACAGCCTATTAGCGCACTGTCGCCGAGTGACATCGGCGCGTCAGCGATACGTCAGCGCCGTACGGCAATCTTCTTCATGTCCCGGTCGGGGGGCCGGGGCAACAAACTTCTCGGGTTCCGCGAAAGCCTCGCGGATCACGATCGCTGGGGGTCGAAAGGCCCAGGAGCTCTTCTGAGCTCCTGGGCCTTTCGCGCATTGGACCTGTTACTTCGCGTAGATCGCGTCGATGTCCGACGCGTAGGTCGTCGCCACGACGGAGCGCTTCAGCTTCAGCGACGGCGTCATCTCGCCGCCCGCCTCGGTGAAGTCGACCGGCAGCACGCGGAACTTGCGGATCGCCTCGGCCTTGGACACCGACTTGTTCGCCTCGTCCACCACAGCCTGGATCTCGGCCAGCAGGTCCGCGTCCTCGATCAGGTCGGGGACGTCGGCCGACGCCGGCTTGCCGTGCGACTCCTTCCACGACGGGAAGAACTCCGGGTCGATCGTGATCAGCGCGCCGATGAACGGCTGCTTGTCGCCGACGACCATGCACTGCGAGATCAGCGGGTGCGCCCGGATGCGGTCCTCGAGCTGCGCGGGGGAGACGTTCTTGCCACCGGCGGTGACGATGATCTCCTTCTTGCGGCCCGTGATCTTCAGGAACCCGTCACCGTCGAGCTCACCGATGTCACCGGTGTGGAACCAGCCGTCCTCGAGGGCCTCCTTGGTGGCGGCCTCGTTGTTCCAGTAGCCGGTGAAGACGATGTCGCCCTTGATGAGGATCTCGCCGTCGTCCGCGATCCGCACCGACGTGCCCGGCACCGGCAGGCCGACGGTGCCGACCTTCTCCTGGCCGCGGAACGTCACGCACGCCGCCGCCGACGTCTCGGTCAGGCCGTAGCCCTCGTAGACCGGGATGCCCGCGCCGCGGAAGAAGTGCGACAGCCGGTCGCCCAGCGGCGCGCCACCGGACACCGCCGCGATCGCGCGGCCGCCCAGGGCACCGCGCAGCTTCGCGAACACCAGCTTGTCGAACACCGCGTGCTTGAGCCGCAGCACCAGGCCGGGGCCGCCGTTGTCCAGCGCGCTCGAGTACTCGACGGCGGTCGCCTCGGCCGCGTCGAAGATCTTGCCCTTGCCGCCCGCGTGCGCCTTCTGCTTGGCGCCGTTGTAGACCTTCTCGAACACGCGCGGCACCGCGACGACGAACGTCGGGCGGAACTGGCCCAGGTCCGCGACCAGGTTCTTCACGTCCGCGGTGTGGCCCAGCGTCGCGCGCGAGTACACGCACGCCAGCGCCAGAGCGCGCGCCAGGATGTGCGCGAGCGGCAGGAACTCCAGCAGCGAGTTGCCGGCGGTGAGGATCTCCGGGAACCGCGACAGCGCCGACCGCACCTCGGACAGCAGGTTGCGGTGCGTCAGCGTGCAGCCCTTGGGCCGGCCGGTGGTGCCGGACGTGTAGACCAGCGTCGCCGTCTCGTCCGCCTGCACCTGCCCGCGGCGCTCGTGCACCCGCTCGTCGGTGATCTCGGCGCCCAGCGCGGTCAGCTCGTCGACCGCGGCGGCCGAGCCCTCGATCTGCCACACGTGCCGCAGCTCCGGCAGCGTGCTGACGACGTCGTCGACCAGCGCGCGGTGCGACGACGTCTCGACGAACACCGCCTTCGCGCCGGAGTCGGACAGGATCCACTCGATCTGGTCCGCCGACGACGTCTCGTAGATCGGCACGGTGACGCCGCCCGCCGCCCAGATGGCGAAGTCGAACAGCTGCCACTCGTAGCGGGTCTTGGAGACCAGGCCGATGCGGTCGCCGTGCTCGATCCCGGCCGCGATCATGCCCTTGGCGACCGCCATGACCTGCGCGGCGAAGTCACGCGCCGTGATGTCGACCCAGGTGCCGTCGACCTGCCTGCGGAAGCTGACGGCGTTGCCGAAGCGCTCCGCGTTGGCCCACACCATGTCGGTGAGGTTCTCCTCCGGAGCCACAGCGGCGGTGGCGGGGACGCTGAACTCGCGCACGTCAACCTCCGTACGGTGAAATGTTACTGGTGGGGAAACCTAGCGTGTGATTCCGGCGATACAAAGGTTGGTACGCCCTTCCGTTACCTTTTGTCCTCATGGCCAGCGTGGACGTGGTTGACGAGACTTTTCTGGCAGTACCACCCAGCGTGGTCGCCGCCGCCTTCGCCGCGCCATCGTCCTGGCGCGAGTTCTGGCCGGATCTCGAACTCGACGTCTACGCGGATCGTGGCGAGGAGGGGCTGCGCTGGACCGTCGGCGGCGCGCTCGTCGGCACCATGGAGGTCTGGCTCGAACCCATGCTCGACGGCACCGTGCTGCATTACTTCCTCCGCGCTGATCCACCGGCGGGCTCACTCACCCCGCGCAACGCCCGTCGCGAGGTGCAACGCCGTCAGCTCGACGCGAAGTCCGTCGCGCTGGGCCTCAAACTGACTCTGGAGGACGGTCGTCCGCCTGGCTGCCCGCCGCACGGGTGATCTTGCTTGACGTGCGTCTCAGAAACCACCGCTGCCGGTGAACTAAGTTGGAAACCGTGCGGGTTCACGTGGTCTCGGATGTGCACGGCAACGCGGAGGCGCTCGCGCGCGCTGGTGATGGTGCCGACGCGCTCGTCGTGCTCGGCGACCTCATCGACTTCGTCGACTACCACGACCATTCCAAGGGGATCCTCGGGCGCGTTTTCGGGCCCGAGAAGGTGGGGATCTTCGCCGAGTTGAGACGCGGCACCAAGCGCGCGGACACGGCGAGCTACATCCGTTCCCTGTGGGACGGTCTGGCGGACGCCCGTTCCGTGGTGGAAGAAGCGGTGCTGGAGCAGTACCACGCGTTGTTCGCCGCGATGACCGCGCCGACGTACGCGACACCGGGCAATGTGGACAGTCCGCACCTGTGGCCGCAGTTCGCCGGTGACGGGGTGCACGTGCTCGACGGCGAGGCCGCGGAGATCGGCGGGCTGAGGTTCGGTTTCGCGGGCGGCGGGCTGATGCTGCCTGGGCACATCCGCAACCCCAGGGCGCCGTGGTACCCGTACCTGCGCACGGAAGCCGACATGGCGGCCGCGCTGGAGCGGATGGGGCAGGTCGACGTGCTCTGCACGCACATCCCGCCACTTGTTCCGGAACTCGCCTACGACGTGGTCGCGCGCCGGCCCGAATGGGGATCGCGCGCGGCACTGGAGAAGATCGTCGCCGAACGTCCGCGCTGGTCGGTGTTCGGGCATGTGCACCAGCCGTTGGCCAGGCGAGTGCGGATCGGCTACACCGAGTGCATCAACGTCGGGCACTTCCAGCGCAGCGGCAAGCCTCACGTCCTCAATTGGTAAAGACGCGAGTAACCTCCTCACTCATGGCCGACGAGTCCACTCAGTCCATCGTCATCGACGCTCCGCCTGAGAAGATCATGGCGATCATCGCGGACTTCCCGTCGTACCCGGACTGGGCGAACGGGATGAAAGAGGTCGAGGTTCTCGACACCGGTTCCGACGGCCGCGCCGAGCAGGTGCGGTTCGCGATCGATCAGGGTCCCGTGAAGGACGAGTACACCCTGAAGTACGACTGGGCGGCCGACGGTCTCTCGGTGAAGTGGGAGCTCGTCAAGGGCACCATGCAGAAGGCGCAGCAGGGCAGCTACGTGCTGGCGCCGTCCGGTACCGGCACCAAGGTGACCTACACGCTGTCGGTGCAGCTGGTGATCCCGATGATCGGGCTGTTCCGCCGCAAGGCAGAGAAGCTGATCCTCGACACCGCGCTCAAGGAACTCAAGAAGCGCGCGGAGAAGGCGGCTTGAGCCGGGTCCTGCTCTTCACCGGCAAGGGCGGGGTCGGCAAGACGACGCTGTCCGCCGCCACGGCGGCCTCGCTGGCGGCACACGGTCGCAAGGCGCTCGTGGTCTCCACCGATCCCGCTCACTCGCTGGGTGACGCCCTCGACGTGCGTCTCGGCTCGGAACCGTCCGAAGTGGATGGTTCGGGCGGCTTGTTCGCGTGCCAGATCGACCCGCGCGGCCTCGTCGACGAGGCTTGGGGCGAGTTGCGCGGCCATCTGCGGACCGTGCTGGCGGGTGCCGGTGTCGACGAGCTCGACGCCGAGGAACTGACCGTGCTGCCCGGCGTCGAGGAGTTGCTCGCGCTGGCGGAGGTACGACGGCTGGCGTCCAGCGGCCCGTGGGAGGTCGTGGTCGTCGACTGCGGGCCGACCGCGGAGACGTTGCGGCTGCTGTCGTTGCCCGAGGCGTTCGCGGGATATCTGGAACGGCTCTTCCCGACCCACCGGCGCGTGGTGCGGGGGTTGCTCGCGGGTGTCGCGGGCACCGGGACCGTGGAGAAGTGGGATGCCACGGCGGACGCGTTGAGTCGTCTTGCCGAGCGGTTGGACGCGTTGCGGACGATGCTGGCGGATCCTTCTTCGTGTTCGGTGCGGCTGGTGCTGACGCCGGAACGCGTCGTGGCCGCGGAGACGCGACGGACGCTGACCGCCTTGGCGCTGCAGGGAATCCGCGTCGACAGCGTGATCGCGAACCGGCTGGTGCCCTCGCCCGGTGCCGCGCGGGGTGCCGCTGCTTCGTGGCTGCGCACGCGCCGACACGAGCAGGACGCGGTGCTGGCCGAGTTGACCGGCATCGGTGAGATCCGCACCGTCGACCACCGCGCGTCCGAACCCGTCGGGGTGCCGGCGCTGCTGGAGGTTGCCGAACAGCTGTACGGCGACACGGACCCGTTGCCGGGTTCCGCCGTTTCGGAGTCGTTGCTGGAGGTGTCGGGCAGCGGGCGCGGCCTCGACGCCCGATACTCGCTGCGGATCGCGTTGCCGCTGGCCGACGACACCGAACTGGACCTCGCCCGCGTGGGCGACGACCTCGCGTTGACCGTCGACGGCCGGCGTCGGCTCGTGGCGCTGCCGTCGTTGCTCAGGCGCTGCATCGTGACCGGTGCGGAGATGGACGCGGGTGGCGTGACGGTGGGATTCCGCCCGGACCCGGCGCTGTGGCGTTGACTCGGGCGCTGATCAGGAGCTTTGGATGACCCAGGACAACACCGGCAAGCTCGCCGAGGAGCTGCGGCTGCTCATCGACACAGCGGCCGAGCGCATGCAGCCGTGGCTGCAGCGCGTCGCCGAAGCGGGCGACGGCTCGCACACGCCTGAGACGTGCGGCTGGTGCCCTCTGTGCAACGGCGTGGCGTTGCTGCGCGGCGACCGTTCGGAGCTGGCCGCGAAGGCCGCCGAGCACGCCGCCGGCCTGGTCGCGGTGCTGCGGGCCGCCCTGCGCGAGCCCGGCACCCCGCCTCCGCCGCCGCCTGCCGGTGGTGACGAGCCCGCTCCTGACGCCGGTCAGCGAGTGCAGCACATCAAGGTCGTCAGGAAGACCGACTAGTGCTCACGGTCGGAGTGGACATCGGTGGCACCAGCGTTCGCGCCGGTGTGGTGGACGCGCGCGGCTCGGTCCTGGACACCTCACGCGCGCCGACACCGGCCGGCGAACGCGCTCTCGAAGACGCGATCGTCGCCGCCGTGGAGGAGGTGGCGGACCGGCACACGGTGAATGCCGTCGGGCTGGCCGTGGCGGGCTTCATCGCCTCGGACCGCCGCACGGTGCGGTTCGCGCCGCACCTGGCGTGGCGGCAGGCCGACGTGGCCGACCGCATGAGCGACCGCCTGGGCATGCCCGTGGTCCTGGAACACGACGCGAACGCCGCCGCCCTGGCCGAACACCGCTTCGGCGCCGCCCGCGGAGCTCGCACGGCCGTGCTGGTCGCCATCGGCACCGGCATCGGCGCCGCTTTGCTGCTCAACGGCGAGGTGTTCCGCGGCGCCCACGGCGTGGCCCCCGAACTGGGTCACCTGCGCGTGGTCCCGGACGGCCGCCCCTGCCCGTGCGGCAAGAACGGCTGCTGGGAGCGCTACTGCAGCGGCACCGCCCTTTCGGCCACCGCGGTGGAACTGCTGGCCAAACACCCCGGCGTCTCCACCGTGCTGGCGCGTGAGGCCGCCGGTGACTCCCGCGCGGTGACCGGCCGCCGAGTGGCCGGAGCGGCCCGCGACGGCGACCCGCTGGCCCAGCGCGCGATGGCCGACCTGGCCCGCTGGCTCGGCGAGGGCCTGGCCCTGGTCGCCGACGTCTACGACCCCGAGGTGATCGTCATCGGGGGAGGGGTGTCGACCTCGGCGCCGTTGTTCCTCGACGACGCCCGCGAGCGCTACGCCTCCGTCGTGACCGGCGCGGGCCACCGCCCGCTGGCCCGGATCCGCACCGCGCAGCTCGGCGACGACGCCGGCATCGTGGGCGCGGCGACCCTGGCGCGCGAGATGGCGGCGTCGATGACCCGGAACCACTCCCGCCGGTCCTGAGCCGGGGTCAGAACCGTCCGACGCCGCGGTCGACCTCACCGAACGCCGAGCGCCCGGAACCCGCGGTGCAAAAGATCGAAATCAGCCCGTGCCACAGGCCATCCCGGCCTGCCGCAGCAGCGCGTCGCACGGCCTTAGCAATGAGTCTTTTGCGGACGAAGTCAAAAGACCTGTTGCAAGGGTGCTGGTCAGCGAGACTGATATATCGGGTTGAGGAGTGTCGCGGCGGGCGTGTCGGGGTCTGTTCGCCCGCCGCGAACACTCTGCTGGAACGACCGGCGCTACGGGCCGGTCCGGGAGTTAGCGACCGAGCAGGCGCAGGATGCGCGGGCGGCGGCGCTTGGCGCGCTCCGCGTCCTTCTTGCTCAAGGTCGCCATGGCGCGGGCCATCATCAGGTGCTGCATCTGGTCCATGTCCGACACGTAAGCATGACCGAATCGTTACCTGAAGGTTCGAGTGGCCGTTATCACGTCGTTACCAATCGGGACGTGACGTGTCACACCTGGGCGCCGTCGTCCCAACCCGAGTCGGGCGGCGGGGTGTTGCGCATGCGCAGGATCAGCCAGCCGACACCCGCGCACAGGGCCACGAGGGACAGCGGGGTGCCGATCCGCGGCTGCAGGCCGAACAGGCCTGGGGCGACCAGCAGGACGATGCCCAGGACGAACAGACCGAGCGCCGCGAGCGTGGACGCGCGGAGCACCGGGAACGGCGGCGGCTCTGGGGGAACGTAATGGTCCTCGTCGTCCCGATCTCGGCGTTCGGGCTCGTCCACGAGGCCGGTGGTCATGTCGGAGGCGGTGACGTCCATCGGGTCGTCGGCCGGTTCGCCGCGTCGTTCGCGGTCCTGGTCGACGGCATCCGGGCTCGCCTCGTCGAAGTCGAGCCAGTCCTTGCCGACCCCGTCCCGTTCGAGACCCGCGACGATCTCGGCAAAGAGCTCGTCGACGTTCTCGGGGCCGTCGGTCGAGTCGCGCCGGGCGTTCATCCAGAGCCTCTCCATGTGCCGCAACCCTCTTGACCCCTCATCGTTGCACGGGCGGGATGTGTTGCGGGTTACGGCAGTCGGCTCAGTCGTGCCCGTGACGCTCTACTTCGGGACTCGTTGTGTGAGGTGCGGTCGGCTCCGTAGGCTGGTTGCCGGGATCAAGGTTCGCGGTGTCTAGGGAGGCGCTTCCCAAAGTGCTGTACTGGTTGATGAAGCACGTCCTCCTGGGACCGATTCTCCGGCTGTTCTTCCAGCCGAAGATCATCGAAGGTGCCGAGAACATTCCCAAGGACGGCGGCGCGATCCTGGCGAGCAACCACCTCGCCGTGTCCGACTCGTTCTTCCTGCCGCTGATGCTGTCGCGGCGCGTTACCTTCCCCGCCAAGATCGAGTACTTCACCGGCACGGGGCTCAAGGGCAGGCTGCAGAAGTGGTTCTTCTCCGGCGTCGGCCAGGTGCCGATCGACCGGTCCAGCGCCTCGGCCGCCCAAGGCGCGCTCGACACGGGCGTGCGGATCGTGCGCGAGGGCAAGCTGCTCGGCATCTACCCCGAGGGCACCCGTTCGCCCGACAGCCGGCTGTACAAGGGCAAGGTCGGTGTCGCGTGGATCGCGCTGGAGTCCGGCGCGCCGGTCATCCCGGTGGCGATGTTCGGCACGGACAAGGCGAACCCCATCGGCTCCAAGATGTGGCGGCCGTACCCGATCCGCATCAAGATCGGCAAACCGCTCGACTTCTCCCGCTACGAGGGACTTTCCGGCGACCGGTTCGTGCTGCGGTCGATCACCGACGAGATCATGTACGCGCTGATGGAGCTCTCCGGTCAGGAGTACGTCGACGTCTACGCGGCGAAGGCGAAGGAGCAGGCCGCTCCCGTGCCCGAGCAGGGCAAGGGCGCCGACCGGGTGCCCGAGACGAAGGCGAGCTGACCGCACCCCCTAGGGTGTCGCGGTGCGGTTCTTCTACGACTGTGAGTTCATCGAGGACGGGGTGACGATCGACCTGGTGTCGATCGGTGTGGTCGACGAGGAAGGCCGCGAGTTCTACGCCGTGTCCACCGAGTTCGACCCCGAGCGCGCGGGTCCGTGGGTGCGGCAGAACGTGCTCAACCAGCTGCCCTCGCCCGCGGACAAGGCCTGGCGCAGCCGCGATCGCATCCGCGAGGACCTGCTCGACTTCCTCGGCGCCCGCAACGCCGCGCGCGACGAGGTGGAGCTGTGGGCGTGGTTCGCCGCCTACGACCACGTGGCGCTGGCGCAGCTGTGGGGTGCGATGCCGGCGTTGCCGCGCGCTCTGCCCCGGTTCACCCGCGACCTGCGGCAACGCTGGGACGACGTCGGCAGGCCCAAGCTGCCGTCCCCTCCCGCGGACGCTCACGACGCCCTCGCCGACGCGCGGCACAACCTCGCGCGGTGGAAGGTGATCGAGGAACATCGCCGGAAAATCGGTTTTCCCGTCCGGTAAGTGAGACCCGCGTTGCTGCACCGATACAGCTCGTGAAAGTCTGAGTGACACAGAACACGAGAGATTGGGCAAGCAGATGCGCATCGGTGTGCTCACTGGCGGTGGTGACTGCCCCGGTCTGAACGCCGTGATCCGGGCCGTGGTCCGCAAGGGCATCAAGGCACACGGCTGGGAGATCGTCGGGTTCCGCAACGGGTGGCAGGGCCCGATCGAGAACCTCACCAAGTCGATCGACCTCACGGACGTCGAGGAGATCCTCACCCGCGGTGGCACGATCCTGGGCTCGTCGCGCACGAACCCCTACAAGGTCGAGGGCGGTGTCGACCGCATCCGCGAGACGATCGCGGAGAACCAGATCGACGCCATCATCGCGATCGGCGGCGAGGACACCCTCGGTGTCGCCAAGCGCCTCACCGATGACGGCATCGGCGTCGTGGGCGTGCCGAAGACGATCGACAACGACCTCGGCGCCACGGACTACACGTTCGGCTTCGACACGGCCGTGCACATCGCGACCGAGGCCATCGACCGCCTGCGCACCACGGCCGAGTCGCACCACCGTGCGCTCGTCGTCGAGGTCATGGGCCGGCACGCGGGCTGGATCGCGCTGCACTCCGGTCTCGCCGGCGGCGCGAACGTCATCCTCGTGCCCGAGCGCCCGTTCAGCGTCGACAAGGTCGTCGAGTGGGTCGAGCGCCGCTTCGAGAGCGAGTTCGCGCCGATCATCGTCGTCGCCGAGGGCGCGATCCCCGAGGGCGGTGCGGAGGTGCTGCACTCCGGTGAGCGCGACGCCTTCGGTCACGTCCGTCTCGGTGGCGTCGGCCAGTGGCTCGCGGAGGAGATCGCGGACCGCACCGGCAAGGAGTCCCGCGCGGCCGTGCTCGGCCACATCCAGCGCGGTGGCACGCCGACCGCGTACGACCGGGTGCTCGCGACCCGTTTCGGTCTGCACGCGGTCGACGCCGTCGCCGCCGGTGACTTCGGCACCATGGTCGCGCTGCGCGGCACCGAGATCGTCCGCGTGAAGCTGTCGGAGGCGACGGCCGAGCTCAAGACGGTTCCGACCGAGCGCTACGAAGAGGCCGAGGTCTTCTTCGGCGCCTGATTTCGGGCCTGATCCTTGGGCCTGATTTTCGGGCCCGATGCCTCAGATCCAATATCCGATATATCGGTTATGCAAAAGACGTTTGCG
>NZ_MUYM01000084.1 GCF_002150765.1 Lentzea kentuckyensis
CGCCCGTTCGGCTTGATGGCGTCTGCAAGTACCGCCAACTCAACATCAACAGGCACTTTTCTACTACCAACAGGGCGGTTCTGGACGGAGGACACGGCAACGGTTCGTCGGGTGACGAACCGGTTGGGTGTAGTTGAGGGCGATTCGATCAAGAGTTGGTGGTACTTGCAGACGCGCTCGGCATCAACGAGTCGTGAGGTTTCGGACAAGACTTCTGGGCAGGTGCTTAGCTTTGTGGCGTGAAGATCGTGGTATTTGGTCCGACCGGCATGGTCGGCCAGGGTGCGCTGCGCGAGTGTCTGCTCGACCCGGAGGTCGACTCGGTCGTGACGGTCGGGCGGTCCGCTCTGGCCGCTACCGATCCGAAGCAGCGGCACGTCGTGCACGCGGACTTCAGCGACCTGACCCCGATCGCTGATCAGCTGGCCGACGCCGACGCGTGTTTCTATTGCATGGGCGTGACATCGGCGGGTCTGAGCGAGGCCGAGTACCTGCCCGTGACGCACGACTACGCGCTTGAAGCCGCGCGTGTTGTTGGTGGCACGTATGTGTACGTGTCCGGCGAAGGCGCCAACGCCGAGAGCAACACCATGTGGGCTCGGGTGAAAGGGCGCACGGAGAACGAGTTGCTGGCGCTGGACCGGCGGGTGTTCGTGGTGCGGCCGGGGTTCATCCAGCCGCGGCACGGGATCACCTCGCGGACCCGGATCTACCGGTACCTCTACTCGTGGTCGGCGTGGCTTTTCCCGGTGCTGAAGAAGGTGGCGCCCAGGTACGTCACGACCACCGAGCACCTCGGCCGCGCCATGGTGGCGCTGGCCAAGGGTGCCCAGGCTCCGAAGCTGTTGCGCAGCGCCGAGATCAACCGGCTGGCTTGAAGGCCTCCTCCGTCTTGACCACGCCCGCCTCACGGCCCGGCGCGGTGTGGTTCTCCCAGTAGAGGTTGGTGTGCGCGATGACCTTGTCCGGCGTGGGCGCGCCCCACTCGGACAGGTCCTCGGTGGTGTGCGCGTCGCTCACCAGCTTGGCGTCGTAGCCGCGCACGATGGCGCCGTGCAGGGTCGAGCGGATGCACTCGTCGGTCTGCGCGCCGGACACCACGAGGCTGCCGATGCCCTTGGCCGCCAGCACTTCCTCCAGGTCGGTCGCTTCGAACGAGTCGGCGTAGGTCTTGTGCACCACCGGTTCGCCGTCGGCGAGCTTGAGCTCGGGGACGAACTGCCAGCCGTCGGACTCCTTGGGCATGTGCTCGGGGTTGCTGTGCTGCACCCACACGACGTCGACGCCGGCCGCACGCGCCTTGTCCACCAGGACGGCCACGTTCGCCACGACCTCGTCGCGGTTGTGGGCGTGGTTCACCACGCCGTTCTGCACGTCGATCACGAGCAACGCGGTGTTGGGGCGGTTCGAAAGAGTCGTCACGCGGGTCACACTATGCCTGGGGTCTGACAATTTTCAGCGCGAACGCAGGCGGCGCAACATCCGGGCGTCCTCGAAGCCGACGTTCCGCGCTGCTGTCTCGACGGTGGCGCCTTGACCGATGAGGTGTTCGGCCCGTTCGACGCGCAACGCTTGTTGGTACTTCAACGGCGTCATGCCTGTCGCACGGCCGAACAAGCGCGTGACGGTTCGTTCGCTGCATCCGGCCGCCACAGCCAGTTCGGCCAACGACAGACGGTCCGCGAGCCGTGACTCGATGACGTCTTGGATGCGGTGCACCGTTTCGTTGACGTGCGACCGGTGCCGCAACAGCACACTGGCTTGCTGGTCGTCACCGTTCCTGCGCGCGTAGACGACCATCGTGCGTGCGATCGCGGCGGCCACAGAAGGTCCGTGGCGCACAGCAACGAGATGCAACGCCAAGTCGATGCCACTCGCGATGCCGGCGGACGTCACGACCCGGTTGTCCTCAACGAACAGAACATCGCGCACGACCCGTGCGGCCGGGTAGCGCCGTTCGAGTTCCTCCTGCAGTTCGTGGTGCGTGGTGCACCTGTGGCCATCGAGCAGGCCGGCGCGCCCCAAGATTTCCGCACCGGCACACACACTCGCGACCGTGCCACCGCTGGCGTGGTGCGCGCGCAACCATTCCAACGCGCGCGCACTCAACGGCCCGGTACCGACGATTTTCGGCGAACGCCACCCCGGCACGAACACGAGGTCGTGCACGTCGAGAGAGGGCAACTCGGACGACGTACCCAGCGGCACGCCCTGATGGCTGAGCACGGAGTCCGAGTCACCCACGTACGACAACTCGTAGCCCCTCACGAGGTCGGCCGCGCTGGAGAACACCTGCGCCGGCCCCGCGAGGTCGAGCAGGTGCACTCCAGGAACGAGCAGAAAAACGACTCTGGTCACGATCCGGTCAGCGTAGCGACATCCGAGATCCGCGCGAACCGACCCGCCAGCACGTACTCGGTCCGCTCGATGATCTCCTCAACGCCCAGCACCTTCCCGGTCCGCCAGTGCGGCAACGGCGTGGTGGCGGTCGCGTCCGTCACGAACGTCATGTCGAACCCGAGATCCGACCCGACCCGCGTGGTCGTCTCGCAGCACTGCTCGGTCCGGATACCACTGATCAGCAGCTCGCGAACGCCGTGCTGGGTCAGCGTCTGCTGCAGGTTGGTCGTGGTGAACGCGTTGTGCGACGTCTTGGTCAGGATCTGCTCGTCGTCCAGCGGCTTGAGCCCGTCGATCAGCCGCACGTGCCCGAGCGCGGGGTCGAACACGCCGCCGCTGCCGGGCTCGGAGTGCAGCACCCACACCACCAGGTCGCCCGCGTCCCGCGACAGGTCGACCAGCTGGTTCACCTTGCCGACGATGTCCGGGTTGGACGTGTCCGCCCAGTTGGCGCGCTGGCGGAACGACTCCTGCACGTCGATGACGATCAATGCTCGCTTCATGCCACCAAGCCTCGCGGCCACGGCAGTGCGCGAACAGGCACGGCCTGGGCGGGGAGCGGACG
The DNA here is from genome assembly GCF_002150765.1 of Lentzea kentuckyensis. Lineage (GTDB taxonomy): Bacteria > Actinomycetota > Actinomycetes > Mycobacteriales > Pseudonocardiaceae > Lentzea > Lentzea kentuckyensis. The sequence goes on from NZ_MUYM01000084.1 coordinate 2,966, forward strand.
GATCCGGTCACCGTGCGAAGATCGGGATGTGGACTTACGCGTGCTGGCCGGTGACCCCGCCGACCCGTTGCTCGGCGCTCAGGTGACGGTGACCGTGGGAGGGGAGGAGCCCGACGGGTACGCCGTGCCGTTCGTACGGGTCACGAAGGGCGAGGTGCGCAGACTCCTCGTGGGGCAGGCACGCACAGACGGCGACCGGATCGACGTCACGGTCCGCGCGGCGTGGCGGGAGAACGGTGGCTGGCACCGCGAGTCGTGGCCGGGGGACGACGTGGCGGAACTGCTGAAGGACCCCGCGCACCCCGTGCAGGGCGACAAGGGCGCCGTCATCGCCAAGGCCATCGCCGAGGGGTCGCGGAACACCGTCGCGGAGCTGCGCGGGCTGCGCTACGAGATGGAACGTCAGGTCGCGGACCTGTTGGCGCAGCGCAGGAACACGGCACTACGGCTGGTGATGGCGCAGCTCGTGGAACTGTCGATCGCGTTCAGCCGTGCTCGCGACCAGGCGCGTGACACGCTGCGCGAGGTCAGGGTGCCCGGTGTGGTGCGGCACTGCGAGGCGATCGACGTCGAGCTCGGCGAGGAGATCACCCGGCTGCAGTCGTTGCTGAGCAGCGTGTCGACGTTCGCCGTCGCGCAGGAGGGCGAGGCGCAGCAACGGTTCAACATGCTCGCCGCCGCCGCGGCCGCCGGGCTCGGTCTGCCCGCGCTGATCCTGTCGCTGTACGGCGCGGACGACTACCTGCCGTTCACCTGGGACACGGCGTGGCGGGCACTGGCACCGATCGCGGGAGCGCTGACGCTGGCGGCGGGGATCATCCTGCAACGCATGCCCGGTCGCACCACCGCCAAGCAGTACCTGATGGCGCTGGGCCTCATCGCCGGCCTGATCGGCGTGTTGGGCACAGCGGGTTTCCTGGCACCGGGTTAGAGCGGGCGACGGCCCGCGAACCCCAGATCGGCCCGGTGGTACCAGCCGAGTTCACGGTCGCCCTCCAGCCAGCACAGCAGCACCGGCACGCCGTCCATCGAGGACGGGAAGTCGACGAGCAACGGCGCGAAGCCCTTCAGTTCGGCGCCGGTCTGCTGGACGGACTCCATCAGCTCGTCCAGCCGGGCCTGCGCGGCCTTGAACTCCGGCAGGCCGCCCAGCGACGAGGACCCGACGGCGAGCTCGGCCGCGTCGGCGCGCAGCCGGACGATCTCGTCCAGGACCGGCAGCAGCCGGGCGAGCTCGGCCTTGGCTTCGTCGAGGGTGAACAGATCCACGACACCAAGGCTGGCACAGTGGCAGGGGTGACGTGGCGACTGGGTGACCTCACCGTGAACCGGGTCGGCTTCGGCGCGATGCGTCTGCCGCAGCAGGGAGGCGCGTTCGACCCGGAGGCGAGACCGCGGGACCGCGCGCAGGCGATCGAGGTGCTGCGCAGGGCGGTCGAGCTGGGCGTCAACCACATCGACACCGCCGCCTTCTACTTCTCCGCCACCAGGTCCGCGAACGAGCTGATCAACAGCGCGCTCTCGCCGTACCCGGACGACCTGGTGATCGTCACCAAGGTCGGGCCCAGCCGCACGCCGCAGGGGGAGTGGCTGCCGCTCGCGACGCCGGGACAGCTCAGGGGACAGGTGGAGGAGAACCTGAGGCAGCTCGGGCGGGACCACCTCGACGTGGTCAACCTGCGGGTGAGCGGGCTGGACGACGTCAGCGCTCACTTCGAGCAGCTCGCGGAACTCCAGCGGGACGGACTGATCCGGCACCTCGGGTTGTCGAACGTCAAGCCGCACCACCTCGACCAAGCGCAGCGGATCGCTGAGGTCGTGTGCGTGCAGAACTCGTACGGGCTTGGCCATCACCCGGAACAGGAGGAGTTCATCGGCGTGTGCGGTGAGCGCAACGTCGCGTACGTGCCGTTCTTCGCGCTGACCGGGGCCGCCAAGGAGGCCGGTGGGCAGCAGGAGGACGACGAGGTCAGCGAGATCGCCAGGGCCCACGACGCCTCGCCCGCCCAGGTCCGGCTGGCCTGGACGCTGGCCAGAGGGCCGCACGTGCTGGTCATCCCCGGCACGGGCGACCCGGGACATCTCCAGCAGAACGTCGAGGCGGGCGAACTCCGGCTCACCTCCTGGGAACTCGCCCGCCTCGACGCGCTGCACCTCAACGACGGCTGATCCGGCCGAACAACCAGGTGGCCCACCCGAAAGCCACCACCAGCAGCCCGCCCGACCACGCCAGTGCGAGCCAGCCCGACTGCGGCGAGGCACCGTTCAGCAGCGCCCGCACGGTCTCGATCACCGGCGTGATCGGCTGGTGTTCGCTGAACGCCCGCAGCACCGCCGGCATCGTCTCGACCGGCACGAACGCGCTGCTCAGGTACGGCAGGAACAGCATGAAGAACCCCAGCAGGCTCGCGGACTCGACGGTCCGCGCGATCACGCCGACGCCGGCCGCGAGCCACGACAGCGCGAGCACGTAGAGCAGCAGCAGACCCATCGCCAGGAGCCACGAGCCCAGCGAGGCCGACGGCCGGAAGCCCATCAGCAGTGCGACCAGCACGACCGCGAACGTGGCCACGGTGTTGCGGGCGACGGACGCGGTGACGTGACCGGTGAGGACGGCGAAGCCGCTGATCGGCATCGAGCGGAAGCGGTCGACGACGCCGTTCTTCATGTCGTCGGCCACCGACATCGCGGTGGAGGTGGCGCCGTACCCGGTGCACAGCACCATGATCCCGGGCACCACATAGTCCACATAGGACTCCACATGCCTGATCGCGCCGCCGAACACGTACACGAACAACGCCATCATCAGCACCGGCAACAGGATCGACATGATCGCGACGTCGAGGTTGCGGCGGCTCAGCCGGATGCTGCGGCCGGCCATCGTCAGCGACGCGGTCATGCGGCCACCGCCGTCAACGTGGTGAAGACGTCGTCCAGCGTCGGACGGTGCGTGGACACCCGCAACACGCTCACCCGAGCCGCCACCAGGTCGTCCAGCACGCGATGCACATGGGAAGCGCTGCCGTCCGACGGCACGCTCAACATCAATCCGTCCATCACGCCACCGACCACGGCGTGAGCGCGCGAAGTGTCCTCGAAAGACTCGAAAGTCAGGTCCAGCCGGGTGCCGCCGACCGAGTTCTTCAACGCGTCCGCGGTGCCGTCCGCGACGACGCTTCCGTTGTGCAGCACCACGATCCGGTCGGCGAGGCGGTCGGCCTCCTCCAGGTACTGGGTGGTGAGGAAGATCGTCACGCCGTCACGCACCAGGTCGCCGATCGCGTCCCACATCGTCGTGCGGCTCACCGGGTCGAGGCCGGTCGTCGGTTCGTCCAGGAACAGCAGTCGCGGCCGGGCGACCAGGCTCATCGCCAGGTCCAGCCGCCGTCGCATGCCTCCGGAGTACGTCCGCACCCGCCGGTCCGCCGCGTCCACCAGGTCGAACCGCTCCAGCAGCTCCAACGCTCGCGAACGTGCCGCTGACCTGGCGAAACGCCGCAGTCGCGCGATCATGACCAGGTTCTCGCGGCCGGTCTGCTCCTCGTCCACGGCCGCGTACTGCCCGGTCAGGCTGATCACGCCGCGCACCGACGTGGCCGCGCGCACCACGTCGAACCCGCAGACGCGCGCCGAACCGTCGTCAGGCCTGGTCAGCGTGCTCAGGATGCGGATCGTGGTGGTCTTGCCCGCCCCGTTCGGCCCCAGCAGGGCGAGCACCGATCCCTCGGACACCTTCAAATCCAGGTCGTTGAGGACGGTCTGCGAGCCGTACCTCTTCGTCAAACCCTCTGTCTCGACGATCATCGAAACCCCCTTTATGCGTACCTCATACGCAAAACCTGAATTAGCGTATGACATACGCATCTGTTTGACTAGGGGGCATGAAGAGGGGGCGCAAGCCGACCATCGACGCCGCCGACATCACGCGGGCGGCCATCGCGGTCGCGGACGCCGAGGGGCTCGCCGCCGTGTCGATGGCACGCGTCGCGGCGGAGCTGGGCAACGCCACGATGGCGCTCTACCGGCACGTGAAGAGCAAGGACGAACTGCTCACGTTGATGTGGGACGCGGCGATGGAGGAACCGCCTCCGCTGCCGGACGGCGACTGGCGCGACCAGCTCGGGTTCTGGGCGAAAGCGGTGCTCACGGCCATCGGCAGGCGCCCGTGGTTCATGCAGATCCCGATCAGCGGCCCGCCGGTCGGCCCGAAGAACCTCGCCTGGCTCGACAGGGCGCTCAGCGCCCTCGAAGGTGTGCCGCTGGAGCCGAGGGAGAAGGTCGGCATCGTGATGGGCCTGTCGACCTTCGTGCAGGGTGAGGCGCGGCTCACCTTCACGCTGTCCCAGGGCTACCAGGAGAACCCGGCTCAGTTCAACCACCAGTACGGGCAGGCGTTGCGCGAGGTGGTCGACCCTCGCGGGATGCCCTCGCTCGCCAAGGTCGTCGCGGCCGGTGTGTTCGACGTGGACGACGTTCTCGGCGTCGAGGACATCGGGGCGGACTTCGACTTCGGCCTGAACCTGTTCCTGGAAGGCGTCGCGGCACACGTCAGGGGGCGCGCATGACGTACGCGGTGATCATCCTCACCGGCGGCAAGGGCGAACGGCTCGGTGGCGTCGACAAGGCCGCGTTGTCCTATCGGGACGCGACACTGCTCGACCACGTGCTGTCCGTTGTGGACGATGCGGCGCAGAAAGTCGTTGTGGGGCCGGAGAAGTATCTTCCTGGAGTCGTCTGGGCGCGTGAGGATCCGCCCGGCGGCGGCCCGCTCGCCGGCCTGGCCGCAGGCCTCGCGAAGATCACCGAGGACTGGGTCGCGGTGCTCGCCGTGGATCAACCCGGTCTCACGAAGGACACCATCGCGAGACTCCGCGCCGCCGGTCGCAACGCCGTGCTCAAGGACGACCGCGTGCAGTGGCTGATCGGCTACTGGAACGCCGCTGAGCTGCGCGAAGCCCTACCCGAAGAGCCGCGGGACCTGCCGCTGCGCAAGACTCTGCTGCGGCTCGACCCGGTGGAAGTGTCCGCTTTGCCCGGTGAGGCGCGCGACGTCGACACACCGGATGACCTGGACACCCTTCACAGCGGTTGAACAGGCCAAGAGTAAAACTGTTCCACTATCGGTAAACCCTGTTCCGCATGGAGGCCCGCACGTGACCGAGCCCGCCGCCGAGGCAACGCCGAACGCATCGGCGCCCGTCACCCCGGCTCGTGACGCCCAGCTGCTCGAACGCACCGTGTTCGAGGTGAAGCGGGTGATCGTCGGCCAGGACCGGCTCGTCGAGCGGATGCTCGTGGGTCTGCTGGCCAAGGGCCATCTGCTGCTCGAAGGTGTGCCGGGTGTCGCGAAGACGCTCGCCGTCGAGACGTTCGCCCGCGTCGTCGGCGGCTCGTTCAGCCGCGTGCAGTTCACGCCCGACCTGGTGCCCGCCGACATCCTCGGCACCCGCATCTACCGCCAGTCCAGCGAGGCGTTCGACGTCGAGCTCGGCCCGGTCGTCGCGAACTTCGTGCTCGCCGACGAGATCAACCGCGCGCCCGCCAAGGTGCAGTCGGCGATGCTCGAGGTCATGGCCGAACGGCACGTGTCCATCGGCGGCAGGACGTTCCCGATGCCGAACCCGTTCCTGGTGCTGGCGACGCAGAACCCGATCGAGAACGAGGGCGTGTACCCGTTGCCGGAGGCGCAGCGCGACAGGTTCCTGTTCAAGATCCAGGTCGAGTACCCGACCGCCGAGGAAGAGCGCGAGATCGTCTACCGCATGGGCGTCGAGGCGCCGGTGCCGAGCCAGGTCCTCTCGCCGGAGGAACTGGTGCGCCTGCAGGGCGTGGCGTCGCGCGTCTTCGTCCACCACGCACTGGTCGACTACGTGGTGCGCCTGGTGATCGCGACCCGCGCGCCGGGCGAGCACGGTCTCACCGACGTCGCCGGCTGGGTCGCCTACGGTGCCTCGCCGCGTGCGTCGCTGGGCATCATCGCCGCCGCCCGTGGCCTCGCGCTGGTCCGCGGCCGCGACTACGTGCTGCCGCAGGACGTCGTGGACGTCGTTCCGGACGTGCTGCGCCACCGCCTGGTGCTCTCGTACGACGCGCTGGCCGACGGTGTGCCGATCGACCACATCATCACGCGCGTGCTGCAGATCGTGCCGTTGCCGCAGGTGTCGGCCCGTCCGCAGCAGCCGGTTGCGGCTGGTAGGCAGTGAGTCGGGAGAAAGCCGCCGAGGAGCGCCCCTCGTGGGCGCCGCCGGTGCTGCGAGGCGTCCGGATGGAGGCCGCGCTGCGCATGCTGGAGCTCGACGTGCGGCGCCGGCTCGACGGCCTGCTGCAGGGCAACCACCTCGGCCTCGTGCCGGGACCGGGCACCGAACCGGGCGAGGCGCGCACCTACCAGCCCGGTGACGACGTGCGCCGGATGGACTGGGCGGTCACCGCGCGCACGACCGTGCCGCACATCCGCGAGACGGTCGCCGACCGCGAGCTGGAGACGTGGATGGCGATCGACCTGTCGCCGTCGCTCGACTTCGGCACGGCGGTCTGCGAGAAGCGCGACCTGGCCATCGCCGCGACGGCCGCGGTCGCGCACCTGACCCGCGGCGGCGGCAACCGGATCGGCGCCGCCGTCTCGACCGGCGCGGAGAACGTCCGCATCCCGGCGCGCGGCGGTCTGGCCCACGCACGGGGCATGATCCGCAAGATCGCCGAGATCCCACGCGCCGAAGAAGGCACCCGCGGCGACCTGGCGGCGTTGCTGGAGCAGCTGCGTCGCCCGCCACGGCGGCGCGGGCTGATCGTGGTGATCTCGGACTTCCTCGGTGGCACGGAGTGGCAACGTCCGCTGCGCGCGTTGTCCGCCCGGCACGACATCGTCGCCATCGAGATCGTCGACCCGCGTGACGTCGACCTGCCAGAGGTCGGCACCGTCGTGCTGTCCGACCCGGAGAGCGGACGGCAGCGCGAGGTGACCGCGTCGGCGTTGCTGCGCAAGGAGTTCAACGCGGCGGCCGCGGAACACCGGGCCGAGGTGGCGGCGGGGCTGCGGCGCGCGGGCGCCGGGCACCTGGTGCTGCGCACCGACTCGGACTGGATCGCGGACACGGTTCGTTTCGTGGTGGCGCGCAAGCGCCGCTGGTCTGGGGGTGTCGCGTGAGCTTCTCGAACTTCGTCGCCCCGTGGTGGTTCCTGCTGCTCATCGGCGTCGCGCTGCTCACCGCCGGATACGTGGTGGCGCAACGGATCCGGCGCAAGCGGGTGCTGCGGTTCACGAACCTGGAGCTGCTGGAGAAGGTCGCGCCCAAGCGTGAGCGCTGGTCGCGGCACGTCCCGGCGGCGTTCCTGCTGGCGGCTCTGGCGTTGCTGACGGTGGCGCTGGCCGGGCCGACGTCCGAGCAACGGGTGCCGCGCAACCGGGCGACCGTGATGCTCGTGGTCGACGTGTCGCTGTCGATGAAGGCGACGGACGTCAAGCCGTCCCGGCTGGAGGCCGCGCAGGTGGCCGCCAAGTCGTTCGCCGAGGGCCTCACCCCTGGCATCAACCTCGGCCTGATCTCGTTCGCCGGCTCGGCCACCGTGCTGGTGGCGCCCACGACGGACCGCGCCGCCGTGACGCAGTCGATCGACGGGCTCAAGCTCGCCCAGTCGACCGCGACCGGTGACGCGCTGGTGGCCGCGATGGCGTCGATCGACTCGTTCGGCAAGGTCGTCGGCGGCGCTGAGGGTCCGCCGCCCGCCCGCATCGTGCTGATGACGGACGGCAAGGAGACGGTCGGCACCCGCAAGGCGTTCGACGCGGCCGAGGACGCGAAGAAGGCCGCGATCCCGATCTCCACGATCTCGTTCGGCACCGAGGACGGCGTGGTCGACATCGAGGGCCGGCAGCAGTCCGTGCCGGTCGACGACGACTCCATGAAGGAGATCGCGAAGATCTCCGGCGGCGAGTTCTTCAAGGCCGCCTCGGCCGAGGAGCTGCGCCGGGTCTACGACACGCTCGGCGAGCAGATCGGCTACGAGAAGAAGCAGGCGGACGCGTCGAAGCCGTGGCTGTTGCTCGGCACGATGACGGCGATGTTCGCGGCCGCCGCGGCCTTGTTGCTCGGTCAGCGCCTGCCGTAGATCTGACCATGAACGGCGCTTTTGTGGACCTCAGGTCCACAAAAGCGCCGTTCATGGTTTTCAGGGCCTGCCGTAGATCAGCTCCACCACACCGATGTCGAAAGCCCTGGTGCTCTTGAGCGCCAGGGCTTTCGCCTTCTTGAAGAACGGCGTGCCGCCGCCGATCGCGACCGGGTTGACGTAGAGGCGGACCTCGTCGATCAGGTCGTGGTCGAAGAACGCTCCCACCAGCTGCGAGCCGCCGACCATGCTGTCGCCGGGCAGCTTCCGGAGCTCGTCCGGGTCGATCTCGCGCTTGACCACCGTGTTCCACTCGGCGGTCTCCAGCGTCCGCGAGTAGACGATCTTGGGCATCTCCCGCCAGATCCGGCCGAAGTCGTGCATCGGCTTCGGCCACTCCGGGTGCTCGTCGGTGTGCGGCCACGCGGCGAGCATCGTCTCGTGGTTGCGCCGGCCGTCGATGAACCGGCTCATCCTGGCGAGCTCGGTGTTGAAGTGCTCGTGCATCTCGTCGTCGACGTGGTGCCAGCTGATGTCGTGGTCCGGCCCCTCCATGAAGCCGTCCAGCGAGATCGACGCCATCGTGATGATCATCCGTGCAGCCTCCGGTATTCCGCCGCCGCACCGGGATGCAGCGGCACCTTGCCCGTGTCGATCAGACTGCGCACGTCGAGGTACTGGGTGCCGAGCGCCTGCTCCGGCACGAGTTCCGCGGCCCTCGCGACCAGCAGCCGCACGACGGCACCCGCGTAGTCGTCGCGCAGGTCCGGCCGGCACACCAGCAGGTTCGGCGTGCCGATCGTGGGGACGTCGACCGGCGAGCCGTACACGCCCATGCGCACGTCGACGCGTTCGTAGACCTTGCCGTAGTCCTGCCGCAACCTCGGCAGGTAGGTGTCGAGCGGCAGGAGCCGGATGCCGCTGGCCCGGTCGAGCTCCGGGGTGGGGACGCCGCCGGACCACAGCAGCGCGGCGATCTCGCCGGCTTTCAGGGCGTCGACGGCGTTGCGCAGCGGGTAGTGCTCTTCCCGCACGCCCAGCGCGAGTCGTGAGCCCTGCAGCGCGGCACCCGAGCCGGCCGCGCCCAGCGAGACCGGTTTGCCGATCAGGTCGGCGGCGGTGCGGTACGGGGAGTCGTCGAGCACCACGAGCTGCAGGTAGTTCTCGTAGACGCGGCCCAGCGCGACCAGGCCGGACTCCAGGTGGGCGCTGTCGCTCAGGGTCAGGCCGAGGTCGGCGGTGCCTTCGCGGAGGTGATCGAGGTTGTCGGCGCTGCCGCCGGTCTCGATCGGGGTGATGGTGAGCGAGCCCTGGGAGAGGCGGGACAGCAGGGCGGCGAAGTCGTTGTAGAAGCCACCGGGTTCGCCGCCCGCGATCCTGATGGTGCCGGTGGGTTCGCTCGTCCCGCACGCGGTGAGAGCCAGCGCGCCCAGCAGGAAGGTCCGGCGCTTCACAGCAACGGCTCCTTCGGCAGTTCCACCGTCACGACCAGGCCGCCGTCCGAGTGCAGCGTCAGCTCGCCGTCGTGCGCCGTCACGATCCTCTCCGCGATCGCCAGGCCCAGCCCGGTTCCCCGCTGCGAGTCGTCGCCGCGCCAGAACCTCTCCGTCGCCCTGGCGATGTCCTCTTCGGACAGTCCGGGGCCGTTGTCGCGCACGGTCAACGTCGCCCGGTCGCACACCACGGTGATCTCGGAGCCGCCGTACTTGATGGCGTTGTCCAGCAAGACGTCCAGCACCTGCGCCAGATCCGACACCGCGCACCGCACCAGTCCGGGCGCCCGGTCGTCGACGGTGATCGTGACACCTTCCGCCTGTGCCGCCGCGCGCCACGCGTCGACCCGGTCGTGCGCCACGACCTGCAGGTCGGCGAGTTCGGGTTCGACGCCGCCCGCCGCGCGTTCGGTGGCGGTGCTCTCCGCCGACGCCAGGGCCAAGAGCCCGTCCAGCAACGACTCCAGGCGTTCGACCTCGGTCAGCAGGGAACCGTTCCGCGGCAGCATGTCCACCCGCAACCGCAGTGCCGCCATCGGGTTGCGCAGCTGGTGCGAGGCGTCGGCGATCAGCCTTCGTTGCTGGTCGGCGGCCTCCGCGACGGCATCGGACATGCGGTTGAACGACTCCGACAACGCCCGCAGTTCGGCCGGTCCCGCGGTGTCGGCCACGTGCGTCCGCCGCTGGCCCTCGGCGACCGCTCGCACGCCCCGGTCGAGCTCTTTCAACGGCCGCAGCAACCACCGCGCCACCACCAGCGCCAGGAGCACGCACGCGCAAGCCGCCAGCAACGCCCCGGCCAGCACGATCGCCCACCGGCGCGCCACGTCCAGGGCGGCGACGCGGGTCGACGCCCGCATGACCACGGCGCCCGCGACCTTCGTGCCGGTGCCGACGGGACGGGCGAACAGGACGTCGCCACCGTTCCAGGGCAGCACGGTCGGCACGGGCGCGGCGGGCTGGTTGCGCAGCGCGGCGTCGATCTGAGCGGAGACCTCGGCGACCTTCATGCCCGCCTCGACGACGGGCTCGCCCGCCGCGTCGACGACCACGATCTCCTCGCCGTAGATCTCGGTGTGCCGCAACGCCTCGGACACCACGGCGTCGGCGGGCAGGGTGGCGAAGCGGTCCATGTCGGCCGTGCGGCTGATCACGAACTGCTGGGTGCGCTCGGAGGCGGTGCTCATGAGCAGCGGGAAGGCGAACGCGGTCACGGCCGAGAGCGAGAAGAGCAGCAGCACCAACAGAAGCCGTTGCCGCATCTATTCACCGAGCCGGTAGCCGAAACCGCGGATCGTGTGCAGCAGCCCCGGCCGGTCGAGCTTCGCGCGCAGCTGCGTCAGATGGACGTCGAGGGTCCGCGACACCGCCACGAAGGCGTTGCCCCACACCTCGTCCATCAGCTGCTGCCGGCTGACCGCTGTGCCCGGCCGGCGAGCGAGCACCGCCAGCACGTCGAACTCCTTGGTGGTCAACGAGATCTCGCGTCCGCCGACCACGACCTGGCGGCTCTGCAGGTCGATCTCCACATCGGACACCCGCACCACCTCGTCGGGTTCCCGCGACCGCGCCGCGCTTCTGCGCGCCACCGCGTCGATGCGGGCCAGCAACTCGGCCAGCCGCACCGGTTTGACCAGGTAGTCGTCCGCGCCGAGCCGGAGTCCGCGCACCACCGTGCGTTCGTCACCGCGTGCGGTCAGCACGAGCACCGGCACCGGGTCGATCTTGCGGAGCTTGCGCAGCACCTCCAGCCCGTCCTGGTCGGGCAGGCCGAGGTCGAGCAGCACCACGTCCGCGTCGCGGTGGGCGATCAACGCGTCGGCACCCCTGCGCACGCGTGCGGGCCGGTGCCCGTTCGCCCGCAGTGCCTCCACCAGGGCGTCCGCGACACCGTCGTCGTCTTCGACCAACAGCACCCGCATACGAGCAGTATCGGCCATGACGTCTGTTTCCTGCGCGTGGCGACGCGCCTAAGTGACTGTAAAGATGCCTCTGCCCAGGTTGTGACGGGTGTCCGCGCGCCGAGATGGTGTCGGGCATGACAGTGGTTCAGGAGAAGAGCAGCGAACGCCGAGTGGTGGCGAACGTGCTGCGCGGATCAGTCGGCAACCTGATCGAGTGGTACGACTGGTACGCCTACACGGCGTTCAGCATCTACTTCGCGGCGGCGTTCTTCCCGAAGGGCGACCAGACCGCGCAGCTGCTCAACACTGCGGCCGTGTTCGCCGTCGGCTTCCTCATGCGACCGCTGGGCGGGTGGCTGCTCGGCCGCTACGCCGACCGGCACGGCCGCCGGGCCGCGCTCACGCTTTCCGTCACGCTGATGGCGCTGGGCTCGCTGATCATCGCGCTGACGCCGTCGTACGCGACGATCGGTGTGGCGGCGCCGATTCTGCTGGTGCTCGCGCGGTTGTTGCAGGGGCTGTCGGTCGGTGGTGAGTACGCGACCTCGGCGACGTATCTGTCCGAAGTGGCCTCTCCCGCGCGGCGCGGTTTCTACTCCAGCTTCCAGTACGTGACGCTGACGGCTGGTCAGCTGGTGGCGCTGGGCGTGCAGATCGTGCTGCAGCAGTTCCTGTCCAAGCCCGAGATGATGGAGTGGGGCTGGCGGATCGCGTTCGTCATCGGGGCGACCGGCGCGATCATCGTGATGTGGCTGCGCCGCGGGATGGACGAGTCGGAGAACTTCGAGAAGCAGAAGGACAACCCGCAGAAGGGCACCTTCCGGGCGTTGCTCCAGCACCCCAGGGAATGCCTGCTCGTCGTCGGCCTGACCCTGGGCGGCACGGTCGCGTTCTACACGTTCACGACCTACCTGCAGAAGTTCATGGTGAACACCAGCAAGATCGACGCCGCGACGGTCAGCTGGATCAACTTCGCCGCGCTGCTAATGTTCGTGGTGTTGCAGCCGGTCGCGGGCGCGCTGTCCGACCGGATCGGCCGCCGTCCGCTGCTGCTCGGCTTCGGTGTGCTCGGCACGCTGGCCACCGTGCCGCTGCTGTCGACGCTGGCGAAGACCTCCGAGGCGTTCCCGGCGTTCCTGCTGATGCTCGGCGGGCTGGTGATCGTCACCGGGTACACCTCGATCAACGCGATCGTGAAGGCCGAGCTGTTCCCGACGAACATCCGCGCGCTGGGGGTCGGGCTGCCGTACGCGCTGACCGTCGCGATCTTCGGTGGCACGGCCGAGTACGTGGCGTTGTGGTTCAAGCAGGCCGGCATGGAGAAGGTGTTCTTCTACTACGTCGCCGGGTGCGTGCTGATCTCGTTGCTGGTCTACGGGTTCATGCGCGAGACCTCGAAGGACTCAGTCCTCGACCGCGATTAGGGCGGCCAGCGCGCTGGCCAGGTGAACGGGCCTGCGATCGGTGGTGTGGCGGATCTGCGTGCGGCAGCTGAAGCCGTCCGCGATCACCAGCGCGTCGGAGTCGGCGCGCAACGCCGGTAGCAGGTCCTGTTCCGCGCACGCGATCGAGACGTCGTAGTGGCCTCGCTCGAAGCCGAAGTTCCCGGCGAGGCCGCAACATCCCTCGACGATCTTCGGCTTCAGGCCCGCCTTCGCCATCACCTCGCGGTCGGGTTCGAAGCCCAGTTCCGCGTACTGGTGGCAGTGGGTCTGCACCACGGCGTCGCGCTCGCCGGGCAGATCCGGCAGCCGGGGTTCGACGTACGAGGCGAACGTCTGCGTGGCGTCGGCCAGCGCCCGCACGGCCGGATCGTCCGACAGCTTCGGGGCCTCGGTCTTCAGGAACGCCGTGCAGCTCGGTTCCAGGCCGATCACCGGGACGCCCCGGCTCGTCCACGGCAGCAGCGCTCGCGCCGTGCGTTCGACGACCCGGCGGGCCTTCGGGAGCTGGCCGGTCGAGTGCCACGTCAGTCCACAGCAGACGTTCGCGGACGGGATCTCGACGCGGTTTCCCAGATGTGCCAGCACGTTCGCGGCGTCGAGGCCGATGCCCGGCTCGAAGAAGTTCGTGAACGTGTCCGGGAACAGCAGCACCGGGTCGCCCTGGCCGAGCGGGTGCAGCTGGCGGACCAGGGGAGTGACCGGGGTGGGCAGCGCGCGTTCCGGCGTGATCCCGGCGAACCGGCCGAACTTCGCCGTAAACCTGTTGACCAGCCCGTACTTCAGCCAGGTCGGCAGCCAGCCCATCGCGTAGTGCGAGCGCGGCCTGACACGCCCTTTGTAGTGCTCGTGCAGGAACTCCGCCTTGTAGCTCGCCATGTCGACGTCGACCGGGCAGTCGCGTTTACAACCCTTGCACCCCAGACAGAGGTCGAGCGCCTCGGCGACCTCGGACGAACGCCAGCCGTCCTTGATCACCTCGCCGTTGAGCATCTCGAACAGCAGGTGCGCACGGCCACGCGTCGAGTGCTTCTCCTCCTTGGTGACCCGATAGCTCGGGCACATCACGCCGCCCTTGGTGTTCAGGCACTTGCCCACGCCGACGCAGCGCCGGGTGTCGCTCGCGAACTCCGCACGCGTTGGAATCCTCGGCGGTGCCACGAGAATCCGGAGGTCGTCGTCGAGTTTCAGCGGCTCCACGATCCGGCCGGGGTTGAGCAGGTCGGACGGGTCGAAGGCGTGCTTGAAGTCCTGGAACGCCTTGATCGCCGCGGGCGGGTACATCCGGCTCAGCAGCTCGGACCGCGCCTGGCCGTCACCGTGCTCGCCGGACAGGCTGCCGCCGTGGCTCACCACGAGATCGGCCGCGTCCTCCAGGAACGCGCGGTGGCCCGCGGCCAGGTCGAAGTCGATCCGGACGTGCAGGCAACCCTCGCCGTAGTGGCCGTAGGTGATGCCGCGCCGGCCGTAGCGCGCCAGCAGCTGGTCGAACTCGCGCAGGTAGGTGCCGAGCCGCTCCGGTGGCACGGCCGCGTCCTCCCAGCCCGACCACGCCTCGCCGCCGTCGGGCATCCGGGTCGCGAGCCCGGCGCCGTCCTCGCGGATCCGCCACAGCGCCCGCTGCTGTGCGGGGTCGTGGATGATCATCGAGTTCTTGGTGATCTTGGCGACACGTTCGGGGTGATCTTCGACCTCGACGAACAGCCAGCTGCGGCCCTCCGGCAGGTCAGGCCGCGTTTTCACGGCTCGTACCAGCGCCTCGTCGATGCCCTCGACCGCGAGCGCGTCCTCGATCCGGGTGACCTGGTCGGCGGCGTCGTAGGTGTCCGCGAACCCGAGCACGACGAGGATTCGGCGTTCCGGCCTGCGGACCAGCTTCAGCTCCGCGCCGAGCAGCACGACGCAGGTGCCCTCGGTGCCGACGAGTTGCTGGGTCAGCGTCGGGGCGTCCAGCGCGTACCCGCTGACCCGGCGGCTGAGCCGGGGAAACCACGCCGGGTCGAAGGACGGGAGTGCGAACTCGGGCGGGTTCGTGGTGTCGAAGGTGCGGCCGTCCGCCGTGAGCACGTGCAGGTTCGCGACGTTCTCACTGGTCTTGCCCCACTTCACCGAGTGCGCGCCGCACGCGTTGTTGCCGATCATCCCGCCGATCGTGCAGCGCGAGTGGGTGGACGGGTCGGGCCCGAAGAGGAAGTCGCCGGCGTTCGCGTTGATCCGGTCGAGCACGGCGCCCGGTTGCGCGAACGCCCGGTCGCCGGAGATCTCGAACGAGTTCAGGTACCGGCTGAAGTCGATCACCAGACCGGTGCCGCACGCGTTGCCCGCGATGGACGTCCCGGCGCCGCGGCTGGTGATCGGCACGCGGTGCTCTGCGGCGAGTCCGACGGCCGCGACCACCGCGTCCGTCGTGCGTGGACGGACGATCACCCGTGGCACGTGCCGGTAGTTCGACGCGTCGGCCGAGTACAGGGCCCGGCTCGCCGGGTCGTCGAGGACGTCGCCGTCCACGTCACGGCGGAGTCGGTCGAGAAAGGCCCGCATCACCCGATCATGCCTGGATGGATGTGACATGGCTCCGCCGATGCCGGACTACCTGCCGGTAGCCGATAACCTCACCCGGTCAACCAGCAGCGATTCTCGGGAGAGCTAGTGAGTCGGTCCGTTCTGGTCACCGGAGGCAACCGCGGCATCGGCCTCGCGATCGCGCAGGCGTTCGCGGCGCAGGGCGACAAGGTCGCGGTGACCCACCGCGGGTCCGGCGCTCCCGAAGGCCTGCTCGGCGTGAAGTGCGACGTGACGAACTCGGAGGAGATCGACGCGGCGTTCACCGAGGTCGAGGCCGCGCACGGTCCCGTCGAGGTGCTGGTGTGCAACGCGGGCATCACCCAGGACACGCTGCTGCTGCGCATGAGCGAGGAGCAGTTCACCCAGGTCGTCGACGCGAACCTGACCGGTGCGTTCCGGTTCGCCCAGCGCGCCTCCCGCGGCATGCTGCGCAAGAAGTTCGGCCGCATCGTCTTCATCTCGTCCGTCGTGGGTCTCACCGGCGGCGCGGGCCAGGTGAACTACGCGGCGTCCAAAGCCGGCATGGTCGGCATGGCGCGTTCGATCGCCCTGGAGCTGGGCTCGCGCAACATCACCGCGAACGTCATCACGCCGGGCTTCATCACCACGGACATGACGGCCGAGCTGCCAGAGGCCGTCCGCGAAGCCGCTTTGAAGCAGATCCCGGCCGGTCGTTACGGCGCCGCCGACGAGATCGCGCGCGCCGTCACGTTCCTCGCGGCGAACGAGGCCGGCTACATCAACGGTGCCGTGCTGCCGGTCGACGGCGGCCTCGGCATGGGCCACTGAAGTTTTCGTTACTGCGAAAGGGTTGGATCAAGTGACCGGACTGCTCGAAGGCAAGCGACTGCTGATCACCGGTGTGATCACCGACGCGTCGATCGCCTTCCACGTCGCACGCGTCGCCCAGGAACAGGGCGCCGAGGTCGTGCTGACCGGGTTCGGCCGGATGAGCCTCGTGCAGCGCATCGCCCAGCGCCTGCCCAAGCCCGCGCCCGTGGTCGAGCTCGACGTGCAGAACCAAGAGCACCTCGACACGCTGGCCGAGCGCGTCGGTGAGCACGTCGACGGCCTCGACGGTGTCGTGCACGCCATCGGCTTCGCCCCGCAGAGCTGCCTCGGCGCGCCCTTCATGGACGCCCCGTGGGAGGACGTCTCGGTCGCGATGCACGTGTCGGCGTACTCGTACAAGTCGCTCGTGCAGGCCGTTCGCCCGATGCTGTCGCACGGCTCGTCGGTCGTCGGTCTGGACTTCGACGCCCGCCAGGCGTGGCCCGCGTACAACTGGATGGGCGCGGCGAAGGCGGCGTTCGAGTCGATCAACCGCTACATGGCGCGCGAGCTCGGCCCGGACGGCATCCGCGTGAACCTGATCTCGGCCGGCCCGGTGCGCACCATGGCCGCGAAGTCCATCCCCGGCTTCGCTGAGCTGGAGAAGATGTGGGGCGAGAAGGCTCCTCTCTCGTGGGACGTGGACGACCCGACGCCGGTCGCGAAGTCGGTCTGCGGCCTGCTCTCCGACTGGTTCCCGGCCACGACGGGCTCGATGGTGTTCGTCGACGGTGGTGTGCACTTCCTCGGTCTCTGAGGTCACAACGGCTCGTCGTGTGGGGCGTTGGGGCGTCTGATTGGATGGAGCGGTGAGTTTCGATGCGCTGCTCTGGCTGTCCTTCGGCGGCCCGGAAGGTCCTGAGGACGTCCGCCCCTTCCTGGAGAACGTTGTTCGCGGACGTGGCGTGCCGCCGGAGCGGCTGGACGAGGTCGAGGCCCACTACCAGCACTTCGGCGGCGTGTCGCCGATCAACCGCCTGAACCTCGAGGCCATCGAGGCGGTCAAGGCCCGCGGGTTCGAGTTGCCGATCTACTTCGGCAACCGCAACTGGCACCCGATGGTCGAGGACGCCGTCGCGCAGATGAAGGCCGACGGGGTCAAGCGCGCGTTGGTCTTCCCGACGAGCGCGTACGGCGGCTATTCGGCGTGCCGGCAGTACGACGAGGACATCGTGCGGGCGCTGCAGGCCGTGCCGGACGGTCCGGAACTCGTGAAGCTGCGCCAGTTCTTCGACCACCCGCTGTTCATCGGCGCGTTCGCGGACGGTGTTCGTGCCGCGGCTTCTTCTTTGTCCGGTTCCTACCGGCTCGTCTTCACCGCGCACTCGGTGCCGGTGTCCGCCGACAAAGCCGCCGGACCGCCGTCCGAGGGCGGCTACCGCTACTCCCGGCAGGTCGTCGAGGCCTCCCGGCTGGTCGCCGCGGAGCTCGGTGTCACCGAGTACGACGTCGTGTGGCAGTCGCGGTCCGGGCCGCCGCAGATCCCGTGGCTGGAGCCGGACGTCGTCGACCACATCGACGCGCTGCACGCCAAGGGCGTCACCGGGGTCGTGGTGTGCCCGATCGGGTTCGTTTCCGACCACCTCGAGGTGGTCTGGGACCTCGACACCGAGGCCCGCGACCGTGCGGCCGAGCTGGGCATGGAGTTCGCCCGCGCCGCCACCCCGAACGCGGACCCGCGGTTCGCCGAGCTCGTGACCGAACTGGTCGCGGAGCACGTGGCCGGCGTTCCCGCGCGGAAGCTGTCGGACTTCACGGCGGCGGGCTGCACGGTGAACGGCGCGCTGTGCGCGCCGTTGTGTTGCGAACCGGCCAAGAGGCCCGTCCGCACCTAGACAGTAGTTTTTCAACGGGCGCAGAATTGGTCGCATGACCAGTTCCGCGGCCGTTGAGGTCACCGGGCTCCGGGTCCGCCGGGGCGATCGTCTGGTCCTGCGGGACGTGAGCTGCACGATCCCGCGGGGCAGTGTCACCGGCCTGCTCGGACCGTCCGGCTGCGGCAAGACCACGTTGCTGCGCTCGGTCGTCGGCGTGCAGATCGTCGAGGCCGGCGAGGTGTCGGTGCTCGGCTCGCCCGCCGGCAGTCCTGGGCTGCGCGACCGGATCGGGTACGCGACGCAGAACCCGTCCGTGTACGCGGACCTCACCGTCGAGCAGAACCTCAGGTACTTCGCCGCCGTGCTGCGGGCTCCCCGGTCCGACGTGCGGCGCGTGATCGACGAGGTGGGGCTCGGCGGGCACGAGGGCCAGCTCGTGGCGTCGTTGTCCGGTGGTGAGCTGTCCCGGACGAGCCTCGCGGTGGCGTTGCTCGGCAAGCCCGAGCTGTTGGTGTTGGACGAGCCGACGGTCGGCCTCGACCCGTTGCTGCGCGACGAGCTGTGGACGTTGTTCCGCTCGTTGGCCGACCGCGGCGTCACTTTGCTCGTGTCCAGTCACGTTATGGACGAAGCCGCGCGTTGCTCGCGGCTGCTGCTGATGCGTGACGGGGCGTTTCTGGCGGACGACACGCCTTCCGCGCTGCTGTCAGAGACCGGCACGAGCGACTTGGAGCAGGCGTTCCTGCACCTCGTCCGGGAGAAGGAGTCGGCGTGAACACCTCGATCCTGCTCGCCACGACCGCGCGGATCCTCAACCAGTTCCGGCACGACCGCCGCACCGTCGCGCTGATGGTGCTCATGCCGTCGCTGCTGCTGATCCTGCTGCGGTTCGTCTTCAACTCCGACCAGGCGTTCAGCCGCGCCGCACCCGCGCTGCTGGCGGTCTTCCCGTTCGCGATCATGTTCATCGTCACGTCGATCACGACCCTGCGCGAACGCACCACGGCCACGCTGGAACGGCTCATGACCATGCCGATCGCCAAGCTGGACCTGCTGTTCGGCTACGCGCTGGCGTTCGGGATCGTGGCGCTGGTCCAGGTGCTGGTCGCGGTCGGCATCTCGCTGTCGTGGCTCGGCCTGGAGATCGGCGGCTCGGTGTGGCTGCTCGTGGTCATCGCCGGGCTGGACGCGTTGCTGGGCACGGCGTTGGGCCTGTTCGCGAGTGCGTTCGCGCGCACTGAGTTCCAGGCCGTGCAGTTCATGCCGTTGTTCGTCATGCCGCAGGTGTTGTTGTGCGGACTGTTCGCGCCGCGTGAGTCGATGACGCCCGTGCTGGAGTGGCTGTCGAACGTCATGCCGTTGTCGTACGCGGTTGACGCACTCACGGCCGTGACGACGTCGTCCGACATCACGAGCGACTTGGTGCGCAACCTCGCGATCGTGGCCGCGTGCGGACTCCTCGCGCTCGTGCTGGGCGCGGTGACGTTGCGCAGGCGCACACCCTGATCAGTGGCGGCCGGCTCCGGTGTCCGCCAGCACGCGCACGGCCTCGTCGACCGCCGCGCACCGGGCCCGCCGCACCGCTTCCGCGACCGGTCGCAGCGCCTCGGTCCGTGCCGTCATCGCCGACGCGGACATCGCGCCGCCGGGGGAGTCCGACCTGGCCACCTGCACGATCGCGTCGACCTCTGCGGCCCGCTGCAGCACCCGCAACGCGCGTGGCGGCATCGCGCCCGGCCAGGGCAGGTGTGAGTTCGCGGCGGAGAGGTCGGCGATCTCCTTGCGCACGTTCGGCCGGTGCTTGGCCACGTCGAGGGAGGCCAGCGCGGCCGTCGCCTCCCGCAGTGCCGCGCTCAGGCCGTGTTCCGCCTCGCCGATCGGGATGTGCTCCAGGCCGTTCGACGACGGCAGGTCGAACACGGTCCACCGCATCACGCCGTCCGCCACGATCTTCGGCACCAGCCCGATGTGCACGGACGGGATCACCAGCGCCTCGCCGGACCGCAGCGCACACGTCGAGAGGGGGCCCTTGCCGCCCAGCCCGCGCACGTCACCGGGTACCGGCAACGCGAGGCGCGCTGAAGTGGCGCCCGCGCGCCGCAACGCGGCCAGCAGCAGGGCGGGGCCCACCGGGGCCTCGTCGGGACCGGGGAGGTCGAGCGCCGTGGCGGTGCCGTCGTCGTCGGCCACCACCTCGTGCTGCTCGGCCCACGTGTGCAGGGCGTCGAGGACGTCGTCGGAGGCGGCCAGACCGTGCAGCCATCCCGACGTCCACACGACCAGCGTGGCACTCGCACAGGACACCCGACGAGATTACGTGGCCCGAGCCCGTGAGCCCCACCCGGTGTGTCCGATCCGAGACACCTGCTCACACATTTAACGGGCCGGACCGATGTGCTGTTCCAGGAGCGTGCGGAACGACGCCATGTCCTCATCGGACGCGAACGCCCGGTGCGGCACCGAAAGCGACGCCGCGCCGTCGCCGAGGGTCTCCAGCACGAAGCCCTGCCGGGTCTCGGTCCAGCCCGGCAGCTCGTCCCAGACG
Source organism: Lentzea kentuckyensis (assembly GCF_002150765.1). Taxonomy (GTDB): domain Bacteria; phylum Actinomycetota; class Actinomycetes; order Mycobacteriales; family Pseudonocardiaceae; genus Lentzea; species Lentzea kentuckyensis. Next base: position 23,672 of record NZ_MUYM01000084.1, read on the forward strand.
ATCTCCTCGCGCACCGAGTTGCCCACGGCCATCCGGAACGACTGGTCGTCCGCGCTGCCGGCGACGGTCCGGCTGAGCATCTCGTCCGACGAGAAGCGCCACCACACCGCGACCGGTTCCATGAACCCGATGACCAGCGCGCACGCCAGGCCGAAGATCGCCACCGGCACCATGTCGTCGAAGCCGAACAGCAGGATCAGGGAGAACACGCCGAGCACGACCGCGAACCACGGCGCCCACCGGAACATCGGCACCATCGCCCGCAGGCTGGCCCGCCAGTCGGCAGGGGAGGGCGCCCATTTGAAATCAACGCTGTCACTCATATCGCCCCGCATTCTGCTGTACGAGAAGCGCCGCCGCCTGGAGTTGCTCCACATCGACGGGCCCGGATTCGGTGCGTAGCGTCGTCTGCGTGACCCAGAACCTGGCCCGCACGGCGGGCGAACTGCGCGCCGCCGGGCACCTGCCGCGCGGCGTCAAGACCGAGATCAGGGAGAACCTCCTCGCGGCCCTGCGCGAAGGGCGCAACCCGTGGCCCGGCATCGTCGGTTTCGACCGCACGGTGCTTCCCCAGCTGGAACGCGCGCTGCTGGCCGGCCACGACGTCGTCCTGCTCGGCGAGCGCGGTCAGGGCAAGACGCGGCTTTTGCGCACGTTGGTGACGTTGCTGGACGAGTGGACGCCCGTGATCGAGGGCTCCGAGCTGGGCGAACACCCGCTCGACCCGATCACGCCGGAGTCCAGGCGCCGGGCGGCGGAACTCGGCGACGACCTGCCGGTGGTGTGGCGGCACCGCGACGAGCGCTACGCGGAGAAGCTCGCGACGCCCGACACGTCCGTCGGCGACCTGGTCGGCGACGTCGACCCGGTGAAGGTCGCCGAGGGACGATCGCTGGGCGACCCGGAGACGATCCACTACGGCCTGCTCCCGCGCGCCCACCGCGGCATCATCGCCATCAACGAGCTGCCTGACCTGGCCGAACGCATTCAGGTAGCGCTGCTGAACGTCATGGAGGAGCGCGACATCCAGGTCCGCGGCTACACGCTGCGGCTGCCGTTGGACGTGCTGCTCGTGGCGACCGCGAACCCCGAGGACTACACGAACCGCGGCCGCATCATCACGCCGTTGAAGGACCGCTTCGGCGCCGAGGTGCGCACGCACTACCCGTTGGAGATCGACGCCGAGGTCGACCTGGTCCGCCAGGAAGCCGATCTCGTCGCCGAGGTGGGCGACCACCTGCTGGAGATCATCGCCCGGTTCGTCCGCCACCTGCGCGAGTCGTCGTCGATCGACCAGCGTTCCGGCGTCTCCGCCCGGTTCGCCGTCGCGGCGGCGGAAACCGTTGCGGCGTCGGCACTGCGCCGGTCCGCGCTGATCGGCGAGACCCCGGCGATCGCCCGCCCGATCGACCTGGAGTCGGTGCCGGACGTGCTGCGCGGCAAGCTCGAGTTCGAGGCGGGGGAGGAGGGGCGCGAGGACGAGGTGCTCGTGCACCTGCTGCGCCGCTCGATCGCCGACACCGCCCGCGCCCGGCTGGCGGGGCTGAACCTGCGGGCGCTGGCCGAGGTCGTCTCGGACGGCCACCCGGTCGCGACCGGTGACCGCGTGCACGCCGGCGACCTGCTGGCGGCCCTGCCGGAGCTCCCGATCCTGCACGAGGTGGCGGCACGGATGGGCGCGGGCCCCAAGGACCCGGTCGGCCGCATCGCCTCCGCCGTGGAACTGGCCCTGGAATCGCTCTACCTGACCCGCCACCTGTCGAAGGACACCTCCTCCGACGACGACCGATCGGTGTACGGATGAGATATCGCTACGGACGCTGGGGAGGCGGCGCCGATCCGTTGGCGCCGCCGGTCGACCTTCGCGCGGCCGTCGACGAGCTCGGCCGCGAGATCATGGAAGGCGCGTCCCCGTCGTCCGCGTTGCGCGAGCTCCTGCGGCGGGGTGTGGACGGCACGCGGGGTCTGGACGACCTGACCTCGCGGCTGTGGCAGCGCCGTGCGTCGATCCAGCGCCGGCACCGCCTGGACGGCACGCTGTCCGAGGTCCGCCAGCTGCTCGACAAGGCGGTCGAGGCCGAGCGCCGCGCGTTGTTCCCGGATCCGTCCGACGACGCGCGCTTCCGCGAGGCCCAGCTCGACGCGTTGCCGCCCGGTACCGCCGCCGCCGTCTCTGAGCTGTCGTCGTACGACTGGCGTTCTTCCGAGGCCCGCGAGGCGTTCGAGCAGATCCGCGAGCTGCTCGGCCGGGAACTGCTGGACCAGCGCTTCCAGGGCATGAAGGAAGCACTGTCCAACGTGGACTCCGAGGACGTTCGCCGAATCCAGCGCATGCTGCGTGACCTGAACTCGTTGCTGGAGGCGCACGCCTCGGGCTCCCCGGACACGCCGCGCCTGTTCGACGAGTTCATGCGCAAGCACGGCGAGTTCTTCCCGGAGAAGCCCCGCAACGTCGACGAGCTCATCGACGCCCTGGCCGCCCGCTCGGCCGCCGCGCAGCGAATGATGAACTCGATGACCGACGCCCAGCGCGCCGAGCTTTCCGCGTTGTCGCAACAGGCTTTCGGCGGCATCGGCTCCTCTCTGTCTACTTTGGACTCGTTGTTGCAGCGGTTGCGGCCGGGTGAGGACTGGACGTCCTCCGCGCGCTTCCGCGGCCAGGACCCGTTGGGGCTGGGCGAGGGTGCCCAGGCGATGGCGGACCTGGCCGAACTGGACGGCCTGGCCGAGCAGCTGTCCCAGTCCTATCCGGGCGCCCGCCTGGAGGACATCGACCTGGAGGCGCTGGAACGTCAGCTGGGCTCGTCGGCCTCCGTCGACGCCCGCCGCCTGGCGGAGCTGGAGAAGGCGCTGCGGCAGCAGAACATCGTGGAACGCTCGCCGGACGGCTCGCTGCGCCTGACCCCGAAAGCCTTGCGGCGCATGGGCGAAACAGCCCTGCGCGGCGTCGTGGACCAACTGCGGTCGTCGCAGGGCTCGCGCGACACCGTGTCCGCAGGCGCCGCGGGCGAGCTGATGGGCTCGACCCGGCCCTGGCAGTTCGGCGACACCGAACCCTGGGACGTGCCGCGAACCCTGCGCAACTCCGTGCTGCGCTCCGGCTCGATGTCCCTGGACGTCGTTGATCTGGAGGTGTCGGAGACCGAACACCGCACGCGTGCCGCTGTGGCGTTGTGCGTGGACACCTCCTGGTCGATGGTGCAGGACGGCCGTTGGGTGCCGATGAAGCGCACGGCCTTGGCGTTGCATCACCTCGTGCGCACCCGTTTCCGGACGGATGCGTTGCAGCTGGTGACGTTCGGGCGTTATGCCGAGGCGGTGGACATCGGCCAGTTGACGGGTCTTGAGGGCGTGTGGGAGCAGGGCACGAACCTGCACCACGCGCTGTTGCTGGCAGGACGGCACGTGCGTCGCCATCCGGACGCACAGCCCGTGGTGCTGGTCGTCACCGACGGCGAGCCCACCGCGCACCTGGAGCCGGACGGGGACGCGGAGTTCAACTACCCGCCGTTGCCGCGAACGCTGACCAAGACCCTGAACGAGGTCGACGCGCTGGCCCGGCTCGGGGCGACGATCTCGGTGTTCAAGCTGGGCGACGACCCCCGGCTGGCCGCCTTCGTCGACATCGTGGCTCGGCGCGGCGGTGGACGCGTCGTGTCGCCGGACGAGGAGGGCCTGGGCGCGGCCGTGGTCAGCGACTACCTGAAGTCTCGGCGCAAGCGTCGGTGATACGCCGCTTCTTGCTCGCCGTCGTGCTGAGCGGCGCGCCGTCGACCGTCCACGCTCTCGCGGTCGGCGGCTCGCCGTTGCGCGCCACTCGTGCTGCCGGTTCGTTGGTGCGCGGCGGTGCTTTTGCAGGCGTGGCGGTGCATCTGGCCGTGTCGGCGTTCTGGATGTTCGTGCTGACACGGCTTCGGGTGCGTGGTGTTGTCGGTGGGGCGGTGGCGGGGTTGCTGATCGCCGCCCTCGACCTGGAGGTGATCGGGCGCCACAACGCCCAGATCCGTGCTCTGCCCAGGATTCCGCAATGGCTCGATCACGTGGCGTTCGGCGTGCTCGTGGCCGGCCGCAGCGGTCAGATCTCGTAGAGCGCGGTCAGCTTCGGCAGGCGGGCGGCCATTTCCTCGCCGTCGTCGAAGTCGAAGTCCCACTCCGGGTCGAGCTCGGGGTAGCGGATCCGGAAGGCGTCCTGCGGTAACTGCATACCCGTGGCCTTGAGGTGCGCGGTCCAGGCGATCGACAGCGCGGCCTCGCACTCGATCTCCTGCTCGGACTCGGCGGCGGCGATCACGACCGGCAGCGAGGCCAAGGAGTCCGGTGACGCCAGGGCCGCGTCGTAGACCTCCTGACCCTGGGTGAGCAGCCAGCCGCGGAAGTAGTCGAAGCCGTCGTCCGAGCAGCCGCCGTTGATCAGGTAGGCCGCCGCCCACAGCGGGTTCTCGTACGACTCGGCCAGGAGATCCCACAGAACCTGTTGGGCCGCAACGATCTCGGCGGGCGGCCGGGCGGCGAGCAGGGTGGCGGCGGCGGTGGCCACGGCCTCGCTGTCGGAGGGGTCGCCGACGCTCGCGCGGGCGGCGGCGATGAGCTGCCAGAAGGTGTTCGAATCCACGTCTCGGAGCCTGACAGAGGGGTCTGACAATTTTCGGTGCCTGACGTGCGGGCAGCCTATGTGAACGTGCAACTGTTCAACTGGTCGTGATCGCCTGACTGCGCTGTGTCGTAGGTTCAAGATCGAAGAGCGAATTCCTGACCTTCTTGGGGGAAGCATGAAGTTCGCAAAGGTGATGTCCGGTGCCGCGGTCGCGGTCGCGGCGTTCGCCGCGCTGGGCGGGACGGCGGCGGCCGCGGTTCCCGGTGGCGACATGGGTGCCCTGACGTGGCGCGTGGTCGCGGGTCCGTGGCCGGGTAACGAGGACGGTCTCGGGGCGTGTCAGCGGGCCGGGGTGCTCTACAAGATGGAGACCGGCAAGCCGGTTGGTTGCCTGCTGGAGGCGGACAGCAACCAGTACTTCCTGTGGTCGAACGAGTGATCGTCGGCTGAGGCCGGTCGGTGTGGTCGAACAGCGAGTTCTCAACCTTCTTGGGGGAAGCATGAAGTTCGCAAGGGTGATGTCCGGTGCCGCGGTCGCGGTCGCGGCATTTGCCGCGCTGGGCGGTACGGCCGCCGCGGTTCCCGGCAACGACATGGGTGTCCTCACGTGGCGAGTCGTGGCGGGCCCGTACCCCGGCAACCCCGATGGTGCCGCGCAGTGCCAGACCGCCGCGGTGGAGTACAAGGCCGACACCGGTGCGCCGGTGGGCTGCCTGCTGGAGGCGGACAGCAACCAGTACTTCCTCTGGGCGAACCTGTGATCGTCGGGGGAAGCGTGAAGTTCGCGAAGGTGGTGTCCGGTGCCGTGGTCGCGTTCGCGGCGTTCATCGCGCTGGGCGGTACGGCCGCCGCGGTGCCAAGTGGCGACACGGGTGTCGTGATGTGGCAAGCCGATCACGCTCCCTATCCCGGGTGACGACAGGTCTCCGGGATGGCGCGCACGGTCGAGATCGAACAGCGAGTTCTCAATCTTCTTGGGGGAAGCATGAAGTTCGCAAAGGTGATGTCCGGTGCTGCGGTCGCGGTCGCGGCATTTGCCGCGCTGGGCGGTACGGCCGCCGCGGTTCCCAGCACTGACATGGGTGTCCTGACGTGGCGAGTCGTGGCGGGCCCGTACCCCGGTAACGACGACGGCCTTACGGAGTGCCAGCGCGACGGGATCGACTACAAGGCCGGCACCGGTGCGCCCGTCGGCTGCCTGCTGGACGCGGACAGCAACCAGTACTTCCTCTGGGCGAACCAGTGATCGTCGGTTGAGCATGGCCGGTGCGGGCGAGATTTCGGTCGCACCGGCCATTTCCGGCTGACCCTGGACTTCCCCCGCCTGGCGAGTACTAGGTTGGGAACATGATCAGGACTCTGTTTCGTTCGCTCGAGGCCGTGCACGGGATGATCTACTTCGCCCCCGAGGCGGAGTCGCGGTACGCGAGCGTGGGGCTCGACCGGCCCGGCGGGTACTTCGCGTCACGGGCGGCTGCGATGGGGGCGGTCGGCGCCGAGGTCGTGATCGCGACGTTCTACAACTTCAACCCCGCGATCGTGCGGGCGCGCATTCCGCAGGCCTGGGAGAAGGTCACGCCGCAGCGGATGCTGGAGTTGCGGTGGGAGGCGGCGGACGAGGCGCTGCGCAAGGTGCTGCCGGACGACCTCAAGGAGATCACCGGGCTGGCCAGGCGCGCTGCCGAGCGGGCCAAGGACATGCTGAGCGGCCGCCCGTTGTTCGCCGCCCACGCGAGTCTGCCGTGGCCGGACGAGAACCCCCTGCAGCTGTTCCACGCGCAGACGCTGTTGCGCGAGTTCCGCGGCGACGGCCACCTCGCGGCGTTGCTCAGGCACAACATCACCGGCATCGAGGCGCTCGTGCTGCACGTCGCGACGGGCGACTTCCCGGCGGAGGTGTTGCGCAAGACGCGGGCGTGGTCCGAGGAGCAGTGGGCCGCGACGGTGGACGACCTGCAGCGGCGCGGGCTCGTCGGCGAGGACCAGCTCCTCACCGAGAAGGGACGCGAGTTGCGGCAGGGCATCGAGGACGACACGGACCACATGGCGGCGCCGGCCTACGACGTCCTCAGCGACCAGGAGAAGCAGCGGTTCGTCGAGCTGGCCACGCCGCTGAGCAAGGCCGTGGTCGAGGCGGGCATGGTGCCCGCCGCCCGGCGCTGACTACTCGGTCGGCCCGTCCCGTTCCGTCGAGGCGAGCGCCTTCTCGGTGGTTTCATCCTTGCCAGCCCTGTGCTTGCCGGGATGCACCAGCGAGAAGTGCGCCTCGTCGCGCATTCGTTCGACCATGTGCGGGTAGTGCAGCTCGAACGCCGGGCGCTCGGAGCGGATTCGCGGCAGCTCCTTGAAGTTGTGCCGCGGCGGGGGCGAGGTCGTGGCCCACTCCAGCGAGTTGCCGTAGCCCCACGGGTCGTCCTGCGGGGCCGGGTCGCCGTAGCGGTAGGACCGGAACACGTTGAACACGAACGGAAGCACGGACGCGCCGAGCAGGAACGAGCTGACCGTCGAGATCATGTTCAGCGTCGTGAAGCCGTCGGAGGCGAGGTAGTCGGCGTACCGACGCGGCATGCCCTCGTTGCCCAGCCAGTGCTGGACCAGGAACGTGCCGTGGAATCCGAGGAACGTCGTCCAGAAGTGCAGCTTGCCCAGCGGTTCGTTGAGCATCCGCCCGGTCATCTTCGGGAACCAGAAGTAGATGCCGGCGTAGGTGGCGAACACGATCGTGCCGAACAGCACGTAGTGGAAGTGCGCCACCACGAAGTACGTGTCGGACACGTGGAAGTCGACGGCCGGCGCGGCGAGCAGGATGCCCGTGAGGCCGCCGAAGAGGAACGTCACGAGGAAGCCGATCGAGAACAGCATCGGCGTCTCGAACGTCAGCTGCCCCTTCCACATCGTGCCGATCCAGTTGAAGAACTTGATGCCCGTCGGCACGGCGATGAGGAACGTCATCAGCGAGAAGAACGGCAACAGCACGGCACCCGTCGCGTACATGTGGTGCGCCCACACGGCCACGGAGAGCATCGCGATCGCCAGGGTCGCGAACACCAGGCCCTTGTAGCCGAACAACGGTTTGCGGCTGAACACCGGGAAGATCTCGGTCACGATCCCGAAGAACGGCAAGGCGACGATGTACACCTCGGGATGGCCGAAGAACCAGAACAGGTGCTGCCACAGGATCACGCCGCCGTTGGCCGGGTCGAAGACGTGCGCCCCGAGGTGCCGGTCCGCCGCCAGGCCCATCAACGCGGCCGTGAGGATCGGGAACGCCAGCAGGATCAGCACGGACGTCACCAGGATGTTCCAGGTGAAGATCGGCATCCGGAACATCGTCATGCCCGGCGCCCGCAGCGTCACGACCGTCGTGGTCATGTTGACCGCGCCGAGGATCGTGCCCAGACCGGACACCGCCAGGCCCATGATCCACATGTCGGCGCCGACGCCCGGCGAGTGCACCGCGCTCGACAACGGCGTGTAGGCGAACCAGCCGAAGTCCGCCGCGCCGCCCGGTGTCACGAAGCCCGCCGTCGCGATGATGCCGCCGAACAGGTACAGCCAGTACGAGAAGGCGTTCAGGCGCGGGAACGCCACGTCCGGTGAGCCGATCTGCAACGGCAGGATGAAGTTCGCGAACCCGAACAGGATCGGGGTCGCGTACAGCAGCAGCATGATCGTGCCGTGCATGGTGAACAGCTGGTTGTACTGCTCGTTCGACAGGTACTGCAGACCCGGCCGCGCCAGCTCGCCGCGCATCAGCAGCGCCATCACGCCGCCGATCATGAAGAACGCGAACGACGTGGTCAGGTACATGATCCCGATCTGTTTGGGATCTGTGGTCTTGAACAGCGAGAGGAAGTACGAGCCTTTCGGCCGCGCACGCGCCGCCCCCGGATGGGGCACTACTGGCGTTGGCTTGATCGTGGTCATCGCGCCTCCTCCGTGCAGGCGTTTATCGTCCTCCCGGTCAGACCGCGGGGCAATCCATGACGAGCACCGCGGAGGTCACCGGGACCACCGGAGCGCCGACCGAAATGCCGCTGACCTGCACGTAGTACGCGCCGGGGACCAATCCGCCGAATTTGATGTTCATGGTCTCGGAGATCGCCGGACTGCGTGCTTCGACCTGTTTGCCCTGCTCGTTCAGCAACGCGACTTTCAACGCACGGGGCGTGGTGTCCTTCAGCTCGACGGTGACCTCCAGGTCCTCGCTGACCAGCGCCAGGTCGGGCACGCTGACCTGCGGTTCCGTGGCAGTGACGTTCCGGGGGATGATCTCTTTCGCGGTCAGGAACGACTCGACGGCGTCCAGTACCGCCGCGTTGTCCTGCAACGACGTGTGCTGCTCCGTCACGCGGTGCAGCGTGTTCGACGACAACGCCAGACCCTTTCGAGCAGCACCGACGGCGGGAACGGTCGCATCGCCGTACAGGTCTTCACCCTCGTACGTCCGATAGCAGGTGACTTTGCCGTCGGCGATGCGTGCCGTGGTGGCCGTTGGCTGCTTACCGCCGATGATCGCGTACGTGCGGTCGGCGAACGAGTCGGTCAACGCGCCGTGGAACGCCGCCGCGTCCTCCACCATCTTGGTGTCCAGCTCGGGCAACGTGGTCTCGGTCGTCTTGACCAGCCCGGAAGGCGCCTCGATGCACGCGTACTCGGGCAACAGCTGGTGCAGCGACGGCATCGACCGGGCGAACTCGGTCAGGTCGACCGCCAGCGGCCCGAGGCCCTTGCGCACCCCGTTGACCAGCTGTTCCAACGCCGACGCCGCACCTCGGTACGGCGTGCCCATCGTGATCAGCTTGGCCGTTCGCTCGGCCATCCCGCACTGCTCGATGCACCACCGCGCGACCAGTCCGCCCATCGAGTGGCACACGAAGCTGACCTTGGCGTTCGGCCCGATCCGGTCCAACGCCTCGTCCACGCGCCGAGCCAGCAACGCGCCGTTGTAGCGGTTCGACAGCCGCCAGTCGTAGGCGAAGAGGATCAGGTTGCCCTTCTCGACGGTGTAGCCGAGCGAGTTCATCCGCTTGGTCACCCGGTCGTAGCCCTTCAACGGCGACCAGATGCCCGGGATCACGTGCAGGTCCGACATCAGCGCGACCGGCTCGATGCCGTCCTGAGGGTGTTCGTCACCGATGCCGGCGGGGAGCTTGAGCCGGTGCAGGCTGCGGCCCAGCGACAGGACGGCGCGCAGGGCGGCCCGGCCGGACACCTCCCAGATCACGCCGTCCTTGTCGCGCAACGTGCTGCCGAGAATGCCGGGCAGTACGACGACGAGATCGGTCATCAGGACTCCTCAGCGAGTGTGCGGATGAGAGTGAGCAGCTTGAGGTTCGCGGGCACCAGATAGGTCAGCTCGTGGATCCACGCCAGACGCTGGCCCGCGGCGGGCAACGCCAGACGTTTGTCACCGGCCCGAGCGCGCGCGACCACCTTGTACAGCGCTGCCAACGCGTGTGGCTCCAACGCCGTCACGGCCTGGGTGAGGGCCTGGGGTGACGCGCTCGCCGCGAGTGCTCGCAGGATCTCGGTGACCCGTGCCGGGTCCTCCAGCGCGTCCAGCACGAGGTCGACCACGTCGATGTCCTCGTCGGCCAGCATGAGCAACGCGTGCACGGGCTTGTTGTCCCGGATGTTGCGCAGGACTTCCTTGTCCAGCAACTCTTCCCGGCGCGTGGCCAGCAGTTCGCGGCGGCGGGCGGGCGTGGCGTCGACGAACTCGTCCGCGAGGCTCGCGAGCAGCCACGGCCGGTACGCGAGCGGCACACCCTGCTGTTGTGCGGTCGCCCGCCGCGACTGGATGACCTGTGCCTCGATCAGGCTCGTGCCGTACAACGCCTCGGTGACCGCGACGTCCGCGTCCGTCGAGAGCAGTTCGGGGTGTTCGAGCAGGATCGCGCGTTCGTCGGCGTACGACCGTGCGAACACCCAGCGCCGTGCGGTCTTCAACAGCGTGCGGTCGACCGTCAGCCAGTCCGGCGTGGTGTCCCAGGGCCACGGACCCGAGTCGTAGTGGCGGCGTGCGATGTCGTGCACGTCGTGGATGGCCTGGCGGGACTGCCCGACGTGGGTCAGCGCCTGGCACAGCCACTTCGCCGCCGCCGGATCACCGGCCTGGGTGGCCGCCGCCCGCAGCATCAGCAGCGTGGCGAGGTGCGAGCCGGCGAACCGGTCGGTCACCTTGTCCCAGGTCCTGTCGACGACCTCGGGCCGGTCGAGCCCCGCGCAGATCGTGTCGAGCGTGAACAACGCGGCGGCGAGCGTCGACAACCGGTGCGCGTGCTCGGGCAGCAGACACACGTCCACGGTCAGCACGCCGGTCGCGAGCGCGTCCTCCGGCTTGCCCGCGTCGCGCTGGCGGCGCATGAGGTTGTGCAGCGCCTGACCGTGGATCCGCAGGCCCTCCGCGAGCTCGGCGGCCTGCCTTGCGGTGGTGAGCGCCTCGTCCCTGCGGTTGACCATGCTGTACGCGACGCTGAGGCTCAGCGCCGCGTCCGCCAGCAGCGGGCGGAACGCCGCGTGCCTGCCGAGCGTGCCGCTGATCTCCGCCGCCTGCCGGGTGACCCCGTCGGCCTCGGCGAGCCTGCCCAGGGTCAGGTAGTCGCGGCTCAGTTCGACCTGCGCCGCCACCAGGTCGGCGAGGAACGCCGGGTTCGTCTGCGCGAGCCGCCAGTACTCGTCGACGGCCTGCTTCGAGCGTTGCATGGCCTCGTAGCGCCGCCCGGTCTCGCAGCACCGCGCGGACAGGCACAGCAGCGCGCGAGCCAGCGGGGCACCGCCGTCGGCGGCGGCCACCGCGGCCACCGCGTCTCTGGCGGCGGACAAGGCCTCGTGCCGGCGGCCGACCATCGCGTACACCTCGCTGAGGTCGACCAGCGCGCCGCTGAGGTGCGTCGCGTACGTCGGGTTGTCGCCGCCGTGCGACGTCGTCTTGGCGATGCGTTGCGCGAGCCGTTTGTGTGTGAGGGTTTCCGCGGTCGTCGGGGTCGACGCGACCAGCTCGCGGTAGCGGACCACGGCCTCCTCCGCGGGCGCCACCGCCTGCTGCAGCCGACCGGCCTCGCGGAACCGCTGGCCGAGCCTGTTCAGCACGTGCGCCAGATCCGCCAGGTACATCCGGATGTCCGGCACCAGCACGCGGAAGTGCGAGGCGGCCTCCTCCAGCGGCTCGATGGCCTCGTCGCCGCGACCCCAGTGCGCCAGCTCTCCCGCCGCCGTGGTGGCCGCCAGCGCGATGTCCGGCAGGAGCATCCTGTTCATCATCGCGAGCGCGCGCAGACCGTCCAGCGCCCGCGTGCCCGCGTGCCCGCAGTGCCGCCACGCGTACTTCCACAGGTAGCCCGGCACGTCCGGCGGCATGCCCGCCTTCATCCGCTGCCGGTACAGCTCGATCAGCGCGCACGCCACCTTCTCGGCGTCCGGCGCGAACACCGCGTCCCTGCTCGGCGCGAACGGCGGCCGCAGGTGGTCCGCGAACGTCTGGTGCGTCAGTTTGAAGACCGCGGTGCCCTCCTCACCGTCCTGCACCACGTGGCGGCCCAGCTCGGTGAGCACGGCGGTGATGTCGTCACGGCCGAACTCCGCGCCGGACAACGCCCGCGCCACCGCGATCCACTCGGCCTCGGGGAACCCCGCGCCGTAGCTCCACGTCAGCGCGGTCAGCAACGGCCGTGCGGCGGGCACCTTCGCCAGCTCGCGGTCGAACGCGGCGCCCAGCGACAGTTCGAAGTCCGCCCCACTGCTGGTCAGGAGCTGGTCGGTGACCATCCACGCGGCCAGGAACGGCATCCGCGTGATCTCGTCCACAGTGGACGGCGGAACACGGGAACCCAGTCGTGCCACCACGTAGTCGCGGACGCAGGACGCGCTGTCGCACTTGTCGAGGTCCAGCACCTCGACCGGGGAGAGCTCGGTCAGCAACGGCGCGCCGCCCGCGGCCCGATGCGCCTGCCGTGTGGAGACGATCACCACGGCGTGGTTCGCGAGCTTGGTCAGCAGCGAGGTGGCGATCGAGAACGACTCGCCGCGCGCCTCGTCCAGGCCGTCGACCACGATCACCGGGGGCCTGGCGAGCGTGCTGACGACGCCGACCAGCTCCGCGACGCCCCGGCGCGGGCCGTCGGGCGGCGGGACCAGTCCGGCCGCGACCAGCTGGCGGCTGATCAGGTCAGCGACCCGGTCGGCGTCCATCGCACGGGCGTGCACGGCCGCCGCTACCGAGTCCTGACCGGGGTCGGCGTGCTGGAACGGCGGGCCGCAGGTCAGCAGCAGATCCCGTTCGGCCTGGTTGGAGAGGCTGACGACGCGGCCGACGATCGCCGACTTGCCGGTGCCCGGCGCGCCGGTGACCACCCGCAGGCCCGGCGTGGCCGAGGAGATCCAGCCGACGACCTGGTCCACCTCGGCGGTGCGGCCGGTGAACCACGACCGGTTGTCCGGCGAGTCGCCGCCGCGGGCCGCCAGCAGGAGGTGCTTCACCACCGTGTGCGGCGCGTAGAGCGGGTTCGGCAGCATCGGCTGGGGTGAGCCGTACTGCATGAACCGCGGCCGTTGCACGTCGCTGTCCCACGCGTTCAGCAGCGCCGTGCCGACCGCGCCGCCGTCGACCAGCGGCGTGCGGTCGCTCCAGCGCCACACGTCCTCGTCCGTGATCGGGCCGGCTCGCAGCAGGTTGCGGAGCTTGCCGCCGAACAGGCCGTCGCGGGCCGTCTCGACGCTCGAGCACGACACCAGGACACCCGCCCAGTGCATGTGCCCGGTGAGCAGCTCCTCCTGCATGCTCGCGATGGTGCCCAGGGCGTCGTCCAGCTGCTGGCCCGAGTAGCACGCGTCGACGATCACCAGCAGCTGGTGCGCGCCCGACGCCGCGCACCACATGACGAAGTCCTCGATGGCGATGCCGTCGGACTTGCCCTTGTTGTCCCTGGCCAGCAGCCTGAGCTTGCCGGTCACCGGGATGGCGTGGCCGCTCCACAACACCACCAACGAGCCACCGTCCTGCGGCTCGTCGCTCAACGTCTGCATGTGCGCGCGGATCTCGGCCTCGGTCGGGTCCACCAGGGGCTCGCCCTCGTAGCCCTTGAGCAGGGCACGCAGCTCCCGCACGTCGCTCACGGCGTGCTGCAGCGGCTGCACCCGCTCGTACGAGCCGATGCCGATGCCGACGAACCTGCCTCGGACCCTCTCCTGCATACCCAACTACCCCCTGCACAGACGTCGTTCGGCGCAGAAGGGCGTTACCGGGGTTAACTCACATGGATGAATCCGTCGAATCACGCTCCGGTGAATCACTTCGGGGTAATTCCACGTTGGTGTTCTTCTCCAGGAACCTCAGCAGCTCCACCGGGAACGGCAGCACCAGCGTCGAGTTCTTCTCCGCCGCCACCTCCACGATGGTCTGCAGCAGCCGCAGCTGGAGCGCGCCCGGAGTTTCCTCCATCGTCCCGGCCGCCTCGGAGAGCTTCTTGGACGCCTGCAGCTCGCCGTCCGCCGTGATGATGCGGGCACGGCGTTCGCGTTCGGCCTCCGCCTGCCGCGACATCGAGCGCTTCATGCTCTCCGGCAGCGCCACGTCCTTGATCTCGACCCGGTCGATGTCGATGCCCCACGCCAGCGCGGGGGTGTCGATCATCAGCTCCAGCCCCTGGTTGAGGTGCTCGCGGTTGGACAGCAGGTCGTCGAGCTCGCTCTTGCCGATGATCGACCGCAACGACGTCTGCGCCACCTGCAGCATCGCGAACCGGTAGTCCTCGACGTTGATGACGGCCTTCGCCGGGTCCTGAACCTTGAAGTACACGACGGCGTCGACGCGCACGGTGACGTTGTCGCGCGTGATGCCGTCCTGCGCCGGCACGGGCAGGGTGACGATCTGCAGGTTGACCTTCCGGAGTTGGTCGACCCCTGGGATCAGCATCGTCAGCCCCGGCCCGCGCACGCCCTGCAGGAGCTTGCCGAACCGGAACACCAGTCCCTGTTCGAACTGTTTGATCACTCTGGCGCTCATGGCGAGGCTCAGGCCTCCGAGCGCGACCAGTCCGCCGAGGATTTCTACGATCATGAGACCCGCCCTTCACCGGCGAATACCCTTGATCCCAACGGTACGCCTGGGGTCCGACAATTATCGGCAGCTCAGCACCGCACCCGCCCAGTCGGCGTGATCGTGCGCGTTGCCGTCACCTCCGTCCGTCACCCGGAACGTCAGCACCGTTGCTCCGGACGTGTCCACGCTGATCGGCACGGCTGCGCTCTGTCCGGTCAGCACCGGGCTCAGGTAGACCGACCGGTTGTCTTTCAGCACTTCGAACCGGACGCTGCCGCTACCACCGGTCTCGTCGTCGACACCGATCGTGGCGGCCAGGTTCGAGCACTTCCCGCCCGTGTGGACCTGGAACTCTGAGTCGGCGTGCGCGCCGAGGCCCCGGTCGAACCTCGCGCCCCGGATGCTGATCGGGTTGCCGTCACCGCCGGACTGCTCGCCGTTGCTCCGGTCGCGTTCGATCGGGCCCCAGCCGTTGCTCTCGCCGAGGAACTCCAGCCCCGACACCACCGCGTCCCCGGCCGGCGCGGGCGGCGTGGCGGTGAAGTCCGCGGTCAGGGTCGTGGTCGCCTTGCCCGTGGAGATCTCGGCGAAGACCGGCCGGACGCCCGTCGCGCCTCCTTCGCGCCTGACGGTCACCTTCGCGGAGCCGGTGCTGAGGTCGATGGTCGAGGGGGAGACCGACCAGTTCTCGGGCGCGCTCAGCCGGGCCGTCGTGATGCCGGGGCACGGCTTGGTGACCACGAGCTCGGCCTCGACCTGCTCGCCCGGTTCCAGGGCGGTGTCGGCGGCGTTGAACTGCGCCGTGGGAGCGCAATCGACATGACGGCCGAGTTTGCCCGTTGCGGCCTCCACGGGCGTGAGCGGGCGCAGCAGCACGGAGTACGCGTACTCGTTGCCCGCCTCCACCTGATACTGCGGCAACGGCTCGTGGAACGTCTCGCTGACACCCGACACACGATGCGACGCGTGCAGGGTGTTCCAGCCGTCGTTCTTCTTGAGCGCGAACGGGTACGGCGCCCGATCCAGGTCGTCGTACTGCGACACACGGACGTCCAGATCGCCCGCGACGAGCAGGCCCGCACGGCCGTTGGACAGCGTCGCCCAGCGCGTGTCCGCGTGGTTGCCGTAGTCCTGCGGCTTGTAGTAGTCGTTGAACTCACGATCCACAGTGGACTGGTAGACGCCGACCGGATCGCCCGCCTTGCGGTCGTCGTAGTTCTCGCCGGGACCGCGGCCGTACCAGGTGAACTTCTGGTATGTCTCAGGCACTTTCAGCGTGAAGCCGATGTTCGGCAGGTAGCTGAGATCGCGCATCCGGTCCCGCGCCGCGACCCGGTGGCCGACGTTGATCTCGCCGTCACCGGTGATCCGGTAGGTGAAGGTCTGACCGAACGACGCGTTCCGCACGGCCTGCGCGGTGGACTTGGCGGTGATGACCGTGTCCGTGGCGTTCTGCGTGACCGTGACGCTCGACGGCG
Organism: Lentzea kentuckyensis; assembly: GCF_002150765.1. Classification (GTDB taxonomy): domain Bacteria; phylum Actinomycetota; class Actinomycetes; order Mycobacteriales; family Pseudonocardiaceae; genus Lentzea; species Lentzea kentuckyensis. Next base: position 39,786 of record NZ_MUYM01000084.1, read on the forward strand.
TGGTCGTGAGGCGGTCGAGGCCGTTGCGGTACCAGGAGTTGTCCTCGCTCATGAACTCGTTGGACAGCGGTGCCCGCCACGCGTCCAGCTCCGGCCCGGTCCTGAGCAGTTCGGTGCCGCGCACGCGCATGGACGTGAGGGTGCCCGACTTCTTGCTGACCACGTACCGGAAGTCCTTGCCGGACACCACGATCTCGTTGTCGTTCTGCGTGGTCGTCAGTCTGCCCGGGAAGCTCTCGGTGTGCAGGCCGGCGATCTGCGTGCCGCCCAGCGGGAACTGGCCGATGCCGACGTCGTTGCCCTGCCGGTCGGTGGCGCGGACGGTCAGCCAGCGCTCGGTGGTCGCTGGGTGGCCGGGGAACGTGAGCGTGCCCGGCTGGAGTTTCCCGCGGTGCTGGGCGATCGTGCGCCCGTTGTCCTGGATCTGCCAGCGCAGTTCGAGGTCGTCGGTGCCGGTGAACCGGCGTTCGCTGACGATCGTCAGTTTGTTGTCCGCGAAGGAGAACCGGATGGGGGAGTGGACCGCCATCAGCTCGGTGGTCTCCGGCTGCGGCCGGCGATCCGCCCACACCACGCCGTCCACGCCACCGGTGCCCGCGCCGTAGGACTGGTGGCGGCCCTTGTCCTCCAGCTGCTCGAAGTCGAGCGCCAGCACAGCGGTCTTCTTGGGGTCCTGCGCCAGTTCGGCGTCGGTCAGGGCGCGGTGGTAGACGCGGACCTGGTCGATCGCCCCGTGCGCCATCCGGGTCTGGACGTTCTCCTGCATGGTCTCGGCGTTGCGGCCGATGTTGACCGGCCAGTGCGACCAGTCGATCGTGCCGGTGTAGCTGGTGGATCCCACCTCGCGACCGTCGATCAGCAACCGGAGCCTGGTGCCGTCGAACGTGCCGGTGACGCGGTGCCAGTTGTCGTAGAAGTCGGCCGGGACCTGGGCCTCGACCGTGCGCCAGGTGCCGCTGTGGATGAAGAACTGCAGGGTGGTCCGGTCGGCCATCTTCAGCGCGTACTGGTGGTCGCCCTTGGAGATGACGGTGAAGTCGCCGGTCCACGTGGCGGGCCTGACCTGGGCGTCGAGCGTGAGGCCGGTGCTCACCTCGTCGAGCCTGCGGTCGCGGTAGACCTCCACGAAGTCGTCGAGTCCGCTGAGCTGCAACGCTTTGCCGTGCGGTCCGTCCACCTGGGACGGTTTGCCGGACAGCCAGCTCATGATGCCATTGGCGTCGTCCGGGGTGGTGTGGAGGGGGAGCGCGATGTTCTGCTCGGCCCAGTCCCAGATGAACCCGCCCTGAACCTGCGGATAGGCGCGCACGACGTCCCAGAACTCCTTGAAGTTGCCGAGGCTGTTGCCCATCGCGTGCGCGTACTCGCCCATGATGATCGGCTTGGTGGTCGTCCTCGCCTTGGCTTCGAGGCTCGCCGGCGACGGGTAGCGCGGGCCCCAGACGTCCGCGAACGGCGCGTCACCGTCCGGCGAGTTCGGCTGGTGGTAGAGCGGGCGGCTGTCGTTCTTCCTGGCGTACTCGGCCATCGTGTGGTGCGCCTTGCCGAGACCTGCCTCGTTGCCGGTGTCCCACATGATCACGCTGGGGTGGTTCTTGTCGCGCTGCATCATGGCGACGAACCGGTTCTGGAACGCGTCCTGCCATTCCGGCCGTTCCGCCAGGCAGTTGTCCGGGCAGCCGTCGTGGTGGTGGGTCTCGATGTCGACCTCGTCGGCGATCATCAGCCCGTTGCGGTCGGCCAGCTCGTAGAAGTACGGGTCGCTCGGGTAGTGCGAGGTGCGCACCGCGTTGATGTTGAACCGCTTCATCAGCTGGACGTCTTTTTCCTGGTCAGTGCGGGTGACGTAGCGGCTACCGTGCGTTGACGTCTCGGCTCGGTTGGTGCCGCGGAACAGGACGCGTTTGCCGTTGATCTTCAGCTGCCGGTCGATGATCTCGATCTCGCGGAACCCGACGGGCTGCCTGCCGGTCTGGATCACGCGGCCGTCTTTCAGCAGCTCGATCCGGAGCTCGTAGAGGTTCGGGGTCTCGTCGGTCCACTTCAGCGGGTTCGAGACCTTGCCGTCCCGGATCGCGACCTCACGGCCCTGTGGATCGAAAAGCCTGGTCCGGACCGTGTGACCCTCCTGCGGGCCGCCGATCTTGACGTCCGCGCCGATGGTGGCGTCGCGGTACTCGGCGTCCAGGTCGGTCTTGATCGTGACGTCGCTCAGATAGGTCTTCGGCGTCGAGTAGAGCCAGACCTCGCGGAAGATGCCGGAGAACCGCCACTGGTCGTAGTCCTCCAGGTGGGAGCCGGAGCCCCAGCGGTGGACCTGGACCTTCAGCGTGTTGCGGCCGGCCTTGAGCTTGCTGGTGATGTCGAACTCGGCCGGCGTGTAGCCGCCCTGGTCGTAGCCGACGTACGCGCCGTTGACCCAGACGAAGTATCCGCTGGTCACGCCCTCGAACCTGACCAGCGTGCGGTCCCAGTTCGCCGGCAGGTCGAAGATCTTCTCGTAGACGCCGGTGGGGTTGACGTCGTGCGGGACAGCCGGCGGGTTGTCCGGGTGCATCTCGGTGGGGATGTTGCGGAACATCGGGTGGTCGAGGAAGTCGGTCTGCCACGTGTGCGGCACCCTGACCGTCCGCCACCCGTCCGGGGTGTCGCGGACGTCCTCCGGCCGGTCGAACATCCGGATGCGCCACTCACCGTTGAGGCTCAGCCGTCGTTCGGGTTTCAGATCCGGGTGCGGGGGCTCCTGGTTCTCCCCGGTCATTCTGGGATTCTCCAGATACGCCAAGGCATCCACCGGCTCCGCCGACGCGGTTGCCGAGGACAGTGAGAGCGCTACCACCGTGGCTACGACGACACGAAGCATGCCTTCGGAAGCTAGGGGCGCGGCGACAACGTCGTCAACGAATGTCCGATCTTTCTGTCCTGATCCGTTCGGGGTGGTCGTCCCAACACCCGGAATGTGCACTCCACCCGGCGGCACGCGTTAGTGTCGGAAGCATGCAGACCTGGTCATCGATTCCTGTGCCGCGGGTTCCGGGGGACCCCCGCCCGCTGCGGCTGTTCGACACGGCTACGGGCGAGGTGCGCCCCACGGCTCCAGGAGACACCGCCAGGTTGTACGTCTGCGGGATCACGCCGTACGACGCGACTCACCTCGGCCACGCCGCCACCTATCTGGCGTTCGACCTCGTGCACCGCGTGTGGCTCGACAACGGCCACAACGTGCACTACGTCCAGAACGTCACCGACGTCGACGACCCGCTGCTCGAGCGGGCACTGCGCGACCAGGACGACTGGGTCGTGCTCGCCATGCGCGAGACCGCCCTGTTCCGCGAGGACATGGAGGCCCTGCGCGTCCTGCCGCCGCAGGACTACGTGGGCATCGTCGAGGCGATCCCGGAGATCGTCGAGGTGATCGTCAAGCTCGTGAACGACGGCGTGGCGTACCGCGTGGACGACCCGGAGTACCCGGACATCTACTTCGCGCACAACGCCACCGGCCGCTTCGGCTACGAGTCGAACCTCGACGCCGACACCATGGTGAAGCTGCTGGCCGAACGCGGCGGCGACCCCGAACGTCCTGGCAAGAAGCACCCGCTCGACGCCCTGCTGTGGCGCCTGAAGCGTCCCGGCGAGCCGTCGTGGCAGTCCGAACTGGGTGAGGGCCGCCCCGGCTGGCACGTCGAGTGCAGCGCCATCGCCCACAACCGTCTCGGCATGGGCTTCGACGTCCAGGGCGGCGGCTCCGACCTGATCTACCCGCACCACGAGTACTCCGCCGCGCACGCCGAGGCCCAGACCGGCGAGCACCCGTTCGCCCGCCACTACGTGCACGCGGGCATGATCGGCCTCGACGGCGAGAAGATGTCGAAGTCGCGCGGCAACCTGGTCTTCGTCTCGAAGCTGCGCGCCGAGAAGGTCGACCCGAACGCCATCCGGCTCGCCCTGCTGTCCGGCCACTACCGCACCGACCGCGCCTGGACCCAGTCGTTGCTCGACGAGGCTCTGGTGCGGCTGGACAAGTGGCGTCGTGCGGCCGGCCTGGACACCGGTCCGTCCGCTGTGGACACCGTGACCCGGCTGCGTGACCACCTGGGCAACGACCTCGACACCGCGAAGGCTCTCGCCGCGATCGACGCGTGGGCCGACGAGGCGTTGGCGCACGGCGGTTCCGAGAAGCACGGCCCGTCGCAGATCCGCACGGCGGTGGACGCGCTGCTGGGCGTGGAGCTCTGACCATCAGGGATGGTTCCAGCCGAACAGCCGGGTGAACACCTCGTGCTGTTCCAGGCTGTGCTCGTGGTGCACCACCGCGATCCGCTCGACCAGCTCGGCGGTCGCGGTGGTGTCGATCCCCGGCAGGTCCTCGGGATCGGTGCCGGTCTCGGTGCACCACCGCAGCACGGCTTCCGGTCCGTTGACCGAAGCGACGAACGGGCGCTGCTCGCGGTGCTGCCAGGCCTTCGCGATCTCGTCGAGCATGCCCTCGGTGATCATTCGCTCGGCCCGCGTGCGCAGCCGGTCCAGATGTGCCCGTTCGTCGGTGAGCGGCAGCACCGTCGCGACGAGGTGGAACGGAAAACGGCCCCGGCAGGCGGCGAACCTGCTCAGCAGTGAGATGGACCCGCCTTCCACCACCACGTGCTCGTGCTCCTCGCTCAGCGCCTCGACCTTCCGCAGCAGCGCGTGCGCGGCCTCGTAGGTGGGGTAGTCGCCATCCGGCACGGTCCGGTCGCCGAGGTGGTGGCGGCGGTCGCCCTCCTGCCGGGCGCTGGTGACGGACAGGTCGACGTAGCACTGGATCCGATCGGCGACGACCACCGGTGCGTCGTGTTCGGCGGCGACGTTCATCGCGACGTCGGATTTCCCCGAGCAGGTGGGGCCGGCGATCAGATGCACGCAATTCATGAGTCACTCCTCGAAGAGATCGATGTTCTCACTACTACCTCGCGAACGTGGTCTCGGGAGCGCAGTCAGATCATTCTTCGAAATTTCTCAGGTGAAACTCGAAGTTAAATTGGAGGTAAATGTTTCGGATTTTTGATCCCAAACATGCGAATGTTGCCGCGCTATAAGGTGACGGCATGAGAGTTGCTGTCTTCTGTGGTTCCTCGGCGGGGCGGGTTCGGCACATGGAGGTCGCCGCCGAGGTCGGTCGGACCCTCGCTGTGCGCGGGGCCGGGATCGTCTACGGCGGCGGCCGCATCGGCACGATGGGTGCCGTGGCCGACGGCGCGCTGAGCGTGGGGGGTTCGGTGATCGGGGTGATCCCGGAGCACATGGTCGAGTGGGAGATCGCGCACGACGGGCTCACCGAGCTGCACGTCGTGGGCTCGATGCACGAGCGGAAGGCGCTGATGGCGGACCTGTCGGACGCGTTCGTCGCGTTGCCGGGTGGCGCGGGCACCATGGAGGAACTGTGCGAGATCTGGACGTGGGCGCAGCTCGAGCTGCACGCCAAGCCGATCGGCCTGCTCAACGTCGACGGGTACTACGACCACCTGATCGCGCTGGTCGACCACATGGTGTCTGAAGGATTTCTGAAAGTTCCCTATCGCGAGATGCTGCTCGTCGACGACGACATCGACCGGTTGCTGGACCGTCTCGCGCTGTACCGGCCGCCCGCATACACCTGGGTGGAGGAGAGTCCGCTCGAAAACGTCGCGCGCAAACACAACGAAAAAACTGCGGGATTTTCTTGTTGATCTTCACCAAGGCGGGGTAAAGGCAAATTCATTGCGACCACCTCTGGGTGTGGAGCGTTAAGCGACGGGCCAGCCGGTGTTGGCCTGGGATCCAGGAGCCACTGGATGATCGTGTCGTCTGGCGCGCGCTGTGCGTTCTGCAGCGCGCGCACCAGGCCCATGGTCGTGTGCCAGTCGTCGAGCTCGTCGAACCGTACGAGGAACGGCATGGGCTCCAGCACGCCGTCGCCCGCGGCCACCGCGTCGAAGTAGTCGTACGCCTCCGTCATGCCGCGGCCTCGACGGTCACCCTGAAGCCGCGCCGGAGCAGTGCGGCCGCGGTGGTCTCCGCATCGGCGCGGTCAGCTTGCCAGGTGGCCACGAGACGCTTGTGCCGCCAGCCCACTTAGGCCACCGGCTGACTGCGCGGGTCGGGGAACGTGTCCGGCGCGACGGCCATCACCAGAAGCTGCTGGAACGCGCTCGCCCACGGCATCGCTTTGCGCCCGAACGCCAGCAGCTCGAAGAACAGCCGGAGCTGTCCCAGCACCGCGATCCACTCGTCGACCTCGGCGTGCGTCAGCACGATGGGCCTGGGGCCGGTCCAGCGGGCTCGCACCCGGTCGATGAGTTCGCGGTCCGCCAGCACGTCCCGGTGCCGTCGCCGGAACGCCTCCGACTCCTGCCGCGACTCCGCCACATCTGGATAGAGGTGGCGAAGCAGGGAAGGCTGGGTCAGCACCCAGCGGGGATCGCGCAGCGCGTAGAACGGGTTGCCACGCACGTAGCTCTTCGACAGCAGGCGCAGTGCCCGCCCCCAGCTCCAGGCGAGCCCCTTGGTCATGTCCACCCGCACGCCGCCGTCGACCGGATGGGCGCTGAAGGACTGGTGCTTCATCCGGCTCTCCCGAAGCTCGCCGACAGCCCGTGCCGGAGCAGTTCGACCGTGACGGCTTCCGCGGTCTCGCGGTCGTGAACACCGACGACGGTGCCACCGGTCTCGTGGACCTTCATGGTCAGGTCGCGCGCGGTTTCCCAGCCGTGGCCGCAGAGCTTGCGCAGCAGGTAGTGCACCACCGGAATCAGGTTGTGGTCGTCGTCGTGCAGGACGACCCGCCATCTCTCCCCAGGACTCACCGGCAGAGTATGCGACACGGCCACAATGGACTGATGACGGCCTGGCAAGGGTTGCGGTACGAACGCGCAACGGACGGTGAGGACGCGAACGAGGCGGCGCGCGGCGAGGTGTTGCGCGACGACCGCACGCGGGAAGACCTGCCACTGCTGCGGTTCCTGGTCGAGCAGGAGGCGTTGTGCTGTGCGAACGGGCCGTCGCACGGCCTGGGGGAGCAGGCGGCGCTGGCCGGGTTCCTGCTGGCCGAGCACCGGCAGGTCGAGGACGTGTGGCGGCACTTCGCGATCAAGCGCGCCAACTTCGACGCCGGATGTGCTTACGACGTCGAGCACCTGTTGGCGGCGGGGGTGAAAGCCACCATCGAACACGTGCGCGCGAGCGACCACCCGGACCGCGACGAGGTCCTGGAACTGTTGCAGGGCCAGAGTCTTGACGAGGACGACCTGGAGGAGTGGTTCGAGCACCGGCGCGAGTGGTTCGCGGCCTGAACGGGAAACCGCCCCCGAGGCGGAAGCACCGGGGGCGGTTTCGTTCAGCGGGGTGATGCTCAAGGAGCTCAGACGTCGAGCGTCCAGTTGTTCAACGTGCCGCTGTCCAGGAACGCCGCGTCACGCACGCGCAGCGTCCAGGTGCCGTTGGCAGCCTCGCCGGAGAGGTCCTTGGTGTAGGTCTCGTTGATGTTGTCGGCCGAGCCGCCGGACCGGTTGTGCAGGTTGTAGACCGAGCCGTCGGGCGCGACCAGGTCCACCACGAGGTCGCCCTTGTAGGTGTGCGTGATCGAGACCTTGATCGACGACGTGGCCGACGCGTTGCCCGCGCAGCCGGAGATGACGATCGTGCTGGTCACCGTCGACAGGTCGCCGATGGTCACCGGGGTGGAGTTGGTCTTGGCGTCACAGCCGCCACCCACCGCGTTGACCGTCCACGTGAAGGTCGCGGAACCGGTCTTGCCCGCCGAGTCGGTCACCGTGGCGGTCACCGTGGAGGTGCCCGCCGTGGTCGGCGTGCCGGAGATCGCGCCGGAGGCGGACGCCGACAGACCGGCCGGGAGACCGGAGACGGACCAGGTGTACGGCGGGGTGCCGCCGGACGCCGAGAGCTGCAGCGAGACCGCCGTGCCGACCGTGGAGGTCTGGTTGCCGGGGTTCGTCACCGACGGGGTGCCGGGCTGGCCGCCGCCCCACAGCGTGTAGAGCAGCTTGTTCGGCGTGTTGGCGCCGACGTTGGTGATCTTGTTGGGCGTGGAGGCCGCGTTCAGGCCGGCCCACACGGCCGCGGGGTTGTCGTTGGGGTGCGTGGCGAGCCACAGCGCTGCCGCGCCCGCGACGTGCGGGGTGGCCATCGACGTACCGGAGATGTTGTTCGTCGCGGTGTCGTTGGTGTTCCACGACGACACGATGTTCTGACCCGGTGCGTAGATGTCTGTGCAGGAGCCGTAGTTCGAGAACGAGGCACGCGCGTCGGTGTTGGTCGACGCGTTGACGGTGATCGCCTCGGTGACACGTGCGGGCGAGGTGCTGCAGGCGTCGGTGTTCGAGTTGCCGGACGCGATCGCGTAGGTCACGCCGGCGGTGATGGAACGGCGCACGGCCGCGTCCAGGGTGGCGTCCGCGCCGCCGCCGAGCGACATGTTGGCGACCGCGGGCTTGACCGCGTTCGCCGTCACCCAGTCGATGCCGCCGACGACACCGGCGGTGGTGCCGGAGCCCTGGCAGTTCAGCACCTTGACGGCGACGACCTTGGCGGCCTTCGCGAGGCCGTACTCCGCGCCCGCGATGGTGCCGGCGACGTGCGTGCCGTGGCCGTTGCAGTCGCTGTTGTTGCCGTCACCGGAGGTGTTCGTGCCCCACGTCGCACGGCCACCGAACGTGGAGTGCGTGGTGCGCACACCGGTGTCGATGATGTAGGCCGTCACGTTGGACGCCGTGGTGTCGTACTGGTAGCTGTTGCTCAGCGGCAGGTCCCGCTGGTCAACGCGGTCCAGACCCCACGACGGCGGGTTCTGCTGGACGTCGAGCAGGTGCACCTCGGCGTCCTGCTGGACGTACGCGACCTTCGGGTCCGCGGCGAGGCGGGCGGCCTGCTTGGCCGTCATCTTCACCGAGAAGCCGTTGAGCGCGTGCTGCCAGACCTGACCGACCTGGCCGCCGTACTTGCCCGCCAGGCTCGGCGCGGCGGCCCTCGACGCCGTGTCGGCCTTCAGCGAGACGATGTAGCTGTCCTTCACGACATCGGCGCGGTCGGCGCCGAGAATCGTCCCCACGTTTTCTTGAGCTGAAGCAGCGGGCACCACGGCGGCGGCCAGACATACGGCAGCAGCGGCGGCGAGTCCCGTACCCAAGACTCTTCGCATGGCAGGGTTCTCCCTCGTGCAGGGAACAGGGTGTCTGCACGCTAGCCCTAAACCGCAGGTCAGAGGGATACGCCGTCGAGTGCGAACTGTTGACAGATTTGACATTTCGTGTCAAGACGAATGGTTGCGCACAGTCACGGAAATAGGCCGAGAGAACGCATTTGGTTTCCCTATACCAACACGAACGCCGAGAGGTCCACCCCTCGATCGGCCCTACCGTCCGGTAGGCAGCGCAACATAGCGTCACCCAGACGGAGGAACGAACTGATCGGGCAGTTCAACCGCCTGGGGACGCCAATCATCCGGTGTCGTGCGGGCTGTGTTGCAGCACAGCTGATCTCCTCATCGCGGTTGCCCGGTCCGGCGTTACACCGGCCCTGCAGAACCGAATATTGAGGAGAAGTGCCTATGAAGCGCATGGCTGTCGCGGCTGTCGCCGTGCTGGCGGGTGCCCTCGCGACCACGGCATCCCCTGCCGCCGTCGCCGCGCCGGAACCGTCAGCTGACCTGCTCGCCGCGATGCAGCGCGACCTCGGGCTGGACGCCCAGCAGGCGACGGAGCGGCTTCGCCAGGAGAGCGCGGCCGCGGTCCTGCAGCGCGTCGTGGAGGGTTTCGCCGGCGACGACTTCGGTGGTGCGTGGTTCGACGCGGCCACCGGCAAGCTCGTCGTGGGCGTGACCGACGCGGGCAAGACCGACCGGCTGCGCAGGCTCGGCGCCGAGCCCCGCACGGTCGCTCACAAGGCCAGTGACCTCGACTCGGCCAAGGCCAGGCTGGACGCCTCCCAGGCGCCCGCCGCGGTCACCGGCTGGTTCGTGGACACCAAGGCGAACGCGGTGACGATCACCGTCAAGCGCGGTCAGGCCGAGGCGGCCAAGCCGCTGGTGGAGAAGGCTGGCACGGTCGCGAAGGTCGTCGAGACCGACGAGGCACCGCAGTTGTTCAAGGACATCCGCGGTGGCGACGCCTACTACATCAACAACGCCGGACGGTGCTCGGTCGGCTTCGCGGTGCAGGGCGGGTTCGTCTCCGCCGGTCACTGCGGATCGCCGGGCGACACGGTGGCGGGCGTGGACCGGTCGGCGCTGGGTCAGTTCGAGAAGTCGTCCTTCCCCGGCAACGACTACTCGTTCGTCCGCGCCAACTCGGCTTGGACGGCCACGGCCAAGGTGAACCACTACGGCGGCGCCGACGTCGTCGTCTCCGGGCACACCGAGTCCGCGGTCGGTGCCTCGATCTGCCGTTCCGGCTCGACCACGGGCTGGCACTGCGGCGAGGTCCAGGCCAAGAGCCAGACGGTGAACTACCAGGAGGGCTCGGTCAGCGGTCTGACGCGCACGAACGTGTGCGCGGAGCCCGGTGACTCGGGTGGCTCGTGGGTCAGCGGAACGCAGGCGCAGGGCGTCACCTCGGGTGGCTCCGGCAACTGCACCAGCGGCGGCACGACCTACTTCCAGCCGGTCAACGAGATCCTCTCGGCGTACGGCCTGACGCTCATCACGGGCTGACGTGACACCGTGCCCGTGAGCGGCCGTTGGTCGCTCACGGGCCACGGGTTCGTTCACGAGCAGGGTGGCTGGTAGTCCACTCCTGGGAAGTACGACGTCCACACGGACTCGCTGATCGGCTGCGTGATCGCGTCGCACACCCAGGCGGCCGCGCGGGTCACGTCCACCTGGTCCGGCCGCGGGTCCGGCAGCGGCCACAACAGCGCGGTGTCGTCGTCACTCGCCGTGGCCAGCGCTCGTCCGTCCGGGGCGAAAGCGACCGACACGACCCCCTCCGCATGTCCTTCGAGGACCGCGATCTGCTGGAACTTCCGCGCGTCCCACATCCTCGCGGTCCGGTCCTCGCCCGCCGTGGCCAGCAGGCTGCCGTCCGGGCTGAAGGCTGCCGACCGCACGATGCCCTCGTGCCCCGCCATCGTGCCCAGCTGCGATCCGCTCGCCGCGTCCCACATCCGCGCGGTGCGGTCCTGGCTGGTGCTCGCGAGCCGGGTGCCGTCCGGACTGAACGCGACCCACGTGACGGCGGCGCTGTGCCCCACGAGGAAGTGCGGTGGCGCGTCGGGGTGGTCCAGGTCCCACAACGCGATGCGCCGGTCGAACCCGGCGGTGGCGAGGACCCGGCCGTCCGGGCGGAACGCCGCCGCGACGACGAGGTGGTGGTGACCGGTCATCGTGGCGAGCAGGCGCGGCTCACGCGGATTGCCGACGTCCCACACCTTCGCCGTGTGATCGCTGCTGGCGGTCACGGCGATCTTGCCGTCCTGGCTGAACGTCACGGCGTTCACCTCGGCCGTGTGCCCGGACAACACCGACAGCCGAACCGCCTCGCGTCCGCTGATGTCCCACAACGCGGCGGTGTGGTCCCAGCTCGCGGTCGCGACCACAGCGCCGTCCGGGCGGAACGCCGCCGCGTTGACCGTCGCGGTGTGCCCGGTCAGCACACGGGTGCCCTCCATCCGGCCGCTGCTGTCGGTCACCCGTGCCGAACGGTCGTAGCTGCTGGTCAGCACCTGTTTGCCGGTGGGCGAGAACGCGACGGTGTTGACGTTGCCCGAATGTCTCGTCACCTGGTGGGGCAGCGGTAGTGAGGCCAGCAGGCCGTCGCGGGCCTCGTCGGTGGGTGCCAGCCGGTAGGCGGCGAGGCTGAGCTGCGCGGCCAGGCTCGGATCGCTGCGGCGCAGTCCCGCGGCCTTGGCCGCGACCACGCGCGACAGCGCCGCGTTGCGCTCACGCGTGGCCTCGCGCCCCGTCTGCACGGCGTACACGGTCGTGCCGGCGGCGAGCACCACCAGCGCGGTCAGCAGCCCGACCGCCTGGCGCAACCGGACCGTCCGCCGCCGGGCCAGCTGCTGTTCGGCCGTCTCGGCGGCGATGCTGAGGTCCAGGTACTCCCGTTCGGCCGCGGTGAGCGCGGCGCGACCGCTGTCCGACCACTGCCGGGCGCGGGCGAGCCGCACACCCCGGTACAGCGCGCCGGGATCGCGGTGCAGCGACTCCCACGCCGTGCTCGCCGCGGTGAGTTCGAGGTGCAGGCGCAGTTCCTCACGGCCCTCCTCGATCCAGTTCCGCAGCCGGGGCCACGACCGGATCAGCGCCTCGTGCGACAGCTCCACCCGGTCGCGGTCCACCGTGACCAGTCGTGCCTCGACCAGCCGGTCGAGGACCAGGGCGGTGTCCTGGTCCTCGCCGAGCTCGGCTCGGTACGCGCGTCGTTTGGTGTCCTCGGTGCCGTCGCCGGGTGCGACCAGCCGCAGCAGCAGGTCCCGCGCCACGACGCGTTGGTCCGCGGACAACCCGTCGAACACCGTCTCGGCGGTCTGGGCGAGTGCACCTTCCACGCCGCCGGTGCTGTGGAAACCCGTCGACGTCAGGGTGGTGCCGCGGCGCCGCCGCCAGGTCTCCAGCAGCGCGTGGGACAGCATCGGCAGTACGCCGACGCGACCGCAGGCGTGCGCCACGAGTTCGGCGACCAGCGCCGTCTCCACGACGTACCCCGAACGGACGGCCGGCTGCACGATCGCGCGGCGCAGCTCGTCGACGCTCATCGGGCCCACGGTGAGGTGACCGTCGCGCATCGCGTCGACCAGCCCGGCGAACGCCGTGCAGTGGGCGTAGAAGTCGGCCCGCACGCCGAGCACGACCCGGCAGCCGCTCTTCTCGGTGGTCGCGGCGGCGAGCAGCGCGTCGACGAACCGGCGGCGCTCGTCCTCGTCCTGGCACAGCGTGAACAGCTCCTCGAACTGGTCCACCACCAGCACCAGGTCACGCCCGTCCGGCGCCGCCTGCCGGACGAGCCGGTGCAGTGCGCGCGGGTCGTCCTCCAGCACGACGGCGGGCCCGCCGATCACCCTGGTCAACTGGAGCGCGCACTCCTCGACCGGATGGGCGCCGGGCGTGAAGACGACCGCCGGTCCGTCCAGCCGGGGCACCAGCCCGGCGCGCAGCAGCGACGACTTGCCAGAGCCCGAAGCGCCGAAGACCACGACGACGCGGTTGCGCGCCAGCCGTTCCAGCAGCTCGCCGACCAGCCGCTCGCGGCCGTGGAACCGGTCAGCGTCGCCCTCCTTCAAGGCGGCCAGCCCGGCGTAGGGCGCCTGCACCGAGTCGTCCGGTTCTTCCTGTTCCCGCAGCTCGGCCACCAGCCGGCGCCAGCGCTCCTCCCAGCCGTCCTCGGACTCGCCACACGCCCGGACGTAGGCCAGCGTCACCGCCAGCGTCGGCAGCTTGCGCCCGCCCGCGGCCTGCGACAGCGCGGCCTCCGAGTAGTGCGCGCGTTCGCTCAGCGCCCGGTACGTCGGTTTGCCCGCCTTGTCGCGCAGCAGACGCAGGTCCCGTGCGAACCGGAGCAGTGCGTTGTCACCCGCGTCCAGCGGGCGCTCGTTTCGCGGCATCCCCCAACACCCCCAGGTGAATTCTTCAGCCTCCCTTTCCGTATGTCGTTCCGCCGGCCGTGAACATCACGGTGGCGCACGACGACGTGGGCGCTGGGGGTACTCCTCGTCGTGGTGCCGCTCGGCTGAGCGGAGTCAGGCCTCGCGCTCTTCCAGCCACTTCTCGCGGTGCGTGCGCCACCGGTCCAGCATGTCCCCGAGCTCGGAGTGGCAGAACCGGAAGAACTCTCGCGTCTCGTCCAGTCTCGTCCCCGCCTCGGTGGCCGAGCCGAGCGCGTCGACACCCTCGCCGAGCACCTCGTCGACCATGGCGAGCATCTGGTCCTTGCGGAACGTCGCCTCGTACCAGACGTTGTCGCGCATCCGGTAGACGTCGCGGCGTGATCCGGGCTCCCGCTCGCGGCTGACGATCTGGACCGTGGTCAGGTAGCGCACCGCGCCCGACACCGCCGCCGGGCTGATCTGCAGCAGTTCGGCGATCTCGGCTGCGGTGAGCCGGCCTGAGTCCGTTGTCAGCAGCGCCGCGAGGATGCGAGCCGGCATGCGGGGCACGCCGGTGTCCGCCAGAATTCCGCCGAAGCGTTCGACGAACTGGCTCACCGCCTGCGTGTCACGCTCTGTAGCTCTCGTCACGGCGGCATCATCCCCTTTCGTCAGCCGATCGAGCAAAATTTACGTCCTTCACGAAGTTGTGAAAGAAGTGTAGCTTACTGGGCATGACATCTGCGATATCCGTGTCGGGCCTGGTCAAGACCTTCGGTCCGACGCGTGCACTGGACGACCTGAACCTGGACGTCCGGACCGGTGAGGTGCACGGCTTCCTCGGCCCGAACGGGTCCGGCAAGTCGACGACGATCCGGATCCTCCTCGGCCTGCTGCGTGCCGACTCCGGCACCGCGCGGCTGCTCGGCGGCGACCCGTGGAAGGACACCGCGGCCCTGCACCGCCGCCTCGCCTACGTCCCCGGCGACGTCAACCTCTGGCCCAACCTGACCGGTGGCGAGGTCATCGACCTGCTCGGACGGCTCCGCGGCGGCCTGAACAAGGCTCGCCGCGCGGAGCTCCTGGAGCGCTTCGAACTGGACCCGCGCAAGAAGGGCCGCACCTACTCCAAGGGCAACCGGCAGAAGGTCGCGCTGGTCGCGGCCCTGTCCTCGGACGTCGAGCTGCTGATCCTCGACGAGCCGACCTCGGGCCTCGATCCGCTGATGGAGGCCGTCTTCCAGGACTGCATCAACGACGAACGCGAGCGCGGCCGCACCGTGCTGCTGTCGAGCCACATCCTCGCCGAGGTCGAGGCCCTGTGCGACCGGGTCTCGATCATCCGCAACGGGCACATCGTCGAGACCGGCACGCTGTCGGAACTGCGCCACCTGACCCGCACGTCGATCTCCGCCGAGCTCGCGGGCCCGCCCAACGGCCTCACCTCGATGGCGGGCGTGCACGACCTGGTGGCCGAGGGCAACCGCGTCAAGTTCGAGGTCGACTCGGACAAGCTCGACCCGGTGCTCAAGCAGCTGGTGTCCTCGGGCGTGCGCACCCTGACCTCGCAGCCTCCGACGCTGGAGGAGCTGTTCCTGCGGCACTACGAGGACGCGAAATGACCGGCACCTGGCATCTCGTGCGGCTGGCATTGCGCCGCGACCGGATCCTGCTGCCCGTCTGGGTCGCGTTCCTGGTCTTCACGACGTTGTCGACGACGACCGCGCTCGAAGAGCTGTACGGAACGGAAGCGTCCCGCGCGTTGCTCGGAGCGACCGCGAACGCGAACTCGGCGTTCCTCGCGATGCTCGGCCCGCTGCACGACTGGTCGTCGCTGGGCGGCCTGGTCGTCTGGCGCTGGGGCGTCTTCGCGGGCCTGTTCATCGCGATCATGGCCATGTTGGTCGTCACCCGGCACACGCGTGCCGAAGAAGAAGCCGGCCGTACCGAGCTCATCAGTGCAACGGTCGTCAGCCGGCACGCGCCGTTGGCCGCCGCGGTCATCGTGGCAGGCGGCACCAGCCTGCTGATCGGCGTGCTGCAGGCGTTGGTGCTGATCGGCAAGGGTCTGGACGTGACCGGCGCGTTCGCGTTCGGCCTGTCCACGGCCTCGGTCGGGCTGGTGTTCACCGGCGTCAGCGCGTTCACCGCGCAGCTCTCGGAGAACTCGCGCGTGTCCAACGCGATCGCGGGCGGGTTCCTCGGCGTGACCTACCTGCTCCGCGCGGCGGGTGACGCGGCGGGGGAGTCGGGCCCGCAGTGGCTGACCTGGTTCTCGCCGATCGGCTGGACCGAGCACGTGCGGTCGTTCGCCGACAACAGGTTCTGGGTGCTGCTGCTCCCGCTGGCGGCGTTCGCCCTGCTGGTGGGCGTCTCCGCGTACATCGTGACCCGCCGCGACGTGGGGCTCGGCCTGCTGGCCGCGCGGCTCGGCCCGCCGCACGGCACGATCGGCAGCCCGTTCGGGCTCGCGTGGCGACTGCAGAAGGGGTCGCTGATCGGCTGGTCGATCGCGCTGTTCGCGGTGGGCGTGATCTACGGCAGCGTCGCGCAGGCGGTCGGCCAGATGGTGCAGGACAACCCGACGCTCGGGCAGATCGTCAGCAAGATCGGCGGCGCCGACGCGATGGTGGACGCGTTCTTCGCCACCGTCACCCAGCTGCTGGGCCTGATCTCCTCGATCTACCTGGTCCAGGCGGTGCTGCGGCTGCGCTCGGAGGAGACCTCGTTCCGCGCCGAACCGCTGCTCGCGACCCCGGTCTCGCGCTGGGGCTGGGTGGCCTCGCACGCGGTGTTCGCCCTGGTGGGCGGTGCGGTCGTGCTCCTGGCGTCGGGTCTCGGTCTGGGCCTGGTCTACGGCCTGCAGACCGACGACCTCGGCGGGGTACTGCCGCGGATGCTCGGCGCGGCACTGGCCCAGCTCCCGGCCGCGTGGGTGATCGCGGGCGTGGCGCTGCTGCTGTTCGGGCTGTTCCCGCAGCTCACGGGCGTGAGCTGGGCGGTGGTGTCGGTGTCGCTGGTGATCACGCTGCTCGGCCCGGCCCTGCAGCTCGACCAGTGGATGCTCGACGTCTCGCCGTTCACACACGTCCCGAAGTACCCGGACATCACCTTCGGGCCGCTGGCGTGGCTCACCGTGGTGGCGGCGGTGTTTCTGGCTGCGGGGTTCGCCGGGTTCCAGCGCCGCGACCTGACCACGTGATGATCGCCGGGACGGTGACCAGCAGCGCGGCGGGCACGAGGAAACCCGCCAGCGGATGGGCCTGGTAGAGCGGGACGAACGCCAACGGGGCGACGGCGGCACCCATGAAGCGCAGTGACTGCACAACACTGACGCTGCCGCCCCTGTTGGCGTTGTCGCTCTGCAACACCAACGCGTTGATGCTGACCAACACAGCCTGCGCCGCCGCCCCGGTCAACGCCCACGCGAGGACCACCATCGCGGCGAACGGCGTCGTGCCCACCGCCGCGATGAGGCCACCGCCCAGCGTCGCGCCGACGACGACCGTGGTCATGGCACCGAACCGGTCGATGGCCTTGCCGATGTACCGCGCGGTCAGGAACCCGACGATGCCGAACCCGGTGAGCAACAGCCCACGTTCACCGGCGCCGAGCCCGAACACGTCGTCGAGCCGGAACGCCACGAGGAACGACAACCCGCCCAGACACGCCCAGCCGACGAACGCGATCACGGCCGGCCTGATGGTGCTCGGCACGAAAGCACTGCGCAGACTCGCGTTGCGCTCCGGTTCGGAGTCCGTCTCCGGCACGCCCAGCACCGCCAGCCCGACCGCCACCACCGAGATCACCACGAACGCCAGCCGCCAGTCGATCTCGGCCGTGAGCCCGCCGACCAGCGGGGCGGACGTCTGCCCGGCCGCCTGCATCGACCCGAAGAGTCCCAGCGCGCGGCCGAGCTTCTCCTTCGGCGTCGACGCGGCGATCACGGCCAGCAGCACCGGCGTGGTGAACGAGTTCGCCGCGCCTTGGAGTGCGCGGGAAGCGAGCAGCACCTCGAAGGTCCAGGCGGACGCCGCCAGCGCGGACATGACGGCGTAGGCGATGTACGCGATCCGGACGGTCCGTTGTGGACCCCAGCGTTGCGCGAGCGTGCCGGACGCGAGCATCAGCACCGCGAACGGCACGAGGTAGAACGTCAGCGTCGAGGCCGCTTCGCCTGCTGTTCTGCCGAAACTGCTGCCGATCTCGGGCAGGATCGACGTGGTGATGGCGCCGCCGAACGGCCCGATCAATGCCCCGGCGTACAACCCGGCGCGTGCCAAACGCCCCACGGACACCTCCGCCGCTCACCCTAATGCGGTGAACGGCGGAAGCGCGCTGTGATTGTTGTCGTAGCTAAATTCTTTCCGGGGTTCCTGCCCGGCAACCCCGCCCCGCATGCTTTGTGGCGTCTGCAAGTACCACCAGCCGGCCGCTTGGTAGTACTTGCAGACGCCCGAGAGCTCAGCGAGGGCCGGTCGACGGCCAGCCCGGGCCGCGGCCCCGCCGGCGCAGGTAGCGCTCGAACTCCGCCGCGATGTCGTCGCCTGAGGCCTCGGTGATCTGGATGGCCGCGTCGCCGCGCTCCTCCAGCGCACGCACGTAGTTGCGCACGTCCTCGTCCTCGTCGGCCATCTCGGAGACCGTGCGCTCCCACTCCTCGGCCTGCTCCGGCAGCGCGCCGAGCGGGACCTCGATGTCGAGGACCTCCTCCACCCGGTGCAGCAGCGCGAGCGTGGCCTTGGGGGAGGGCGGCTGCGAGACGTAGTGCGGCACGGCGGCCCAGAACGAGATCGCCGGGATGCCGGCCTGCACGCACGCGTCCTGGAACACGCCGACGATGCCGGTCGGGCCCTCGTACTTGGAGTGCTCCAGGCCGAACTTCTCGGCGGCGTCCGGGTCGTAGGCGGTACCGGTGACCGGCACGGGCCGGGTGTGGGGCGTGTCCATGAGCAGGGCGCCGAGCGTCACCACGGTCGTCACCCCGAGGGCCTCGATGTGGCCGAGGAGCTCGCCCACGAACTTGCGCCACCTCATGTTCGGCTCGATGCCGTGCACGAGGACCACGTCCACCGCGGAACCGGGCGGGCGGCACACCGAGAGCCGGGTGGTCGGCCAGTCGACCCTTCGGGTGACCCCGTCCACCATCCGGACTGTGGGCCTGGTCACCTGGAAGTCGTAGTAGTCGTCCGGGTCGATCTCGGCGAGCGGCGTGGCGTCCCAGGTGAGTTGCAGGTGCTCGATCGCGGTGCTGGCGGCATCGCCCGCGTCGTTCCATCCCTCGAACCCGCAGATCATGATCGGGTCGGTGAGAGGCTGGCGCGCGGGTGATGGGGTCTGGGACGGATCGTTCACGGCGCAAGACTACGGCCTCCCCCTGCTAACTCATCGTAGGCTTGGCCCATGCGTGATCGCGGAGAGTCGCCGTTCCTGGAAGCGCTGGTGAACCGGGTCGTCGTCGCTGACGGCGCCATGGGCACCATGCTCCAGGCCGCTGACCTCTCTCTAGACGACTTCAACGGTCTGGAGGGCTGCAACGAGATCTTGAACGTGACACGCCCGGACGTCGTGAAGGCCGTGCACCGCGGTTATCTCGAAGTCGGTGTGGACGCCGTCGAGACGAACACGTTCGGCGCGAACCTCGCGAACCTCGCCGAGTACGACATCCCGGACCAGATCTTCCACCTGTCCGAACGCGGCGCCGCGCTGGCCCGCGAGGTGGCGGACGAGTTCAGCACGTCCGACCAGCCCCGGTTCGTGCTGGGCAGCGTCGGTCCCGGCACCAAGCTGCCGACGCTGGGCCACGCGCCGTTCGCGACGTTGCGCGACGCCTACCAGGAGCAGTGCAAGGGCCTGCTGGTCGGCGGCGTGGACGCGATCATCGTCGAGACCTCGCAGGACCTGCTGCAGACCAAGGCGTCGATCATCGGCGCCAAGCGCGCGATGGCTGGGGAGGGGCGCGTTGTCCCGATCATCGCCCAGGTGACCGTCGAGACGACCGGCACGATGCTGCTGGGCTCGGAGATCGGCGCCGCGCTGACCGCACTGGAACCGCTGGGCATCGACCTGATCGGCCTCAACTGCGCCACCGGCCCGGCCGAGATGAGCGAGCACCTGCGGACGTTGTCCAAGCACGCCCGCATCCCGCTGTCGGTGATGCCGAACGCCGGCCTGCCCGAGCTGGGCCCGAATGGCGCGGTTTATCCGCTGTCGCCGGAGGAACTGGCCCAGGCGCTGGCCGGGTTCGTGCGGGAATTCGGCACGCGGCTCGTCGGCGGCTGCTGCGGCACGACCGCCGAGCACCTGCGCCAGGTCGCCGACGCCGTGCGCGATCTCGGGCCGTCCGCGCGCCGTCCGCGTCCCGAGCCCGGTGTGTCCTCCCTGTACCAGGCCGTCCCGTTCAAGCAGGACGCCTCGGTGCTGATGATCGGCGAGCGCACGAACGCCAACGGCTCCAAGGCGTTCCGCGAGGCGATGCTCGAGGAGAAGTGGGAGAACTGCATCGAGATCGCGCGCGACCAGACGCGCGAGGGTGCTCACCTGATCGACCTCTGCATCGACTACGTGGGCCGCGACGGTGAGGCCGACATGCGCGCGCTGGCCTCCCGGCTGGCCACCGCGTCGACGTTGCCGATCATGCTCGACTCGACCGAACCCGCGGTGCTGCAAGCGGGTCTGGAATGTCTCGGCGGCCGCAGCGCCGTCAATTCCGTGAACTACGAGGACGGCGACGGCCCGGACTCCCGGTTCCAGAAGATCATGCGGCTGGTCTCCGAGCACGGCGCGGCGGTCGTGGCGCTGTGCATCGACGAGGAGGGCCAGGCCCGCACCGCCGAGTGGAAGGTCCGCGTCGCCGTCCGGCTGATCGAGGACCTGACGACGAACTGGGGCATGCGGGTCAACGACATCATCGTCGACTGCCTGACGTTCCCGATCTCCACCGGTCAGGAGGAGGTGCGCCGCGACGCCGCCGAGACGATCGAGGCGATCCGCGAGCTCAAGCGTCGTTATCCGGACGTGCAAACGACTCTGGGCCTGTCGAACGTCTCCTTCGGACTCAACCCTGCCGCGCGCCAGGTGCTGAACTCGGTGTTCCTGCACGAGTGCGTCCAGGCGGGCCTCGACACCGCGATCGTGCACGCCTCCAAGATCGTGCCGATGGCCCGCATCCCCGACGAGCAGCGCGCCGTGGCGCTGGACCTCGTCTACGACCGCCGCCGCGAGGGTTACGACCCGCTGCAGAAGCTCATGGAGCTGTTCGAGGGCGTCACCACCAAGTCGAACTCCGCTTCCCGCGCCGAGGAACTGGCCGCGCTGCCGTTGTTCGAACGGCTGGAGCGCCGGATCGTCGACGGCGAGCGCAACGGCCTGGAAGCCGACCTGGACCTTGCTCTGGACGAGCGCCCGGCGTTGCAGATCATCAACGACACGCTGCTGGCGGGCATGAAGACCGTCGGCGAACTCTTCGGCTCCGGCCAGATGCAGCTGCCGTTCGTGCTGCAGTCCGCCGAGGTCATGAAGTCCGCCGTCGCGCATCTCGAACCGCACATGGAACGTTCCGACGACGGCGGCAAGGGTCGCATCGTGCTCGCCACCGTCAAGGGCGACGTCCACGACATCGGCAAGAACCTCGTCGACATCATCCTGTCCAACAACGGCTACGAGGTCGTGAACATCGGCATCAAGCAGCCGATCAACACGATCCTCGAAGCCGCGGAGGAACACCGCGCGGACGCGATCGGCATGTCCGGCCTGCTGGTCAAGTCGACCGTGATCATGAAGGAGAACCTCGAGGAGATGAACTCCCGAGGTGTCGCCGCGCGGTGGCCGGTGTTGCTGGGTGGCGCCGCCCTGACCCGTGCGTACGTCGAGAACGACCTGACCGAGATGTACTTCGGTGACGTTCGTTATGCCCGTGACGCCTTCGAAGGTCTGCGGCTGATGGACGCGATCATGGCGGCCAAACGCGGCGAGGCCCCGCTCGTCGACCCCGAGGCCCAGGCGAAGGCCGCGGAACGCAAGGCGCGCCGCGAACGTTCGCTGCGCATCGCCGCCGCCCGCAAAGCCGTCGCGGTGGAGGAGGAGGTCGTCACCGGCCGCTCGGACGTGGCCACCGACAACCCGATCCCGGCACCCCCGTTCTGGGGCAGCCGGGTGGTGAAGGGCATTCCGGTCGCCGACTACTCGGCTCTGCTGGACGAGCGGGCGACGTTCATGGGCCAGTGGGGTCTCAAGGGCACCCGCGGCGGCGGACCGTCCTATGAGGACCTGGTCGAGACCGAGGGCCGCCCGCGCCTGCGTTACTGGATGGAACGCCTTGCCACGGAAGGTGTTCTTGCCCACGCCGCCGTCGTCTACGGCTACTTTCCGTGCGTCTCCGACGGCGACGACCTGATCGTCCTGGAAGAGCCCTCGGTGGACTCGCCGGAGCGGTTCCGGTTCACTTTTCCGCGCCAGAAAAGGGATCGCAGGTTGTGCCTGGCCGACTTCTGGCGCTCGCGGGAGTCAGGCGAGGTCGACGTCGTCGCGTTCCACCTGGTGACGATGGGTCAGCCGATCGCCGACTACGCCAACGAGTTGTTCGGCAAGAACGCGTATCGTGAGTACCTGGAAGTCCACGGACTGGGAGTCCAGCTCACCGAAGCGCTGGCCGAGTACTGGCACAAGCGGGTCCGCGAGGAGCTGGTCTGGCCCTCCGGCCTGAGCGTCGCGTCGGAAGACCCCGCTGATGTCGAGGAGTACTTCAAACTCGGCTACCGCGGAGCGCGCTACTCGTTCGGCTACGGCGCCTGCCCGGAGATGGAAGACCGCAGGCGCATCGTCGAGCTGCTGGACCCGTCGCGCATCGGGGTCTCGCTGTCCGAGGAACTTCAGCTACACCCGGAACAGTCCACCGACGCCTTCGTGGCGCACCACCCGGAGGCGAAGTACTTCAATGTCTGACCCGGTCGTTTCCGATCTTCAGGCAGTTCTGTGGGACATGGACGGCACGCTGCTGGACTCCGAGAAACTGTGGGACATCCCGCTTTACGAGTACGCCGAGAAGCTCGGCGGGGTGCTGTCGCTGGAAACCCGCGAACGCATGGTCGGCACCAACGTGCCCACCACGATGCGCCTGCTGTTCGCCGACGTGGGCATCGAGCCTTCCGACTCGGATCTGGCGGACGGTGCCGCGTGGATCTCGCGCCGCACCGAGGAGGTGTTCCGCGCCGGCCTGCCGTGGCGTCCGGGCGCTGCCGAGGCGTTGCGGGCGGTGCGCTCGTCGGGCGTGCCGATGGCTCTGGTGACGTCGACCGAGCGTTCGCTGACCGAGGTCGCTTTGGACACGATCGGGCGGGATCTGTTCGACGTCACGGTGTGCGGGGACGAGGTGGACGGGCTGAACAAGCCGTTGCCCGAGCCGTACCTGAAAGCCGCGCGGTTGCTCGGGGTCGACGCGGCTCGGTGTGTGGCGATCGAGGACTCGCCGACCGGCGTGGCGGCGGCGGTGGCGGCCGGGTGCACCGTGCTGGTGGTGCCCTGTGACGTCGAGGTGGAGGCGGGGGAGCGGCGGATCTTCCGCGACTCGCTGGTGGGCGTGGACCTGGACGTCCTGAAGACCCTCTAAGCAACTGGCCAGAAGTCCTGTCCGAAACCGCGTGGCCTCCGTTGGTGCCATGAGCCCTGCGGGGACCCTGTTGGCTGATCGCGCTCGACCCGGAGCTGGAGCCGGGATTGTTCAGCATGTCCGACAGATGGGCACCGCCCGGTATGTCCGATCCCCGCCCGCGCCACATGAAGATGCACATCTGCTTGCCGCCGAGTCGACCATGACCGCGATACGACGCTCAACCTGGTCGCCGTGCGCCGGACCGGCGTGCCTGGCGTGATTGCCCTGTTGGTTGTAGGTAAGTGCCCGTTGATGTTGAGTTGGTGGTACTTGCAGACGCCATCAACGCAAGGCGGGGGTGTGCTCGATCGGGTTACGGACACAGCTTCTGGCAGCCTGCTTAGTAGTGCTTTGTTATGTATCGGCGTGGCAGGTCGACCTCGCCGAACGCGGGCAGATCACCGACCGGTTCGTCAAAGCCGTCGACCAGACCGGCAGCGCGGACATGAGCGTCCGGCTGGGCGGCATCTACTCGCTCGACCTGATCGCGGCCGACTCGCCCCCCGCATCGCAGGGCCGCGGCCAAGGTGCTCGCGGCGTTCGTCCGGCACCACCAGCCGTTGCTGCCCCCGGCCGGGCCGACCCGGTGCGAGGGCGGGTTCCGCCGGCAGAAGATCGACGTCGACACCGTCCTGCAGACGATCACGGCCATGGACAACGGTCCGTACGTCGACCTGAGCACCAGTTGCCTCAACGGTGCCGCGATGCGCGGAGCCCGGTTGCGGTGCGCTGTGTTGGATGGCGCGTTCCCGCAGAACGCCACCGACCTGCGCGGCGCGCTGCTGACCGGTGCCGACCTGCGCGGTGCCGACCTGCGCGGAGCCGACCTGCGTGACGCGAACATCAGGTCGGCCAGGCTCGACCGGGAGGCGGCGCTGCGACAGGGTGCGGTCGACCGCGACGCGGTGCCGATGCCTGTCAGGTGTTCCGAGTAGAGCACTCCATCGTGTGACGGTAGCGGCCCTGTTGGTCGCTACCTTGCAAACCTGTCGATTGGTGCCGAATCAATTTCAGGAGTGAGCGGACAGCGCTGCGGACGCTCTGGTCGCTACCGGATGAAGGAGCATTCCGAAGTCATCAAATACATCTCGGAGGGCGATCTGTTTCCTCGTCACAACGGTGCACGCGTCACCTGGCTGTTCGACGAGGACGGTCATGGCCCCGATCCGGATCCGGAGTGAGTCACGTCGTCCAGCACTCGCGCGGCACCAGCGTCGGCGAGGTCGGGGCCCACTCCGGCACCGGCGGCAACGCCCGTCCCGCGGCGGTGTCCACGGGCCGCGTCGACGACAGGTTCCGCCACGTCCGCCGCTCCGCCCCCAGATCGCTCGACTGCGGGAACCGCATCCCCACGCCCTGCCGCAGCCGCACCTCCGCAGCCAACTCGTCAGCGCGTGGCGTGCACACGAGCCATTCCTGCACCGGCCCCCACAACCACAGTGCGGGCCCGTCGACCAGCTCGGTCCTGATCTCGGTCCGGCCGTCCACCGCACACCACCTCACCGGCCGGTGCCGGCCTCGCACCGTGCCCGCCCGCACCACGTGCCACACGGCCAGCGGCTCGCTCAACGACGACGTGGGCGCCGCGTCGGTCACCACCCCGGGCGCGACCGGCTCGAACCCGAGGAACGTCCGCCGCACCGACACCGAGAACCGCACGCCGTTCGCCAAGGTCTCCGACACCACCGGCAACGACTCGGGATACGGCACCGCGGCCGGCACGACCGGCTCGCCAGGAGGCCACCCCGGCGACAACGGGCCCACCGAAACGGGCTCGGAGGCGTGCCACCTGCCGATGTCCGGTGCCAGCGGCGCGCCCGGCAGGACGCCGGGCACGTACCCGTCGGGGCCCGACACCCGGAGCCGCGGGTTCTTCTCCCACACCAAGGACGCCGCCACCCCGCCGTAGCGGGCGACGCGGTGCCGGCGGCGTTCGATCTCGGCGGCCAGGCCACGTGGATCGGCGGTCGGGATGATGACGTCGAACGCCGCGCGCAGCCACACCGCGGGGCCGGCGGGCAGCTCGAACTTCAGCGGGTGGCTCGACGTGTGCTCGGGCGTGCGGTACTTCAGCGGCTTGAGCAGCACGCCGGGCTCGACCTTCATGACGGCCGCCAGTGGCACGCCGATCACGTCGGTGGCCGTGCGCGCCCCGGCGACGAGCCGCGTGAACAGCACGCGGTCCTGCTCCACCACCACGGCGGCCTCGTCGGACAGCGGTACGACGATCGGCGCGTCGTTCATCGGCGCAACTCCGGTGGTAGCAACGGGATCAGGGCGTTGAGGTAGTTCGCGGCCGCGACGTCGTGGCTCACGCCCTCGCGGTGGACAGTGATCGTCCCGCCGCCCAGTTCGAGGCCGCCGGTCGACTCGCACGGCTCGGCGGTCAGTGCCGGCGTCAGGTAGCGCACGAACGCGAGGTCGTCGCAGAACACCAGGAACCTGTCGTCGAACGCAGGAACACCCAACGCCACCGCGCCCGCGTTCTCGTCGTGCGTGATGCGACGCCAGTCTTCGGTCGCACGGTGAGAGACTCGCAACGGCGGACACGGACCCAACGACGTGCTCACCGAGACGAAGGCTTCCTCGCGCGCTTTTTGGTCACCACCAACGGATTCGAGGCCGACCACCCGGACCTCGGTGCGCGTCGTGAAAGTGCGTCCGCCGACGGACGAAACCACCTCTGTGGGCCTGAAACGCTTGGGCCGCCACCACATCAGATGTCGAGCTCCTGGTCGGTCCTGGCCGCCTCCTGGTCCGCGCCGCGCTGGTCGTACGCGACGGTCTTGTAGATGCCGTCGGCGTATCCGGCTACCTTGTTCGCGATCTTGACCGGGTCCGTGTACTTCATGCCGTCCGGACCGCTCTTGTCCAGCCCGAGCACCTTCTCCGCGTTCTTCTCCACGGCTTCGGAGAACGCCTTGCCGAGCGTGTCGGGCTTCTTGGACGCGCCCTCGACGAACGCCTTGCCGATCTTGGACTCGCGGAGGACCTCGCGGATCCGCTTCAGCACGTTCATGATCTTCTGGATGATCGAGCGGACCTTGTTGACCTCGCCGGTGGCCTTGGCGGTCGCGATGCCCGACTCGACACCGGTCGCCCCGGCGGCGGCGACCTCGGAAGCGCCGCACGTCGGGATCGCCGCGAGCTGCGCGGCGATCCAGGTGACGACCAGCCACTCGATCAGGTCGCTCAGGATGCCTTTGATGATGTCCTCGGCCACCTGCATGAACATCGAACTGGCCTGCAGCACCGACGCGACGTGGCCCGCGGTGGAGGCGGTGCCCTCGATGCCGTGGTGGAAGCCGTCGAGCTTCGCGGCGGCCTTGTCGCCCGCCTCGGACTTCCAGCTCTGCAGACCCTCGCGAAGCCGGTCGTCGAACGTGCGGGCCAGTTCCTCGGTCTGCTTCGCGATGTCGTTGAACGTGCCCGCGGCCTTGCTGGTGGCCGCCGGGTCGCCGGTGACCAGGTCGACGGCCTGCTTGAGCGGCGCCACGACGTCGAGCAGCCAGCCGAGTCCTTTGCTGATCAGGAAGTTCAGCGGGTCGGCGATGGCGCCGGCGAGCTTCATCCCCTCCTGCATGAAGTTGTTCATGTCGGAGATGACCGAGACGGCGTCCTTCGCGATCGCCGCACCGTCACCCGACCTGATGGAGTCGCCGAGCTTGGTGGCGTCCTTCATCAGCGAGTAGCTGCTGCCGCCGAACGGGACGGACTTCGCCGCTTGCTTGCCGACGTTGCCGCCGGAGAACTGGTCGCCGTAGCTGCCGCCGAGCGCTCCGAGGCCGGAGGAAGCCTTGCCACCGGAGACCATCGGCGGCGCCGAAGCGTTGTCGAGTCCTGTTCGGAGGGTCTTGCCGAACGCGTCGGCGGTCGTCCTCTCGTTGTCGGCGTAGGTCTGCGCGGTGGCGGTGAGGGCGGCGTCGATCTTGCCGAAGCCCTCGGTCATCCTGCCGAAGTGGCCGTGCAGGTCGCCGAGCAACGCGTCGTACTGCTCGTACATGCCGAGCAGGTGCCCGAGCGCGCCCCAGCTGATCGCGGGCACGGACGCGGTCGTGGCCGCGTCGTTGAGCTTCGTCGAGACGCCGGAGAGGCCGCCGACGGACTTGGCGCACCGGGCCAGCTCGTCCGGGTGCACGACGTAGCCGGTCACCAGCGTTCGTCCCGGCGGAAGATGCTGCCGGTGTCCCCGTCGTCGTCCCCGCGCGGGCGAGCGGGAGGCTCGGCGGACGGCGGCCCGAAGATCTCCTGCTGGGTCTTCAGCACGCGCTCGGCGATCGGGATGTCCGTGCCGACGTGACTCTGCACGATCTCGGCCTGCTGACGCGCGGCGGCCGCGACGGCCTGCTGCAGCGCCGACATCACGGCCTGGGAGAGCTGCGTGGTGCTGAGCCGCTTCGCGTCCTCGGTGAACCGGATTTCCTTGATGGAACCGGACAAACCCGCGACGACCGTCACGGACCGGTCGGGGGACTGGGCGCTGGCCTCGACCGTTCTGAGTTCGGTGCCCATCGCGTCGTACCCGGCGGCACGGGCTTCGGCCGCGCGGTTGGCCTGCTCGAAGAACTCGACCTTCTGACGCATCTCTTCCAGCAACTCGGCACTGTCCGGCATGCGTCGAACGTACCAACGCCGGTTGGGTGAGGTGGCCGCACGTGCGGCCACCCCACACCATCAGGCGACAGCGGCCTTGCCGGCGGCCTTGGCCTTGCGCGTGGCCGGGTCGACCAGCAGGCCGAACACCACGCCGAGACCGACGTAGAGCGTGGCGAGCTGGGCGAGCGAGCTGAGGCGGAACTGCCACAGCACGTTCACCGGCATGTCCGCCGGGATCGTGTCCGGCGGCGCGGGGAACGCCGCCAGCACCACCGCGACGGCCGCGGCCACCGCGAGCAGCACGGCCGTGACCCGCACCGGTTGCGACTGCGCGCGCAGCTGCTCGGCGAGCCAGCTGGCACCCCAGACGATCACCAGACCTGCCACCACCACACCGAGGTAGAGCGCGGTCCGGTAGTTCACCGTCTCCGGGTCGCCCACGGCGGGCGGGTTGGCCGGGTACTTCAGCCACGGCAGCAACGCCACCGCGCCGAACACCGCGGCACCGAACGCGAAGCTGCGGCTGAACGGCGTCCGGTCGGCGAACCAGCGCTTCGACAGCGCGTAGGCCGTGGCGAACACGAGCCCGACCGCGATGCCGACGATGATCACGCCGAGCATGCCGCCCACGACCTGGGCGCCGCGGCTGACCAGCTCTTCCTCGCCTCCGTGCGAGTGGCCGGCGGACTCGCCGGCGGGTTCCCGGGCCTCCTCGACCGCGAGCGCGGCGCGAATGGGGATCTCGGTCACCAGCAGCTGCACGAGAGCGGAGGCGACACCGGCGATGCCGCCCGCCGCGATTCCGCGCAGTGCAAGGAACTTGTACGTCACTGCGTGCTCAGTCATGTGCTTGATCTGGGGTGATCAGATCAGTGGCACGGGACGCCGAGCGCGTGCCGGCCGTCGTGGAAGAACTCGTGCAGCAGCTCCGAGCTCGCACCGAGCGCGAGACCGTTCTCCTGCAGGACCAGGTAGGTGACGATGAGGCCGAGCAGTGAGACGGCGAGGGCCCATTTGGGCACGCGGACGGCGGACAGATGTGCTGCGGGGCTCGTCATGACGGGCTCCTCCATACCTCGTGGAAGGTCAACTCTCCTTGCGGCGCCGCAGCCGGTCTCCTGACTCCCGGATCAACGCTGCCCCCGCGTCTTCCCAGCCCCGGTACTGCGGGCCAGTGACGTGCTCGGCGGGGATCGCTTCCCGGTCACAGTGGCGAGGACCGCGCCGGATTTTCACCGGCTTCCCGTCACTGCGGCGCGTGCACCGTAAGTTGATCGGCCCGTTAAGCACAACCGGCCATAAGAGTTGTTGCGTTCCTCACTTCACGAGCGGACAGTCGCCACACTTCCCACCTGCGGCAACGCGGTAGTAAAGGCAGCACGACCGACGCCGGAACGTGACCTCGCCCGGAAACGGGATGAATTCTCCCGCCTGTTCGTACGGCGGTGCGCTCATCAGCCGCGCACCGCGAAGTTCCGCTTCCTCGGCCGTGAGCATGCGTGCGCGGACAACCATTTTGAGCGCGCCCGCGATGTTCGACATCGCGTTGCCCCACAACAATCCACGCGCCACCGGAACTTCCGCGTGGATCGCCTCCACGACGGGTGCGAGCGCCTCGGCGGCCGCCGGGCCCAGTCGCGGCTGGTCGATCCGGACGCTCAGGCCGTTCGCCATGTCGTAGTGCCACCACAGGTTTTCCGGCCGCACGTCGATCGGGATGTTCGCGGCCGTGAGCGGGCTGAGCAGCCGCGCGGTGTAGCTGAGGAAGAACAGGCTCGCCGCGACGCGTGGTTCCTCCGCTTTGTACCGGGTCGCGATGGCGTCGATCGTGGTCTTGAGCGCCGGGCCGGTCAGCAGTGCCGTTCCCGGCAGCCATGTTTCGTCCGGACGGCCCACGTCGAGCGCGAAGAACGGGTTGATGCCGCGCACCCGGCGCAACGCTTCTAGAACCTCGGCGAACTCCGACACGGAAGTTCACGCTACTGGGTGTCCATGCAGGACAGATCACGTCCACGGCCTGGGACAGATGCGACCGCGGTGTGGACGGGGGTCGCGGAGATGGGAGGATGTCGTGCCGTGAAGACCTT
The DNA here is from genome assembly GCF_002150765.1 of Lentzea kentuckyensis. Lineage (GTDB taxonomy): Bacteria > Actinomycetota > Actinomycetes > Mycobacteriales > Pseudonocardiaceae > Lentzea > Lentzea kentuckyensis. The sequence goes on from NZ_MUYM01000084.1 coordinate 69,672, forward strand.
CGACTCCCTGTTCGCCGAACTGACCGAACGAGCCGCCACCAAGCCGGCAGGTTCCGGCACCGTCGCAGCGCTCGAGGCCGGCGTCCATGCGCAGGGCAAGAAGGTGCTGGAGGAGGCGGGCGAGGTCTGGATCGCCGCCGAGTACGAGTCCGACGAGAAGCTCTCCGAAGAGATCTCGCAGCTGCTGTACCGCCTCCAGGTGCTCATGCTGGGCCGCGGCCTGACCCTCGAAGACGTTTACAAGTACCTCTGACGGAGACTTCCACATGCTGCGCGTAGCAGTCCCGAACAAGGGTGCGCTCGCCGAACGCGCCTCCGCCATGCTCACCGAGGCCGGCTACCGGCAGCGGCACGAGCCGCGCGACCTGACCGTGCTCGACCCCAACAACGACGTGGAGTTCTTCTTCCTGCGTCCCAAGGACATCGCGATCTACGTGGCGTCCGGCGACCTCGACCTCGGCATCACCGGCCGCGACCTGGCCGCTGACTCGGGCGCCGACGACAACGGCTCGTCGGTCGAGGAGCTCCTCGCGCTGGGCTTCGGCTCGTCCACCTTCCGCTACGCCGGGCCCCGCGGCACGGACTGGAAGGTCGAGGACCTGGAGGGCAAGCGCCTGGCCACCGCCTACCCGAAGCTGGTCGGCCGCGACCTCAGGGCCCGCGGCATCAGCGCCCAGGTGATCCGTCTCGACGGCGCCGTGGAGATCTCGATCCAGCTGGGCGTCGCCGACCTGATCGCCGACGTGGTGGGCTCCGGCCGCACGCTGCGCCAGCACGACCTGGTGCCGTTCGGCGAGCCGATCTGCGAGTCCGAGGCGGTCCTGATCCACCGCAACGGCTCGGAGCTGACCGCCGCCAAGAAGCAGCTCACGGCCCGCCTGCAGGGCGTCGTCTTCGCGCAGCAGTACCTGATGCTCGACTACGACTGCCCGCGCTCGCTCCTCGACGACGCGATCGCCCTGACCCCGGGCCTCGAATCGCCGACGGTCGCGCCGCTGGCCAACCCGGACTGGGCGGCCGTGCGGGCGATGGTGTCGCGCAAGGAGGCGAACAAGGTGATGGACGAGCTGGCCGCGATCGGTGCCAAGGCCGTGCTGGCCTCGGACATCAGGTTCTGCCGGCTGTGATCCTCGAACAGGCGGTGCTGGACGTGCTGCCGGGTTCCGAGGTCGAGTTCGAGTGGGCGTTCGGCGAGGCGCGGTCGTTGATCAGCGCCTCGCCGGGCTTCCGCGGCCTCGAGCTGCTGAGGTGCCTGGAGACGCCCTCGCGCTACCTGCTCCTGGTGCGCTGGGAGTCTCTGGAGGCGCACACCGTGGGCTTCCGGCAGGGCCCGACGTACGCGCAGTGGTCCGCGCTGCTGCACAAGTTCTACTCGCCGTTCCCCGTGGTGGAGCACTACGAGAGCGCGCTGAGCACCTCGGCGTCCGTGGTCTGATCGAACCGCTCGTACCACCGGCTGACCGCGCCGAAGTGGCGTGGGACGAGGATGGCGGTGACGGGGATCTTGAAGGTGCTCAGCGAGTCTCTCGCCGCTACCGGGACGGCGAGAGTGACGCTTCTCGGTTTCCGTTGGGTGATCCAGTGCAGTGCTGCCTTGGCCGTGACGCCGGTGGCCAGGCCGTCGTCCACGAGGATCACGTCGCGGTCTTCGATGGTGAGCGGTTTGTCGTTGCGGTAGAGGGCGGTGCGTCTGGCTGCCTCGGCGCGTTCTTCGTCGCAGGTCCGGCCTAGTTGTTCCTCGGTGAGGTTCAGGGCTCGGAGCACTCTTCGGTCGTAGATGGGTTCGCTGTCCGCGGTGACGGCGCCTACGCCGTACTCGGGGTGGCCTGGGGCGCCGATCTTTCGCGCCACCACCACGTCCAGTTCGGCGTTGAGGTGTGTTGCCACTTCCTTCGCGACGGGGACGCCGCCTCGGGGGAGGCCCAGGACGAGCGGGTCGTGCCACGGTTGTGCCGCGAGTCGCGCGGCTAGGGCGCGGCCCGCCTCTTGCCGGTTCGCGAACCTCTTCACAGTCCCGCTGACGTTACGCCTTCGCCAGATGACTCGGTCGGGTGAATTCGGCTTCCTGGTTGCGGTGCAACGCTCCGAGATTCCCCTGTACGGCATGACAAGACGCGAGGATGGGCGGGCCGGGCAGGGCGAGGCGGCGTTGCTCGTCAACGGTGTGCTCGCGGGAGTCGGCAGCCTGTACGCGCTGACCGGATCGGTTCCTGTCACTGTCGGGGCCGCAGGACTGGCGGTCGGCCTGGGCGTGGTCTCGATCCTCGGTCGGCCGAGCGGGTCGTGATGCGATGACGATGCCGCGTGATGTTCTCGACGAACCTGAACCTGGCGCTCGGAGACGGATGGCCCACGAGGAACCGCCCGACGTCGAGGCGGACTTCCGGCGTTTCCACGAGGCCGAGCACGCGTCGATCGTGGCGTGGCTCTGTTGTCTCGGCTTCTCCCACCACATCGCGGAAGAAGCGGCCCATGAGGCGTTGGAGCAGCTCTACTGGTCGTGGCTCCACGTGCACACGAACAAGCGCATGTGGGTGCGCACGACGGCGAAGCGGATCGCGACGCGTCACGCGAAGGCCGAGCGAGGACTGCTCACCAAGCTGGTGCGCAACGGTTTCCGCCCGCCCAGCGACCACGACTCCGGTGTCGGGGAGGTCGTGGAACGCCACGGTGACCTCGTGCAGGCCGTCAACAGCCTGCCCGAACGGCAACGTGTCCCGTTCGCGCTCCACCTGGAGGGCTTCACCGCCAAGGAGATCGCGGCCGAACTGGACATCCCGGAACGCACCGCGCACCACCGCATCAGCCGGGCTCGCACGACGCTGCGTGCGATGTTCGCCCCAGGGGAGGAGAAATGATGACCGACGACCAGTTCGACGAGATGCTCAGGGCACGGCACCAAGCGTTCGTGGCCGATGTCGGCGCGGTGGTGCGGCCCGTCGTCATGTCGTCTCCGGCTGAGCAAGAGGCTGCGTCGACGTACGAGATCTCCACGTTCGAGACGGCGATCGCGGCGGCCGCGGTGGTGACAGTGCTCGCCGGGCTCGGGATCGGGCTCGGGCTCGGGCTCCGGGGTGGCGAAGACGCGCAGCTCGGCACGGATTCGATGAGCTGGGCACACCGGAACACGAAGGTGACCGTGTCTCCACCGGACACGGAGGACGGTGTGGCACCCGCGCCGACGCCGAGCCAGGAGCTCAAGGCGCCGCCGAGCTGGTTGTTCGGTGTCCCGTTCGCGCGCAATGCGGCTGATCTCGACGAGAACGCCATGAGCTCGTTGCGGCGTTGGGTCGAGGCGTTGCCGCCAGGCGGCCACTTCACGATCCGATACGACCACCTCGAGCTCAACGAGCGTCGCGCGGAGGCGGTCCGGGCGGCGTTGGTCGAGGCGGGGACGGCGGCCGGCGCGATCGGGCTCGTCCGCGACCGTTCTGGGCTCGATCAGTACGAGCTCGTCCCCGGCGAACGTCGTGGGAATGTGACGGTCGTCTGGACGGAGCTGTGATCAGCGCTCGCGCACGAACAGCGCCTGCGCCGTGGTGCCCACCGGCCCCTCGACGTCGTGCACCACGCTGGTGGCCAGGCCGACGCCGTCCGGGCCGATGGTCGTCCGCGCGTCCATGCCCACCCACTCGCCGACCGGCTGGCGGTGCAGGTGGACGGTCAGGTCGGTGTTGATGGCGTACCACTTGCGGATGTCCACACGGGACGAAACGCCGCTGGCCGAGTCGACCACCGAGAACAGGCATTCCAGCGGTGTGGGCTCGGAGCCGGCGACCACGGCTACGCGCGGGCGGGCCCACACCTGGGCGTCGCCGGGGGTGAAGATGCCGCCGGACACCGAAAGCCACTCCACTGCGGCCAGGTAGCCGCCGGACCAGAAGTCCGGGATCTCCATCGGCACGGCGGTGGAAGGTGGTGCCATCGCGGGGGAAGCGCCGGCGGCCACGGCTGTGGTGTCCGAGCCGACGATGTGCCACGCACGCGCGGTCAGGACTGCACGGCCCTCGTAGGAGAGGGCGGCTGACAGCAGTTCGACGGAGCGGCCGGGGCGTTCGACCGAAGTGGACACTGTCAGGTCGGCCACCGGGACCGGGCCCAGCACCTCGAACGTCACGCGCGAGAAAGACGGGCGGCCCATGGCCAGCAGGGAACGCACCAGGAGGGCGGAAGGTGGGCCTAGGTGCTGGCTGTCCGGGCCCCACGGGCCGACGGTGTGCTCGGTGGAGCGGAAGGTGTTGTCGCCCAGGGGCAGGTAGAAGGCGCTGATAGGACTACCTTCCTTACATGGCTGGGACCTCCGAGGAACGCTCCAGTCGCTTGTCCTGCGAGGACTAAAATGAGACGGCGTCCTCGGAGGTTGTAGCCGGAGGCTTGTCGTCTTGGAGGATGTCGTCCCTATGAGGACTGGTTTATCAGCACGACGCAGCGCCTCCCGCTCCAGCTTTCTCGTCCCTGAACACGAGAGGAGCCGGGCCGCATGCTCGGTGTGGGAATCGATTGGGCCGAATCGTTTCACGACGTGGCACTGGGCCAACCCGGAAAAGGTGTGATCGAACAGTTCCGCATCGACCACACGACGGCCGGAGTTCATCGGCTGGTTTCCCGCTGCCTTGAGCTGGAACCCGATCCGGCCGAGGTGCGGATCGTGCTGGAAACCCGGCACGGCCTGCTGGTCGAATCGCTCGTGGACGCGGGATTCACCGTGCTGCCGGTCAACCCGGACCTGGTCGCCCGCCGCCGCGGGCCGGCGAAGAAGAAAGATGACGCCGAAGACGCGAGAATCTGCTGTCTGATGGCACTGGACCAGTTCCTGGAACTGCGCAAACTGATCCCGCACGGCGAGCTGGCCGGCGAGCTGCGGTCGATCACCCGCGACGACGAACGCGCCTCCCGCGACGAGCGCCGCCTGCTCAACCGGCTGCGCGCCGACCTGCTCACGACGTTTCCAGCCGCGCTGGCGATCGCCGGTGACGAGCTCGGCTCCCCGGTCATGCTGAAGCTGCTGGCCCGCTGGCCTGGTCATCGGCAGCTCGCGGATGCCGGCGCTGAGGAGATCGAAACGTTCGCCCGCGCCGCCAAGCACGGCTGGCCCGCCCGTTTCGCCGCTCGGGTCGCCGACGCCCTGGCCGCCGAGCAACTGCCCGTCAAGGACTACTTGGTGCGGGCGAAAGAAACCACCATCGCGCTCACCGCCACCCAACTGCTGGCGCTGCGCCAGGCCCGGAAAGCCTGGGAACGAAGAATGGCCGAACTGCTGCTCGGCTCGGCCCGCTACGGGCGAGCGAAAAAACCGAAAGACCCCGATCCGGGAAAAGCGATCCCGGGCGGTGACATCTACCTGAGCTTCCCCGGTCTCGGGGACATCCTCGCCGCCCGGATCGCCGGAGAAATCGGAGAACACATCACCCAGTTCGACACGCCCAGCGGACTGCAGTGCTACGCGGGCACCGCGCCCGTCACCCGCCGTTCCGGACGCAGCGAACTGACCGTCGCCCGCCGCCTGGCCCACAACCGCTACCTCGGCAACGCCGTCTATCAATGGGCCTTCTGCAGCCTGACCAAATCCAGGTGGGCGCGAGAGTTCTACGACACCAAGATCGCCGCAGGCAAAGGCCACCACGCCACCCTGCGCGCCCTGGGCAACCGTTGGCTGGAAATCCTGTGGCACTGCCTCGCCAAAGGCGTCCGCTACGACGAGAGCATTCACCTTCGCAACCGTCAACAGGCCCTCAGCTCCCGAGCTGCCGCCTGAGGTTGACAGAGGATGTCTCAT
>NZ_MUYM01000085.1 GCF_002150765.1 Lentzea kentuckyensis
GAAGGGACCCTTCATCCACCTCTGGTCGATGAAGGGTCCCTTCATCGACTGGGCAAGCGGCTGAACTGAGCCGCGACGCGCCACTAGCTGACGACGAGCGCCGTGGCGTTGTCCGTCCCACCCGCGTAGAGAGCCGCTCTCACCAATCGCTCCGCCGACGCGCGCCCAGCCAGGATCGCCTCGATGCCGTTGTGCCCCAACGGTCCGTACACCCCGTCGGACGCGAGCACGAGCCGGGACGCCTGCGTCGCCGCCCGCCCGATGTTCTCCGGCGTGGCGTGCCGGACCGTGTTCGTCACGATGTGCTCCAACCGCGGTTGTGGCACGACACCGCGTTCGCGGAAGTACTCGGCCACGGTGTGGTCGGTCGTGAGCTGCACGAGTTCCACACCGTTGGATGCGTACGCACGGGCGTCGCCGGCCCACGCCACGTCGAAGCCCCCATCCGGACGGGCGACGGCGACCACGATCACCGCGTCGCCCGAGTGCACCTGGACGGCGTCACGGGCGGCGAGAACGGCGGCGACCGGGTCGGTGAGCAGAGCGGCGGCCTGCGCGGCGGCGTGCGCGGCTTCGACGGCCGAAGCGGAGTCACCCACGCCGTCGGCGATGACGAACGTGCGGCGGCCGTTGGTGGCGTACGCGTCGGCATTGTGCGTGCGCGGTCCACGGTCCGACGCGTAGGTCACGGTTAACGCGGTGCCCAGTGGCATGGTGCGATCGATCAGCATGGCGGACCTCCCTGACTCCACTAAGCCGCGCGTGCCTAGGAGTCTGCTGTCAGCACCCTGAGAAAACCTCTAGAGTTTCGCCGCCCGACGAAACCGGTCCGCCGCCCGGATCAGCGCATCGGACAATTCCGGCGGCGAGACGACCTCGAAGTCGACGGTGATGCTCGCGAGCATGAACACCACGTCGTCCATCGTCTCGCCACCGACCCGAACGTGGCACGAGGTTTCGTCCACAGCCAAAACCTCGCCGTAGCTGTGCCACTCCACGGCCTCCTCCGCAGGCACGCTCAGTCGCACGACGCCCTGCACCGGCCACCGATCGGCGACCCGCGCGGCCACGAACGCCCCCGCATCACCGCCGGGAATCTCACGAGGCGTGAACCGCGCACCGAACGGGGTCCGCACGCTCATCCGATCGAGCCGAAATGTCCGCCAGTCGTCCCGCAACACGTCCCACGCGACCAAATACCACCGCCTGCCCCACGTGACCAACCGGTGCGGCTCGGCCTCGCGCTGAGATTCCTCCCCCGAGTGGCCGGTGTAGGCGAACCGGATCCGTTGCCGGTCGCGGCAGGCCGTGCCGACCAGGGTCAGCAACGACGCGTCCACCAGCGCGGCCGGCCCGGTGTGCGGCACGGTCGCGATCTCCAAGGCGGCCACCTGGTGCCGCAACGCCGACGGCAGCACCTGCTCGACCTTCAGCAACGCGCGCACGGCCGTCTCGCCGATGTTCTCGATGCCGCTCGCGGTCCGCAGCCCGACCGCCACGGCCACCGCCTCGTCGTCGTCCAGCAGCAACGGTGGCAACCGCGCGCCCGAACCGAGCCGGTAGCCGCCGCCGGACGTGCCCATCGACGCGTGCACCGGGTAGTCGAGCGCCCGGAGCTTGTCGATGTCCCGCCGGACGGTGCGCGTGGTGACGCCCAGCCGGTCCGCGAGCTCGCTTCCCGACCACTCGCGCCGCGACTGCAACAACCCGAGCAACTTCAGCAATCGAGCAGAAGGCACTGTAGGACCATATCTGTCCTACAGTACTCCTAGCGTCACGATCATGAAGCCGTTCGAGATCAACATCCCCCAGTCCGACGTCGACGACCTGCACCGCCGCCTCGACCAGACCCGCTGGCCGGACTCGCCCGCCGGAGCGTCCTGGGCACAGGGCACGCCACTGGCACACCTGCGAGAGCTGGCGAGCCAGTGGCGAAACTTCGACTGGCGTGAGCAGGAGCGGCGGCTCAACAAGATCCCGCAGTTCCTCACCGAGATCGACGGGACGCCACTGCACTTCATCCACGTCCGCAGTGCCAAGGAAAACGCTGAACCGCTGTTGCTCACGCACGGCTGGCCGACGACGTGCTTCGCGTTCGCGGAGATGATCGAGCCGCTGAGCCGCGACTTCCACCTGGTGATCCCGTCAGTGCCCGGCTTCGGGTTCTCCGGTCCGACGCGCGAACTCGGCTGGACCATCCCCCGCGTCGCCGGCGTGGTCGCCGAGCTGATGCGGCGCCTCGGCTACGACCGGTACGTCGCGCACGGCTTCGACTTCGGCGCCAAGCTCACCCGCGAACTCGGGATGCGCGAGGAGGTCCGGGCGATCCACGTCAACCAGATCTTCTCCGCCGGTGTCACCCAGGAGACGGCGGACCTGACCGTCGAGGCCGAGCGGAGGTCGGTGGAGAAGGCGTACAAGTACGAGTTCGAACAGTTCGGGTACGCGTCGATGCAGGGCACCCGGCCGCAGTCGGTCGCCTACGCGCTCACCGACTCAGCCGTCGCGCAGCTCGAGTGGATCGAATGGACGTTCCGCACGTGGAGCGACCCGGAGATCGGGGTACCCCTCGACGCGGTGCTGACGAACGCGTCGATCTTCTGGTTCACCCGGACCGCGGGCTCGTCGGCGCGCTACTACCAGGAGGGGGACGAGACGTGGGGTGAGCTCGAGCCCGATTCGCCGACGCCGACGTCGGTGGCGGTGTTCCCGTACGACGTGGGTGTGCCGATCCGGCGGATGGCCGAGCGCAACCACAACGTCGTGCGGTGGACCGACATGCAACGGGGTGGGCACTTCGCGGCATTGGAGGTGCCGGAGCTGATGGTGAGCGAACTGCGAAAGGTTTTTCTTTTTGAATGACGCTACGGTGATCACCGTGCGGTTCAGGGTGTTCGGCGGGGTGACGGCTCAAGTGGACGGCCGCACGACCGAGTTCGGTCCGACGCGGCTCGGAACACTGCTGGGCGTGCTGCTCGTCGACGCCGGGCGGGTGGTCGGCGCCGACGAGCTGGTCGAGCGCGTGCTGGGGGACGCGCCGCCGCCCCGTGCCCGCGCGATGATGCAGACCTGGCTGGCCCGGTTGCGGCAGACGTTGCCGGGCCTGATCCAGCGCGAGGGCAACGGATACGCGGTGCGGGTCGATCCACTGGAGATCGATCTGCACCTGTTCCGGCACCTCGTGCGCACCGGGCGAACCGCGCAGGCGCTGGAGCTCGCCGAGGCCGAACTGTTGTCCACACTGGACACCCCGTGGGCCAGGCACGTCCGCGCGGAGTTCGCGGACGAGCTGCTCGCCGCCCGGCTCGACCACATCGGCGCGCGGCTGCACTCCGGTGAGCACACCGAGCTGGTGCCGGAGCTGCAGGCGCTGGCCGCGGACCGGCCGTTGGACGAGCGGATCGCCGCCCAGCTGATCGAGGCGTTGCACGGCAGCGGGCGCGCGGCGGAAGCGTTGCGGCACTTCGAGATCGTGCGGGCCCGGCTGGCCGACGAGCTGGGCGCCGAACCGTCGCGGCCCCTGCTGACGTTGCACCGGCGTCTGCAGGCCGCCTCCGCGCCTCGGCAGCTGCCCGCGCCGCCCAAGTCGTTCACGGGCCGGGCGCTGGAGCTGGCGGAACTGGACCAGGCGCCGAACGGCGTCGTGGTGATCACCGGCACGGGCGGGGTCGGCAAGACCTCGCTCGCCGTGCACTGGGCGCACCGGGCGGCGGAACGGTTCCCGGACGGGCAGCTCTACGTGAACCTGCACGGGTTCGGGCCGAGCGGCGCGGCGGTGAGTCCCGGCGACGCCCTGCTGCGGTTCCTCTCGGCGCTCGACGTGCCGCGCACGCAGGTGCCGCACGACCTGGCCGGGCAGGCCGCGTTGCTGCGGGACGCGCTCGCCGGCAAGCGGGTGCTCATGGTGCTGGACAACGCGACCGACGCGGACCAGGTCGAACCGTTGCTGCCGCGCACGCCGGACACGCACGTGGTGATCACCAGCCGGACCGCGTTGAAGCCCGCGCACGCGCATTCGTTGCCGCTGGGTCTGCTGCCACCCGACGACGCCCGCGAACTGCTGGCCGCCCGGATCGGCCACGACCGCGCGCACGCCGAGCCGGACGCGGTCGACACCGTAATCCGCCGCTGCGCCCGGCTTCCGCTGGCGCTCGCGGTGGCCGGGGCGCGGGCGGCCACGCAGCCGCAGTTCCCGCTGGCCACGCTCGCGGACGAACTGGCCGACCTGGACGCGTTCGCCGACGACGATGACGTGACCGCGGACCTGCGTTCGGTGTTCTCCCACTCCTGCAAGGCGTTGAGCCCGGCGGGGCTGCGGTTGTTCCGGCTGCTGGGGCTCATGCCGGGCCCGGACATCAGCCTGGCGGGCGCGGCGTCGCTGGCGGGGCTTTCGATGCCGGAGACCTCGACGTTGCTGGAGGAACTGGCCAGGGCGAACCTGATCGACGAGCCGGAACCGGGCCGGTTCACGTGCCACGACCTGCTGCGCGACTACGCGGCCGAGCTGGCGCTGCCCACTGAACGCGACGAAGCGCTGCACCGGTTGCTCGACCACCTCGCGCTGACCGGCGTCGAGGCGGGCGCCGTGTTCACCCCCAGCCGCCACCGCCCGGCCGTCCCAGCACCGGCGGCCGGCGTGGTCGTCACGTCGTTCCACACGCTCGAAGAAGCCTTCACCTGGCTGCTGGCAGAGCATCCGACGTTGATGGCGGCCATGCCGCACGGCACCCCGACGCAGACGTGGCTCATGGGCTGGTCGCTCTCCGACGTGCTCTCGCGCCAGGCCCACTACCGCGATCTGCTGACCTCCCAGCAGCTCGCGGTCGCCGCGCTGGAACAGCTCGACGACCCCGCCGGCCTGGGCGCCATGCTGATCAACCTCGGCCGCGGGTTCGGCAGGCTGAAACGGCTCGACGAGGCCACGGTGGCGCTGGAGCGGGCGTTCGACGTCTACGAGGGCAACCCGGCGGGCCAGGCCGCGGTGCTGTTGAACATCGCGATGCTGTGCCCGGACGACAAGATGGCCGAGGCGATGGAGTACACACGGCGCGGGCTCGCGTTGTTCGAGGAGTGCGGCGACCAGTACGGGCAGGCCAACGCGCTGACCGGCCTCGCGTGGGGGCACAGCAAGCTCGGCGAACATGCCAGCGCCGTCGAGTACTCGGAGCGCGTCATGCCGATGTGGCAGGCGATGAACCACATCATCGGCCAGGCCGAGACGTGGGACAACCTGGGCGTGGCACACCTCGGTCTGGGCGATCACCAACGCGCGGCGCACGCCTTCACGCGGTCCGCCGAGTACTTCCGGCTCGGTGGCGACCGTCCGAACGAAGCGACGGCCTGCGACCGGCTCGGCGACACCCACGCGGTGGCGGGTGACGCCGAGCAGGCTCGCCTTGCCTGGCAACGATCTCTCGAACTGCGCGCGGAAGCCGGCCTGCCGACGGACGGCGTCCGCGCCAAACTACAGGCCGAACGCGAGTAGCACGGAACCGTTGGGGTTCACCCAGTCCGAGTAGTAGCCGGACTGGACGTAGACCATGCCGTCCGACACCACCGCACCCGTGCCCGGCCCGGCCATGACACCGCCGCGCCCGGTGAGTCCGTTGACCCCGCGCACGTCCTGCACGGTGTCGTAGGACCACAGGATCTTGCCGGTCTTGGCGTTGTACGCGCGGAACTTGCCGTCCTGCGCACCCAGCCACACCACCCCGGGCGAGCTGGACACCGGAACGCCGTGTGCCGGCCCGCACCCGGGCTGGCCGGCCGCGCCACCCGTGGAGCAACCGTCCTCAGGTGCCGGGGTCTCCCACAAAACGTTGCCGGTGGCGGGATCCACCGCGAACAGCTTGCCGGGATCGGCGGCGTAGGTGGCGATGTAGAGCCGCTTGCCGTCGTAGCTCGAACCCCACTGGATGCCGCCGATGCCGGCGCTGGGCCACGGTGAACCGAGCTGCCGGCGCCACACGACCTGCCCCGTCGCGGCGTCGAACACGTGGTAGACACCGGACTTCTGGCCTACGCCGACGAGTTGCCTGCCGCCCACCTCGAACAGGTTCGGTGTGGCACCGATGTCGTAGTCGAGGTTGGTGTTGTCCTTCAGGCCAGGGCAGTAGCCCTCGGGATCGGGCTCGTTGCAGGCCCCGCGCCACGTGTCGGCGTCGGTGACCTGGTTGGTCCACTTCACCGCGCCGGTGCGGGCGTTCAGAGCGAGCAGCGAGTCGAACTCGCCGCCCTTGCCGGTGTAGTTCTGACCGGTGCCGACGTAGAGCGTGCCGGTCCTGCGGTCGATCACCGGCGAGCTCCACACCCCGACGCCGGACGGCTCGAAGCGCTTGGCGCCGTTGGGCCACGTGCCGACCTCGACCGGTTCCGGCACCGTGTAGTGGCGCCAGACCAGCGCGCCGGTGTCGATGTCGTAGGCGTCGATGTGGCCGCGGAAGGTGCAGCACGCGTAGTCGCGCGGCAGCACGTTCTCGCTGCTGGACGTGCCGACGTACACCAGTCCGTTGTGGACGATCGGCGAGCTGGTCGTCATCGAGGCGATGGTGGCGTCCATCTGCGCCTGCCAGCGCTTCTGGCCGGTCCGCTGGTCGAGCGCGAACAACCGGCCCGCGCTGTCACCGAAGAACACCTTGCCGTTGCTGACGGTCGGCCCGTCGGAGTTGTACGCGTACCGGGCGGCGGGCGGGAGCGTGAACTCCCACCTGGCGGTGCCGGTGTGCTTGTCGCGGGCGTGGAACCTGCCGTCGGGGCCACCGAAGTAGATGGTGTCGCCGACGACGGCCGGCTGGCTGCGGACGGCGTTGAACTCGCCCTTGGGATGGGCGAACGCCCACTTCAGCTTGAGCTTGCCCGCGTTGTTCTGGTTGAGGCGCCACTCCGCGGAGTTGTGCCGGGAACCGTTGGGATCCTTCTGCCAACCGGCCCAGTCACCGCCGGAATGTGCCGTGGCGGGTGAAGCGGTCAGCACTACTAGCGCTGCCGTGAGCAGCGCTGTGGTTCTGAGCATGGAATTTCCCCCTTCCACCGCTCACCCTGGCAGCAGCGGAAGGGGGAACGCGTCCCCACAAAGTCTCGTTGAGGCCTAACCGATCGGTTGATGTGTCACAACGTCGACGCCTGGATAACCCCGGCTGACGATCGGGTTCTGCCCGCCGTACAGGTACTGGCGGAAGAACGCGGGGATGTAGGTGGTGGCCACCTTTCGTTGCTGCTCGGGGCTCAGGCCGGTGCCCTGGCAGGAACCGTCGTTGTCGTAGGACCACTCGGTGTTGAAGAAGTTGTGGTTCGCGCGCTTCGGCGTGACGCGGTGGATCGGGACCAGGTTGCGGCCCTGCGCGTTGGTGACGTAGCCGGCTGACTGTTGCAGCACCGCGTCGCACTCTCCGGTCATGACCGCGAACGGGATCTTCGTGATGCGGTAGTCGAGGTTCTCCGGCGCCTCCGGATCCGGCGCGTAGTACCCGGCCGGGGCCAGCGGGAGCACCGCCCTGATCCGCACGCCGGCCGGCAGTTCGGTGACGTGCTGGTCCGAGGCCTGGTAGACCGCGCCACGGCCGCCGCGCGAGTGGCCGAGCGTGCCGACGTTCGTGAGGTCGACGTGACCGCGGAACCCGTGCAGCTGCTGGACGAGCGGCCCCTTGCCGTCGTTGAGGTCACGCCACAGTTCGAGATGCTTGCTCATCAGTCGCGCGCGGGCGATGTCCGCCGGTTGGCCGAGCTCTCCCGCGTTGACGCCGTTCGCGCTCAGCGACACGACCACGAAACCCTGGCGTGCCAGCTCTTCTGCCAGGTAGTCGTAGCCCCGGTAGCTCGGGAAGGAGTCGTTCTTCGGGCACGGCCAGAGCCACTCCTCCTCGCTTCTGCACGTTTTCCAGTAACCGTGCGCGAGCAGCACCAACGGCCGTTTGCCGACGAGCGTGCGCGGGGCGTGCACGACCGCGGTGAGTTCGAGATCCGCGACGGGGCCGTCCGGTCCGGTGTGAAACTCGGGCACCTGAAATGCCCGATCACCGAGCGAGTACTCGACCGTTCTGACTCCGGAGCCGTACCCGTCGGGTGCGGCGGAGGTGGTCGGGGCGGTCAGCGCCATCGCCAGCACGACGGCGGCCGCGGCTTTTCCGATTGCCATGCGGTGATCTCATCGATTACTTGTGGGCGTCCTGTGAGCGGTCTGTCACGGTTCTGCCACAGCGAAGTGGCCGGCGAACCCGGCGAACCTCTCCACCAGCGGACCGGTGCGCTCGTGCAGGTCGCGCCACAGCTCCAGATGCCTGGTCAGGACGGCGGGGTCGCGCACCAGCACCACGATGAACCCCCGCCGCGCCAGCGTCTGCGCGTGGTTGTCGTCCGCCCGGTAGTCGAACACGATCGGCCGCTCGCCGACGAGGGTGCGCGGCGCGTGCACCACTGCGGTCAACGCGCCGACGGTGTACTCCATCCGCATGATCGCGGGCCGGTAGACCTGCGACGACGTCGAGGCTGCCGTGCTCGGCGCGGTCAGGACCAGCGCGCACGCGACAGCCAACATGAGTCTGCCGATTGCCATGAGCACGATCTCATCGATCTCATGTGCGCCGAAGGTCCGGGAATTGTCACGGTTTTGCCACAGCGCCCTCGACGCCGTCCAGCAACACCCTCAGTCCGCTGCGGAAGTTCTCCACGGCGTCGTTCTCCAGATAAGGCAGTTCCGGATCGATCGGCTCTCGATCGTTCTCGAGAACGTGCAGCATCGGGAACCTCTTTTCGAGGTCAGGCTCCATCTCCAGCAGCACGGCGGACCGCGCGTACCACCACTCCTCGTCCGCCTCGCCGGTCGCGCCACCCGCGGCGCGCGCCTCGGCGACGGTCTGGGCGGCGCCACGGACGAAGTAGTTGATGGCACCGACGATGCCGCGCAGTTCGCGTCCGGGCAGACCGGTGGACACCAGGATCGCGGCCAGCGCCTCGATCACCGCGAACTCGTGCGGGCCGAGCACCGGACGTGCCTGCGACACCTGCAGCACCCACGGATGACGGCTGTAGCACTCCCACATGTCGTGCGCCCACTGCGTGACGGCGGGCCGCCAGCCGTCCTCAAGTGAGTAACTGGTCGGCAGCTCGGCCATCGTGCGGTCGTACATGAGGTCGACGAGCTCGTTCTTGCCCGGCACGTACGTGTAGAGGGCCATCGCCGTGCGGCCGAGGCGCTCCCCCACCGCGCGCATCGAGAAGGCCATGCCCTGCTCGTCGGCGACCGCGATGCCGGCGTCGACGATCGAATCCACGCTCAGTCCGGGCTTCGGGCCCGGCCGGTTCTCCGCGACCGTCCCGCGCCAGAGCAGTTCGATGGACCGGCGCGGATCGCCCTGACCTGCGTAGACGACCACGGTTGCAACTCCTTACGACGTAAAGTAACCTCGTTGGTCGATACTTTACGGCATAAAGAATCATTTTGGGGGAACCAGGGTGAACGCTGTCGCCGACAGCCATGACGTGATCCAGGTCCGCGGGGCCAGGGAGAACAACCTCGCGAACGTGTCGCTCGACGTCCCGAAGCGCCGCCTCACCGTCTTCACCGGCGTGTCCGGCTCCGGCAAGTCCTCGCTGGTCTTCGGCACGATCGCGGCCGAGTCGCAGCGCATGATCAACGAGACCTACACCGCGTTCCTGCAGTCCTTCATGCCGTCGATCGGGCGCCCGGACGTCGACGCGCTGCACAACCTGAGCGCGGCGATCATCGTCGACCAGGAGCGAATGGGGGCGAACTCCCGTTCCACCGTCGGCACGGCCACCGACGCGCACACGATGCTCCGGATCGTGTTCAGCCGGCTCGGCAAGCCGCACGTCGGCACGTCCGGCGCGTTCAGCTTCAACCTGCCTGAGGGCATGTGCCCGGCCTGCGAGGGCCTGGGCAAGGTCACCACCATCGACGTCGACGCGATCGTGGACCGCTCGAAGTCGTTGAACGAGGGCGCGATCGACGCCCCGAACTACGGCGTCGGCACCTGGTACTGGCAGGTGCTCGCCAACTCCGGGCTCTACTCCCCCGACAAGCCCATCGCCGAGTTCACCGAGCAGGAACTGCACGACTTCCTGTACAAGCCGACGACGAAGCTCAACATCGGCGGCACCAACGTCACCTACGAGGGCCTGATCCCGAAGCTGCAGAAGTCCATCCTGTCCAAGGACCGCGAGTCGATGCAGCCGCACGTCCGGGCGTTCGTCGACCGCGCCGTCACGTTCACGACCTGCGGTGACTGCCGCGGCGCCCGGCTCAACGAGGCGGCGCTCGGCTCGAAGATCCGCGGCGTGAACATCGCCGACTGCTGCGCGATGCAGATCAGCGACCTCGCCCGGTTCGTGCACTCGATCGACGACCCGTCGGTCGCGCCGCTGCTGGCGACGTTGCGCGACACGCTGGACTCGCTGGTGGAGATCGGCCTCGGCTACCTGTCGCTCGACCGCGAGTCCGCGACGCTGTCCGGCGGCGAGTCCCAGCGCGTGAAGATGGTGCGGCACCTCGGATCGTCGCTCACCGACATCACCTACGTGTTCGACGAACCGACCGTCGGCCTGCACCCGCACGACATCCAGCGGATGAACAACCTGCTGCTCCGGTTGCGCGACAAGGGCAACACCGTGCTCGTCGTCGAGCACAAGCCGGAGACCATCGAGATCGCCGACCACGTCGTCGACCTCGGCCCCGGCGCGGGCGCGGGTGGCGGGCACGTCTGCTACTCCGGTGACGTGGCCGGGCTGCGGACGTCCGGCACGCTGACCGGGCGGCACCTCGGCCACCGGGCCAAGCTGCGGCCGGAGTTCCGTTCCCCGCAAGGCTTTCTGACGATCAGCGACGCGCGGACGAACAACCTGAAGGACGTCTCGGTCGACCTCCCGCTCGGGGTGCTGACCGTCGTCACCGGCGTGGCCGGCTCGGGCAAGTCGTCGCTGATCCACGGCTCCTTGCGCAAGCGGCCGGACGTGGTGACGGTCGACCAGTCACCGATCCGCGGGTCACGCCGGTCCAACCCCGCCACCTACACCGGCCTGCTCGACTCGATCAGGACCGCCTTCGCCAAGGCCAACGGTGTGAAGGCGGCCTTGTTCAGCGCGAACTCCGAGGGAGCCTGCGAGAACTGCAAGGGCATCGGGCTCGTCTACACCGACCTGGCGATGATGGCCGGTGTCGCGACGGTGTGCGAGAAGTGCGAGGGCAAGCGGTTCACCCCCGAGGTGCTGCGCTACACGTTGCGGGGCAAGAACATCAGCGAGGTGCTCGGCATGTCCGTGGCCGAGGCGCACGAGTTCTTCCCGTCCGGCCAGGCGCACGCGGTGCTCGGGCGCCTGAACGACGTCGGCCTGGCGTACCTGTCGCTGGGCCAGCCGCTGACCACGCTGTCCGGCGGCGAGCGCCAGCGGTTGAAGCTCGCGATCCACATGGCGGAGAAGGCCTCGACCTACGTGCTCGACGAACCGACGTCCGGCCTGCACCTCGCGGACGTCGACCAACTGCTCGGGCTGCTCGACCAGCTGATCGACGCCGGCAACACGGTGATCGTGATCGAGCACCACCTCGCCGTCATGGCCCACGCGGACTGGATCGTCGACATGGGTCCCGGCGCCGGTCACGACGGCGGGCAGGTCGTCTTCACCGGCACGCCCGGCGACCTCGTGGCCGGCTCGGACACGCTGACCGCCCAGCACCTGAAGGAGTACCTGACATGAGCCTGCTGACGGTCACCTCGGTCCGATCGATCACCCCGCGCATGGCGCGGATGACCTTCACGGGTGACGGCCTCGCCGACATCGGCACCTGGCCGGACCAGCAGCTGAAGTTGTTGTTCCCCAAGCCTGGCGGCTCCGCGCTCGTGTCGGAGTCACCCGACGTGAGTGTCTGGTATCAGGCATATCTGGCCATGCCCGAGTCCGAACGGCCGTGGATGCGCAGCTTCACCGTGCGTTCGTTGGCCGACGGCGTGCTGACCGTGGACTTCGTGCTGCACGGCGACAACGGCCCCGCGTCGGCGTGGGCCGCGGTGGCCAAGCCGGGTGACGTCATCGGACGGTTCGGTCCGTCCGCCGACTACGCCCGGCCGCTCGGCACCGCGGACCTGCTGGTGTTCGCCGGCGACGAGACGGCGTTGCCCGCGATCGGCTCGCTGCTGGAACTGCTGCCCTCGGCGCGGCGGTTCCTCGCGTTCGTCGAGGTCGCGGATCCGTTGGAGCAGCAGGACATCCCCGGCGTGCGGTGGGTGCACCGCAGCGCCGGGGAGGACCTGGTCTCGGTGGTGCCAAGAGTGGTATCGGCGGTGGAGGTGCCGTCGTCGGTGTGGGTGTGGCTCGGCGGTGAGGCCTCTGCGGTTCGCGCGTTGCGCAGGCACTTCGTCGGCCTCGGTGTGTCCAAGAAGGACATCGAGTTCGGCGGCTACTGGCGGCGCGCCCTCACCCAGGACGACGCCCCGACCATCGAGGACCTCGCCGAGGCGCAGGAACGGCTCGCCGCGCTCAGCGAGTGACCACCAGCACGGCGCTGTTGGCCGGTACGTCGACCGCGGTCGTCGTACCGGTCACCTTCACCCGCTTGGGTTTCGGCGTGAACTTCGCGTTCTTCCCGACCTTCGACCCCGCGATCGTGATCTCCTTGGAGTCCAGCTCCGGTGCGGTCAACACGTAGACGCTGGCGTTGCGTGCCTTGGCGGGCAACGTGATCGTCGCTGTCACCGCGGTCGTCTTCTTGTTGTTGACGAACGCGTTGTTGCCGATGCCCCACGCCGTGACCTCGTCGGCGCCGCTGACGGTCGCGGCGTGGTACGCGCCGGGCCCGGCCAGCTTCCACAGCAGCTCACCGTAGTAAACCGCCTGCACGCCAACGGGATTGAGCCCGTCGAAGCGGATGGGCGAGTAGTGCAGCGGGAACTGCGTCGACGTGCCGCCGTGGAAGTTGATGCCCGAGCCTTGCCGCGCAGCGACGCCCGACATGTAGTCGAGCGACCACAGGCGTCGCCGCCTGCACGTTGCTGACGCCGTCCGCGCCGCCGTGGAAGTAGTTGTTCGCCTCGGTGACGCGCCACTGCGGGATCCCGTGGTTCTGCCACGCCTTCTGCATGGCGGCCGAGATGTTCGGCAGCCTGCCGGAGGAGTTGGACGCCAGCATCTTCGCGATGTCGGCCTCGGTGTTCTTCGCGATGTACACGTGGGTGGACAGGATGTGCACGCCCCTGTCCTTCTGCGTGCGGGCGAAGTCCTCCGCCCAGGAACTGCTGTTCGCCTGGCCGGGCCCGTCGAACCTCGCCCCGGGCACCTTCGCCCTGATCGCGTCGGCGAACTTCGTGAAGAGCGCCTCGTACTCCGGCCACGTCTTGACGTAGACGTTCGGTTCGTTGCCGACCTCGAACGCCACCAGGTCTGTGCCGAGCTGTTTCGCCGCTTCTGCGGCTTCGTCGGCGGCGTTCTCCGGCGTGTTGGTCTTGAGGTTGATGCCGTAGACGACCTTCCACCCGGTGGCCTTGGCGAAGATCGCGAGCTCACGGATGTCCGCCGGGGTGACCTCCTCGGCCTTGCCGCCCGCGCCCGCCGGGTTCCAGGTGGTCATGTCCACGAGGTTGCCGCCGATGCGCAGCAGGCTCGGCCCGAGCAGCCGGAAGAGCCGGACCAGGTCGGCGTTGCGGGCGTTGAACATCCGCGCGCCGACCCGGTCCTTCTCGTAGCTGAAGCCGGCGAAGTCCCGCCCGACCTGGCTCGTGCTCGCCGGATCCACCCGTACCGCGACCGCCGGCGCGGCCTGCACCGGTGGTGCGCTCGCCACGATCAACAGGGTCGCTATGACCGCTGCACGACGCATCAGGAGTCCCTTCGTCCGTGCGGCGGCCCTTCGACCTTAGATCGGATGTTTCCGGAATTCGAGCACGCAGCGCGTCTCCGTTACCTCAGTTACCGCATCGAGCGTCAAACCGTGTGGCTCCGCCAGGTTCGCGTACTCCTCGACGCTGCGCTCACGCCCGCCGAAGTGCACCAGCATGACCAGGTCCATCTCGGTACTGACCCCCATACCTCGGATGGATTCGACGACGATCAGCCTGCTGTGCGCCGGCATGGCCTCGACGACGCGGGCCAGGACGCGGTGCGCCTGCTCGTCGTCCCAGTTGTGCAGGACGTCGAACAACACGTACGCGTCGCCACCGGTGGGCAACGGGTCGAAGAAGCTGCCCTCCGTCGCCTGCGCCCGGCCTTCGAGGCTGGCGAAGTTCCGCCTGGCCGGACCGACCTCCAGGTCGACGAGATGACCGCGCACCTCGGGATGCGCGGTGAGAACGGCCGTGAGCAGGTCACCGGGCCCGCCGCCGACGTCGACGATCGTGGCGAACCGGGACCAGTCGACGGCGGCCACGAACCGCGGGGTCGACTGCTCGATCCGCCAGGTCATCTGCCGGTCGAACGCCGCGCGGAGGTGCGGCTGCTCGTCCAGGTCGGTCCAGAAGTCCCGGCCGTGGCGCAGCGGGTAGGCGGCCTCGCCGGTGCGGACGCTGTGGATCAGGTCGACGAACGCCAGGTCGGCGCGACCGGCGGCGGTGTCGTGGTGCAGGAGGTTGTGCAGGCCGTTGCCGGCGTCTTCACCGAGGAGCGCGCCGAACTCGGTGGTCCGGTAGCCGTTGCCGGTGCGTTCGACGACGCCGAGCGTGGTGAGGTGGCCGAGGAGCAGTTCGAGTGCTGTCGGGTTGACGTCGAGTTCGGTGGCCAGGAGTGCGACGGGAGCTTCGGCCCGCAGCCGGTCCGGCAGGCCGAGTGTCACCGCGACCCGCAGCGCCATCGGCGTGACCAGGCCGGACATCCGTCGGAGCGTCTGTACGTCGTCGTCGTTTCCCATGTGGATCCACCCTGCCACCACGGGCAACTACATTTCTGTCGACACTGAAGCGACAGGGAGAATGACGCCGAACCCCCGGACGCTTACCGTGTGCATATGAAGACCAACTGGGCGGGCAACGTCACGTTCACCGCGGCCCAAGCCGTGGCGCCGACCTCGGCCGACGACCTGCGCGCGATCGTCCGCGGTTCCTCCGCGGTGCACGTCGTCGGGTCCGGGCACTCGTTCAGCCCCGTCGCCGACACCACGGGCACCCTGGTGTCGCTGACAGCCATGCCGGAGGTCTTCGAGGTGTCGGGCCGCAGCGTGCGGGTCGGTGCCGGCCTGACCCTCGCCCAGCTGGCACCGAGGCTCTTCGATGCGGGACTGGCCCTGCACACGCTGCCGTCGTTGCCGCACATCACCATCGCCGGCGCGGTCGCCACCGCCACCCACGGCTCCGGCAGCCGCTCGCTGGCCGGCGCGGTCACCGCGGTCGAGGTCATGCGGGCCGACGGCTCCACAGTCGACCTGACCTCCGCTGGCGCCCCGGTGTCGCTCGGCGGCCTGGGCGTGATCACGACCGTGACCCTGGACGTGGTGCCGTCGTTCGAGGTGGCCCAGACCGTCTACGAGGACGTCGCCTGGACCACGCTGCTCGTCCAGGCGGAACAGATCTTCGACGGCGCCTACAGCGTGAGCGCGTTCATCGACTGGCAGGGCGGCGCGACGCTGTTCGTCAAGCACCGCGTGGGCGACGAGCCCTTCGACTTCCCCGGCCGCCCCGCCGACGGCCCGCGGCACCCGGTCGTCGGCCAGCCTCCCGCGCACTGCACGCTGCAGGGCGGCGTGCCCGGCCCGTGGCACGAGCGACTACCCCACTTCCGCGCCGAGTTCACCCCGTCGGTGGGGCAGGAACTGCAGACCGAGTACTTCGTCCCGCGCACCCGTGCCGTCACGGCCCTGCGGGCGCTGGCCGAGATGTCCACCGTCATCTCGCCGTTGGTGCAGGCCTGCGAGATCCGGACGGTGTCGGCCGAACCGCAGTGGCTCAGCCCCGCGTACGACCGCGACAGCCTCGCGATCCACTTCACCTGGGTGCCGAACACTCCCGCCGTGCTGGCTCTCCTTCCCCGGTTGGAAGAAGCCATCGCGCCGCGACCGCACTGGGGCAAGCTGTTCACGGTGCCGCCGATGCTGCTGGCGGCCCGGTACCCGCAGTGGGACGCCTTCCGCGCGCTGATCAACGAACACGACCCGAAGGGCGTGTTCCGCAACGACTTCCTGTCCCGCTACTTCGGCTCGACCGCGTCCAGCTGACGCCGCAACAGGTCCGCCTCGGGCCCGCGCAACCGCGTGAGCAACCGCCGCGCCTCATCCCAGGTTTGACGAGCGACCTCGATGTCGCTGAAGCGCAGCGCCATGGTCAGGCCGATCAACGCACGCACCTGCCCCGCTCGATCGTCGAGGCGACGGAACGCCTCGTAGGCATCACTGAACGCTTCCCTGGCGGGCTCTGACTGAGCCGTGTCGAGATAGTGGTTGCCCAACGCTTCCAGCAGCCTCGCCCTCGCGACGAGTTCATTGGAGTCGAGCGACTGGAGGGCGGTCGCGATCTCGTGGATCGCGTCGAGACCGCCCCGCAGCCGCGCGAGTTCGATGACGATGTCGGCCTTGTCCTCCGACTGCACCGCCACATCACGTGCGCGCCGCAGGTACTCCTCGGCCCCGCGCTGCCTCCCGGCGACGGTCTCCAGGTACGCGAGCTGACGCAACGCGGTGACCTGGTCGTCGAGCGGCAACGAGTTCCACTCGACCGCGTCGACCAACTGCCGGCCTGCCGCCTCGACGTGACCCCGATCGACCAGCATCGACCCCAGCTCGAAGGCCACCTGTGCCTCCAGGACGACGTCACCCGCACTGCGCTCACGAGCAGTGCCGAGATGACTCAGTGCCGAGTCGGTCCGCCCCGCCCGCAGCTCCATGCGGGCGAGCTCCCGATGCACCAGCGCCTGCTCACGATCACTGCCGCCGGCCTCCAGAGCCGCCTGGAAGTGGTCGACGGCGGACGCGAGATCGCCCCGGTCGCGGTAGATCTCGCCGAGCAACCGGTGAGCACGTTGCGCCTCGAACGAGTTCGACGTCGAAAGATCGAGCACACGACTCAGGTCGATCTCGGCGTCCCCGAGTCGGCCGAGCCCCCAAGCCAGCTCACCACGCAGCAGCAATGCCCGGATCGGCGACTCCGCGACCTCCAGCGCCCGACCGGCCAGCGCGTGGGCGGCGGCCAGTTCGCCCCTGTACATGAGGCGTCTGGCGGCCGAGACGAGCACCTCTTCCCAATGCGGTCCCATGTCCTCGGCGGGCACCGCGCTCACCACGTCCACCGCCGACCCGCTGATCGGGTGCGCCGAGGAGAGCTGTTTCGGCGCCTCCCCCACCACCATCACCAGGCGGCCGGGGTCGAGCTGCACCTGGTCGAGGATCTCCTGGATGCCGGCCGACGCTCGTTCGGGCGGGTCGACGACGACGAAGTGCCGCACCATCGGCAGCTCCGCGAGCCGTCCCCGCACGCTCCGCACACCGAACTCGAGCAGATCTTCGTGCAGCTCCGCGGCCCGTTCAGACGTGCCGTGCACCAGGAAGTCGTAGCGGAAACCTTGACCGCTCTCGCGGCGGCCTCGTTCGCGAGCGGCCGAGACATAGGTGTCACGACTGCTCACCAGCACATCCGCGTCGGCAAGGCGGTGTGCGAGCAACGCCGCGATGTTGTCCATGTAGTACGAGACCGTGTCAGGACTGCCGCTGCGTTCGTCAACAACAGCGATCTCTTCGCCAAAGCTCCAGTACGGCAAGTACGGCACGGTGGTGCGCTCCACCAACCCCAACTCGGCCTGCTCGTCACCCTGATCAGCCGGCAACCAGCTCGCGTACAACGGCGCGAACTGCTCGGCCATCGTCGCCCGCCACTTCCGCGCCCGCTCGTACTCCTCCTTGCCGTCGAACCGCGACACGACCGGCAGGTACAGCAACCCGGCCCGGTCGTACGGCAGCTTGTCGCGCGCTTCCGCCGCCCGCCGGGCCACCTCCAGCGTGCCGGTCAGGTTCTGCCGGTTCGGTACAGCGCACAACACGAGAACGTCCGGCAGCTGGGCGGTGCAGATGCCGCCGATGTCGGTGATGCCGGTGCGGCTGTCGATCAGGACGTAGTCGAACTGCTCTTCCCACTCCGCGCGGATCTTCTCGAACCGCCAGCCCAGGTCGTGGTCGGCGAAGAGATCCGGCCACGACAACGCTTGCGCGCGGTCGGGGTACGAGGAGTCCATCGCACCCGCCGCGAGCAGCGACAGGCGTTCGGCGTCGGGCACGAACACGGGCTCGACGACATCGGTCCAGTCGGCGTCCCCGGCCACCACCTCGACCAGCCCGCCGTCGTGCAGAGTCGACAGGTACGGCTTGAAGTACTCGTGCAGGCCCGGCGCGTCCAGGTCGAAGTCCACGCACAGGACGCGGTTGCCCCAGCGGGCGAGCTGCACGGCGACGTTGGCCAGGCAGAAGGAGCGTCCGACGCCGCCCTTGTACGAGTAGAACGTGACGATCACGGCAGCCTCACAGCCTCGGCAACGGACCGGGCGGCACCGTCCTCGGATCCAGCGCGGGCCGCACCACCCGCCACGCCGGATCCCACGGTGGCGCGACCTCGATCCGCTCCGCCACCTCTTTCGCCAGCTCCTGCACCGCGGTCAGGAAGTGTTCGTAGTTGGCCGAGCGGCTGTATACCTCGTAGGCCAGCGGCTTGTTCCACGACGTGAAGTCCCGTTGCTGGGTGGCGTGCGCCTCGGGCGGGTAGTACTTGCCGTCGGCGTACCGGACGGGCAGCACCAGCTGCCGCGGCTGGTCGGTGGTGCCGTAGCCGAGCATCCGGTGGCGTTCGAGCATGCTCTCCCACTCGGCCCGGCACCACGGCGACCGGAAGTACGGCGGCGAGAAGACCGCGACCATCACCTTGGAGCGCAGAAGCGACCGTTCCAGGTTCTCGGGCCACGCGACCCCGGTCTCCTGGCCCCAGTCCACGAAGATGCGGGGGTCGTCGGCCATCTCGTTGCCGAGCCACTCCTTGAGAGCACGGTGGAAATGCTCCCGCACCCACACGTCACCGCCGCCGCGGCGGGTGTAGCTCAGGAAGACGTCGTACTCGTAGCCCACGCCATCACATCGTGATCATCGCCGAGGCCATTACGAGGCGTCACCCTTCTGGCGTAACGCCTCCAACTCGTCGTCGGAGAACCCGTAGGTCGTCACGACGGTCATCTTCTGACAGGTGATCAACAACCCAGGCCCCCACTCCTCGATCACCTGACCGCTCTGGTTCGGCGAGGAGAAGAACGGCTTGCCCGACACACCCAGTGAGACCTCGCGAGGCCAGAACAACGTGCGGCGGGCGGCGCCGGGGTGGAACTCGTGCGCGAACTTGAGCTGGTGCAGGAAGGTGATCCAGCCCTCGGTGATGTCGTCGTAGTAGTCGTCCCACTCGGGCGAGGTGCCCTTGGGCGCGCGGGTCAGCACGACGCGCGTGCCCTCGGGGATCGGTGTGAGGGTGAAGGTGTCGTGGCCGCCCTGCACGAGCAGGGTGTGCCCGTCGCCTTCCTCGGCGTGCTGGAAGTAGATCTCGTCGATCTCGGCGTCCAGCTCGGGGATGTCCCAGCCGTGCCAGTGCCGGATCTTCTGCTTGTCGCGGAACGACTGCCACACCTCGTCGACCGGTGCGGCCACGGTGATCTCGATCCGCACGCCCTCGTCACTCATCCGCAACTCCTGGGTGGCCCATGGCGACCACCCGGTACGGGCGGCCTGACTCGGTGTCGTACTTCAACGCGATCTGCCGCACCGCTTCGGCCAGGTCGCTGGTGAACTCGTGGACGTCGCCGGGCGCGCCGAAGCGGACCGTCGTCTCCACGGTGAACGTGAGCAAACGCTTTCCCGCGTCCGCCGCGGCGCCCGACATCCGCGCGACGGACCGAGCCGTGTCCTCGGCGACGGACACCAGGTGCGTCGCGGCGAACTGGTCCTGGACGTCGGCGGCGATCTCGCGGCCGGGCCGGGCGCGCAGGACGCGTTCGACGCAGCCGCGGCGCTGGCGTTCCTCGACCAGCTCGACGAGGCCTGCCTGTTCCAGGGCGCGCACGTGGTAGTTGACCCGTTGCCGCGGCAGGTCGAGGACCGCCGCGAGCTGGGTCGCCGACGCGGGCGACTTCAGCAGCTCCAGCAAGGATCTGCGCAACGGGGACAGCTCCACGCATAGCACGGTCTCATTTGACAAAATCATTTGTCAATACCGGAACTCGACCGGAAACGGTTAGGTTCGTTGACGGTTGCAACAAACCGCCCCCACCCTGGCTCCCGTGAGAATCCCCCTGCTGGTGGCAGCGTTGGCGGCAGCAGCGATCGTTCCGGTGTGGACGGTCGCGGCGCAGGCCGACGTGGTGCCAGGAACCGCTTATCAAGTGACGAACGTCGGCAGCGGAAAGTGCGTGGAGTCGCAGGGATCGGCGAACGGCGCACAACTCCGCCAACAGAGCTGCACTGGACAGACCTGGAAGTTCACGCCCACGAGCGACGGCTACTTCACCGTCGGCGAGGGTTCGGTCTGGGACGTCTCGAACGTCTCCACCGCGGACAACGCGGCGATCCACCTGTGGCAGAACTTCAGTGCCAACAACCAGCAATGGCGCCCCGAGCAGGTCGGCACGGACACCTACCGGTTCGTCAGCCGGCACAGTGGGAAGTGCCTCGACGTGCCCGGCGCCTCCACCGGTGACGTGCAGCTGGTCCAGTACACCTGCAACGGCACGAACGCCCAGGCGTTCCGGCTCGGCACCCCTGCGCCGCCGGACCCCGAGGCGCCCGACTTCGGCCCGAACGTGCTGATCTTCGACCCGTCGATGTCCGCCAGCACCATCCAGGCGCGGCTGAACGACGTCTTCCGGCAGCAGGAAGAGGGTCAGTACGACGCGCGCCGGTTCGCGATCTTCTTCAAGCCCGGCACCTACAACGTCGACGTCAACATCGGCTTCTTCACCCAGGTGCTCGGGCTCGGCCTGAACCCGGACCAGGTGACCGTCAACGGCCAGGTGCACGTCGAGGCCGACTGGTTCGAGGGCAACGCGACGCACAACTTCTGGCGTGGCGCGGAGAACCTCGCGATCCGCCCGCCGGGCGGCACCAACACGTGGGCCGTCTCGCAGGCGTCCGCGATGCGCCGCACGCACGTCTACGGCAACATGCAGCTCGACGACAACGGCTGGTCCAGCGGTGGTTTCCTGGCCGACTCGGTCGTCACCGGCCAGGTCCGCTCGGGCAGCCAGCAGCAGTGGCTGTCGCGCAACACCGAGTGGGGCTCGTGGACCGGCGAGAACTGGAACATGGTGTTCGTCGGCGCTCGCAACGCGCCGCAGAACACGTTCCCCGAGCCGCCGTACACGACGGTCGCGCAAACCCCTGTCGTGCGTGAGAAGCCGTTCCTGAACATCGACGGCGCCGGTAAGTACAACGTCTTCGTCCCCGCGCTGCGCACCAACACCAGCGGCACCACGTGGGCGAGCGGCAACCAGCAGGGCACCAACATCCCGATCTCGCAGTTCTACGTGGTCAAGCCCGGCACGCCGGCGGCGACGATCAACCAGCAGCTCGCGGCGGGCAAGAACCTGCTGTTCCAGCCCGGCATCCACCAGGTCAGCGAGCCGATCCGGGTCACCCGCCCGGACACCGTCGTGATGGGCCTCGGCCTCGCGACCATCATGCCCACCAACGGGAACATGGCACTCGACGTGGCCGATGTGGACGGTGTGAAGGTCGCCGGCCTGCTCATCGACGCGGCACCGACCAACTCGCCTTTGTTGATGCAGATCGGCGCGCCCGGCAGCAACGCCAACCACTCGGCCAACCCGACGTCGGTGCACGACCTGTACGTGCGCATCGGCGGTTCGGCCATCGGGCGGGCCACGACCTCGTTGGTGGTCAACAGCCACAACGTCATCGGCGACCACCTGTGGCTGTGGCGCGGTGACCACTCCATCGGTGTCGGCTGGGACGTCAACCGGGCGGACACCGGCCTGATCGTCAACGGCAACAACGTGACGATGTACGGCCTGTTCGTCGAGCACTACCAGAAGTACCAGACCATCTGGAACGGCCAGGGCGGCCGGACGTACTTCTACCAGAACGAAATGCCGTACGAGGCACCCAACCAGGCGGCGTGGATGAACGGCTCGACGCGCGGTTACGCGGCGTACAAGGTCGCCAACAACGTCACCACGCACGAGGCGTGGGGCCTTGGCAGTTACATCTTCGCCAACGCCAACCCGAGCGTGGTGGCCGACCGGGCGTTCGAGGTGCCGAACACGCCGGGCGTCAAGTTCCACAGCATGGTGACGATCTCGTTGGGCGGCAAGGGCACCATCGAGCACATCATCAACAACACCGGCAACCGGGTCACGGCCGGCTCCACCGAGGCCTACCTGGCGAACTACCCGTGATGTTTCCCCGAAGATCAATGTTCCGCTGAGTGGTTTCGAACTGCGCATCCCCATGCTCCGGTCCGCATAGACTGGAGCATGGGGATGTTCACTGAGCAGTTGCAGCTAATCGAAGCCCTGAACCCGGTGTACAACGCGTTGACCGCCGTGTTCGACGTGCCGGCCGAGGCAGTCGGCCCGCTCGCGGGCGTCGTGTTCTCGGTCAAGGCCAACATCGACGTCGCGGGCGCCGCCACCACGCACGGCATGAAGTCGTTGGTCGGCAACGTGAAGACGTCCGACGCGCCGATCGTCGCGAGACTACGAGCAGCGGGAGCGACGCCGATCGGGCACGCGAACATGCCGACGTTGAACGCCCGTGGCATGCACACGTACAGCGAACTGGCCGGGCACACCATCAACCCGTGGGACGCCTCGAAGTCCCCAGGTGGCAGCTCCGGCGGTGACGCGGTCGCGGTGGCGACGGGCATGGTGCGCTTCGGAATCGGCAACGACAGCGGCGGTTCGCTGCGGCTGCCGGCGTTCCTGAACGGTGTCTGCGCGCTGAAGCCGAGCTATGGCCGCTATCCGCAGGGTGCGGCCTTCGGCCAGGCCGACCCGTCGTTCCCCACCCAGGTCATGACGGTCGAGGGCCCGCTCGCCCGCACCGTCGCCGACCTGCGGCTGGTGCACTCGCTCGGGTGCGGCTCCGATCCGGCGGATCCCCGCGCGGTGCCGGTGCCGTCAGCGGGTTCGCCGGTGCCGAAGATCGCTGGTTTCGTGCCGGGCGATCCGGTGGTCGAGGAGGCAGCGCACCGGCTCGCCGAAGCGGGCTACGAGGTCGAACCCGTCGAGGTGCCACGCCTGGAGGAGGCCGCCACGCTGTCGTTGCGGATGATCGCCACGCCGATCGCGCTCGGCTACGAGCAGTTCGCCGCGTTCGCCGGTGAGGAGGTCGCCCTGTTCGCCCGCCACCTGCTGGAGGTGCGGCCGGGGCTCGACCTGGCCGAGTTCCTCGCGGTCACCGCCACCCGGCTGGCCGTCCAGCGCGAGTGGGCCCGGCTGCTCGACCGTTACCCGGTGCTGGTCGGGCCGGTGTCGACCATCCCGTCCTACGAACCGGACCAGGACCGGCACGACCCCGAGGCGCTCGCCGCGTACTTCGACGCCACGAAGCTGTGCGAGGCGAGCAGTTTCGTCGGCGTGCCCGCGGTGGCGGTGCCGACCGGGCTGCGCGACGGGCTGCCGACCGGCGTCCAGGTGATCTCGCGGATGTACCGCGAAGACCTGGCCCTGGACGCGGCCGAAACCCTCGAAGTCCCGCTCAGCCCAGCCGTTTCGGCCGGTTGATCTTCATCTCGTCCATGTCGGTGACGGTGGCGCGCAACCCCTTGAAGTCGACGCCCAGCGCGTCGAGGGCAGTGGTCGCGCGCCGCAGTCCCGCGTCGTCCGGCTTCTCCGCCGCCGTCAGGATCACGCGGTAGCTGAAGAAGTCGAGCTTCTCGTCGAAGGTGAGCGCGCCTTCCTCGCTGAACCC
This sequence comes from Lentzea kentuckyensis, assembly GCF_002150765.1. Classification (GTDB taxonomy): domain Bacteria; phylum Actinomycetota; class Actinomycetes; order Mycobacteriales; family Pseudonocardiaceae; genus Lentzea; species Lentzea kentuckyensis. The sequence goes on from NZ_MUYM01000085.1 coordinate 23,879, forward strand.
GCCGCTGCGCAGGAAGTCGAAGCCCTCGAGGCGCTCCCGCAACGAGGAGCGCTGGTCGTCGGTGAGATCGGCGAAGCGGCCGCGGACGGTCACTCGGTACGTGTGTTCAGCCACGAGCGAAGATGGTCCCCGAACGCCCGCCGTCCTGGCGAACGATTTCTCCGGTGCGGAAGAATCGTGCTCCATGAACGCAAAAGAGCTGGTCACGCGTATCCGGACGGAGCTGCACCCCGGTGAGCACGACAACTTCGTGGTCAAGCTGATCGAAACGGGCGAAGCGCCGCGGGCCGTGATCGCGACGTTCGCCGCGGAAGAGAACCACATCGTGTCGTCGGACTGGCGAACATTCCTCGCGCTGGCGTCGAAGGCGGAGGAGCCGAACGCGCGGGCGTTCTTCACGTTGCTGGCGGGCGGCGAGGAGCTGGTGCTGCCGATGCTGGAGCCGCTGGCGAACGCGGCCGGCATGTCCTCGAAGGACTTCCACGGCTACGAGCCGTTCCCCGGCTGCCAGTCCTACCCGGCCTACCAGGCGTGGATGGCGATGAACGGCGAGCCGACCGACGTGATCCTCGCGATCCTGGCGAACTTCACCGCGTGGGGCGGTTACTGCGCCCGCATGGCGAAGGGGCTGCGCGAGCACTACGGGTTCGGCGACGACGCGTGCGCGTTCGTCGACTTCTTCGCCACCCCCGCGCCACAGCTCGAAGACCGTGCGATCGCCGCGATCCAGGCCGCCCTGGACGGCGGCTGGCAGCCGAAGCACGCGTGGCGCTACGGCCGCCTGCTGCAGGCCTACGAACTGCAGTTCTGGTCCACCCTCGCCTGAGCGCGCCCGAGCGCGCCTGAGTTCGATGAAGGGACCCTTCATCCACCTGACGTGGATGAAGGGTCCCTTCATCGACTAACGGGGGCCCAGGACTGCTTGGCGAACGTCGCCGCGACACCGGCGGCGTTGGCAGGGGCGAGACTCACGATCGCGGTGCCGAGCACCAGTGCGGCCACCGCGGATGTTCGGGCGAACAACAGCATGGGCTGCTCCGTTCCTGACGTGGCGGCCGGCAGGGTTCTTGGGGAATTGGACTAGACCACCTACCCGCACGTCAAAGTTCTAGACTGTTCGGCCGTGCCTCTTGCTCATGCCGCCGACGGAACCAGGCTCTTCTACTCGGTCGAGGGCTCGGGGCCTCCCCTGCTGCTCGTCGCGGGCCAGGCCAACTCCTCCCGCTGGTGGTCACAGGTGCGCGCGGGCTTCTCCGCGGCGTTCACGACGATCGTCACGGACCACCGCGGCACCGGTTCCAGCGACAAGCCCGACACCCCCTACAGCACCCGGCAGTTCGCATCGGACTGCGTCGCGATCCTCGACGACGCCGGCATCGACACCGCCCACGTCTACGGCACCTCGATGGGCGGCCGGATCGCGCAGTGGATCGCGGCCGCGCACGGCTCGCGGGTCGACCGGCTGGTGCTCGGCTGCACCTCCCCCGGCGGCCCGCACGCGATCGAGCGCAGCGCCGAGGTGCGCAAGTCGCTGGCGCAGATCGACCCGATGAAGGCGCGCCGGGCGTTGGAAGAGCTCATGTACACGCCGGCCTACCGCGGACCGTTCAGCACGCTCGGCGACCCGGCCATGCCGCCGTACGCGCGCAAGCGGCACCTGTTCGCGAGCGCCGAGCACGACGCGTGGGACGCGCTGCCGTCGATCACCGCGCCGACGCTCGTGGTGCACGGCACCGAGGACGTCTTCAACCCCACGGCCAACGCTCCGCTGATCACGGAGCGCATCCCCGGCGCGCGGATGCACCTGATCGAGGGAGCGCGGCACGGCTATTTCGAGGAGTTCGCTGGCGAGACGACGCCGCTCGTGGTCGACTTCCTGCAGGGGTAGCTCACCGCTGGGGGGATCCGTGCGCAAGACGCCTGTCGTTCTGCTCGTCCTGTCCCTGTTCGCCTTCCTGCCCGCTCCGGCGTCGGCCGCCGACCTGCCCGGCGGCAAGGCGAACTTCGTGGTCTCGCTCGGCTCGTTCAAGGCAGGTACCGCGAGGGACAACTGGGTGCGGCTCGGGAACTACCAGTTCACCACCGACGGAAACGTGCGAGCGCGAACCTACCTCTGGTGGCAGCGGCAACCGGCCGCCCGTCAGGGCACCGGAACGACGCCTGACTCATCGTGCTCGACCAGGGCACTGGCGGTCGGCCAGACCCTGGTACGCGCGTGCGAGGTGCTGACCGCCGGGGGCTTCATGGGCTCCCCGCCCGAGACGAGGACGGGCAGGTACTCGGTCGAGGGCGACAAGCTGCAGATCGACTGGGCCGACGCCGGCCAGGCCTGGTCGGAGCAGTGGAAGGTCACCACGAGCCAGGACGGCAAGCTCACCCGGCTCGACCAGCTGTTCAACACCCTGGCGACGGTCGGCTACGCCTACGGCAGCAACGCCTCCCTGACCACCAGCCGTCCGGCAGCGACCGTGCGGGCCTTTGCCGGCACGCTCCGCCAGGACTACCAGGGCTGGACGCACGACAAGCTCAACGCCAGCCCGGCGGCAGGAGGCGCGTTCAACATCGGGCTGTTCCGCACCTGCGCCACCACGACGTGGTGCCTGACCTACCTCCAGCCCTCCTCGGAGAACGCCTGCCAGGAGGACCCCAGCTGTCCCGGCACGGGTGGCGGCAGCGCGATCAACGACAGCTCGCTGCAGAACTACATCCAGCGGGTGTCGAGCAGCGACCGCCGGGACACGCACTGGCACTGGTGCACCTGTCTGACCAGGAAGTCCAATGGCAGCGACATCGAACCCTGCTACACCGGCAACTCGCACGTGAAGCCGATGATGCAGATCATCGACGACGACGGGGGCTTCCGCGGCTGGGTGGGGGTCGAGGCGTCGTTCTACCCGCACGACAACAACCCGCGCTACCAGGACATGCTGTCGGCCTTCCGGGTCAGCGACTTCCGCTGACCCTCACCCGGTGACCCAGCGCAGGCCGCGCATCAACGCGTGGCCCGCGAACCGCACCCCGGTGGCCTCGGCGATCGGCAGGTACGGCAGCCGCAACGGAATCCGTGCCCACAGCGGCAGGCTGGCGACGGCCGTGGCGGCGAGGATCGCGTACGGCCCCCGCGCGAGCACCGGCAAAGGAGCTTTGAACAGCAGGAACCGGGCAGCCTCACGGGCGTCGTGGGTGCTCTTCAGTTCGGCCCGATAGGAGTTGAGCCGCGCGTCGAGCTCGGCGGTCGTGCGCGGCGGGTCCACCACGCCCAACGCCTCGCCGATGACGGCCATGTCCGCGACGTACTCGTCGTAGTCGTCAAGGGGCTTCTCGCCGTATTTCTGGTGGCAGCGCAGGAAACTGTCGACCTCGGCCACGTGCACCCAGGCCAGCAGGTGCGGGTCGTCGGCACGGTACTGCCGGCCGTCCGGCGCGGTGCCGTGGATGTGCTGGTGCACGCGCCCGAGCCGGTCGACCGCCTGGCGCGCGTCCTCGGCCGTGCCGTAGGTGGTGACGCCGATGAACAGGCTCGTGCGCTGCAACCGTCCCCACGGATCGGTGCGGTAGTCGGAGTGCTGGGCGACCGCGGCCATCGCCAGCGGGTGCAACGACTGCAGCAGCAACGCCCGCAGCCCGCCGATGAACATGGCGTGATCGGCGTGGACGTGCCGGATCGGACGGTCGTCGGCGAACATGCGCGGGCCGGGCGTCTCGTGGATCCGCCGCGCGTGCTTCTCGCGCTCGGGACCCGCGACCCGCTCGAACAACGACTCGCTCAGCTGACGCCGCAGTGCCTCCAGCATGCACCCATCATGCGACGGAACAGCTGAGAACGGCACCCCGCTCGCACAGGGTGCCGTTCAGCTTCCCCGATCAGCCGATCGCGATCTGGTCCAGATCAGGAGCACCGGCGTTGTCGTTGCCGAACTTGATGGTGTTCGCACCCGCGTTGAGCGTCACCGGCGACTCGGCCACGTACGGGGTGTTGTTGCCGACCCCGTCGAGCTTCACCTCGACCGGTGCACCGCCGTTGACGGACACGAAGTACGAGCGCGGCCCGTTCACGGTGAACTGGATGAACATCCGGTACGCCCCGGCGGCGGGCACGACCACGTTCGGGAAGGTCACCGAGGCGTCCGGACTGCCACCGATGTTGCGCACCTTCTCCCCGCCCGAGCACGTCCCGCAGCTGGTCAGGCCGGTGCTGCCGAACACGTTCGCCGAGTCCTCCGCCTCGCGCACGAACACGCGGTCCGCGGGCCTGGTGCGCACCGGCACCGTTCCCGACACGTTGCGGGCGGAGCTCAGCAGCTGGAACGAGGCGTTCACCGGGATGCTGACCGATCCCACGTCCTGTCCAGGCGCAGAGGTCGCGGTCCACACCCCCTCCAGCACACCCGCGAGGCGCATCGACGGACGCGTCGCCGGTGCGCCGGTCAGCGTCCAGCCCGCGGGCAGGACAGGGGCCAGCGAGACGTTGTCGATCTGGTCGTCGGCGTCGAGCCGCAGCCGTGCGGTGATCTTCACGGACTGCTGGCCCGGCGCGACCCATTGCACGCCATGGGGTACGACGGTCAGCGTCGTCTTCGGCGTGTAGGTCGACGGCGGCAGCCCGCCGACCGAGATGCGGTCCAGGCCGAGCGGCTTACCCGTGCTGAACACTCGAAGCGTGTTGCGGCCCGCGTTCAACGGCACCGCGAGCGACGTCGGGGCGGGCACGTCGGCGCGGTCCGCCGGCACCGCGGCGGAAAGCGGTGCGCCGCCGTTCACCGACACGGAGACAGCAGAAGCCGCGGCCGACGTCAGGTCCAGCTGCAGGCGGTAAGTACCGGCCGTGGCAACGGAAACATCGCGATAGGTCACGGCGTTGCGCTCACCACCGCCGAGCCCGGTCACCTGCCGCGTGCCGGAACAGGCCGCGCAGAACTCGCCGCGCGCCGTACCCGACCGCGTCGCGTCCTCGGCCTCCAGCGCGGCGTCGCGGAACCCGCGCGGATAGCTGTGGCCGACCCGGATCTCGTCGATCCTCAGTTCCTTGAAGTAGACCGGTGCCTGCGGGCCACCCCAGGTGTTGAGCACGGTCAGCTTCAGGTACCGGGCCTGCTGCGCCCCGATGTCGATGAACTGCGTGCCGCGCGCGGACGGCAGTGCGCCGGTCCGCACGTGCCACCAGTCGCGTCCGTCGACAGACGCCGTCAGCTGGTAGTCCTTGATACGACTCGAATCCTCGGGGCGGCCGAACGACACGCGGGCGTGCGTGGGCGACGACTCGCGTTGGTTGATCGCGAGGAACGCGGCCTCCTTGCGCCGGCCGAGGTCCAGCGAGATCGAGACGGGCTGGGCGGCGTTGGCGTCCCAGTACTTCTCGTAGTTGCCGTCGGTCAGGTTCGACGCCGGGAAACCGTCCTCCGAGGACGTCGCCGACGCCTTGACATCGGTGTAGAAGCCTTGCTGCCCAGCGGTTTCCACCGCGAACACGGTGTCGTACTCGTCCCACTTCGTGATGCCCTGGATCGTCAGGTGGCCCGCGGACTGAGAGAACCGCATCCGCTCGCCGGTCCGCAGGTCGGTCACGCCGGTGACGCGATAGCCGTTGTCCCGCAGGCGAACGAAGTCAGCGCGGGGCTTGGTCACGACGTGCACGTACTGCTTGCCCGTCGACGGGTTGATGGTGATCACGCCGTGCGCGCCGTCGTTCCAGAACCCAGGCTGCATGCCGCCGTACAGGTACCCGGCGCCCTCGACGCCCTGGATAGACTCCTGGATCGGCGGCACCCAGGTGGACATGAAGTTGTTGTACGCCTCCTGCTGCGCGGGCATGCGACCGTTGACCATCGGCGTTTCGGCCATCAGCGACTTGATCGAGGAACCCGCGTTGGTGATGTAACGGCCGGTGTTCAGCCGCGTGTCGACGGCGTGGTTTCCGCCGTCGTACCACCAGTCGCCGGTGTTCGGGAGCTTGTAGCAGGCCTCGGACAGCCGTGGCATCGGTGTGAACGTCGCCGCCGGGTAGTCGTAGGACGGGAACATGCCGGTCTTCTGCTCGTTCGAGACCGTGTCCATGATCGGCGTGTCCTCGTTGTTGTTGCTCAACAACCAGGTGGGCTGCAGCTGCCGGATCTGTTCGTAGAGCTTGTTGCGCTCCCAGTACTCGTTGTCGTTGTCGATCCAGAACCCGGCGAGGTCGTTGTAGTTCTTCATGACCTCGAAGAAGAGGTCGTAGCTGTACTTGCCGAAGCCCTCACGCGTGGTGAGGTCGACCTGCTCACCCTTGTAGGCCGAGTAGGCGGCCGAGTCGAGCATCTGCACGCCCTGCTCGCTGTGCCACTGCGGGTCGTCGGTCATGTAGAGGATGACCTTGACGCCCTTGGCCTTGCCCGCCTTGGTGAGTTCGCCGAGCAGGTCGCGTTGCGTCGCGCAGCTGCCGGGGATCTTCGACGGCCACGGCCGCGCGTAGCCCAGCCGCGAGTGGAACGTCGCCAGCACGACGTAGGAGGCGCCGAGCTTGCGCGCCTCGTCGATCCAGTAGTCGGGGGTCCACCCCCCGCCGGTGACGTCACGTTCCCACTCGGCGCAGTTCAGGTGCTTCGGGGCGGTGAACATGCCCCAGTGCAGGAAAAGGCCCGCGGTGGACTTGCGCAGCCATTCCTGCCTCGGGTGCCGCACCTCGGCCTGCGCCGGTGCCGACGCGGCCACGGTGATGAGGCCGGCGAGCAACGCGGCCACGACGGCCGCGCACAATCGTCGTAAAGCCATGATCCACGCATTCTCGTCGGGGCGGCGGCGAGAGGTCCGATGATTACAACCGGAAGAACGCCGGTCAAGCCCCTGTTACGCGTGCGTTGATCAGACCCATCCGATCTGTCAGGACACCTGAACGGCCCGATCGGGCTTGAGCGTGCCGTCGCGCAGCCACCACCTCGTCAGCGAGGCGCCGGTCGGGCAGCAGTTCGCGTCGCTCGGCCGGTACCAGAGCTCCTTGACGGTGATCACGCCCTTCTCGAACCGCGGATCGGACAGCAACGGCACGTGAAACGCGTCGTCGCGCATCGTCGTCGCGCTGATCTCGCCGACCAGCTCCAGGTTGCCGTTGTTCGCTCGCACCACGATCAACCCGAACGCGAGCTGGCTCGCCGCGGTGCCACCGCCGTTGTCGCAGCCGAGGTTGACCGCGGCCTCGTCGCGGCCGTCCGCGTCGACGTCACCGAACCAGACGGGCCTTTCCGAGTGGATCCAGAGGTCCACCCCGCCCCACGTCGTGGAGGTGGCCTTCGCCGCGCCTTCCCGGAACCGCACGGGCTTCTCGACGCCGCAGAACTCCGCCGGGAGCGTCGCCTGCTGCCAGTCCACGCTGTGCAGGTCGTCAGGTGCCTTGCCGAGCGAGGGTTTCGTCCCCGCGGACGGTTCGGTCGTCACGACGGTCGTGTTGCCCGGTTCCGGTGCGCCCGTGACCTTCGGTCCGACCGTTGGGTCCCCACATGCGGCCAGCAGCAACAAGAGTGGCAGAACGCGTCTCATGAAAACTCCCTTCACGCGCACGGCGGGTCGTAAGGGATGTCCGGAAGGTACTGCCGCCACTCGGTTTCCGGAATGCGCGACGAGTCGACGCACAGCCGTGCGAGCAACTGCGGCACGTCGATGCTCCAGATGGTCGTGCGCACGCCGTCCGCACCGCCGAGCATCGTGCCGTCCGGGCTGAACGCGATGGCAGCGGCGGTGTAGCGGCCGCCCGCCCGCAGGGTCGACACCTCGACCGGACGGGTCGGATCGGTGACGTCCCACAGCACGACCTCGCCGGACTCGCCCGCGCTGGCCAGCCGCTTCCCGTCCGGATGCAGGGCGAGATGACGAACGCTGCCCACGTGCCGGAGCGCGGTCGCGATCCGGGCGCCGTCAGCCACGTCCCACATGGTGATCAGCCCGGTGCGGCTGCCGGTGATCACGACGTCGCCGATGGGGTGGAACAGCACGGACTCGATCGGATCGGACTTCGTGTCGAACGTGCGGAGCAACCCCGGTGCGTCGGGTTCGCGGACGTCCCACAGCTGCAGGGTTTCGCCCTTGTCCCCCACGGTGACGGCACGGTCGCCGGAGCCGAACGAGATGCCGTGCGGGGTGCCGTTGGATCCCGGCAGCTCGGCGGCGGCCCGCACCTGATCGCCGTCGGGCACCCAGAGCCGGAAGCCTCCAGGCAGCGGTGCCGCGCCGATCAGCCTGCCGTCCCGGCGGAACACGAGGCTTTCCGCGCGCTCGGTGTGCACCGGCGGGTCGCCGGTCGCGGGATCGGTGAGCGCGACCGGGAGCCCGCTGGCGATCCGCGTGCCGTCCGGACTGAACGCGAGCTGCGGGCTGCCGCCGATGTTGAACGTCCTGAGCGCGCGGATCTCGCGGGGGCGCGTGACGTTCGTCAGGTCGTAGAGCTTCGTCGGGAATCCCGTGGCCAGCTGGTGGTTCGCCCCGAACGCCAGCGTGTTGCTGCTACCCGGCAGCACCATGACGGCGCCGGAGCGGGAAGCGTTGAGCACGTTCCACAGCCGCACGTTCTCGCCGGCCGTGGCGAGGGTGCGTGAGTCGGCGCTGAAGGACAGCCCGTTGATCCCCTCGACGTGGCCGAGCAACGGCTGGGCGGTACGCGGCCGGATCGGATCGCTCACGTCCCACAGGTGGACCACACCGTTGCCGTCGCCGAACGCGAGCGACTGCCCGTCCTGGGCGAAGGCCAGCGACGTCACGAACTGGCTCGCGCCGGACAGCACGCTGTACTGACCGGGGCTCGTGGTGTTCCACAACCGGACCGTGTCGTCCTGGGCGCCGCTGGCGAGCAGGCCGCCGACCGGAGCGAACCGCAGCGTCCTGATGTCGTTGGTGTGCCCGGACAGAACGGCTTTCCTGATGGGCTGCCCGGTGATGTCCCACAGCTCGATGATGCCCTCCGAGCCGGGCAACGCGATGGTCGTCCCGTCGGCGCTGACCGCGCTCGTCCAGCCGATCGAATCACTGGCCTGCTGGAACTCGGTGGCCAACCTGGGCGCCAGCGGATCGGTGACGTCGAGCAACCACGTGTGCGCGCCCATCCCCGAGACGGTCAGGACGGGCCTGCCCGGTACGAACGCGAGCGAGCTCAGTCCGGTGGTGCCAGCGTTCCAGGTGACACTCCGCTTCGGGTCCGCGGTGTCGGCGATCAGCACGGCACCGCCGGACGTAGTCGCCGCGACGAACGCGCCGTCCGGGCTGAACCGCACCGCGGTCGCGTTGGTCATCGGGATCCTCGCGCGTTCGGACCTGCCCTCGTACAGTGCGATCCCGTCCTTCGTGGCCACCGCGATCACGTTCTCCCGCGGGCTGAACGCCACGTCCACAGCCGATTTCGGGGTCGGCACCACCCGCGGGATCGACGGGCTTTCCATCAGCGCCCCCACGACCTCCGCCGTCGGTGACATCCGGTAGGCCTGGGCGAGCAGCTGACGGGCGGTGTTCGGGCGGGAGTCGCGCATGGCCGCGGCCTGCGCGACGAGTTGCCGTGACGTGGCCACGAGCGTCTGCCGCTGGGCCCGGTCGCTCTGCTGCTCCGAACGGACTGCGAAGATCACGGCGGCGACCAGCAGCACGACCAGGACGGAGATCGCGGCGATGACGGTCCGTTTGGTGCGGCGGCGTTCGGCGATGTGGTGACCGATCAGCTCGGTCTTCTCGACGCCGTCCAGCGGCGCCACCACGTCCGCCAGCACCGCCTCCCACTGCGGGTTGCGCGGGTCGAGCTCGACGTCGCGGACCGCGCGCAGGTCGACGCAGCGCGGTTCGGGGATGTCGTGCAACGCCTCGGGCAGCGCGGTGGTGCGCTCGCGGTCGAGAACTCCGTTGTCCCACACCGCCTCGCCGTCGGTGAGCAGCACGAACAGGGTGCGGCGCTCGCGGTTCTCCAGCCACCAGGCCACTTCCTTGCCGACCCAGCGCGACCCGGCGGACGCGGGCGAGGCGAGCAGCAGGAAGTTCTCCGCGTTCGCCAAGCCGTCGAGAATGGCCTGCGTGAGGTCGGATTCGGCGGCCAGCACGGAGTTGTCGAGGAACACCCGCCGCTGGCGAGGGCGGTACCAGGGCTTCGCGAACTTCTCGACGCCCTCCTGCAGCGACGGGCCGAGTGCGTGGTCCGTCGCGTGGCTGTACGAAATGAACGCGGCATACGTCCTGTCGCCGGGCATCCCCGCATCCCCCTCGGCTGTACGGGTGAACACCCCTACATCGCCTCGGAAGGGGTCACCGTTATGGCCCCGGCGTGGTACCACACGTTTGGTGGCTCACGACCAGCGCAGTCGGAAGAGGAGAGAAGGAACCGGATGAACGACGAGCACCTGCCCGGCTTCTACCACGACGCGGAGGCGGCATCCCGCAACGGCCAGCGCGGCACGCTGCTGCTCAGCCGCATCCGCCTCCTCGGCGCGGTGGCCGCCGCGGTGGGGGGTGCGTTCAAGTGGCAGATCGGCGGGGGCGTCGACATCTGGGCCTGGGTGGCCCTGGTCGGGTTCCTCGTCGCGCTGTTCGCCGAGTTCCTGCTGTGGGTGATGCATCCCGAGCTGAAGTGGAACGCGGGCCGCGCCGTGGCCGAACGCGTGAAGTCGCTGGCGTGGCGCTACGCCGTCGCGGGCGACCCGTTCCCCGACACCGCGCAGAACGCCCGCAAGGACCTCGAGGCGAGCATCTCCGAAGCCGTCGCCGAGCACCGCAGGACGTTGCTGCTCACCAGCACCAACCCCACCGGCGACCAGAAGATGGCCGAACTGCGCGCCAAGCCGTTCACCGACCGCCTCACCGCCTACCGCGACGACCGCGTGCTCAGCCAGCTGAACTGGTACCGCGACAAGGCCGCCGGCAACGAGACCCGCGCGAACATCGCCCGCACCCTGCTGTTCGCGGGCGAGTTCGTCGCGATCCTGTTCGCCATCCTGCGCATCAACGGCGCGTGGGACGTCGACCTGTCCGGTGTGATGGCCGCGGCGGTGGCGGGCGGCGCGGCCTGGATAGGGCTGCGCCAGTTCGAGAACCTCAAGGTCGCCTACACCGCGGCGGCCGGCGAACTCGCCGACATCTACCAGCGCCTGCCCTCCACGCCCGAGGGCGACTGGCCGAACGTGGTCGCCGACGCCGAGGCCGTGATCAGCAAGGAACACACCGCGTGGCTAGCGTCGCGCCCAAGCACCGCCTGATCCTGCAGCCCCCGGCCGTCAACCATGAACGGCGCTTTCGTGGACCTGAGGTGGACAAAAGCGCCGTTCATGGTTCTAAGCAAGAGCTTCGACGACTCGGGTCACCATCTCCCTCTCCGTCGCGGCCACCTCGCCGTCCGCGCCCGCCACCGAGCGGCACATCTCCGTCACGGCGGCGCGGAAGATCGACACGTCGCGCGGTTCGTGGGCGTTGATGATCTCGACCGAGGAGCGCAGCGCGGCCAGCACGCCTGCCTCCACATCGGACGCCGACCCCGTGGGCAGCGCGGGTGGCGCGGCGGCGACGATCGCGCGCAGGTCGTCCGAGAGCAGGGACATGGCCCTGATGCCGGCGTAGCTCTCCTCGTCCACCGAGCCGGGATCCGCCGTGGACACCAGCACCATCGCACCGAAAACGGCCGTGCGGAGGGTCTGCCCCTCCGCCTCCGTGTACGCAGTCATGGGCGCAAGCCTATGCAACGATCAGTGGCTATGAGTGCGGGTCAGGTGCTTGGCGCCAACATCAGGGCGGTCCGGGAGCAACGCGGGCTGTCCCTTTCGGAGCTCGCGCGGCGGTCGTCCATCGCCAAGGGCACGCTGTCCCAGCTGGAGAGCGGGTCGGGAAACCCGACGATCGAGACAGTGTTCAGTTTGTCGAACGCTCTGGACGTGCCGGTGTCCGAGTTGGTGACCGAGCGGACGGCGCCGGACGTGGTGCTGGTGCGGGCCCGTGACGTCGAGGTGCTCAGCAGCAACGCGGTCGACCTGCGGCTGATGCGCCGGATGGACATCGGGGACACCGTGCTGGAGATCTACGACCAGCGAGTGCGGCCAGGAGCCACCCAGACCAGCGAAGGTCATCCCGGCAGGGAGCACGTGCTGGTCACCGGAGGCCGGCTCCGGGTGGGGCCGGCCGAGCAGCCCTACGAGCTCGGGCCGGGTGACTACGTGTGCTTCCCCGGCTCGGTTCCGCACCTGTACGAGACTCTCGAAGGTGAGGTCAGCTCGGTACTGGTGCTGGAGTACCCGAAGCACTAACGTTCATTCTATTGAACGGAGGTGACGATGAACCCGGACGTCGTGGTCATGGGCGCTGGCATCATCGGGGCCGCGTGCGCCCAGGCGCTGAAGGCACGCGGGCTCGACGTTCTCGTCATCGACCGCCACGGACCGGCCTCGGGCACCAGCGCGGCCGGTGAGGGCAACGTCCTGGTCAGCGACAAGGAGCCGGGTCCGGAGCTGGAGCTCGCCAAGGCCAGCCGGGAGCTGTGGCCGGAGCTGGCCGAGCTCGCCGCACCGGCCGGAGACTTCGAGTGGGAGGAAAAGGGCGGACTGGTCGTCGCCACGACACCGGACGCGGCCGAGCCCCTCAAAGCCTTCGCCGCCAAGCAGCGGGCGGCGGGCGTCGACGCCTGCGAGCTGACCACCGCGGAAGCCCTCGACCAGGAGCCGCACCTCAACCCGGAGATCACCGCCGCCGTCCACTACCTGCAGGACGCGCAGCTCAACCCGGTGAAGGCCACGAGAACCCTGCTGCGCGGCATCAGGTTCACCCACGCCGAGGTGTCCACAACGGACGGCCGTTCGGTCACCACGAACACCGGCGTGATCAGCTGCGGCGCGGTCGTCAACGCCACCGGGCCGTGGGCCGGGAACTTCGGTGTCAACGTGCTGCCGCGGCGCGGTGTGGTGCTGGTGACCACGCCGATCCCCGGCACGATCCGGCACAAGGTCTACGACGCGGACTACGTCGGCGCGGTCGCGAGCGGCGACGCGGACCTGCAGACGTCCGGCGTCGTCGAGTCGACCCAGGCCGGCACCGTGCTGATCGGGTCGAGCCGCCAGCGCAAGGGCTTCGACGACACGATCGAGAGCAAGGTGCTGAAAGCATTGGCACGCAAAGCGATCGCGCTCTTCCCCATGCTCGGCGGCGTCCCGGTCATGCGCGCGTACGGCGGCTTCCGCCCGTACGCGCCGGATCACCTGCCGATCATCGGCGAGGACCCGCGTACACCCGGTCTGTGGCACGCCACCGGGCACGAGGGCGCGGGCGTCGGCCTCGCCCCGGCGACCGGACGCCTGCTCGCCGACCTGCTCACCGGCGCCGGACCCTGGATCGATCCCCACCCGTTCCGCGTCGACCGCCCCGAGGTGATGGTGTGAAGGTGACCTTCAACGGCCTCCAGCGCGATGCCGCCCACGTCGCGGAACTGTTGCCCGGCAGGTTCTTCTGCGGCATCGGCGTGTGCTTCGGCTGCGTCGCCGAGATCAACGGCGTGCCCGAGGTCCGCGCGTGCCGCCACCAGCTGCGCGACGGCGACGTGATCAGGACCCAAAAATGAACACAGCCACGAGGATCGTCGTCGTGGGCGCGGGACCGGCCGGGATGGCCGCCGCCAGAACCGCCGCCGACGCGGGCGCCGAGGTCACGATGGTCGACTCGGAACCGGAGGCGGGCGGCCAGTACCTGCGCGGCCGCGCCAGGTTCGAACACAGCGGGGTGACCCACCTCAAGAACACCGAGGCCTGGCTCGTCGAGGACGGCACCCTGCACCTGCGCGGTCCGAAACAGCTGCGCTTCGACGCGCTGATCATCGCCACCGGCGCCTACGACCGGCCGCTGCCCTTCCCCGGCTGGGACGGCCCCGGCGTGATCACCGCAGGCGCCGCCCAGGCGTTGGCCAAGCAGGGCGTCACCCTCGCCGAACGCGTGATCGTCACCGGCACGGGCCCGTTCCTGTTGCCGGTCGCGACCGCGCTGCGGGACCTCGGCGCCACGCTCGTCGGCGTCTACGAGGCGTCCTCCCCCACCAGGTGGCTGCGCGAGGCCAGAGCGATCACCGCCAACCGGCACAAGATCGGTGAGCTCGCGAGCTACCGCAAAGTGCTGACACATCTGGAAACCCGCACAGCGGTCATCGCCAAGCACGGCGACCGGGTCACCGTCGCCAAGCTCGACCGGCACTGGCGCCCGGTCAGCCACCGCACTGAGCACGCCGACCTGGTCTGCGTCGGCTACGGCTTCCTCCCCCGCACCGACCTGGTGCCGAACGCCAAGCGCACCAACGACTTCCTCGACGTGGACGAACTCCAGCGGACGTCGGTCGAGAACGTCTACGCGGCCGGCGAGGTGACCGGCATCGGCGGCGCGGACCTGGCCGAGGCAGAGGGCGTCGTCGCCGGAGCCGCCGCTGCACGTCAGGATCCGCCCCGCGAGGCCGTCGAGGCCGTGCGCAGGGGCCGGTTGTTCGCCGGGGCGCTGGCCAGGGCGCACGAGGTCCAGCCCGGCTGGCAGACGTGGCTCAGCCCGGACACCACGGTGTGCCGGTGCGAGAAGGTCACCCTCGACGACCTCACCCTCGGAACCGACGGCGGCGCGACCAGCATGCGCGAGCTGAAACTCACCAGCCGGGTCGCGCTGGGCCGCTGCCAGGGCCGCATCTGCGCCCGCAACGCCGCCGAGCTGACCGGCGTCCCGTTCGACGGCCAACGCCGCGTGATCGCGGTCCCGATCCCCCTTGGCGAACTCGCCGAACTCCCGGAGGACAAGCAATGACCGAACGTCTCGACGGCGTCATCGTCGCCACCGCACTCCCCTACGCCGCGGACGCCAGTGCACCCGCGGGGCTCAGGCCCGACCTGGAGAAGTTCGCCGAGCACTGCCGGTGGGTCGTCGAGAACGGCTGCCGCGGCGTCGGCCCCAACGGTTCGCTGGGCGAGTACTCGTCGCTGACCGACGCGGAACGCCGTGAGGTCGCCCAGACCGCCATCGCGGCCGTCAAGGGCAGTGACGTCAAGAACAGGGGCATCGCAGTGATCGGCGTGCACGGCGTCGGCGCCCACCAGGCCCGGCACTGGGCCGAGCTCGCGGCCGAGGACGGCGCGGACGGCGTGCTGTGCCTGCCGCCGACCATGTACCGGGCCAACCGGACCGAGGTCGTGCACCACTTCCGCGAGGTCGCGAAGGCCGGGCTGCCGATCATGGTCTACAACAACCCGATCGACACCAAGGTCGACCTCACGCCGGACCTGCTCGCCGAGCTCGGCCAGATCGAGAACGTCGTGGCCGTGAAGGAGTTCTCCGGCGACGTCCGGCGCGTCCTGGAGATCAAGGCCGCCGCCCCGCACCTCACCGTCGTGGCCGGCGCGGACGACGTCGTGCTGGAGAGCCTGCTGATGGGCGCGACGGGCTGGTTCGCGGGCTACCCCAACGTGTTCCCCGCCGAGTGCACCGAGCTGTTCAACCTGGCGCTGGCGGGCAAGCTGGAGGAAGCGCGGTCGCTGTACGAACGGCTCGTGCCCGCTTTCCGCTGGGACTCGCGCACCGAGTTCGTGCAGGCGATCAAGCTCTCGATGGACTTCGTCGGCCGCTACGGCGGTCCGTGCCGTCCCCCGCGCGGCCCGTTGTCGCAGGCCCAGATCGACCAGGTGAACGCCGACATGAAGCTGGCCACCTCATGAGGTTCGCCAAGTACTTCAGCGCGGTCGACTCGCACACCGAGGGCATGCCGACGCGCGTGATCACGGGCGGCGTCGGCGTGATCCCCGGCGAGACCATGGCCGAGAAGCGCCTGAACTTCATCAAGAACCACGACCACATCCGCAGGTTCCTGGTGAACGAACCGCGCGGGCACGCGGCGATGAGCGGTGCGATCCTGCAGCCGCCGACCCGCCAGGACGCCGACTGGGGCGTGCTCTACATCGAGGTGTCCGGTTGCCTGCCGATGTGCGGGCACGGCACGATCGGCGTCGCGACCGTGCTGGTGGAGACCGGCATGGTCGAGGTGACCGAACCCGTCACGACGGTGCGCCTCGACACCCCGGCCGGGCTGGTGCTCGCCGACTACGACACCCGCACGAAGCTCGTGACGATCCGCAACGTCCCGTCGTACGCGCACGAGCTGGACGCCGTCATGGACGTGCCGGGGCTGGGCGAGGTGCGCTACGACATGGCGTACGGCGGCAACTTCTACGCGATCCTGCCGCTCGCGGATCTCGGCATTCCGTTCGATCGAACGGAAAAGGATCGAATCCTGGCCGCCGGACTGTCCATCATGGACCGGATCAACGCGGTGAACCGCCCGGTGCACCCGGTGGACCCGGCGATCGGCGGCTGCAAGCACGTGCAGTTCACCGCGCCCGGCGAGGACGGCGCTCATTCGCGCAACGCGATGGCGATCCACCCCGGCTGGTTCGACCGTTCCCCGTGCGGCACGGGCACTTCCGCCCGGATGGCCCAGCTGCACGCCCGCGGCGAACTCGGCATCGGTGCGGACTTCGTCAACGAGTCGTTCATCGGCACCAGGTTCGTCGGCCGGTTGCTGGAAGAGGTCCCGCTCGGTGACCGGACCGCCGTCGTGCCCACAGTGGCCGGTCGCGCGTGGATCACCGGGATGGGCCAGTACCTCCTCGACGCCACCGATCCGTTCCCGGAAGGTTTCTCGCTGTAGTCGATACCCTCTGCGGCGTGACTACGCCCAGCCTGGAAGCGTTGCTGCAAGTCGGACCGTTCCACTCGGCTCTGCGCGCGGCCATCCGCCGCCGCGGGCTGACGCTGGAACGGCTCCGGCTACGCCTGGCGCAGCAGGACGTGGCGGTGGCGCTGTCGACGTTGAGCGACTGGCAGCAGGGCCGGGTGCGGCCGGTGTCGCCGAAGTCGCTCAAGGCGGTGTCGGTGCTGGAGGAACTGCTGGAGGTGCCGTCCCGCTCGCTGCTCAGCCTGCTGGAGCACACGGGCCCGAGCGGCTGGCCGGACGTCGTCCCCGGCATGATGCCCGGCTTCAACACCTACGACCTGGAGATCGTCTCCCGGCACGACAGGGTGTTCGTGGACGCCGAACGGCACGCGTCACGCGTCCACGTGCGGATGGTCGTCCGCGCACGCCAGGACGGTGTCGACCGCTTCTACGCGCACTACTTCCGCGACGACTCGGTGGAGGCGTCGGAGGTGTGGCACGAACCCGTCCGCAACTGCCGTATCGGCCGGTCCGCGCGTAACGAGGCCGAACGCCTGACGGTCGACGAGCTGTTGTTCGACAAGCCGTTGGTGTCCGGTGAGACGTGGGTGTTCGAGTTCGTGGTCCATGACCCCACACGGCTGGACAGCCTCGAATACGCACACGGCGTGCGGTGCTTCATCGCGCAGAGCCTGATCGAGGTGCACTTCGACCCGGCGGCACTGCCCACCGACCCGCACGTCTACCTCCAGGACTGGCAGGAATCCGAGCCGCACCGGACGATCGACCTCACGCTCGACCACACGAACTCGGTGCACCACTTCGAGGCGAACGTGTCCGTGAACTGGGTCGGCATCCGCTGGAAGTGGTCCTGAGGAGGCTTGCGTGCTCACCACCGACTTCGTCCCGGGAGCTCCGAACTGGATCGACCTGGGCAGCCCGGAGCGGGACCGCTGTCCGAGCCGGGCGCGGCGTCGGCGTGGACGATCTACTTCGCCTCACCGGACGCCGAGGCCACGACCCGCGCGGTGACCGCGGCCGGCGGTGCGGTGCGGCGGAGCCGTTCGACGTCTTCATCAGCGGGCGGATGGCCCAGCTGACCGACCCTCGCGGCGCGGAGTTCGCCGTGTGGCAGGCCGGTGATCTGCTCGGGGTCGACGCGGTGTCGTCGGTGGGAGCGCTGACGTGGACCGAGTTGCACTCCCCCGACACCGAGGTGTCGTCGTTCTACCGCACCGTGTTCGGGTGGGGCGTCGTCACGATCGAGGGCGCTCCCGGCTCGTTCTACCGGCCGGCGGGCACGGGTGCGGGACGGTTGTGCGGCGCGGTGGTCCCCGACGCGGCAACCTCGTATTCGTCCGCCTACTGGCTGCCGTACTTCGAGGTGGCCGATCCGGATCAGGCCGCTGCGGGGGCCGACGTGGTGGTCGAACCCTATGAGCTGGACGGAATCGGCCGGATCGCGGTGCTCGCTGATCCGTTCGGAGCCCGGTTCGGCGTCATGCGTTCCGTTACCTCCTGAAGCCTCCCCAAATCGGGAATCGCCAGCTAGCGTGCGCTGGTGCAGTTGCCGTGGAGAGCCGCGCCCAGGGCAGCGCTGTCGAGCCCGCTCACGTTGCTGGTGAGCATCGCGACGACGTTGCTGCTGGGCTTCGTGGTGGCCGCGGCCGTGCTGCACTCGTCCGCCGCCGGCAGCGCCGCTCTTGCCTATCAGCAGAGCCGGATCTGCCCGGATTCCGTGCACCCGTCGCTGGACGGCGACAAGCTACCGCTGGCCACCGCCGCCACGATGTCCGCACGCAGCCCGGTGGGCGCGGTCTACACGCGCATCGGGCGCCCCGACTTCAACGGCCTCGCGACCTACGGCCGGTTCGGATACCGCCCGCAGGCCCTGTCGCACCTGACCGTGGTCGACGGCGGCGGCACCGGGCTGTGGGTGCCGCAGACGATCGCCACGGCCGCACGGGTGCGCGTGGGTGACCGGCTGACCGGGTCGCCGCTGACGGTCACCGCGATCTACGCCGATCTCGCGTACCCCGTGTCCGGGTTCTGGTGTTCCGAGGCGAAGACGGTCGTGCCGAACCCGCTGGGCGGTGACGGCGCCAGCACGTCGGTGATCTGGGTGCCGCAGATGTCCGACCTCTCGTCGCTGCCGCCGGAGTTCTCGTCCGACGCCTCGGTGTCGCTGCGGTTCCCGACGCCGCCGCTGTCGACCCTCGACGAAGCGGAGGCGTTGCGGGACAAGGGGAACGCCTCCATCTCGGCGCTCGCTCCGCCGCTGACCCGGAGCGACGTGCTGTCGTCCGCGATCACCGCCGCCCGCACGTCCGAACGCAACGTGTCGTCCGCACTGCTGCCGTTGGTGATCATCAGCGTGCTGGTCGGGCTCGCCGGGGTCGGCACGGTGACCGTGCAGTGGGCTCAGCGCCGGCATTCCGAGCTGCGGCTGCTGTGGGTGCGCGGGGCGAGCCCGCTCGCGCTCGGGCTCCGCGGTGTTCTCGAACTGGGGCTGCCGCTGATGCTGGGCGGCCTGCTGGGGTTGGTGACCGCTCGGCTGCTGTTGCCGCTGTACGCGCCGGACGTTGCGTTGGCCCCTGGGACGCTCTGGGTGGCGTTGGGCTTCGTCCTGGCTGTGGTGGTCGCGTCGTTGGCCGTGACCGTCCTGATGGCTTCGTGGCGGACGCACCGGACGTTCCAGCGGCGCGCACGGTCGTGGCGGCTCTCTCTCGTGCCGTGGGAGCTGGTCGTCGCTGTTTTGGCCGTGCTGGCACGGGTTCGCCTGTCCCGCAACGGGTTGGGCACCGTCGTGAAGTCCAGTGAACTGCCGACGATCGACGTCGCCGCGCTGACCTTCCCGCTGCTCGTGGTGCTGGCCACCGCACTGTTCGCGACCCGGCTGCTGCGGTGGTCCCTCGGCTGGTCGCACCGGGTGCAGTGGTGGCAGGTGCCCGCCGCCCAGCTGGCGTTGCGCCGGCTGGCGGCCGCGGTGGGGCCCGCGACCGGCGTGCTGCTGGTGGGCGTGCTGGCGGTCGGCACCATCGCGGTGGGCAGCGCCGTGGCGGGTGCCCAGCGGTCGGCGCTGGACTCGAAGTCGGGCGTGTTCGTCGGCGCCAACAGCACGGTGCAGGTGTCGCAGGACATCGCGCTGGGCCGGGTGGCGTTGCCGTCGTCGTTGCAGGGCAACACAACTCTCGTCGGCGTGAGCACCGGTGCGCTGGTGGTGGATCCGGCGACGTTCACCGACGCGGCCGTGGTTGACGACGCCGCTTCGGTGCGCTCTCTGCTCTCCTCGCTGCGCCGGACCGGTGAGATCGCTCCCGCGCTGCGCATCGGCCGGTCGGCGAACCAGGAGATCCAGATCGCCGGGCTGCCGTTGTTGAAGCCGGTGGCGTCGCTGCCCTCGTTCCCGAAGCTGGGCACGCGCGGCTACGTGGTGCCGAGGGACTCCGTGCCGGCCGTCGAGCAGGTGGGGTCGTGGCACCTCTGGTCGTCGTTGCCGTTGTCCGCGCTGACTTCTTCGTTGCAGGCCGCGGGCATCCACTACACGAACGTCGCTGACCGCGGCCGGGTGCTCGACGGCCTGCCGTTCCTGACCGTGGAGTGGACGTTCGCCTTCGTGACCGCGATCGGCATCGTGCTCGCCGTGGTCGCCGCGGTCGCCCTGCTGCTGGCCGTCGAGGTGCGACGCCGCCAGAACGCCGTCTCCGGCGCGTTGTCGACCCGGATGGGCCTGCGACCGTCCGTGCTGTGGTCCAGCCACCTGATGGAGGTCGGCGCGCTGGCACTGCTGGCTCTCACGGCCGGTGTGCCGGCGTCGTTCGTGAGCGCCGGTTTCGCCGTGCCGCGCCTGGATCCCGCGCCGTGGCTGAACCCGGCGCCGATCCTGCCGGACCTCACCGGCCTGCTGGGGTCACTGGTGCTGGGCGGCCTCGCGGTGGTCGTCGTGGCGGCTTGGCTGGCGTTGCGCGGTGCCCGCACCGCGCGGATGGGAGAGCTGCTCCGGTGATCCGTGCTTGTGGCGTCGGGGTGTCCTACGGTTCCGTGCGCGCCGTCTCGGACGTGTCACTGACCCTCGCCCCCGGCCTCACCGTGCTGTCCGGGCCGTCCGGCTCGGGCAAGTCGACGCTGCTGCGAGTGCTGTCGCTGGTCGAACGGCCCTCCGCGGGCGAGGTGTTCGTGCGGGACGTGGCGACGTCGTCGATGTCCTGGGCGGCCCTGCGTTCCTTGCGGCGCAAGGAGATCGCGGTGGTGTTCCAGAACCCGGCGGACAACCTGATCGGGCACCTGACCGTGGGTGAGAACCTGCGCGCGGCCGGGGCTCGCGACCTGACGCTGCTGGACCGGCTGGGCTTGGCCGGGTCCGGCACGTGGCGGATCGGCGCGTTGTCCGGCGGGCAACAACAGCGGCTGGCGTTCGCGTGTGCGCTGGCACGCGGGGCTTCCGTCGTCGTGGCCGACGAACCGACTTCTCAGCTCGACGTCCGGTCAGCCGACCTGGTGCTGGAGACCCTGTCGTCCTTGCCGGTGCCGGCGCTGGTGGCGTCGCACGATCCGCGGCTGGTCGCGTTGGCGGACGTGTGCATCCCACTGGCCGCGTCATGATCCAGGCTTGTGGGGTCCACCGGGCGTTCGGTGGGATCTCCGTGCTGCGGGGCGTCGATCTGGCGGTGTCCGCCGGGGAGCTCGTGACGCTGAGCGGGCCGTCCGGGTCGGGCAAGACCGCGTTGCTGTCCTTGTTGTGCGGCTTCGACTTCCCGGACAGCGGGTCGGTGCTGCCCGGGCCGGCTTCGTGGTCCGCGTGCGCGGTGTTGCCGCAGTCTCTCGGGCTGGCGTCCGAGCTGACGCTGGAGGAGAACGTCGCGTTGCCGTTGCGGCTGGCGGGGCGGGAGGTCTCCGGGGTCGGCGCGTTGCTGGCGGAGCTGGGGATCGGGGAGCTGGGGGCGCGGTATCCGGGGCAGG
>NZ_MUYM01000086.1 GCF_002150765.1 Lentzea kentuckyensis
CACCTCGCGGCCGGTCGCGAGCGCGTCGTCCCGTCCGACGAGCGGCGGCAGGTCGTCCGGCACCTGGCACGGGACGCGGCCAGCGCAGGCCGGCGCGGCGATGATCGCGAGGTGGGCCTGGCGCAGCGCCGGACCGGGATCGACGCCGAGTTCCTCGCGCAGCCGATCGGTGGTCCGCTGGTAGGCGTTGAGCGCTTCCGCCGTTCGTCCCGCCCGGTGCAGCGCGCGCATGAGCTGCGCGACGAACCGCTCGCGCAGCGGGTGTGCGGCGACCAGTTCGGCCAGCTCGGCGATCACGTCGTGCTCCGCGGCCAGTGCGGCGTCGAAGTGCTCCTCGAGGGTGGCGAGCCGCAGTTCGGTGAGCCGGGCGGCCGCGCCGGTGATCGCCGGGGTCGGCGGCACGTCGGCGANNCAGCCGCGAGATGTAGCTGTGGATGAGCGCGCGTGCGTCCTCCGGCGGCTCCTCTGGCCACAGCTCGTCGATGAGCCGGTCGACGCTGAACAACTGACCCGGCGCGGTGAGCAAAACCGCGAGCAACGCGCGTGTGCGCGGTGTTCCCAATGCGAGGTTTTGCTCACCGTCAAATAGCTCCAGCGGTCCCAGAATGCGGAACTCCATCAATCCCCCCAAGGTGATACCGCAGGCTCCCCAACCCGCGGCGCCGAGTCTGGCACCGCCGTCCGCGCAGGTCCAAGCACTGTCCAGCTTTTGGCAAGGATCCAGCAAGTTTGCGCAGTCAGTATTCTGGCGGTGACCGCAATTCAGGTTCTGGGGATGTTCACAATTTCAGGGAGCTGTTAAATGGGGAAGAAATTGCTGGCCAGCGCGGCAGCGACCATGGGGCTTTCCGTCGCGCTGCTCGGTGGTGCCACGGCAGCCGCGAGCGCCGCACCGGCGGAGGCTCCGATCTCGGCTGCCGCCACCTGCAGCGGCACCGGCTGCGACGNNGGCAACGGCGAAGGGCACGTTCATCCTGTACTACTCCAGCACGTGCAAGACGAACTGGATCGAGACGCCGAACTTCGCGGGTGGCACTCCCAACCTGGAGATGACGGTGTGGGACAAGGGGCGGGACAAGATCGTCCGCTTCGCCTCGTCACCCACTCCCGGCCGGCACTACGGCAACATGGTCTATTCGCCGGGAAACAGCTGTGCGGTCGGTCTCGCCGACTGGAACGGTGGCCCCTGGGAGGCGACCATCGAGTCGAGCGGCTGCTGATCTCGTGAAATCCGTGGCCGGTGTCACCGGAGAGCTCCCAGAAGAAGACACCGCCCAGGTTCTGGCCGCTCGCCCACGAGATCTTGCTGCGGACCGTGGCCGGCGTGTCGTAGCTCCACCACTGACTGCCGCACTTGGCATACGCCGTGCCCGCGACGGTTCCGTTGGCAGGACAACGGGTCTTGAGCACCTTGTAGTCCTCGATG
>NZ_MUYM01000087.1 GCF_002150765.1 Lentzea kentuckyensis
GCGGCCGTCGGCAGTGCGGAGGCAGGCAGTTCGGTGGTCGACAACGCGGCGGTCGACTGTGCGGAGACCGACCGTGAGACGGTCGGCAATGCGGCCGTCGGCAGTGCGGAGGCAGACAGTTCGGTAGTCGACAACGCGGCGGGCGGCTCTGCCGAGATCGACCGTGAGACGGTCGGCAGCGCGGAGGCAGACAGTGCGGCGGTCGACAACCCGGTGGCCGGCTGTGGCGAGACCGACCGTGAGACGGTCGGCAATGCGGCCGTCGGCAGCGCGGAGACGGACAGTTCCGTAGTCGACAACGCGGCGGGCGGCTCTGCCGAGATCGACCGTGAGACGGTCGGCAATGTGGCGGCCGGCAGTGCCGAAGTCGGCAGGGCGGCGCCAGGCAGTGTCGAGGTCGACACTGCGGCGGCCGGCAGAGCCGAGGTCGGCTGTGCGGACGCCACCCCTGCGGTGGTCGACCGTGAGACGGTTGGCATGTCGACTGCCTGCAGTGCAGAGGTCGGCTGTGCGGATGTCGACCCCGTGGTGGCCGATCCCGTCGTGGTCGACCCCGTCGTGGTCGACCCCGTCGTGGTCGACCCCGTCGTGGTCGACCCCGTCGTGATCGACCGTGAGACGGTCGGCAGTGTGGCGGCCGGCAGCGCCGAAGTCGGCAATGCGGAGGTCGGCAATGCGGAGGTCGCCCCCGCCGAGGTCACCCCTGCGGTGGTCGACCGTGAGACGGTCGGCAGTGTGGTGGCCGATGGGGTTTCCGTTGGCAATGCGGCGTCCGGCAGTGCCGAGGAAGCACCGGCCTCCTGAGCGCGGGCCAGGACCGGCAGATCAGGCGCGGTACCGACAAGGCGCTGGGCGACCGGACCGCCGGAGTCGGCGGGCGCGGGCGTGCTCAGTTCGGCCGGCGGCAGCGCGGGTGGAGCGTCTGTGCCGATGTCGGCACCGGACCGTACGGGGGCGGGTCGGTCGAAAGCGGTCAGCTCTGGCAAGGCCGCACTGCCGGCGCCCTCTGGCCGAGCCACCACCGGCCGACTGGGCTCGGCGCCGACAAGCCGTTGCACCACTGGTGAACTGGCCTCTCGGGCGTTCGAGGAGCCGCCCTGGTGGACGCCGTCGACCGCAGAGGGGCCCGGCTCGGTCCGCTGCACCTCGGCATTCCGTGTGGCCGAGGAACTGTCTTGGTGCGAGCCCAGTCCGGTCCGCTGCAACGTCGGCGAGGACCTGCCCACCTCGTCCACGACGGACGAGCCCGACTCCGTCCGCTGCACCAACGGCGGCAGGGCAGGGTGTGCGGATTCGGCGGTAGTGCTGCTCTGGCGCACATCGACCGCGTGTTCCGCTGTCCGCTGCACCGAAGGCGGGACGGCGCCATCGACGGGTCCTGGGATGGTGCCGCTCTGTCCTGCATCAGTCGCGTGATCCGCGGCCCGTTGCAGGGTCGGCACATCCACAACCCGCGCAACCGACGAACTCCCCACTGCCGAGTCCAGCTCGGTCCGCTGCACCGAAGGCCCTACCGGCTCAGAGACATCCAGTACCTGCTCGGCGAGGCCCGCGATCGGAGCCGATTCACCAGCCTTGGCCGCATGCGCGGTCTCCGGCTCGACCGGTCGGGACGGCGCGGCGGATCGCTGCAGCACAGGCGAGATCGGCTCACCGAGCCCCAGCCGCCGAGGCCGGGCCGCGCGAGGTGCGTCCTCCGCCACCGAGCGCTGCACGGCCGGCGATGCCACAGCCCCCGGCGAAACAGCCCCCGGCGAAACAGGCTCCGGGGCGGGCGCGGGAACCAGCTCCGGTTCGGCCGCGACACCGCGCGACACCGCGGGCGCGTCGTCCACCGAAATCCGCGACACCACTGGCACGGCAGCAGGTTCGGACTTCCACACCCTGGTCGACCCGGACGGCTCGGCAGCGGCCGGCGAAGCCACGTCCGCGATCGACCCGGACGGCTCGGCCGGGCCCACCGCGTGTGCCAAGGGTGCCAGGAACGACGGGTTCTGCCACGACGTCAGCCGCGACGAGAACGACGACACCGGGTTGATCAGCGGATGCGGCGAGACGACCCGCTGCAAGGGCGGCAACGTCCGCCAGTCGGCCCGGACCACGGGCAAAGGAGCAGAACGCCGTCGAAAGGGCCACATCACAAGTCACCTCCCCGAACCGAACCCGGAGCCAGAACCAGAACCAGCCGAAATCCGCGTGTTGATGCGGCCGATCTCCTCCACGTACCGCCGCCGCTCGGCGTGCTCCAGGTCCAGAATGGAGTCGAGCGACCAGTGGAAGTGGTAGGCGACGTACGCGACCTCCGAGTACAGCCGGTCCGGCGCGTACGTCACGATTCCCCCAGGCGCCCGCCCGAGATGTCGACCTCGAAGCCGTGCCCGCAGGAGGGACACAGCACAGCGGACCGCGTGTGCCCCTCGCTGTTGATGCGGCGGTACATGTCCTGCAGGAAAGCCAGATCCGAGGCGAACAGGTTCTCGATGATCCCGGCGTGCACGTCGGTGATCGAGCCGATCCGCACCACCACGCGCCCGAGCAGAACGACCGTCAGGAACGCCGCGTTCTCGCGGACGCGGTCGTCCCGCAACGGGATCAGCTCGTCGCGAGCCGTGGCCAGGCGCATCACCCCGGACTTGTGCACCACGCCGGAGTCGTCCACGTAGCCGCGCGGAAGTTCGAACGCGAACTCCGTCTGCATCGAAACAACAGCACCGGCCCGCTTCACTCGACTTCCATCTCCTCGTAGGTGACCGTGAGCTTCTCGGTCAGCACGGAGGTGTCGCCGGCCTTCAGGCTGCCGATCTCCAACGCCTTCGGCCAGCAGCGCATGATCTTGTAGCGCTTGATGGCGGATCCCTCGTAGTCGTAGACGACGACCACGCCGTTCTTGCGGGCGGCGCCCATCTTGCCGAAGCGGGAGTCCTTCACCCACTTCTCGAACGAGTTGTCACCCGTCAGACCCCGGGTGAACACGACCTCGCCCGCCTTCTGGCGGCCGGGCAGCTTCTTGATGACGTACTTGCCGTCGGCCATGTTCTGCTTGAGCTCGATGACGTCCTGCTCCATCTTCAGGCCGGTCACCTCGGAGATCTGTTTGATCGTGATGCCGTCGACCTCCAGGCCGAACGAGTGGCCTACCGACGTGTCGAGATCGGGGAGTGCCATGTCGATGAACCGCCTTTACTCGTTGACCAGAGAGGTGCCGCCCTGCAGCTGGGCGAGCCGGAAGATGACGAACTCCGCGGGCTTCACCGGCGCGATGCCGACTTCGCACACGACCTGGCCGAGGTCGATGCCTTCGGCCGGGTTGGTCTCGCGGTCGCACTTGACGTAGAACGCCTCGTCCGGCGTCAGACCGAACAGCGCTCCCTTTCGCCACTCCATCACCAGGAACGCGGCGATCGTGCGGCGGATCCGGGCCCACAGGGCGTCGTCGTTCGGCTCGAAGACGACCCACTGCGTTCCGTCCAGAATGGACTCTTCCAGGTAGTTGAAGAGGCGCCGGACGTTCAGGTAACGCCAGGCCGGGTCGGAGGACAACGTCCGCGCGCCCCAGACGCGGATGCCGCGCCCGGTGAAGGACCGGATGCAGTTCACGCCGATCGGGTTCAGCAGTTCCTGCTCGGCCTTGGTGAGCTGCGTCTGCAACGCCACCGCGCCGCGCACGGTCTCGTTCGCGGGAGCCTTGTGCACGCCGCGGGTCGCGTCGGTGCGCGCCCACACGCCGGCCATGTGACCGGACGGCGGCACGAAGATGTTGTCCGAAGTGGACGGATCGTAGACCTTGATCCACGGGTAGTACAGGGTGGCGTACTTCGAGTCGTAGCCCGCCTCGACCTGCTTCCAGTTCTTCACCTGGTCCGGCGAGAGGTCCGGCGGCGGGTCCAGGATCGCCATGCGGTCGCCCATGAGCTCGCAGTGCGCGATCACGGCGGTCTGCACGGTCTTCACGGCCTCCAGCGTGATCAGCCCGCGCTGGTAGGAGCTCATCAGGTCGGGCACCGAGACCATCGTGATCTCGTCGATCGCCTCCAGGCCACCGAAACCGGTGCGGTCGGCGACGTCGCCCACGTAGTCGTCCGCGACGACCTTGCGCGGCACCGGAGAAGGCGCGGGAGCCTCCCGCAGCGCCACGGAGGCCTTGTCCGGCCGCGCGACCGAAGCCCCGGCGACCTCCTCGATCGTGATCAGCTTCGAGGCCGTGTTCACGACGGTGACCACGTTCTCCTTGCCGCGCTTGGCGGAGACCTGGTGCGTCTCGACGACCTTGCCGTTGTCCTTGACCAGCAACGCGAAGCGGTCGTCCGGCGCGTTCTCCCCCGCCGCGTCGCCGACCTCGACGGACAGCGAGCCGGCGCCGAGCTCGCGCGCCGACACCCGGTAGCTGCCCAGCTGGGCCTGCGGCCCCGCGGGCAGAGCGGTGGCGGACCGCGACCCGCCGACGCGGACGACGTAGCAGTTGGTGCCACCGTTGAGGAAGTAGCCGTAGACGGCCAGCGGCAGGTAGCAGCCCTCGGCGAAGTCGCCGAACTTCTCGGTGTACTGCGCCCAGTTCGAC
Organism: Lentzea kentuckyensis; assembly: GCF_002150765.1. Lineage (GTDB taxonomy): Bacteria > Actinomycetota > Actinomycetes > Mycobacteriales > Pseudonocardiaceae > Lentzea > Lentzea kentuckyensis. Next base: position 4,559 of record NZ_MUYM01000087.1, read on the forward strand.
ACCAGCGTCGCGGTGTTGTATTCACCCTTGGCCGCGAAACCGACGAACGCGGCGACGGCGGTGCCCACGCCCTCGATCGGGCGAGCACCTGCCTCCACCTCCTCGACGTACACGCCCGGCGAGAGATAGGTGGGCATCGACGGCCTCCCATGTCGTACGGAACCCTGTCCGACCATGCTCCGGCGACCTGGGAAAACCCGACACGACCGCGCGGCGGTGCCGGAGGGAGCCGGTGGCTGCCCGAAAGGGCAGTCACCCCGTGGCGGGGTTTTCCCGCCGTTCACCGAACTGCCTACGAACGACCGTTGGAGAGCGGTGCTCCACACCCCTACTCTTCGCGACGGCCCATGTCCGCCCACCACTGCAAGGACTGGCATGTCACGTCGCAGAGCGCCCCTGGCCGTGCTCTCCACGATCATCGTCACGGCGGCGACCCTCACCGCCTCCACCACGGCACAGGCGGCAACCACCACCTTCACCCCCACCGCCGACACCTACGTCGACAACGCCGCCACCGGCACCAACTACGGCACGTCCGGGCAGCTCGGCATCGACAGCTCGTCGATCAAGCGGTCGTTCCTGAGGTTCTCCGTCTCCGGGATCAGCGGCGCGGTCAGCAACGCCAAGCTGCGCATTCACACCGACGACGTCGCCGACGCGCAGAGCCCGAACGGCGGCACGTTCCGGGCCATGAGCAACGTCAGCTGGACCGAAACCGCGGTCACCTGGAACAACCAGCCCGCTGTCGACGGCGCCACGCTCGGCTCGCTCGGCGCGGTCGTGCGCAACGCCTGGTACGAGGTCGACGTGACCAGCTACGTCACCGGCAACGGCACGTTCAGCATCGGTGTCACGTCGAGCAGTTCGGACGGTGCCGACTACGACTCGCGGGAGTCCGGCGCCTCCACCGCGCCGCAGCTCGTGATCACCAGCGGTACCACCGAACCGCCCGGCGACCCGGTCTGGGTCGGCGCCGGCGACATCGCGGACTCCGGTTCCGGGGACACCGCCACCGCCGCGCTGCTGGACAACATCCAGGGCACGGTGTGGACCACGGGCGACAACGCCTATTCGGACGGCACGCTGTCCCAGTTCAACACCTACTACGAGCCCACGTGGGGCCGGCACAAGGCACGCACGCGTCCGACGCCCGGCAACCACGACTACCACACCAGTGGCGCCTCGGGGTACTACAGCTACTTCGGGTCGCTGGCCGGACCGTCGGGGCAGGGCTACTACTCCTACGACATCGGCAACTGGCACATCGTGGCGTTGAACTCCAACATCGGCATGTCCGCGGGCAGCGCGCAGGAGCAGTGGCTGCGGCAGGACCTGGCGGCGAGCACGAAGCCGTGCACCGCGGCGTACTGGCACCACCCGCTGTTCACCAGCGGTGCCAACCACGCCCCGGAAACGGCCACCAAGCCGTTGTTCCAGGCGCTGTACGACGCCAACGCGGACCTGGTGCTCTTCGGGCACAACCACCAGTACGAGCGGTTCGCCCCGCAGAACCCCAACGGCGGACTGGACAACGCACGCGGCATCCGCACGTTCGTCGCGGGCATGGGCGGCGCGGGCGCTTACGGCTTCGGCACGATCAAGCCGAACAGCGAGGCGCGCAACACCGGCACCCGCGGCGTCCTGAAGCTGACGTTGCACAGCAACAGCTTCGACTGGCAGTTCGTGCCAGAGGCGGGCAAGACCTACACCGACAGCGGCACCACGAACTGCCACTGACGGACCGCTGGAGGCCGATGTGTACCTGTCCACGATCGACAAGCCCAAGACGGCGAACTGGAAAGGGCTGAGCGGCAACGTCTTCGCGCTCGGCACGGTCAGCCTCATCACCGACGTCTCGTCGGAGATGGTGGCCGCGATCCTGCCGCTGTACCTGGTCATCGGCCTCCAGCTCAGCCCGGCCGCGTACGGGCTGATCGACGGCGTCTACACCGGCGCCACCACGTTGCTCAGACTCGCCGGCGGCTACCTCGCCGACCGGACCAACCGGCGCAAGACGGTCGCGGGCTTCGGTTACGGTCTCTCGGCCGTGGCCAAGCTCGGCCTGCTCGCCGCCGGCAACTCCCTGACCGCGCTCGGCTTCGTGATCACGGCGGACCGCGCGGGCAAGGGACTGCGCACCGCGCCACGGGACGCGCTGATCACGCTGTCGACCCCGAGCGATGACCTGGGCCGTGCGTTCGGCGTGCACCGGGCGATGGACGGCATCGGCGCGTTCGCCGGACCGCTCGTCGCGATGGCCGTGCTCGCCGCGTCAGCCCAGTCGTTCGACGCGGTGTTCGTCACCAGCTTCTGCATCGCCACGTTCGGCGTTCTGGTCCTCGTGCTCCACGTGCGCGACCGGCCAGAACCGGTGGAGCGCAAGGAACCCCTGAAGCTCAGCCTGCTCAAGGACCCCGCCGTGCGCAGGATCGTGGCGGCCGCGTCCCTGCTCGGCCTGGTCACCATCGGCGACGGGTTCGTGTACCTGTTGCTGCAGAAGCGGGAAGGGCTGGCGTTCGGCTGGTTCCCGCTGCTCGCCGTCGGCACGAGCCTGGTCTACCTGCTGCTCGCCGCACCACTGGGCGCGCTCGCCGACCGCGTCGGCCGACTGAAGGTCATGCTGTGCGGCTACGGCGCGCTGACGCTGGTCTACCTGCTGCTCTTCGGACCGCTGGGCGGCTTGCCGCTGCTGGTCCTGGTCGTGCTGCTCTACGGCGTCTTCTACGCGGCCACGGACGGCGTGCTGATGGCGCTCGCCGGCCCGGCCCTGCCGGAACGCCTGCGCACCACCGGCATCGCGCTGATCCAAAGTGGACAGGCGCTCGCCTACCTCGGTTCGTCCGTGCTGTTCGGTCTCGCCTGGCAGTTCTGGAGCCCCGAAGCCGCTACCAGGATCGCCGCGGTCGCGGTCGTCCTGGCCCTGCTCACCACCGCCGCACTGCTGGGACGTCACCGCTCATGAAGAACCGCCTGCTGATCACCCTGATCGCCGCCGTCCTGCTCGGCGGCGTCGCGGTCGGCTACACCGTGCTGTCCGGCGCCTCGGCCGAGGAGGCCGCGCACTCCGTCCCGACCGGCGGTGGCCCGCGGCTGATGATGCTCAGCAACGGCAAGCTCTCCACGGTGTCCCGCAACGACCCGGCCGGGTCGCGGGAAGTCACCGAACAACGCTGCGACCGCGTGTACGCCGCCGCGGGCACGATCTCGTGCCTGCGGCCGGTCGGTGCGTTGAAGGCAGGCGAACTGGCCGTGCTCGACAGCCAGTTGAAGGAGCTGAAGACCGTCCCGCTGACCGGTTTCCCGAACCGCACGCGGGTGTCCGCCAGCGGCCGTATGGTGGCCTGGACGCTGTTCGTCGAGGGGCATTCCTACGCCGCCAACGGGTTCTCCACCAGCACGGGCATCCTCGACACGAAGACCGGAACGCTCGTGCACTCGCTGGAGGAGTTCGCCGTCGAGGGCATGCCCCAACGGCCCGTGGACGCGAACTTCTGGGGCGTCACGTTCACCTCCGACGACAACCGCTTCTACGCCACCATGTCCACCGGCGGCCACCGCTACCTGCTCGAAGGCGACTTCGCGGCCCGCAGGATCCGCCTGACCGACCACGACAACGTCGAGTGCCCGTCGCTCTCCCCCGACGGCACCCGGATCGCCTACAAGGCCGCGGTCAACGGCGATCCGCAGCAGGGCTGGCGAGTGTCCGTGCTCGACCTGGCGACGAAGAAGATCACGCCGCTCGCCGAGACCCGCAGCGTCGACGACCAGCCGGCGTGGCTGGACGACAGGACCGTCGCGTACGGGATCCAGCGCGACGACGGCCTGAACGACGTGTGGGCCGTGCCCGCCGACGGCTCCGGCACCCCCGCGGTGCTGGTCCCCGAGGCCAACTCACCGGCACCGATCAGCTAGCCCCAGGCCGTTGCTCGCTGACAGCTGATGGCGTCTGCAAGTACCACCAGCTCTTGATCGAACCACCGCTAAGTACACCCAACTCGCTTGCCGCTCGGGGGCGTACAGCCACGCTGTGCTGTTGGTAGTAGAAAAGTGCCTGTTGATGTTGAGCTGGTAGTACTTGCAGACGCCAGAAGCAGCAGCTGGTCACTCGGGAGCGGCTTCTTCCTCTTCCTCCGCCCGCTGCACGAACGTCTGCGCGGTCTCCTCTTCCTCCGCAGGAGCTTCCTCCCGCTGAACCGCAGCCTCACCATCGTGCGAACCGTGGTCCGCACACCGCTGCACCGGAGCAGCCGGCGCAGACATGATCCGATCGGCGTTGGCGACCGCATCCCGCTCGAACCGGTCAGAAGGATCGCTCACCTTCACCCCACCCCCGGCATCGGTCCCGTCCACCGGCCCGGACCGCTGCTGCACCACGTGCGTCAGCTCGTGCGCCAGCATGTGCTTGCCGGCGTCCGAAGAGGGGTCGTACTTGTCGCGCTGGAACACGATGTTCGAGCCGACGGTGTAAGCCTGCGCGTTCACCGACTTCGCCGAGTCGTGCGCAGCGCCTCCGGTGTGCACGCGGACGTCGGAGAAGTCCTGACCGAAGCGGCCTTCCATGTCCTCGCGCACGTCCGCCGACAGAGGCGAGCCGCCGGACGAGACGACGTCGTGCACGGGTGAGCGTTCCTCCTCCACCACGGCGCCGACGCCCGCGTTGCCCACGGCCCGTTGCAGGCCGAGCATGCCCGCGGGGCCCAGGACGTCGGGGCGTCCGGCCACGGCGGCGCGGCCCAGCAGATCGGTTTCCTCGTGCGGCATCCGATCGCCCTTGGGGCGGAAGGAAGTCTCCTGCTCGTGTTCGTGTCCCCGCATCTCCGCTCCCTGTGAATGACCTAACCCACCAGACGTTCGGTGGCCAGTTCGAAGTAGCGGCCGAACTCTCGTTCGCCCACCAGCCTGCCCAACTTGCGGTACTCGCGCGCCACGGCGCCGATCAGCTCGACCATGCCGACCACGTGTCCGGCCGCGGCGGCCAGGTAGGCCGCGGTCACCGCCGCCGAGCGGATGTGGCCGCCGGCCAGTTCGAACGACTCCGCCAGGAACTCCAGGTCCACATCGGACGATCGGGGCACCGCGCCGCCGAGGCAGCGGTCCCACAGGCCGCGGCGCAGGTCCGCGTCGGGCAGCGGGAAGTCCACGATCACGTCGATGCGGCGGGTGAAGGCGTCGTCGAGGTTCGCCCGCAGGTTCGTCGCCAGCACCGCGATGCCGTCGAAGGATTCCATGCGCTGCAACAGGTACGCGCTCTCGATGTTCGCGTAGCGGTCGTGTGCGTCGCGGACCTCGGAGCGTTTGCCGAAGATCGCGTCGGCCTCGTCGAACAGCAGCACGCCGTTCACGCCGGCCGCCTCCACGAAGATCCGTTCCAGGTTCTTCTCGGTCTCGCCGACGTACTTGTCCACCACCGTCGCGAGGTTGACCGTGTAGAGGTCGAGGCCGAGCGAGGCCGCGATCACCTCGGCCGACATCGTCTTGCCGGTCCCGGAGTCGCCCGCGAACAACGCCGTCACGCCACGGCCTCTGCCGCCGCCGGGCCGCATGCGCCACTCGTCGATCACGCGGTCGCGATGTTTCGCCCTGGCCGCCAGTTCGCGCAGCAGTGCGGTGACGGGTACGGGCAGCACCAGGTCTGGCCACGACACCGCCGGTTCGATGCGGCGGGCCAGGCGTTGCAACCCGCCCGCGTTCTGGCTGCGCGCGCCCGCCCGCAGGTGCGTCACGTCGACCAGGCCGTCGTCCGCGAGCGCCGAGACCGAGGCCGCGCTCGCCGCCCTGCTGATCTGGGTCGGGCCCAGCACGAAGTGCGCGGTCACCTCGGCCGGGTCGATGCCGGCTGACAGCTTGCCGTCGAGTTCGGTGCGCCACAACGCCACCCGCACGTCGAACGGCACCTGCACCGCGTCCTGCTGCAGCGGCGGCATCCGCGTCCAGCGTGGCTCCCACGCCCCGGAACCGTACGCGACCACCGGAATCTCGTCGTGCAGCAACGGATCCAGCGTGAACTGGGCGTCGACCGGGCCGATGATGATCCCCGCACCGCGCAGCAACGCCTCGCGCGTCACTGCGAGCGGATCGGTCATGCGGGCCGCGTCCACCAGCAACGCCGGGAAACCTGCCTGTGCCAGTGCCGCCGCGGCCAGTTCCGCGGCGCCACCACCGGGATGTTCGCGCAGGTAGACCAGTCGCACACCGCGCTCGACACCGCGGGCCAGCCGGTCCGCTCCCGGCATTCGCACCGGATCTCCCGGCAGCGTCACGAAATCGGTGAGCGACGGGTCCGGACGATCGTCCCCGAGCAGGTGCGCCCCGACCCGGTCCGGCACCCGCAGCGACCGGCTGAGCAACGGCCTTTCCTGGTCCTCCACGGTGACGAGCCCGCAGCGGACGAGCGGGCTGCCGTGGTCGAGGCGAGCACGGCCCGCAGACGAGGCCTCCGCGAGCCCGCACAGCCTCAACGCCAGCCCGATCGTGGCCCGACGACGGGTCACGTCGTCGTTCAGATACCCGTAGAACTGCTCGAACCTGCTGTCGACGTCCGGCGCCAACGCCACCAGGAGCAGCTCGACGTCCACTTCGGACAGTTGGGCGACCCGGGCCAGCCGGCCGAGCCGGCCGTCGGCGGCAGTCTCGGCGAACGGCGCGAACGGTTCCCTTCCGCTGTCCAGCAACGCCTCGATGACCTCGTCCGACAGGTACAGCCCGCGGAACGGGTCGTCCGGGTTCGGGTCCGTCGACCGGCGCGCCGCCACCGCCATCCGGATCCGCCGCTCCAGCCCCGCCATGCGCTCGAAGATCATTGCGTCACCTTGCGCATCGACACACCGTCGCCGGAAACGTTGTGTCGCACGCGATCGCCGCCGCTCTGCAGCTGCACGCCCTCCCGCGCGGGCGGTCCGGCGGCGAACTTGCGCCCGGACGACACCGGCGCCGAGACCACGACGTCCAGCGACGGCTTCAGCTCACCGCCCAGCGCACTCCACACGTCGGCGAACGCGCGATCTTCCGGCGGCGGCAACGCGATGGTCATCGGCACGGGCAGCGCCAGCTCCGCGAGCGACCCGCTCAGCAGGCCGGGCGGCACGGCGTCGTAGCGCAGGAACCCCAGGAGCAGGTCCGAGAGCAGCCGGTGCTCGTCCTCCGGCCGTTGTGTCCACGCCGTCACCAGGTACGACAGCTTCATGTGCCGCGGCGGCAGATGCCGCGCCGAGACCTGTCCCTGCGCGTCGTACTCGTTGAGCAGCCCGCGCTGGCGGCGTCTGATGTCCTCGCGGATGTCGTAGAGGTAGATGTTGACCGTGGGCGCGTTGCGCCGCGCGGCCCAGTCCTTGGTCGGCGCATCGAACGCGACGTCCAGGTCGGAACCGCGCAACGCCTCGTCGCGGACCAGGCGGCGCAGAGCCTCGTCAACCTCGTGGATCACACCGTCCACGATCGCGCGCCACGGCACCGGGAACCATCAGCGCAGCGACGTCCCCGCGGACACGGTTGGCTGCCCCTATGGGCAGCGGATCGCCGTGATCGCGCCCAGCCGCCGATGCGGGGGCTCATCGCGCGCGTGGCGTCCCGTGACGGTGAAACCGGCCTCCTCGACCACGCGGCTGAGCTCGTCGACCGGCCAGTAGTACGCGGTGATGATCTTGTGGTCGAACGGCACGAGCTCCGGCCCCTCGAAGAACCCGAGCATCAGGCCGCCGCCGGGTTCGATGCAACCGGCGAACTGCGCCAGGATCGCCGGCACCTCCCGCGGGGGCGTGTGGATCAGCGAGAACCAGGCCAGAATGCCGGAGAGACCCGCGAAGTCGAGTGCTTCGGCACGGCCGGCCACGAACCGGGCGTCCGGGTAGTCGCGCCGCGCCCGGTCGAGGAACTCGGGCGTCGGATCGACGCCGATCACGTCGATTCCCTGCTGGTGCAACCAGTTCGTCCACTGTCCAGGCCCGCAGCCCACGTCGAGGATCTGCCCGGCGGAGTGCTCGCGCGCCCACGCACCGATCCGGTCGCGGTCGATCTGCGCGGTGCCCTCGATGGTGCCGACGACGTCGATGTACTCGTCGGCTCGCTTCCCGTACGCCTGGCTCGTCTGTTCGGTCGTCACCCGGCACATCCTGCCGAACGCGCACCGAGCGACTACACGGGCAGGGGCCGCATCCGGTCCGGCATGTGTGCGCGCAGCGCGTCGTGCAACGCGGACACCTCGTCGGCGTCCAGCACGATGGACCCGGTGTCGCACGCTAAGAGGGCTTCTCCGGTGCGCTGGTCGGGCACGTACCGCAGTGCCACGTCCGGCACCGTGCACGACTCCACCTGACGAATCGCGGTCAACAACTCCGACACCCGTTCGTACCCCAGCCGCGCGTTCCAGCGCAGCGCGGCCGGGGGACGGACGAACAACCGGAGGCCTCCCGCGGATCGGCGAACTTCAACGCACGTCAACACCGCTGCAACCTCCTAGCAACATCTCACCAGCGAGACTAGCCAGAAACGCGAGTCATCAGAGGTAGGTGTCACCCGTTCGGTTCATTGGTAGCAGGGCTTCTCGAACTTGAAATCTTTTGCGGTCTTGCCGGTGAAGAAGTCCTCTACCAGCGTCACTCCGGTCGGAGCAGCGTCGTCCGGGCGGTAGATGAGCGTCTGACGGAACAGTGCATCCTGCGCAGAAGCGGAGAAATTGCCTGCACCCGAAGGAAGCATGCCCTCGTAGTCCACCGAGGTGAGCTGGCGCACGGCGGCGAGCAGACCGGCACGCGTCAGGTCCTTGTTGGCAGCCGCCTTCTCCAGCGCGGCCTTCAGCGGGTACGCCCACACCCACCCGGCCGTGTAACCGTCGTTCGGCGTCACGCCGGGTAGCGCGGCACGCATCGCGGTGTGGCCGACGGACTCGGTGCCCCACGCCTTCCACGGCGCCGACTGCAGGTACAGCGCCTTGATCGCGGGCGCGGCCGGCGACTTCAGCAGACCGGGGTTCCACGTCGGCGAGGTGCCGATGAACTTGCCCTTGAACCCACGAGCCGCGGCCTGCCCGATGATCACGGCCGCGTCCGTCGGGCCGGTCGTCAGCACCACCAGGTCGGGCTTCTTCGACACGACGGCGTCGATGGCGCCACCCTGGTTGTCCTGGCCGCTCTGCGTGGTCACGTTCTCGAACGTCAGCCCGCGCTTCTCGGCGGCGTACTTCGCACCGGCCGCCGCGTCGTCGCCGTAGTCACCGGCGAGGTGCACGGCCATCACGGACTTCACGCTCAACTTGTCGACGGCGTAGTCGACGGTGTTCATCGACTCGACGCAGTAGTTCGCGCCGGACTCCAGCATGACCTCCTCGAAGCCCCACAACGACGTCCAGGACGCCGGCACCGAGACCATCTGGGTGTTCTCCAGGTCCGGCAGGATCGCCACGGTCGTGGGAGAGCCCAACGTCTGGGTGATGGCCAGGATGTTGTTCTTGATCTCCTGGTAGACCTGGTTGTGGATCTGCGGGTTGTACTTGTTGTCCTTGACGTACTTGGTGACGTCGATCTCGTAGCCACCGATGCCGCCCTTGTCGTTGACGCGCTTCCAGAACGCCTTCTGCGAGTCGGTGATCGGCACGGCCAGCGTCTTGAACGGGCCCTCGGTGAGGTCCGAGATGGTGCCGAGGTAGATGCAGCCCTTGGACTTGTCGACGGCGTTGGGGCACGCCTCCTTGGTCACGCCGGCGTCGATCTTGATGCCGCCCGTGCCCTCCTGCGGCGCGGCGCCGTCCCCGCCCCGGCACGAGGCGAGAGCCAAAGCCCCGACGAATATCACTGCCAATCTCTTACCAGACATGGGGATTCTCTCCTCAGTACGAGAACGGCCAGGTGCGCCAGTAGTTGCGGACGCGGACCCAGATGCCGAACAACCCGCGGGGCTCGACGATGAGGAACACGATGATGAGCACGCCGTAGAGCACGGCCTCCACCTGGAAGACCGTGATCCCTCCGGTCGCGTCACCACTGATGAACGGCAGCACCGCGGGCAGTTCCCTGGTGATGCGTGGCAGCAGCGTGATGAAGAGCGCACCCATGATCGCCCCTGAGATGGTGCCCGCGCCGCCGATGAGCACCATCGCGATGTACTGCACTGACAACAGAAGACTGAACGAACCGGGATCGAAGAACCCGTTCGTCACGAACAGCAACGCGCCCGCGACACCCGCGTAGAACGAGGACACCGCGAACGCCAGGACCTTGTACTTCGTCAGGTCGACACCGATCACCGACGCGGCCAGGTCCCGGTCCCGCACCGCCGCGAACGCCCGCCCCACCCGCGAACGCACCAGGTTCCGCGCCAGCACACCGAAAATCACCAGCAGCACGAACATCAGCAGGTACAGCTGTTGTGCCGCCGTGAACATCGCGTTGTCCCGGTCCAGCCGCACCCCGAAGAGTTCCGGGATCGCCGCGGGCCGCCCGACACCGGGCCCGCCGGTCAGCGACGTCCACTCCCGGAACACGTGCTCTCCCAGGAAGACCAGCCCCAGCGTCACGATCGCGAGGTACAGCCCGCGCAACCGCACCGCCACCGGCGCCACCAGGACGCCGAAGAACGCGGCCACCAAACCCGAGGCCAGCAGCCAGATCGGCAACGACGTGATGCCGAACCCGATCACCCGCCCGGTCTCTGGCCCGGACAGCGCCGCACCCGTGTACGCACCGATCGCGAGGAAGAACGCGTGCCCCAACGACACCTGGCCCGCGTAGCCCGTGACGATGTTCAGCCCGATCGCGCCGATCGCCGCCACGAACCCGGTCGCGAGCAGCTGCAACAGGTCGTCCGTGATGAGGAACGGGACCAGCAAGGCCAGAACGACCAGCCCACCAGTCCACGCGCGCTTCGGGCGCGTGTTCAGGAACGCCATGTCCTGCGCATACGAGGTGTACAGCTCAGGTCGACCCTTCACAGCCGTTCCACCTCCCGTTTGCCGAACAACCCGTACGGTCTGACCAGCAACACGAGCAGCATCAACGCGTAGGGCGCGACCAGCCCGAAGTTCGGGCCGAGCCAGGGCGCGAAATCACCCTGGTAGGTGCCGAAAAGCGACTCGACCACCCCGACCGCGAGCCCGCCGACCACCGCGCCGCCCAACGACTCGAGGCCGCCCAGGATGATCGCGGGCAACGCCTTCAACGCCACGATCCACAGCTGCTGGTCGACGCCCGCGCCCGTCGCCACGAACACACCGGCCAACGCGGCCAGTCCACCCGCCAGAGCCCACGACAGCGCGAACACCGACCCGACCGAGATCCCTTGGGCCAGCGCGACTTCCTGGTCGTACGCGACGGCCCGCATCGCGAGCCCGATCCGCGAGTACCGGAAGAAGGCGAACAGCGCGACCGTCACGACAGCCGTGGTCCCGATCATCACCAGGTACCGCTGCTGCACCTCGGCGCCCAGGAAGTTCATCGTCGTCAGGCCCCACGGATCGCCGACCTGCCGCACGTCCAGGCCGATGAACGCGTTCGTCACGACCCTGACCACGACGTCCACGCCGATCGTGATGATCGCGACCACGAACACCGGTTTGCCGACCATGGGCCGGAGAACGGTCCGCTCGACACCCAAAGCCAGCACCGCGATCACCACGGCCGCGACCAGCACCGCGCCGACGAACGACACCGCGGGCGAGAGGTACGAGACCAGCACCGCGCCCGCCAGCATGAACGCCGGCTGCGCGAAGCTGATCACCTGCGTCGACTTGTAGATGATCACGAAGCCGAGCGCGAGCAGCGAGTAGATGGACCCGGTGCCGAGGCCTCGGATCAACGATTGGAGAAACTCATCCATACATGCTCTCCACAAGATCGTCGAACATCTTGCCCAGCGCGGATCTCTTCACCTTCTGCGTCGCGGTCAGCTCGCCGTCCTCGTGGTCGAGCTCCTTGGGGAACATCCGGAACTTCTTGATCTGCTCGACCGTGGCGAACTTCCCGTTCACCTCGGTCACGATCTGCTGCACCAGTTCCAGGACCTCCGGTTTCTCCGACAGGTCCCGGTAGGTGGTGTAAGGGAGTTTGCGCTGCTGCGCCCAGTGCCCGACGGTCTCGTACTCGATGCCGATCAACGCCACCAGGTACGCCCGTTGGTCGCCGATCACCACGGCTTCCTTGATGTACGGGGAGGTCTTCAGCGCGTTCTCGAGCTCGGACGGCGCGATGTTCTTGCCGCCCGCGGTGATGATGATGTCCTTCATCCGGTCGGTGATCTTCACGTGCGTGTCGTCGACCCATTCGCCGACGTCGCCGGTGTGCAGCCAGCCGTCCTCGACCACCCGCGAAGTCGACTCGGGATCACGCCAGTAACCGGCGAACGTCCCGCCGTGCCGAGTGAGGATCTCGCCGGTCTCCTCGTCTATCCGCAACTCGATGCCGGGCTGCGGCTCGCCGACCGTGCCGACCTTGACCCGTCCCGGCCGGTTTCCCGTTGCCACAGCGGTGTTCTCGGTCATGCCGTAGACCTCGTGCATCGGCACCCCGATGCCCATGAAGAACTTCAGCACGTCCGGGGCGATCGGCGCGGCACCGGACGCCGCGTACCGGACGTGCCGCATGCCGATCCGGGCCTTCAGCGCGCGGAAGCAGAACAGCCAGCCCAGCGCGTAGATCATCCGGCTTTGCGTGGTGTGCCTGCCACCGGTTCGCACCAGGGTCGAGCCGATGCTTTCCGCACGCCTGAGCCAGAACCGGGTGACCGAGCGCTTGAGCCACGAGGCCGACGACACCCCGATCGTGACGCCCGCCAGCACCTTCTCCCAGATGCGCGGCACGCCGAACAGAATCGTCGGCTGCACCTCGCGCAGGTTCGCCTGCACCGTCTCGATCGACTCGGCGAAGTGCACCTGCACCCCGCTCGCCGAGCTGAACCACGTGGTGAAGATGCGTTCGGCCACGTGGCACAACGGCAGGTACGACAGCGTGACATCGGTGGAGGACGGCGGTGGCGAAGTGAAACCGCCGCCCTCCACCAGGACCTGGACGGCGAACTCCACGTTCGCCACGGTGAGCATCGCGCCCTTGGGCGGCCCGGTGGTGCCCGACGTGTAGATCAACGTCATCACGTCGTCCGGCTCGGTCTGCGCCATCCGTTCGGCGAGATCGGCCCCGAACTCGTCGCGATGCGCCGCGCCGAGCGCCAGGAAGTCGTCCCACCACATCAGCTTCGGGTTGTCGTAACGCCCTTTGACGCCACGTGGTTCGAGGTAGACGATCCACTCCAGGTCGGGCGTGTCCTCCAGCACCAGCAACGCCTTGTCGACCTGTTCCTGGTCCTCGGCGATGAGGATCCGCGCGCCGGAGTGCGACAGGAGGTAGGCGACCTCGGACGGCGGGTTCGTCGGGTACAGGCCGACCGTGACGCCGCGCGCCGCGACGATGCCGAGGTCGGCGTAGAGCCACTCGCGCCGGTTCTCCGAGTGGATCGCCACGCGGTCGCCCGGTTGCACGCCGAGCGCGAGCAACGCGTGGCCCACCAGTTCGACGTTCGCCCAGTAGCAGGCCCAGTCGACCTCCTGCCAGATGCCGAAGTCCTTGGCCCGCAACGCGATCTGGTGCGGCGTGCTGGCCGCCCGGTGCTTCACCCTGGTGACCACGGTCGTTGTCATGGCGTCACGCTCCGGTGCTGCTCGCCGAGATAAGCGCGGATGACGTCGGGGTCCTGCTGCACTTCGGCGGGGGTGCCGGTGCGGATCGGGCGGCCGAAGTCCATGACCATCACGCGGTCGGCCAGGTCCATCACGAGGCCCATGTCGTGCTCCACCATGATCATGGGGATGTTCAGCTCCTCGCGGACGTCGAGGATGTACCGGGCCATGTCCTCGGTCTCCTCGACGTTCATGCCAGCGACCGGCTCGTCGAGCAGCAGCAGCTTCGGCTCCATCGCGAGCGCCCTGCCCAGTTCGACGCGCTTCTGCACGCCGTAGGGCAGCAGGCCGACCGGGAACCGGCGCCACTGCTCCAGTTCCAGGAAGTCGATCACGTCCTCGACCGCGGCCCGGTTCTTCAGCTCCTCGTTTCGTGCTTTGCCGAGCCAGAAGAACGCCGAGAGAGCGCCGTACCTCATGTGGTTGTGGCGGCCGAGCATCAGGTTGTCGACGACGGTGAGGTGAGAGAACAGCTCGATGTTCTGGAACGTGCGGGCCATGCCGCCGGCCGCGATCCGGTGCGGGCGCCTGCCGACGAGGTCCTGGTCGAGGAACCGCACGGCGCCCTGCTGCGGCCGGTAGACGCCGCTCAGGACGTTGAAGATGGAGGTCTTGCCGGCGCCGTTCGGTCCGATGATCGCGAAGAGCTCGCCCTCCTCGACGGTGAACGACACCCCGTCGACGGCCACGACCCCGTCGAACGCGAGCCTGATGCCGGCGACTTCGAGGACGCTCACGACAGCCACCGCTTCCTGCGCTTGTAGTGCTTGACCGCACGGAACGAGGAGGTGCCGAGGCCGAGGTAGAACTCGCGGATGTCGTCGTCGGCGAGCAGCGCCTCCGCCGGCTTGTCCATGACGACCTTGCCGGTCTCCAGCACGTAGCCGTGGTCGGCGATGGAGAGCGCCATGCTGGCGTTCTGCTCGACCAGCAGGACCGTGGTGCCCTGTTCGTTGATCTTCACGACGAGGTCGCGGATCTGCTGCACGAGCAACGGCGCGAGGCCGAGGCTGGGCTCGTCGAGCAGCAGGTAGGAGGGTTCGGACATGAGGGCCCGGCCGATCGAGAGCATCTGCTGCTCGCCACCGGACAGGTAACCGGCGCTCTGTCTTCGCCGTTCTTCGAGTCGCGGGAAGAGCTCGTAGCAACGCTCCAGGTTGCTCCTGAGGCCCTTGGGACGGGCGTGCCCGCCGACCTTGAGGTTCTCCTCGACGGTGAGCTCGGCGAGGATCCTGCGGCCCTCCAGCGCCTGCTTGATGCCCCGGTCGGCGATCTTCGCCGGTGAGAGGCGGTGAATCGGTTCACCGTCGAGCGTGATCGAGCCCTTGGTGACCTTGCCGTCGTGCACGTCGAGGAGCCCGCTGAAGGCCCTCATCAGGGTTGTTTTCCCAGCTCCGTTGGCTCCGAGCAGGGCGACGACCTTGCCCTGGGGCACCTTGAGGCTCACGCCCCGGAGCACCAGCATCACGTCGTCGTAGACAACCTCAAGGTTGTTCGCCTCGAGCACCAGCGCCTCCTAGGGGGCCCCTGACATACCGAGCAGTATGCAGGTGGTATGACGTGGATCACAGCCGATTTGACCACTGTGGGTGATTTCGTGATGTGCAGGTGGCGATTGGTCCAGCACTTTGCGTGACCATCCAGAGTGGACCTGTGGCCGATGTGTAACGGCGCGTGACGCGGGTACTCACCTCCCGACACCAATTGAAGGAGGAGGTTTCGTGACCACCATTGAGAAGTCGGTGGACGTCCACGTGCCCGTGAGCACCGCTTACAACCAGTGGACCCAGTTCGAATCCTTCCCGGCGTTCATGGACGGCGTCGAGAAGATCGACCAGGTCACGCCGACCAGGACTCACTGGACCACGAAGATCGGCGGTGTCGTCCGCGAGTTCGACGCGGAGATCACCGAGCAGCACCCCGACGAGCGCGTCGCGTGGACCACGGTCGACGGACCGCCGCAGGGTGGCGTGGTGACGTTCCACCGGCTCGACAACGACACGACTCGGGTGCACCTCCAGATGGAGTACGACCCCGAGACCATCACGGAGAAGGCCGGCGCGGCGCTCGGCGTCGTGGGCCATCGGGTCGAAGGTGACCTGAAGCGGTTCAAGGAGTTCATCGAGAACCGCGGCATCGAGACCGGCGCGTGGCGAGGCGACGTCACGCCGCCGCCGCAGGTCTGATCGCGGTGCACGTTGACGCCCGACCAACACACGGCGTTCGAGGAACTCGCGCGCACGTCACGTGACTCGTCGCGCTACTACGCGTTGCGTGACCGGCTGGTGCGCGAGTACCTCCCGCTCGCCCGGCACATCGCTCGCCGCTTCAGCGAACGCGGCGAGCCGATGGAGGACCTCGCGCAGGTCGCCGCGGTCGGGCTGATCAACGCCATCGACCGGTTCGACGTGGGCCGGCAGACGGACTTCCTGTCCTATGCCGTGCCCACGATCACCGGCGAGGTGCGGCGCCACTTCCGCGACCAGTGCTGGGCGGTGCGAGTGCCGCGGAGGTTGAAAGAGCTGTGCGACTCCATCGACGGTGCCACCGCCGAACTGTCGCACAAGACCGGGCGATCTCCCACTCCCTCCGAGATCGCCCGGCACCTGGGGATCTCGCTGTCGGACGTCTACGAGGGCCTGCGCGTCGAGAAGAACGTGGCGTTCGCGTCCCTCGACTCGTTGGAAGGCTCGACAGCGGACGACCCAGCTCTGGAAGGCGTCGAGATCCACGAGGCCCTGCAGCCGATGCTGCGGGGCCTCCCTCGACGCGAGAGGACCATCGTGGTGCTGCGGTTCTTCGGCCGCCTCACCCAGACGGAGATCGCGCGCCGCGTCGGGATCTCCCAGATGCACGTGTCGCGGTTGTTGACCAAGTCGCTGGAGCAGTTGCGGCACGACCTGCTGGCGGAGGACTGAAATGGGCGAGCGGGAATGTCCGGTTTTCGCGATACTGACCGCATGAACCGGTTGCGGTGGCCCCAGAAGCTGGCGATCAGCACTGGTGCCCTGCTCACGCTCTGGGGGATCGCCGGCTTCTTCGTCACCGGTTTCTCGCCGTTCGCCAGCGAGTCCGACACCTGGGTCGTCGGGCTGCGCGTCAACCCGCTGCAGAACACGCTGCACCTCGCGTTCGGCGCGGCCTTGCTGCTGGCGGCGCCGCGCCTGAAGGCGTTGAGCGGCGTCGGGCTGCTGACCGCCGTGCTGTTCCTGGTGACGTTCGGCCTGGGGCTGGCCCGCTACGACGACCAGGTGGTCAACTTCCTGAACGTCAACCCCGGGAGCAACGCGCTGCACCTGTTCGCCGGGTTCGCCTCGCTGGCCGCGGCGCAGGGTGCCGCCTGGTGCCGGCAGTGCGACCGAGTGGCGGCGCTCAAGACCGTTTGAGCAGTTTCCGCACCGCTCGCTCCGGGTCGCCGTTGCCGATGACCTCACCGCGTTCGAACGCTTCCGTCAGGCGTGGGTCCACGTAGGACTTCCGTGCGACGGCCGGCGTGTTGCCCAGGTCCTGCGCCACTTCCTTCATCACCGTGCTGATCGCTCGTTTCGAAGGCTTGCCGCGCTCTTCGAGGGCATGGGCGAACGCCTGGGCGGCCCGGACGGTGGCATGCCAGGTGCGGAGATCCTTGGCGCTGAACTGCTCGCCGACCAGTTCGCGGAAGCGTTCGTTGATGTCGTCGGCGGTGAGCTCGAAGACGCGGCAGTCCGGGGTCTGGTCCTTGAGCAGCGTCCGGACGGCTCGGGCGAGTCGCGGGTCGGTGATCTCCTCGTCGACCTCCACGCCGTGCTTGGCGGGAAAGCGGAACCTGACGCTGTCGCCGCGCACGCTGAGGTGTTCGCAGAGCAGGGTGGCGACGCCGTGCGTACCGTTGTCCTCGGCGTACTCCTCGTGGCCTACCCGGAACACACCCAGGTCGAGCATGCGCAGGGCGATGGCGAGCAAACGCTTGCGGCCGCGCGACTTCATGTCCTGCTCGATCTGCTCGCGGAACTTCTTCAGGCGCGGGGCCAGTTCGAGGACCCGGTCGAACTTCTCGGCGTCCCGGTCGGTGCGCCACTGCTCGTGGTAGAGGTACTGGCGGCGGCCGGCGTCGTCGTAACCGACGGCCTGGATGTGCCCGTTGGGGTGCGGGGAGATCCACACCTCGCGCCACGCAGGTGGGATGACCAGGGCTTTCACCCGTGCGACGGCATCGGGCGGGAGGGGTCGGCCGTGGGCGTCCAGGTACCGGAAGCCCTTGCCGTGCTTCACCCGCGTCCAGCCGGGACCGGACGTGGCGCTGCGGCGGAGTCTCATTCGGCCACCTCGTGGTTGATCAGCACGAGATGCGGGTACCCGCTCGCCGATGAATCACTACACGGTCGGAGTGGAGCAGGAGTTCCTGCTCGTCGATCCCGAGTCGCGACGGCCGGTAGCCCTGGCGCCCCGAGTCCGGGAGCTCTCCCGCGCGCCCGGCGACCTCGACGTGCAGGGCGAGCTGACACCGTTCCAGATCGAGATCGCCACCGGCGTCACGCACTCCTTCGAGGAACTGTCCGAGCAGGTCAGGCAGGGTCGGCGAGTGCTGGTGGAGGCTGCCGACAAAGCCGGGTGCCGACTGGTGGCGACCGGCATGCCGCCGATCGGCGAGGCAGGTCCGCCGCCCGGATCCGATGACCCCCGGTATCACCAGATCGAGTACTCCCACCGGCGACTCGTCATCGGGCAGGGTGCGTGCGGGCTGCACGTGCACGTGGGTGTCGAGTCGACGGCCGAAGCACTGGCGGCGTCGAACAAACTGCGGGCGTGGCTGCCGACGTTGCTGGCGTTGAGCGCGAACTCCCCGATCTACGAGGGCGAGGACACCGGGTACGCGAGCTGGCGGTCGATGGTGTGGTCGCGCTGGCCGGTCAGCGGTCCGCCGCCGGAGTGGAACGGCCCCGAGCACTACGACCGGACCGTCGACGCGATCATCTCGACGCAGGCGTTGCTGGACCGGGCGATGGTCTACTGGGACGTGCGACCGTCGGCCGATCATCCGACGGTTGAAGTGCGCGTCGCGGACATTCCGCAACTGGCAACGGAAGTCGCGGTGCTCGCGGAGCTGATCCGAGCCCTCGTCGTATCGGAACCCTCCGAACAGCGGGTGGACGATTCCGTGCTGCGAGCGGCATATTGGCGGGCGTCGCGCGACGGGGTCGACGGACTGGCCGCCGATCCACAAACCGGAAAACTCTCCCCCGCGTTCGACCGGGCACTGGAGCTCGTCGAGCACGTCGCGGTCGCGCTGCGCGATCGTGGCACTCTGTCTACTGTGGAGCAGCAGATGGACTGGTTGCGCCACAACGGCTGTGGTGCCGCTCGGCAACGACGCTGCCCGGACCCCGAGTCCCTTGTGGACATGCTGATCGCCCGAACGCGTGAGGAAACCTGACTGATGCGCCTCCCTGCTCCCCGCGGCCACATGAGCGCCGCACTGGTCGCCGCTCTGCGCGCCACACCGCTGCCGCGGCCGGCATTGCTCGTCAGCGGAGGTACCAGGGACGCGTGGCTGGACGACGACCTGCAGCTGTCGTTGTGGATCTGCTACGAACTCCGGACACGCGGCTTCGACGACGTCGACCCGGCCTGGGAGGACAACACCTTCCTGACCCAGTTCCACCTGGCGCTGGAAGCACGCTGGGAAGCCGCACTGCGCACGCTGACCGAGTCGACCCAGCCCGCCGTGCTGTCGGACGAGGGCCTTTCGGAACTCCGCAAGCACCACGCGTTCTGGCAACCGCGCCGCGAAATGCGCTCAGTGCTGCGCGACATCCAAGGCGACGCATACGGCGCACGCTCCGAACGCACACACTCGGTGCTGTTCACCATGACGTTGCGCGACCTGGATTGTTTTGTCGGGGTGGACGAGATGCCCGCGCCCACGCTCGCTCTGGTGAACGCGATGTCGTTGTTCGGCCTGCACCAACGCCTGGTGGGAGCCCTGGTCGGCTTCCTGACCGCCGTGGACACCATCGGCGGCGACCCGTTCGCCCAACTCCTGCCCGTCCAATGCCCGCCGGACGACATCCGCCTCGGCTTCACCGTGTGCCACGAACTGCACGCACGCCTGACCCAGCACGTCCACTCGTCCCTGCAGGCAGGCCGCACCTCGCTGAGGGGTCGCTGGCTGGTGCCGCAGAGCCGGGTTAACGTGGGGTGCTGAAGCTTTTCCTCGAAGGGAGACAGCGTGCCCGACCCCACCGCTCTGGCCTCCGTCGTCGTCGACCGGATCGCACCCGACGTCGTCGTGCTGCATGTGTCCGGCGAACTCGACACGACCTCCAGCAGCGAGCTGACCTCGCCCCTGGACAACCACGTGGTGCCTGATCAACGGGCTGTCGTCGTCGATCTGGCCGGGGTGAAGTTCCTGGGCTCGGCCGGCCTGGAAGCCCTCGTGCTCGGGCAGCAACGCGCTTCCCGTGCCTCGGTGGAGTTCGTCGTGGTGGCTTCGACGCGGGCGGCTTTGCGGCCGATCGAGGCGACGGGGCTGGACTCGGTGTTCACGATCCTGGGGTCGGTTGACGAGGCGGTGGAGCGCTACACCTAGCTCTACCAGGGCAGAGGGCCCTCGGCGTCGAAGTAACCACCCGTCGGCCCGTCCGGTCCGATCTGCGCCATCCGCACGATGATCTCGGCGCCCTGCTCCACGGTCTGGCGTCCGGTCCCCCGATTCAGATCGGTGGCGGTGAACCCGGGCTCGACAGCGTTGATCCGCATCTGGGGGAACGCCTTCGCGTACTGCAAGGTGACCATGTTCACCGCGGCCTTCGAGACCGGATAGGCCACCCCGGGATACCCGCCACCAGCGGCGGCCGTGGCCAAAGACGCCAGCCGGCTGCTCACGTTCACCACGACAGGCGCCGCGGACCGCTCCAGCAACGGCAGAAAAGCGTGCAGCACCCGGACCATCCCGAACAGGTTGACCTCGAACGTCTCCCGCATCAGATCCGCCGTGACGTCCGCCGCGCCGACCACGCCCGACTCGGTCCACTCGGGAGCGATGCCGGCGTTGTTGATCAGCACGTCCAAGGACTCGACAACGGAAGCCGCGGCGGCCACCGACGCGTCCGAGGTGACGTCGAGCTGGACGGGGCGTGCGCCTACTTCTTCGGCGGCGGCCTGTCCGAGCGACGGGTCACGGCTGCCCAACCACACGGTGTGACCGGCGCGAACGAGCTGGCGGGCGGACTCGAGGCCCAGGCCCTTGTTCGCGCCGGTGATCAGCACAGAAGCCATACATCCACGCTACGACCTGGAGCGCGCTCCAGCGCAAAGCATCAATCCTGGCCGATGTCCTCGTACCAGAGCTCGGGCCGCTCGGCGATGAACGACGTCATCAGCGAGATCAGCTCGGGGTCCTCGACGACCGTGATGCCCACTCCGTGCTCAGCCAGCCAGTCGTGGCCGCCGTAGAACGTCGTGGCCTCGCCGATCAGCACGTGGGAGATGCCGAACTGGCGGACCAGGCCGCTGCAGTACCAGCACGGCGACAGGGTCGTGACCATCGTGGTGCCGCGGTAGCCGCGCTGGCGGCCGGCGTTGCGGAAGGCCGAGGTCTCCGCGTGCATGGAGGCGTCGCCGTCCTGCACGCGGCGGTTGTGGCCCCGGCCCAGCAGACGGCCGTCGCCGTCGAAGAGCGCCGCGCCGATGGGGATTCCGCCCTCGGCGAGTCCCATCCGCGCCTCTTCGACGGCGACGGCCAGCATGTCTGAAGCAGCGGTCATCGGACCAAGCTACTTCGTCTTGAACAACTTCACCGTCATCGACGTGCCGGACTGACGGAGAACACGAAGTCCGACGCCGACGGCGGGCAGCTTCACGCCCGCGTTGGGCTGTTCGGCGAACCAGAACTGCTTGGTGTCGTCGAACGTCGGCTGGGCCGCGGCGCCGCGGATGTAGGACGCCTTGCCGTTGACGTGCAACGTGAAGGAGTCCGACTTCTGCAGCCCGAACGGCGCGTCGTAGCCGCCGACGGCCGTCGACCAGCGCTGACCCTCCAGGTTGTAGAGCGGCGCCGGGTTGGCGTCGATCGGCAGGATCAGGCCCTCACCAGGGTGTTCGCTGACGTTGTTGTCGAGGAACGAGGTGTTCCACAGCGACACGAGCAGGCCGTCCTGGTACGGGAAGTGCTCCACGTAGTCGGGCTTGTCCGGGAAGCTGTAGCGGTACGGACCGGTCTTGTTGTACTTGCCGTACGACTCGTAGGTTCGGTTCGACGCGATGTAGAACTGGTCGAACGCCTTGGTTTCCTTGCCCTCGGTCGTACGGAATCCACGCGTGGTCCACACGCCGGCGGTCTCACCACCGTCCGTGAGCACCGGGGTGCCGTCGGCGACGACCGAAATGGCGTCCGCGAAGAAACCTTGCAGCGCAAGGGCACCGTCAGTCCGGTAGGCCAGGCGCAGCTTGGTCTGCTTGCCCGCGTAGGCGTCCAGGGGGACGGTCAGGTCGACCCACTGGCCACCGGACGACGCGCTCAACGCGGGCGCGTCGGCCGAGTCGCGCTGGAAGGGCGCGCCGTTCGCCACGCCGTCGAGCTGGGTCCAGCTGCCGTCCTCATTGGACGCTTCGACGTAGAGGTAGTCGTAGTCCACCTCGATGTCGTAACGGGCCTTCAACGACAGCGACGCCGTCGACTTGCCGCGCAGGTCCAGCGGGACCGTCATGGAGTTGTCGAGGTCGTTGCCCTTCTCGCTCCACCACATCTTGCTGCCCGCGAAGGGTGCGCCGTAGTCGAACGACTTGGAGATGTCCGGCAGCACCACGACGAGCCCCTGGGCCTTCGCCGAGTTGTACTCGTGCGGGCCGAGTTCGAAGACGCGTTCCTGGCCCGCGACCGCGACTTCGTAGTCGAGCCAGCCGAGCTGCAGCTTGTCCCACGCGGAGAACTCGTTGGCGCGCTCGCCGGGCACCTCGCCGGGGCCGCTCACCCGGTTCTGGGCCATGATCGACCACCAGTTGACGCCGTTCGAGCCGCCGGCGGTGTCGTAGTGGTCCGGCAGGCCGAGGTCGTGGCCGAACTCGTGCGCGAAGACGCTCACGCCGCCGTTCTCGGGCTGCACGGTGTAGTCGCCGACCCAGATGCCGGTGTCGCCGATCTGCGCGCCACCGAGCTTGTTGGTGCCGGGACCGGTCGAGTAGTTCTTGAACGCGTACCCGCGGTGGCTCCAGAGCGCGTCCTCGCCCTGCCACGGGTCACCGTCGGCCTGGTCGCCACCGGCGTGCACGATCTGGAGGTGGTCTATGTAGCCGTCGGCCTCGTTGAAGTCACCGTCGGCGTCGTAGTCGTAGCGGTCCCACACGTCGTACTCGGCCAGCGCCGCCTTGATCTGCGCGGTCGTCCTGCCCGCCGCCTGCTGGTCGGCGACCCACTGCGTGACCGCGTCCTTGATCAGCTCACGCGAGTTGTTGCAGATGTTGTCGCCGCACGGGTAACCGTTGCTGCGGCCGTAGCGGGCCTCGTTGTACTTGACCTTGACCCAGTCGGTGACGGTGCCGGAGACCGTGTACCGGCCACTCGACTGCTTGTCGTAGAAGTTCGCGACGGAGTTGGCGTCCTTCTTGCGGGAGAAGTAGAGGTCCTGGAAGTACTGGCGGCTGAAGTCCGGGTGCCAGATCGTGGTGTTGTCGACGGCCCGGTCGGGCTCGGGGATCTGGTTGCGCACCGGCCCTTCGAACCGCTGCGGGCCCGGCGTGTTCGGGTTCGTGTCGCGGTCCGGGTAGTCCGGGTGCCGCTCGTTGCCGAACTCCGCGAGGATGACGAAGATCTTGTCGGTCTTCTCCCGCTTGAGCTCGACGTACTGGTCCTTGTTCTGCTTCTTGCCGACCTTCGCGACGGTGCTGGTGCCGCGCTTCTCGGTCGTCGCCTGACCGGTCAGCACGTCGGCCAGCGCCTGCTGCTTCAACGCGCGGCGCTTGATCTCCAGCTCGTGGGGCTGCTCGTCGGACTGCCGCGTCTCCTGCTTCTCGGGCTGCGCGGGCGGCGTCGCGGTGGCCGGGGTGACCAGGCCTGCCGTGACGAGCGTGAACACCGCTGCTCCCGCCAGAACTCTTCGCACTTCGTCCCCTCCTCGGATCCGGAGGGGCACGCTACGTAGCCGCACGATCGCTCGACACGTCCGAAAGTCGGTTGTCGGCACGACTCTCCGGCTGGACCTTTCGGCGGGCAGCCGTTCGGCGTATAACCGACTCCGGGTCGGGGCTGATCCAGGGAGTCCACATGAGACGTCTTCTCCCGGCTGCCGCCGCCCTGGTGCTGGTCACCTGGGGCGCTGCCGCGACAGCCGCTCCTGCCGCGCCGTCCGGATACCTCATCGGCAGCGCCACTCCGCTGACCACCGCCCAGGTCGACCAGTTGAAGGCCGCCGGTGCCCAGTTGCACACGACCTACCGCAACTTCGGTGGCGCGGCCGCCGCCATCCCGAGCTCCAAGATCGCGTCGGTGCGCGCGCTGCCGTTCGTGACGTCGGTGAGCCCGGACCCGATCCGCACACTCGCGGCCTTCTCCGACCCGGCGGCGGCCCCGTTGCCGAACGCCCCGTACTGGCACGACCAGATGGATCTGGAGAACGTGTCGCGGACCGGAACGGGCGTGTGGGTGGCGGTGCTCGACTCCGGCTTCTACCCGAACTGGCGCGACTACTTCGTCGAGAGCGACGTCCTGACCGACAAGGCGCGCGCGTTCCTGGGCGTCTTGGGCAACCCCAACGACAACCAGTGGGACTCGGGCAGCGACCCGCACGGCATGGCGACCGCCGCGACGATCACCGGTCATCGTTTCGCGGACGACACCAACGAGGGCGGCTGGGGCACCGGCTACGCGACGGGTTCTCCCGGCACTCGCTGGATCCCCGGCGTGGCGCCAGGAGCCAAGGTCATCCCGGTGAAGGTGTGCGAGCCGATCGGTTGCTTCGGCAGCGCCATCAACGCCGGCGTCGACTACGTGACGTCGTTGAAGAAGGCCAATCCGCGCCAGCCGGTCGTGATCAACGCGTCGCTGGGCGGCGCCGGCCTCGACGCCGTCGAGAAGGCGGCGCTGGACGCGGCGGTCAAGGCGGGCGTCGTGGTGGTCGCGTCCGCGGGCAACGAGGGCGACGCGGGCATGGGCTTCCCGGCCGCGTACGAGCCGGTCGTCTCGGTCGGCGCGGGCGGCTGGACACGGCAGTGGAACGACTACCCCGACAAGACGTGGTGGCTGGACGACGTGCCGGAGACAGGCGTGTCCGAGGTGTACGTGACGGGGTTCTCGTCGCGGCAGAAGGCAGGCCAGTACCTGGACGTCGTGTCGGAGGGCCGCTACCTGCTGCTGCCGTACCCGTGCGTGAACCTGTACAAGGACGGCCAGGTCACGCCGTCCACGAACAACCGCACCTGCGCTGCGAAGGCCACGCCGGACAACGCCTCCGCCGCACCGTTCCAGTACCTCTTCATGAGCGGCACCAGCTTCTCCAGCCCGGCCGTGGCCGGCGTGGTGGCGCTGATGCTGGAGCAGAACCCCGGACTGTCCAATGCGGACGCCGCGACGGGCACGCTCACCGATCCCGCGTCGTGGGGGCCCGGTGAGCTGGAACGCCGGCTGGAAGCGTCGGCGACGCCTCTCGCGCCGGGCTCGGTGACCGTCACGCACCGGACCGGTGCTCCACTGGTCGAGACGTGGGGCGCGGACGCCATCGGGCACGGCTGGGTGTTCGCGGACGACGCGGTGAACGCGGCTGGCTGAGCTGTTGACCGATCGCCTGGCACGTCGGGAGAGTGGGAGGTTCCGTTCCCCGACGTGTCGGGAGGTCGACAGTGCCGTCATCAGGGTCGTCGATGCAGATCGGAGTGAGCAGGCCGCCGCTGGACGTGGCTGACCTGCCGGCACCCGAGGAAGTCTTCAAGGTTGGGAAACTGGGGCCGCGGCAGGTGGTCCAGTTCGTGATCGGCCCGAGCCTGATCGCGCTCGGCATCTCGATCGGCAGCGGCGAGTGGTTGCTCGGCCCGCAGGCCGTCGGCAAGTTCGGCTTCGTCGGCATCGGCTGGGTGATCACCGTGTCGGCGCTGCTGCAGACGTTCTACAACGTGGAGATCGCGCGCTACGTCGTGGCGACCGGCGAGGTCCCGGTCGTGGGCTGGGGCAGGGTGCCGCCGGGCTGGAAGTTCTGGGTGCCGGTGTCGCTGCTGGTCTTCTACTTCGCGTTCATCTTCGGCGGCTGGGCGGCGGGCGCCGGACAGGGACTCTTCGCGCTGATCACCGGCCGCGGCTACCGGCCGGACGAGATCGAGTACGTGCGGCTGCTCGCCATCGGCCTGCTGGTCGTCGTCTTCCTGATCACCGCGGGCGCCCGCAAGGTGTCGCGGGCCCTGGAGCTCACGAACTGGGTGCTCGTCGGCACGTTGCTGCTGGTCCTGATCATCGTCACGGTCCTGATCGTGCCGTTCTCCACGTGGTCCGAGGGCCTGCGCGGCCTGGTGACCCCGGCCGCGCCTCCCGCCGGCATCACCGCGACACAGCTGGGCGGGCTCGCCGGGTTCACCGCGCTGGCGTCCGGACTGAACTGGTACGCGATGAACCACTACCGCGACAAGGGTTACGGGATGGGCCACCACGTGGGTTACCTCGCGGGCATGCGCGGTGGGAAGGTCGACGTGCGACCGGTCGGTGTGACCTTTGTGGACACTCCGGCGAACGCCTCGCTGTGGCGCCGCTGGTACCGGCTGCTGCTGATCGACCAGTGGGCGGTGTTCTTCGTCGGCGCGATGCTCGGCATGCTCCTGCCGACCGTGCTCATGGCGCACATCGTCGCCGTGTCCGGGAAGCAACCGACCGCGGCGAACGTGCCGACGTTCTCCGCGGAACAGCTGGGGATCCTGTACGGCCAGGGCATGTTCTACCTGATGCTGGTGGTGGGCGTGCTGGTGCTGTTCTCCACGCAGCTCGGCATCTTCGAGGCACTCGTGCGCAACTTCACCGACGCCGCGCACGCGGTCTCGCCCCGGCTGCGCCAGCGGATCGAGGACGACCCGCGCCGGTTCTACTACCCGTTCATGCTGCTCGTGCTGGTGATCATCGGCGTCGCGCTGCACCTGGCGTTGCCGGTGGAGCTCGTGCAGATCTCGGCGAACATGTCGAACCTGGGCGCGTTGATGTTCCCGTTCGCGTTGATGTACCTGAACTCCCGGCTGCCGCGCCCGGCCCGGCCGCGGTGGTGGCACCACGTGATCCTGGTGCTGAACGTGGTGTTCTTCGGGTTCTTCTTCGTGAACTTCGTCTACGAGTTCTTCACGGGAGGTCCTCTGGTGCGGTTCTGAACCCCGTCACTTCGGCGGTAGCTCTTCCACGAACTCGCGGCACCGCGCGATCCAGTCCTCCAGCGCCTCGTCCTCCGCGACCGCCTCTCCCGCCACGATCACCCACCCCTTCATCGGCCGGCCGGTGAAGTCGAAGACGCGCGCGCCCGGCTGGGCGAGCGCGTCTTCCTGCGCTTCGGGGCCCACGCGGGCGATCAGGTCGTCGCCCATCACTCCTACCAGCAAGTTTCCGTGCCAGAGGAACGCGATGCCACCGAACATCTTCTTCGCGTTGATGCCGGGCAGGCCGCCGAGCGACTCGCCGAGGCGGTGTGCCAGTCCTTCGTCGTACGCCACGCTCTGAATACTGTCTCAGCGAGTTGCCAGGCGCCTCTCAGATTCGTGTGGCTTCATGGACGTACAGGACATATAGGAGGCCATCTTGTTCGGCGTTGTCGGCTTCGTGCTCGGGTGGCTCTTGACGCTGTTCATCCTCGTGATGATCGGCCGGATGATCGTGGACTGGGCCGTCACCCTGCAGGCACGGGGTGACTGGGTGTGGAAGGTGCGCCGGGTGACGCACGGGATCACCGAACCGGTGCTCGCGCCAGTGCGGAAGGTGCTGCCGCCGCTGCGGTTCGGCGGGTTCGGGCTGGACCTGGCGTTCACCGTGGTGTTCATCGCGGCGCTCATCCTCAGGTCGATCGTGTGGTGAGGACACCTGGGTTGAGCAGGCCCTGAGGGTCGAGCGCGGCCTTGGCGCCGGACAACGCCGCGCCGAACACGTCCGGACGTTGCCGCAGGTACCAGGGCATGTGGTCGCGGCCGACGGCGTGGTGGTGGGTGATGGTGCCGCCGGCGCTGATCAGCGCCTCGGACACGGCGGCCTTGATCTCGTCCCACTGCGCGGTGAGGCTGCCCCACCGGCCCGGCGCGTAGATCCCGTAGTAGGGCGCGGGGCCGTCCGGGTAGACGTGGGTGAAGCGGCACGTGACGACACCGATGCCGCACACCTCCCGCAACGCCGCCGTCGCCGCCTCCACAACGGACGCGTGCAGCTCAGCGAACCGGTCCCAGGTGCACGCCGTCTCGAACGTCTCGGTGATCATCCCGTGCTGCGCCATCGCGTCCCGCTGGTAAGGCATGCGCAGGAACGACTTCCGCCACTGCTGCGCCGCGCCCTCCACGACCTCGCCGCCACCGCAGAGTTCCAGCGCACGGGCGAGCTTCCCGTCGACCGGATGATCAGCGGACTCGAACGCGAGCACCAGCACGGCCTGTGCCGACCCGGCGTTGAGGAACGCCTCCGCGGGGTCCAGCAGACGGCAGTTCGCCGGATACAACCCGGACTGCGCGATCAGCCGTGCCGCCTCGACGGCACGTTCCCACGACGCGAACCGCACCGAGGCCCCGGCGCGATGAACCGGGGGCGCCTGCAACCGCATCCACGCCTCGGTGATCACCCCCAAAGTGCCTTCGGAGCCCAGGAAAAGGCGATCGGGCGACGGCCCTGCCCCTGACCCCGGCAGCCGCCGCGACTCGGAGATCCCCTGCGGCGTGACGACCCGCAGCGACTCGGTCAGGTCGTCGATGTGCGTGTAGAGCGTGGCGTAGTGACCGCCGGCCCTGGTCGCGAGCCAGCCGCCGAGCGTCGAGAACTCGAACGACTGCGGGAAGTGCCGCAGCGTGAGGTCGTGTGGTTTCAACTGGGCTTCCAGCGCCGGTCCCAGCACTCCGGCCTGGATGCGCGCGGCCCGGCTGACGAGATCGACCTCCAGCACCTGGTCCAGCTTGGAGAGATCCAGCGTCACGACCCGATCGAGGTCACGTGGCTCGACCCCGCCCACGACGGAAGTGCCACCACCGAACGGAATCACCGCGACGTCGTTCTCACCGCACCAGTCCAGGACGTCCACGACGTCCTGCTCGGTGCGCGGACGGGCGACGGCGTCCGGCAACGGCCCGACGTCCCCGGCGAGGTTGCGCGTGACATCGCGGTACGCCTGCCCGCGTGCGTGGCCGAGCCGGTCGATCAGGTCAGTGGAGTAGAGGTCGCTCGGCGGCTGGATCCGCGACTTGGGTACGTCCAGCGACGACGGGTCCGGTGGCGAGTGGAACGTCAGGTCCGCGTCCGGCAGCACCGCCCGGACCCGGTCGACCAGCGCACGGCGTTCATCGGGGGTGACGGCGTCCTCGACGCTGCCCCAGCCCCACCACGACCTCGTTGTCATGGCGTGCCACCCTAAGCGAAACGGCTCAGTTCTGGAATGGCTCGAAGTGATCGAGCTTGGCCGAGGAGAGGAACGCGGCCCAGGCCGACGGCGACACCGGGATGTGGGTGGCGGGTGCCTTGCTGTCCCGGACACCAACCCCCGAACCGATCTCCACGCAGTTGTCGCCATCAGGGCTGTAGCTGCTCTTGCGCCACACAGTGGCCTCCTCAGGAGACGATGTCGGTGATCAACCTCCTCGATTGTTCCTCATCCAACGCCGCCGCATCGAGCGACTTGAGGATGCCGGTGTAGAGATCGAGGGTGGCTTTGTCCTCCAGGAAGATGCAGGAGTTGTTCGTCTCCAGGTAGACGACGGGTTCCAGCTTCTCGAACTTCATCAGCTTGAATTCGCCCATCGTGCCCGCGTGCGCTCCGATCGCGGTGGGCACCACCCTGAGAGATATGTACGGCCGTACCGACATCCGCAACAAATGGTGGAGTTGGTCCCGCCACACGACATCGCCGCCGACTGGCAGCCTCAGGGCCTGTTCGTGCACGTAGAAGATGAACGTCCGACGAGCGTCCAACACCCGCTGCCGTTCGACACGCACCTTCACCCGCTGCTCGACCTGTTCCGGTTTCTTGATCGTCGGCCACACCTTCATCAGCGCTCGCATGTAGTCCGGGGTCTGAAGCAGGCCCGGGACCAGCGCCAAGTGCCAGCTGATGATCTCCTTGGTCACGTCCTCGTGCTCGAACAGCGTGCGCAGCTGAACAGGCAGATCACGACCGTGGAACTGCCACCAGCCTTTCTCTCTCGTGACCTTCAACAGCGCCATGAGGTGGTCGTACTCCTCCTCCGGCACCTGGCACAGGCCCAGCAACCGGGCGAAGTCGGTCTCGTTGACCCCGCCCTTCCCCGTCAACAGGTCGGAGATCTTCTGCGGGTCCCACCCCAACAGTTCGGAAATGGCGCGGTGCGACAACCCGGTCGCGTCGACGACAGCGCGGACCGCCGCCCCGAACTCGCGGCCGCGCACCGTGGAAACTCTTGCTGGCATGCGCACGAACCTAGGCCGCCTCCCACTGCGACCAACACAGTTTTGGGCCAAGTACAACCGAAAAGGCGGTAGTTGGAGGGTCTCCATCACGCCCGTGTGTGCCGTGCACACAAAAGCACCGTTGATGAGAATCGCACCAACGACGCACACTCTTGCGATTCACCCTATCGTGAACGCACTTAGTCGTAATATGATCGTGATCTTGCGGTAGAGTAGAACACGTGATCGAAACCCGACTCCTTCCCACCGACGAGCTGCTGCGCAGCCTCGTTGCCGAGGTGACGGAGATTCGGATTCGCGAGAATGCTGTCTTGCAGATGATCGCCGAGTTGGATCGGCGTGGCGCTGCGGGCGAGCTCGGCTACAAGAATTTGCCGCAGGTGTTGCGGCACGCCGTCCGTTGGGAACTCGGCACGGCCAAGAAATGGGTCGCGAACGCCGGACTGCTGAATAGCGAGATCACCCCGACCGACAGTGAACTCGCCCCCGGACTTCCGGTGACCGCCGAGGCGGTGGCCGAGGGCGCGTTGTCGATCGAGCACGTCGCGGTGGTCGCCGAGGTCATGAAGGCACTGCCCGCCGACACCGAGGGCTCCGTGGTGGGCTTCGCCCGCGAGCACGAGCCCAGCGCGGTGCGGGCGTTCGGCAAGAAGCTCGCCTACCTGCTCTACCAGAACGACCCCGAACCGCGTGACCCCGAGCCCGCGCCGCAGGGCAACCAGCACGTGATGCGCTGGAAGAACGGCTTGCTGGAGATCCGGGCACTGCTGGACACGGTCACCGGCGCCAAGTACGAGGCGCTGCTGGACCCGCTGGCCAAGCCACGCCCCGAAACCGCCGAAGACGGCCCCGACCTGCGCTCCCGCGCCGAACGCGAAGGCGACGCCCTCGCCGAGCTGGTCGACCTGATGCTGCGTGCCGACCAGCTGCCCGAGCACGGCGGCGAGACGGTCACCCTCACGGTCACGATGAACTACGACGACCTCGCCAACCAGGTCGGCCAGGGCATGCTGGACAACCACGAGCGTGTCCCGGCCGAGCAGGTCCGTCAGCTCGCCTGCGACGCGGGCATCATCCCGGTCACCCTGGGCACGCAGTCGCAGCCGATGAACATCGGCCGCAAGACCCGCACCTTCACCGCCGGAATCCGCCGGATGCTGGTGATCCGTGATCGCGGCTGCGCGTTCCCCGGCTGCGGCAGACCACCCAAACAATGCGACGGCCACCACGTAAAACACTGGGCGGATGGTGGCGATACCTCGGTCGGCAACGGGGTCCTGCTCTGCCGCCATCACCACACGCTCATCCACCAAAGTGAATGGGCCGTGGCAATGAAGCACGGCATAACCACATTCTATCCGCCCCATTGGGCTGACCCGCAGCGCAAAGCCAGACGCAATCTCATCAATGCGACCTGCTGACCACCCGCGTGCCCGCGATCAAACGCGAAGGCGAGCCGTCCTCCTCATTCCCCGCCGGTCAAGCGGTCATAAGTCGACCACCGCACGATTGGGGCTTGACTTTGGGTGTGAGGTGCTACCGTGTTCGGATCGGCCGGGCGCTCTATCAGCCCGGCTTTTACAGGCTGATATGCGCCTCACAAGGGCCCCGAAGTCAAGCCCCAATCGCAAGCGTCGCGAAGCGGCGATGAATTGACCCGGCCGTCAGGCGGTAGTCTCAAGCAGTTCACGGATGGCATAAGTGCCCACGGCGAAGGGCGCGGCAATCCGCCCCTGAACGTCAAAATACCCTTCCGCCACCTCCGAGCCGTGCTGCACGAGGATCTCGCCGTCCAACGCCGCCAGACTCTCCGCAGTGCCCCGGCCGATGAGCAGAACGGAGGCCTTCCCGCTCAACCGCGTCCGCCACTGCGGCAACTCGGCGACGATCCGCGAGCACGGACCACACCCCGGATGCACGAACAACAACTGCCCCGCCCACCCCCAGCGCGCCGCAGATCGATCGACGGCGCGGGCACCCCGACCGGCAACCCGTCGCCCGAAGCAACCACCGGCCGCCGCAACCACCGCAACTCCAACCCTTGCCACACCTGCACAGTCCCAAGAGCCACCCAGCAACCCGTTGCGCGCCAACGTCCGTCCGCTGATCACGGCCGAACCAGCCCCGAAACAGGCACAGACCGGCCGCTTCCCCTTGCGCAGCAAGCGCGCCACCACCCCCGAAAACACCACCAGCAGCCCCAACGCCACCACTCCGGCCGCCACGACGGTCCACGGCAACAGCACCCCGAACTCGCCCACCGCCCGCCGCGTCCCCGCGAGGTCCAGCAGCTTCGCCACGCCCGCCCATCTGAACACGGCTGCCACCAGCAGGCGCGCCACCCACAGCAAACCGATCACGGGCACACGCCTTTCCGGTAGAACGTTCCTCATGCCCGACGAGGTCAGCCGGAACACGCTCAGCCGCAGCATCGTGCACGGCGACGTGTTCCAGGCGCACGAGCTGCACCTGCACGGCAACGAGGTGCCGCACCCGCCGCTGACCTCGTGGCAGGACCGCCCGAGCCTCACCGCGGAACTCGAAGACCTCCTGCACGTGCAACGCGACGCGGCCGAGGCGCTCCCCTACCGCCTGCTGGGCGTGAAACAACCGGAGCTCACCAAGGTCTACGTGCAGCAGAGCGTCCGCACGGACAAGCCGGAACCCGAACGCAAGCCCGGTGAACGCAAACCGGAACCGGCGAAACCGGAACCGGTGGAACGGGTCGTCCCGATCGAGGAAGCGCTCGCCACCGGCAAGCACCTGCTGATCACCGGCGAGCCGGGCGCCGGCAAGTCGACGCTCGGCCAGATGTACGTGCAGCGCCTCGCGAGCGAGTGGTTCGACCCGAGCACCGATCCACCGCTGCCGGAACCCGTGATGCCGCTGCGCATCCCGGCGAAGGCACTGGCGGAAGAGCTGTCGTGGAGCGAACTTCTCGCCGGCGCGGTGCGTGACCGCAGGTTGAACGCCCCGCTCAAGCCGGAGATGTTCGCGAAACGCGCGCTCGGCGCCAGGTGGCTGGTGTTCGTCGACGGCCTCGACGAGATCGCCGAACCCGAGCGCCGCGAACGCGTCATCGACGCGATCGCCTCCCGCATCCGGCGTGGCAGCGACCACCGGCTGGTGATCACCACCCGGCCGCTGCCCCCGGACGAGCTGCGCAAGATCCACGGGCCGCAGGTCGAGCTCTACACGATCCAGCCGTTCGGACCGGTCGAACTGCAGGCGTTCGCCGCGGGCTGGTTCCGCGCCCAGGACCCGACCCGCGCCATCGCGCGCACCGAGGAGTTCGTGCGGCAGGTCCACGACGGACGGCTGCGGGAGCTGGTCAGCAACCCGTTGCTGGCCACCATCGCGGCCATCGCGAACACCCTGGAGCCCCGGCGCAAGCTGCCGCACAACCGGGTCGACCTGTACGAGCGGTTCATGAACTACCTGCTGGAGGACACGGCGAGCGGCCGCGACACCCTCGCGGACCTCCGCCAGTCGCTGCAACACAACCCGACACGCCTTCAACAGGTCGAGGACCTGCACGCCAACCGACGCTCGCTCATCGAACACATGGCGCACCAACGCCTGGAGTCCGAACGCCCGCTGCTGGACATCGCGGTGGAGTGGTCGGAGTGTCAGCGCGGCGACGTGCTGACCGTCCTGGCGGGCACCGGTTTGTTCGTGCAGATCGATGAAGGACTGCGGTTTCTGCACCACTCGTTCGCCGAGTTCCTGGCGGCACGGCATCGGGCGGCGAAGATCCCCGCGGACTTCCCCGACCTCGACGACTGGGTGAATCAGGGGATGCAGCCCGCCCGCGAGACCTCGGTTCTGTTCACGTTCGCGTTGTGGGGGAGGGAACCCGGAAACGACCTCGACCTGGTCTTCCACCGGCTGACCAGCGGTGGTCTCGACCACGCGCTGCTGGCGGGCAAGCTGCTCGCCGAAGAAGTCGCGCTGGACGAGGATCTGGCCGAACACGTGGTGAACCGGTTGGTGTCACTCGTGCTGAGCATCGGCGCCTACGACGAGCCGTGGGAACCGGCGCTCAAGATCGGCCGGGTGCTGGCAGGGCTGGCGGGCGAGCCCACCGGTCGGCTGACCGAGTCGCTGCACACGTTGCGGGACAAGCCACAGCTGCCGCCGGCGACGCGGATCTGTTGTGCGGTCGCACTCGGGCACCTCGGATTCCAGCACGAGTCCGCTCAGTGGCTGCAGGACTTCGCCGACCTCCACGACCCGCTGGCGCTGCGGGCCATCGCCAACGGGCTCGCGGAGATCCTGCCGAACGGCGCGGAACTCGCGGAGAACATCCTGCTCCGGGCAGAGCACGAGAGCTACGTGGTCGTCATGGCGGCGGTGCAGATCCTGTTGAAGGAACTGGAACGCCGGGAGCCCGCCGCACGCCTGCTGCGCGGACTCGTCGCGCGGATGCGGGCGGACACCTCGATCTCACCGAACAGCCCGCACGTGCCTCAGCTGCACGGCAGCCCCGACGAGGAACCACCCGGCTGGGGCATGATCGCCGAGCAGGCCGCCCGCGCAGGGTGCGTGGAGGAAGCCCTGTGGGCCGCCGAACGGGTCCTGGCCCTGCCCCACACGGAAGTCGACGACTTCACGAGAGCCGTCGAGGCGATGGTCGCCTGCGGTGGGGACACGGCCGTGGTGACGGTGGTGGAACGGGCGAAATCCGGCTCGCTGGAACAGGTGCTGGTGGTCGGCAAGGCGCTGAAGGTCGTCAACGGCGAGCTCGCCACCGACCTCATCAGGCTCGTCGCGACGAACCCCGCGGTCGACGACGCCGACTTCTTCGAAGCGTGCCAGGCACTCGCGGGAGCGGAGCCGCTGCTGGTGACCGAGCTCGTGGCGAAGCGCGCCACGCTGGAACCCAGGAAGATCGTCGCGATCGCCGGCGAACTGGCGGAGGCAGGTGTCGATGTCGATCACCTCGTCCGGCTCGCGCTGGCGCGAATGCCGGTCGGCAGGTGGGAGTTCGGCCGGACGGCTCGCCTCGTGCTCACCCTCGGTGAGTTCAGCGAGGAGGTGTACGCCTGGGCCGGGGCCGGGCCGCCCGCGCACTGGGCCGAGGCGTTGCCGCTGATGCACCGGGACCGAGCCGCCGAGCTGTTCGAACGCCTGGTCAGCACTCCCGTGGACGGCGAGGTGCTGGCGAGATGCCTCGGCGACGTGGTCTTCAAGAACGTGCCGGACGAGGCGGAACGCTTGCTGGAGGTCACGCTCGAAATCGTGGACCAGAGCGACACCGCGGCCGCGCGGGAACTCGTGCCGGTCCTGCACCGCACCGGGCGGGCCGAGGAAGCGATCGACCTCGCGAAACGGACGTTCCTCCGGTCGTTCGGCGACCTCTACGTCGAGGAATGCGCCGAGACCCTGCTCAAGGTGGGCGGTGTCGCGGTCGCGACGTTCATCGCGGAACAGGTGCTGGCCGCGAACGTCAGCGTCGCGCGCAAATTGGCGGTCGCGAACCACCTGGCCGAACAGGGACTGCTCCAGCAGGCGGCGACGCTGTGGTGCGACGTCGTGCGCCGGCACGGAGACATGGCGGGGAAGGGCTTTACAGCCGCGACCAAGCTGGTGAGGTGCCTGTACGGCCCGCAAGCGATCGACACCGTGCGCAAGGCGCTCGCCGAGGACCGCCTCACCGCGACCGCCAGGGCCAACCTCAAGGCGCTGGAAGCCTGGCTCGTCGCGATCGAGGCGAGCTGATCACCCCGCGCCGAAGCAGACGAACCCCACGGCCGCAGCATAAGCAGCGTCGTCGACCGCGGCCCGTTGCACCGCGGCAAGAGCCTCGGCCGGCGCCATCCCAGCGGCCAGCTTCTGGTGCAGCTCGACCATCACCGGCGCCGTGCCGTCCGTCGGCACCGGCACCACGGGCGCGATCAACGTACGAGTCCCCAGCCCCAGCAAGGCAGCCGTGAACCCCATCAGCTCATCACCGGGCCGGACGGCGGACTGCCCGGTGTCACAAGCCGACAGCACCACCACCGTGGGCGGCTGCCGCAACCGCTCGATGTCGTAGACGGTCAGCGGCCCGTCAGCCAGCTCCAAGGCCGAGAACAACGGGTTGTCGACCCGGAACGAGCCATGCGCGGCGATGTGGGCCAAGGCGGCACCGTCCATTGCGGACGCAACAGCGCTCACAGTCGCTTCCGAGTCAACGAGAACCCGCCCCGGCACGTGCGCGCTGATCGCCTTGATCTCGGCAGGAGCAGCAGCCATCCGCGGACCGGCCGCCAGCACGGCCTCGCCGGAAGCGTCCGGCACGGAACAGGCGCGCAGCCACACCGAGGCGGACGGCGCGACGGTCACCTGGCGGTTCAGCACCGCCCACGGCAGGCCGTTCAGAGCGCCCGTCGGCACCACCACCAACGGCCGGCCGTCGATGCGTGCGACCAGCGGCGCCAGCAACCGTTGGGCGAGAAGCGAAGCGGCGTGTGAAGCGGAAGACCGGGCCACGGCCAGGTTCGGCAGCTGTGGCGGCAGGGTCACCAGGCGGTGCAGGGCGAAGCGGAGCAGCCGGATCTCGCGGACCACGCCCTCCACAGCGCCCAGAGAATGCAAGGAAGCCCGTCCATCGGCGAGCACGACCGCCATCAGCGCGCCGTCGTACTCGACGAACTCGATCAATGCCGACGACCCCAAAGCGGAACCCAGAGAGGCGACCGACGGCGGCTTGAACACCGACACCTCGCCGGACATCTGCCGGGTCAGGTCACGGACACGCTGCTCGGCCCGCACCAGCTTCACCCGCAACGCACCGGCCGGCTTCCCGGCCAGCAGCGCCGACTCCACGTCCGCCGCCACCGCTCGCAGCGACGCCAGTGCATCCTCGAGCCGGGGATCGTCCGGCGGCGACACGGACTTCATCCGCAAAGCTCCAGCGCGCCAGCTCTCGGTCCACGACAGCACGCGCGCCGCGTTCCCCGAGGCGACCGCCAGCCGCAAACCCTCCAGCGCCAAAGCCTGCCCCTGCACGCCCGTCGACGCCCGCAGCTCGGCCGCGCCCAGCGACACCCGGTACTCGTCCAGCAACGAGATCCCGCGACGCAGTGCCGACGACGTGCCCCGGATGTCACCGGAAAGCTTGCGCCGCAACGCCTCCGCGTACCAGCCGCGCACCCGCAGCCCGGCCGGTCCGCGCGACCGCGCGGCCGCCGCGACGGACAGCTCCGCGATGGCACGCGCGCGGTGGCCGAGGTCCGCGGCGACCTTACCGGCGTCGATGCGCGCCTCCAGGGCTGGCAGCCGCCAGTCCATCGCGTCGAGTTCGGCCGCGACGCGGGACAGCGCCAGCCGCAGCGGCCGGGACCGGTCGCCGCGCAACACCGCCGCGTGCAGTTCCAGATAGCGCGCACCGGCGGCCCACAACAGCCTCTGCTCGCGGCGGAAGCGGCGGCGCGCCTCGGCGGCGAACGAGTTGGCCGCGTCGGGATCGTCGTCCAGCAGGGCGATCCGGGCGCGGAAGTACAGCGCCTCCGAGACGCCCAGGGGGTTCTTCAACGCCTTCAGCTCGATGATCGCCCGGTCGGCGGCCGCGCGCGCCTCGTCCAGCAGCGGCACCGAGACGAGCAGCTCCAGGCGGTTCACCAGCAGGACCGGGCGCATCACGTCGAGCCGCCGGTGCACTTCCTCGGCCTTGTCGAACAGGGTCAGCGCGGCAGGCACGTCACCCGAGCGGGTCGCCATGATGCCCGCGTTCCAGTGCACGTCCGCGACCCCGAGCTCCTGCCCCAGCTCCCCCAGCAACGTGGCGGCGAGCGCGAAGTCCGCCGACGCCTCACGCATGTTGCCCACGTACGCGCGCGCGAGGCCCCGGTTGTTCAACGCCCGTGCCTCCACGAGCCTGTCACCGACGCGGCGGGCACCGGCGATGGCGGCGGTGTAGTCGCGCTGGGCGTCGTCATGACGCGTCAGGTAGTGGAAGACAACGCCGCGCTGCATCAACGCGGCCACCGCGTCGGCGCCGGCGAGTTCCGGCATCGCGTCGTCGAGCGCCTTCAACGCCTGCTTGTGCTTACCGGTGTAGACGAGCACCCACGCCAGGCTCATTTGCGCCAATGCGGACAGCCGGGGCAGCGAAGCGTCGCTCGCGATCTTGATCGAGCGACGCAGATGCCGAGCCGCGCCGGGGAAGTCGTGCATCTCGCGCAGCGCGAGACCGATCGCGCGCTCGGCGATCGACCATTCCGCGCGATCTTCCGTGGTGCGGAGGACCGCGCGGGCCATCTCGACGGCCGCACGCGGGTTGCGCTGTCTGGCCTCCAGCGCGTCCGCCGCAGAAAAGTCGGTCACGGCGTCACTTTATCCGCTGTGGTAGCTTGATCAAGCTCGGTCGGGGTGCCCGTCAACGCTGCTTTAGTGAGGCCGTGGTGTCGAAAACGCCAGAAAGCGCGGAGCTTTACCAAAGAGCTTTTCTGCAGCTCATCGCCGAGGACAAGAACATCAGCTTCCACGCCGAACGCGGGCGTGAATTCCTTTATCGGCCTGGCCAGCTGCTCGTCAGCGCCGAGGATCAGCAACGCGTGATCGAGAAGCTGCGCGAAAACAACATCGTCGCGCGACCCGGCGAAGGATTCGCCGGAATGGCCCGGTTGACGCTGCCGAACAACGCCGAGGACATTCCGCGTATCGTTCGTTTGTTGAGGGATCAACGAAACTGGCCTAATCAGCGGGTGCCGCTCGTGCAGCCGCACCACGTGATTGTCGGCCACGGCGGCCTCATCATGGGCAACCCGGGCGACCGGCCCTACCCCGCCGAGCCGATCTCGGCGCCCAAGTCCGACGACCGGCTGCGGGACGTCCGGGTCGGCATCATCGACACCGGCATCTCCTCCGGCGCCGACAGCGACCACTCCGACTGGTTCGCCGAGCGCTACGCCAAGGAGGAGGACGACGTCGATCCCGCCTACAGCAGCGGCGACGTCTTCGCATTGCAGGGCGGGCACGGCACGTTCGTCGCGGGCGTGATCCAGAACGCCGCGCCCGGCGTCACGTTCGACCCGGAGGTCGCGCTCGACTCGAACGGCTTCGGTGACGAGGAACGGCTCTGCCGCAAGATCTCCGAGCTGAGCAAGAAGAAGATCAACTTGCTGAACCTGTCGCTGGGCTGCTTCACCGAGGACGACGTGGCGTCCGAACCGCTGCGGCGCACGATCGAGGCGCTGCCCGACGACATCGTCGTGGTCGCCTCGGCCGGCAACCAGGGCACCCAGCGGCCGAGCTGGCCCGCCGCGCTGTGCGGGGTCACCGCCGTCGCCGCCGCCGAGCAGAAGCGGGACGGTTCCCTCGCACCCGCGTTCTACTCGAACTGGGGCCACTGGGTCGACGCGTGCGCGATCGGCAACCGGGCCTCGACCTACCTCAAGGGCGCGTGGCAGCTGCCGGGCGAGGGCACCGCGACGCCGTTCGCGCTGTGGGCCTACTGGTACGGCACCTCCTTCGCCGCTCCCCTGGTCACCGGCCGGATCGCCGCGACGATGGTCTCCGACGGCATCACCGCAGCTCAGGCCCGTGACAAACTGTTGAGCGGCGCGGAGTTCGCACCCGGCTACGGAGTTTTCGTCAAATAGTTGTATCTGGGAGGCAACCTCCGCCTCCGCCAGTTGTGACCGCAAGGAGTCGACGTGACCGCAGGATCCCCGATCGCCGCGCTCGTGAGCGCGGCGGCCGAGGGCGACCAGTCGGCGTGGAACGAGATCGTGGACCGTTACACGCCACTGGTGGTGTCGGTGATCTACAAGCACCGGCTGCGCCCCGCGGACGCTGCCGACGTGAACCAGACGCTGTGGCTGCGGCTCGTGGAGCAGATCGGCAGGCTGCGCGAGCCGGAGGCACTGCCCGGCTGGATCATGACGACCACCCGCAACGAGTGTCTGCGCGTGTTGCGCGTGCAGCAGCGGACGCACCTCTACGACCCGTTGTCCGAGTCCGACGCGCTGGAGTCGGAACAGGTGGACGCGGACGTGGAGTCGGAGCTGCTGGCCGTGGAACGGCGGCAGGCGTTGCGGGACGGGTTCGCCGAGCTCACGGACCAGTGCAAGCGGTTGCTGACGAAGCTCATGACCGATCCGCCGCCGAGCTACCAGGTCGTGAGCGAAGAGCTCGCGATGCCGGTCGGCAGCATCGGCCCGACGCGGATCCGTTGTCTGGAGAAGTTGCGCAAGACTCCTGCGGTCTCGACCTTCCTGGGGTCTGCCAAAAAGGGACTTGCACAGCAGACGAGAGGAGGTGTGCTGGGTGCGGCACGACTGGGACAGTGACGAAGTACTGCTCGACGCCTTGCGCGACGCGTTGAGCACACCTTCGGAGGAGGTACCGCCGGAGTTCGTGGAGGCCGCGAAGGCCGCCTTCACCTGGCGGAACATCGACGAGGAACTGCTGCTGATCACGTCGTACGACTCCGTGCTGGACGACACGTTGTTCGCCAGGGCGAGGTCGACCTCGACGACGCGGCAGCTGGTGTTCGACGCGGACGGCGTGTCGTTGCAGGTGGAGGTGTCGGCGGCCGGGCTCACCGGGCAGCTGATGCCGGCGTCCGGATCGGTCACGCTGGTGACGCCGTCGGGTGACCACGAAACAGTGGACGTCGACGAACTGGGGATGTTCGTGATGGGGGCAGCACCGCGTGGACCAGTGAAGTTCCGGTTCGCAAACGGTTGCACCGATTGGTTTATCCTCTGACTCACCATTCGGGTGATGGTGGAATTCATTCGTTCGGCCTACACCTGCGGCCAGTAGGGTTGTCGACGCTCAGAATTCGCATCTCGAGAGGTGTGCCGCTGTGGTCGATCGAGTCAGCTGGGTGCCGGAAGGTGTCAACGTCGACGTTCCGAGTTCCGCCCGGATCTACGACTACCTGCTCGGCGGCGGACACAACTTCGAAGCGGACCGCGAGACGGCCGAAGCATTGATCAAAGTGCTGCCGGTGCGGGGCATGGCGCGGCTCAACCGCGCCTACCTGCGCCGCGCCGTGCTGGAGCTCGCCGGTCTCGGCATCCGGCAGTTCCTGGACCTCGGTTCTGGCATTCCGACGGTCGGCAACGTGCACGAGGTGGCGCACGAGGTCGCTCCCGACTCGAAGGTCGTGTACGTCGACTTCGAGCCCGTCGCGATCACGCACGCCGAACTGATGCTGGCCGACGAGCCGAACGTGACGGCGTTGCTGGGCGATCTGCGCGAACCGGAGAAGGTCGTCGCCCAGGCCAGGGAACTGCTGGACTTCTCGCAGCCGATCGGGCTGCTGGTCGTCGGCGTGCTGCAGTTCATCCCGGACTCCGACGACCCGTGGGGCGTGCTGGCCCGATACGTCGAAGCGCTCCCGTCCGGTTCGTACCTGGCCCTGTCGCACTTCACCGCGGACAGCATGCCGGCGGCGATGGCGGCGGGTAAGGAGATCTTCGCCAAGACCGCGGAGCCGATCACGCCGCGCACCAGGGCCAGGGTCGCGGACATGCTGGCGGGACTGGAGATCGTGGAGCCCGGCATCGTGTTCACGCCCGAGTGGCGGCCGGAGTCGCCGGAGGACGTCGGCGAGGACCCGACGAAGGCCAACCTCTACGCCGCGGTGGGTCGTAAGCCCTGATGCCCACCTCGCCCCTGGCACAGCGCTGGGCGGCTGTTCTGATCGAGAGCGCGTACTCGCCGATGTCCCGGCGCAGGCTGACGCAGCATCTCGAGGAACACACCGCCCGGCTGCGTGCTGGGCAGGGGGCGGCCGTCGGCGAGTGGTTGGTGCGCAAGCGTTTCACCGGCCCGGACTCGTTGCGGTGCACGCTGGAGGTGCTGGCGCCGGAGTTCTCTCCCGAGGTGCTCGGCGCGCTGGCGTCCGGGTACGTGCGGGCGACGCGCGACCAGTTGTTCGCCGAGCAGGAGAAGGTCAAGAACTCGTTGCTGAAGGCCGTCGAGGACGCGCAACGCGACCTGCACGACAGCGAGGCCCGGTTCGCCCAGGTCTTCGCGTCGACGGCGGTGGGCATCGCGATCTTCGACCTGCAGGGCGCGGTGGTGGAGGCGAACGACGCGCTGGCGGCGATCCTCGGTCACGAGGAGATGCCCAAGGAACTGTTCGCCGAGGTGGACGCGGTGGCGCTGGCGTCGGCCTGCGCGCGAATGCTCGCGTCCTCTGTGGACACCGACCGGCGCGAGCGGGAACTCACCCGCAACAACGGCGACACGGTGTGGGCGAACGTGGTGCTGTCGGTGCTGCGGGGGTCGGACGGGCTGCCGAAGTTCCACGTCGCACTGATCGAGGACGTGACCGAGCAGCGGATGTTGCAGGAGTGGTTGCGGCACCAGTCGTTGACGGACCTGCTGACCGGGCTGCCGAACCGCGCCTCGTTCGCCGACAAGCTGGAGTCCGCGCTCGCGACCGGCCAGCCGCACACGCTGGGATACCTGGACGTCGACAGCCTGACGATCGTCAACGACGGTCTCGGTTACGCGGCGGGTGACGCGGTGCTGGTCGAGGTGGCCCGGCGGTTGCGGGTCGTGCTGCCGGACGCCGTGGTGGCGCGGGTCGGCGGTGACGAGTTCGTCGTGCTGATCAAGGGATCGCCGGACGTCGCCGCGCTGGCCCAGATGATCGACGACGAGCTGTCCGAACCCGTGTACCTGGAGGGTGCGGGCGTCGCGGTGTCGACGTCGATCGGTTTCGTGCACGCCGCGGGCCCTGGCACGGATCCGACGGCACTGCTGCGGCGGGCGCATTCGACGTTGCGGAAGGCCGAGATCGGCGGCAAGAGACAGTGGGGCATCTACGACCACGAGGCCGACGTCGCCGATCGTGCTCGTTTCGCCCGGATCGCGGCGATGCCCGGTGCCTTCGAGAACGGCGAGATCTCCGTGGAGTACGCGCCGGTGTCGTGGATTTCGGGATCCCTGGCCTTCGTCGAGGCCTCGCTGCGGTGGGGAACGACCGGGCACGACGAGGTCGCCACCTACGCGGACGCTCTCGGCCTGGCCGCGCGGGCCGGCCAGCTGGTGTTGCACGACGCGTGTTCGCGCGGGGAGCCGGTGCTGATCCGGTTGTCCCGCGACCAGTCCAGGGATCCGGACCTGGCGGCGCACGTGCGGTCGAACCTGCGGGCCTGCGCGTTCCCGGCTTCCTCGCTGTTCCTGGCGCTCGACGTACGGGCGATGCCGGAGGGCGAGGAGAACCTCGAGGTGTTGCACGACATGGGCGTGCACGTCCTGCTGCACGAGTTCGGCGGCGGGTTCGGCGGTCTGTCCACTGTGGACCGCAGTCCGGTGTGGGGTGTGCGGCTGGCGCGGCCACCGTCGGAAAGGCTTGCGCGGCAAGGGTTGGCGTTGATGGTGCCGCTGGTGCGCTCGGCGGGCGTGCACGTGATCGGCGGACCCGGCGATCCGGACGAGCTGAAGGCGCTCGGCGTGGACCTGGTGGTGTCGTGAGTGGTTGTGGCCGTCAGGGAGACCACAACCACTCACGGATCAACTAAGCGGCGTCTTCGAACGTCGTGGCCTGAACCGTGACGCTGCCGCCGAAGTTCCTCACGACCTCGGCCTTCTCCTTGGCGTTCGGCTGGGCGTTCTCGCACGATGTGCCGGCGCTGGCACCGGACATCAGGTCGGTGCACAGCCCCGTCCTGCGGTCGGGCAGGCCGAGGATGTGACCGAGCTCGTGCGCCGCGATCCGGATCTCGTGGTGGCCCTCGGTGACGGCCTGCCGGCCCATCCAGACCCGGCCGTTGCCGAGGCTCGTCGTCTGGGCGCGCGGCCAGCCGTTGTCCGCGACGATGGTGATGTTGACGGACCCGCTCGTCCGCTTCACGAGCTTCACGGTGTTCGGGATGGCCTGGTTCCACACGTTCGCACCCGCGTCGACGGCCGCCTTGAACTCAGCGGCGCCGTTCGAGTTGTAGTACAGCGTGCGAGGCGCGGCTTCCGCGGTGCCGATGAGGCCGACCGACATGGCGGCGGCACTGGCGACCACGGCAATTGTTTTGCGCAGGGACACAGGAATCTCCTTGC
The DNA here is from genome assembly GCF_002150765.1 of Lentzea kentuckyensis. Lineage (GTDB taxonomy): Bacteria > Actinomycetota > Actinomycetes > Mycobacteriales > Pseudonocardiaceae > Lentzea > Lentzea kentuckyensis. Next base: position 48,784 of record NZ_MUYM01000087.1, read on the forward strand.
AATGCAGGGTAATTGCTCCCCGACTGTATCGCTGCGGCGTTGGGGCACAAGAAGAGTCAAGTGTGAAGCGCCGCTGACACGGTCCAGAGACCTCGCCGGGAAACCCGTCCGTGCTGCGGTTTCGTGCCCTGCGACCACGAACAGGCCGCCACCGGAAGAGGGGCATAACTGTTGACGCCTTCTGGATCTGATGGTCCAGAAGGCGTCAACAGGCGAGGGCGGTTCAGGCGAACGAGGGCTGGCGCAGCGCGTGCTCGACCAACGCGATCAGGATCTGCTTCGTCGACTGCCGGTTCCGCGCGTCGCACGGAATGATCGGCACCGAGGACGGGATCGTCAGCGCGTCCCGCACCTCCTCGGCCCGGTGGTGCATCAGGCCGTCGAAGCAGTTCACCGCGATCACGTAAGGCAGATCGCGGTCCTCGAAGAAGTCGATGGGCGCGAACGCCTCGTCGATGCGGCGGGTGTCGACCATGACGACGGCGCCGATCGCGCCGCGCACCAGGTCGTCCCACATGAACCAGAACCGGTGCTGTCCGGGCGTGCCGAACAGGTACAGGATCAGGTCCTTGTCCAACGACACGCGCCCGAAGTCCATGGCCACCGTGGTGGTGACCTTGTCAGGGACCACGGACAGGTCGTCGACACCGACCGATGCCTGGGTCATCACGGCCTCGGTGGTCAGCGGGGTGATCTCGGAGACCGACCCGACGAAGGTCGTCTTGCCGACGCCGAACCCACCCGCGACGACGATCTTCGCCGACATCGCGTTCAGGTCAACCCCAGGTGACCCCGGACGACCCGGAGCACCGTTGCTCATGGGAACTTCTCTCTACTCAGGCTCTCATGGAAACGTGCAGCTGAGCACGGATCTCCGGCGTGAGCTGGAGACCGACCCGCTCCACCAGCCGGGTCATCGCGTAACCGATGAGCCCGATGTCGCAGTTGGGTGCGGCGAGCACGGCCAAACACGACCCGTCGCTGATGGACATCAGGAAAAGGTAGCCCCGTTCCATCTCGACGACAGTCTGCTTCACCTCACCCGCTTCGAAACAGCGCGCCGCGCCGAGGTTCAGCGAAACCAGGCCGGAAGACACGGCGGCGAGCTGCTCCGCGCGGTCGTGCGGCAGGCGGTCCGACGATGCGAGCAGCAGTCCGTCGGCCGAGACGACGATCGCGTGCGCGACACCGGCGACCCTGCTGACGAAGTCCTCGACCAGCCAGCTGAAGTTGTCCAGTTCCTCAGTCGCGGTGGTCACTGGTGTTCCCTTTCTGCGATCACGGGGATGCCTCCGACCGCCGAGTCGAAGAGCGACTCACGGCCCATCTGGACACCCTTCTGGTACGTGGCGAACCGCTGGCGCAACCGGTCGGCTGACCGGCCGGGGATGGCAGCGGCGGTCGCCAGCTGGGGTGCCGGTGACGACGGCTTCGGCAGCGAGCCGGGCACCAGGCGCGCCTTCGGGACGCGCTTGGGCAGGCCGTTCTCCGTCGTCTGCGCGGGTGCGCCCTTGTCCAGCGCGCCTGCTGCGCGCCAGCCCTCGTCCGCCGTCCCCCAGTCGGACTCGGCGAAGTCGGCGACCGCGCGGGGCACCGCCGTTGGTGCCTCGATCTTCACGGTGTCCGCGGAACGCTGACGCTTCGGCAGGCCGTTCACCGTCGCGGGTTCCGCGTCTTCTTCCTCGGTGCGGTCCGGCTGCGGTGCCGGAGTGTCCGTTGTGGAGCGTGCGGCTGGTACATCGGCCGCGGGGGTCTGGAACCACCGCGACAGCGCGTCGTGGGAGATCTCCAGCTCGTCGTCGGAGATCGCGGGGAAGATCTCGGTGGCCGGTTCGGCCGGGCGCTCGATCGGCGGCTCGTAGGAGTAACCGTCCTCTCCGGACTCCTCGCTCGCCTCGATCCGAGCGGTGAACAGTCCGTCCGCGGACGTCTGCTCGATCCGGTGCCGGCCGGAGTTCTCCTCGGCGTTGGCCTGGGACGGCACGACGACCGGGTGCTCCGGCGTCCACTTCGGCACACCGGCGAGGCCTTCGACCCCGGTCGACTCGGCCGCGGAGGGAACCGGGGCGGCCGGCAGGGGCAGCGCGGGCGCCGCTCCCTTGTGCAGCAACGTGATCGGCAGGATCACCTGCGCGGTGACACCGCCCTCGATGTCGTCGTTGTTCGCCAGCGTCACCCGGATCTCGTGGCGCTTCGCGAGCTGGCCGACCACGTACAGGCCCATCTCGCGGGCGACGGAGACGTCGACCTCCGGCGGTTCGGCGAGCTTCGCGTTGGACTCGACGATGTCGTCCTCCTGCATGCCGACACCGCGGTCGTGGATGCGGATCGCGACCTCGCCCTTGCGGGTTTCGATCGTGCGCACGGTGACCTTGGTGGTCGGCTTGGAGAACGCCGTCGCGTTGTCGAGCAGCTCGGCGATGAGGTGCGCGAGGTCGTTGACCACGCGGCCCTGCACCATCAGGTCCGGCGTCGGCGCGATCTGGACGCGTGCGTACTTCTCCACCTCGGACACCGCGGCGCCGAGCACCTCGGCGATCGCGACCGGGCGGGTGACGCGGCGGTTGACCGTCGTGCCGGAGAGCACCAGCAGGTTCTCGCTGTTGCGGCGCATCTGCGTGGCGAGGTGGTCGAGCTCGAACAGCGACGCGAGGTGGTCGGGGTCCTGCTCGTCCTGCTCCAGCCGGTCGATCACGCTGATCTGGCGTTCCACCAACGCCTGCGAGCGCCGCGACAGGTTGATGAACATGTCGTTGACGTTCGCGCGCAGGGCCACCTGCTCGACGGCGAGGCGGACGGCTTCGCGTTGCACGAGGTCGAACGCCCGCGCGACCTGGCCGACCTCTTCGGTGGTGTTGAGCGGCACCGGAACGATCGCCTCTTCCGCGGCGCGTTCCGGGTCGCGGTGCGAACGGATCCGGCGAATGGCGTCGGGCAGCTGGTTGCGGGCCACGTCGAGGGCGCTGCGGCGCAGGATGCGCAGCGGCCGCAGCATCGACTGCGCGACCATCGCCATGAGACCGAACGCGATCAGCAGCGAGATGGCGACCAGCGCGGCGTCGCGCCAGGCGTCCGAGCGGGCCTGCCCGGCGAGCCGGGTGGTCGTCGCGTTGGCCTGGTTCTCCAGTTCGATCGCGACCTCGCGAACCAGGTTCGCGGTGTCCTCACCGATCTTGAGGACCTCGGCGTCCGTGATGGACACCGGCTTGCGCTCACCGTCCTGCGCGAGCGCGAGCTTCACCAGCCGGTTGCGGCCGTCCACGGACGCACCGGACACGACGTCCTGGAACTTCTGCCGGTTCGCCGGCGAGGCCACGTCGTTGAACTCGGTGAACGCGGCGTCCAGCCGGGACTGCGCGGCCCGCAGCTCGTCCGCGGCACCGGGCGCGAAGCTCTTGCGCAGCGCGGTGGACGTGAGGATCGAGTTCTGCTGGCCGAGCTGTTCCTGCGCGAGGTAGAGCGCCTGCGCGGCGGTGGCCAGCGGCACGATCGCGGGCTCGCTCAGGCTGGAGATCGCGGCGCGGTGCACCTGGCTCAGCGAAGCGATGATCTGGTTGTACGCACCGACGACGGCGATGTCGGGGTACTTGGTGCTCAGCAGGGTGACGCGCAGGGCCGCGAGTCCGTCGAGCGACTGCAGCGACTTGGTGAACGCCTCGTTGAGGGGCGCGCTCAAGGCCGTGGTCGTCGAGCCCGCTTCCCGGTACCTGACGAGTTCGTTGTCCGTGAGGCCGGTGCGGGCGGCGTGCTCGGGGCACGCGTTCTGCCTGCCGGCGGCCACACACTGCACTGCCCAGTCGCGCTCGACCTGGAGCGCGCTCTCCACCTTCGCGGCCTGATGGCTCACCGCAAGCTCGCGCTGGACGGTGCCGAAGAGCTCGACGTCGTCGAGCTGGGTGTTCAGACGCAGGCCCGCGAGAGTCGCGGTACTCAACGCCGGAACCAACAACACCACCGCGAGCTTGCTCCGCAGCCGCCAGTTGCGTAGGCGGAACCGGTCGATGCCTCGCTGGTCCTCACGACCGCGCACCGTCAACACTCCCCGCCCCGTTTAATAGCTGCAAACCTGGTGGATCTTGGAGTAAAACACGCTGTTCTCATACCGCCGTTCGGACGACAAAACAGCTGGTTTTGGAATCAACGACTTTGACCGGGGCGGCTAAACGGCCCCCAAGCGATAATTCATACGGACGAAACGATGTGCGCGGGCGACCGCGATCACGGCGTGATCACAGCCACCCGCGCTGTTCGTCAACTGCCGGAAGGCTGGATGAGCATCGGCTTGACGTCGAGCTCCTTGTCCAGCAGCCCGTATCGCTGCATCAGCTGCACGACCCGCTGCAGCCGCGTCTGGTCGAGCGTGGTCGGGAAGGCGCCGAAGTGGACAAGACCTGCGGTTTCCTTGTCGACCTTGGCGTACTCGACGAGCAGCGGCTCGACCGTGGGGCGGTCGGCGGCGTCGGCCTGACCCTTGGCGATCGCGCGCTGGAAGGCAGCCACCGTCTTGGGGTTGTTCTTGGCGAAGTCGCCGCTGGTCGCGTAGCCCGCGATCGGGATGTTGTCGGTCGGGCCGGAGGCCGCGTCCAGCACCTTGATCTGCCCGGCGACGCGCTGTGCGCGGGTGATGAACGGCTCGACCATGAAGGCCGCGTCAACGGTCTTGTTCGCGACCGCCGCCTGCATGTCCGGGAACGGCATCTCCTTGAACTTGACCGAGCCGACGTCCACGTTCGCGGCTTCGAGCGTCGCCTTCGCGGTCAGCTCCGCGATGTTCTTGAACGTGTTGATCGCGATGGTCTTGCCCGCGAGGTCAGCCGGCCCCTTGATGGCCGAGTCACCGGCCGCCAAGATCAGGAACATGTCGGGTTTTGCCTGGTAGCCGTCGGCGATGAGCTTGATGCCGTCGACCGCCTTGGCCGCGTCCTTCGACTGGGCGGCGAAGAACGAGACCCAGTTGCCGAACGTGAAGTCCAGCTCCTTGTTGATCAGGCCGGGGATCGCCTGAGCACCACCCTGGATGGTCTTGAGCTCGACCTCGAGACCCTCCTTCTCGAAGTACTTCTTCTTGATCGCCACGTGGACGGACGCCACGTCGAGGATCGGCAGGACCCCCAGGGTGATCTTGGCCTTCTCGACCTGGCCGTTGCCGTTGGCGTCGGCGGGGGCCGGGGTCTCTTTGCCGCCGAGCAGGCCACAACTCGCCACGGTGGCGAGCAGCGTGGCAAGGGCGATGCCACGGACGGCGATGCGGCGGACTCTTCGAGTCATCGGGAGCACTCTCCTGTCGGAGCGGTGTCGTCGTTGCGGGGAGATCGCGACGGTCAACCACTCAGAGTAATGATGCTGCTCCAAAAGACCCCAGTTGACCGACACGAGCAGGTTCCAGTCCACTACCTGCGGTGAGCATCTAAGCACAGCAGGTCTAGGGCTAGGAGAACCCAGTTGAAGAGCGCTGTAGCCATTGTCGGCGCCGGGCCCGCCGGTCTGACCTTGGCAAACCTGATCCAGCAGTCAGGTATCGACTGCGTCGTCCTGGAAAAAGCTAGTCGCACCCAGGTGGAAACCCGGCCACGCGCGGGAGTCCTGGAACATCGCTCTGTAACCATGCTGGAGTCACTCGGACTGGCAGATCGTTTGCTGATGGAAGCAGACCGTCACGGAACGTGTGAATTCCGCGTGAACGGCCAGGCGTTCCAGGTGGCGTACAGCGACCTGTATGGCGACCGCCAGCACTACGTCTACCCCCAGCAGGAAGTCGTCAAGGACCTCATCGGGTCATTCCTGGACGCCGGAGGTGACATCCGATTCTCGGTCAGCGACGTGGAGTTGCGGGATCTGACGTCTTCTACGCCGTCCGTGGCCTTCACCAGCGCAGACGGGGTACGCGAGACCGTCAGGCCCGACTTCGTCGCGGGATGTGACGGGTTTCACGGAGTATGCCGTCCGAGCATTCCTGAAGGAGTGCTCACGGAATTCACACATCACCACGGAATCGAGTGGCTCGCCATTCTTGCGGAGGCCCCTCCGTCGACTAAAGCCATCATTTACGCGCTGCACGAGGACGGTTTCGCGGGACACATGCTGCGGTCCCCGACCATTTCTCGCTTCTATCTCCAGGTACCGGTCGGAACCAAAGCGTCAGATTGGTCGGACGAACAGGTCTGGGAAGCACTCCACAAGCGGTTCGCACTGCAGGGCTCCCCGTGGTCGCTGACCGAGGGGAAGATCATCGAAAAGCGCGTCCTGGACATGCGCAGCCACGTGGTGGAGCCCATGTCGCACGGCCGGCTGTATCTGCTGGGTGACGCAGCCCACATCATCACTCCGGTCGGCGCCAAGGGCATGAACCTCGCGATGAACGACGCCGCAACGTTCGGACGTGCGCTGACGGAGTTCTACGCGACCGGATCCGAGACCGGTCTCAAGACCTACTCGGAGGACTGCCTGCGTCGTGTGTGGCGCGCCCAGGAGTTCTCCCAGTGGATGGTGAACATGATCCACACCGATGTGAGCTCGCCGTTCTTCGGACGGTTGGCCCAGGCGAGGCTGGAGCACCTGGCCGAGTCGCCGGCCTACCGGGCAACGTTCGCGGAGAACTACGTCGGCCCATGAGGGCTCACATCTCCCCCTGTGGGGTGAGTCCCCCGTCTCCCCTAACGAGTGAACCGAACCCCCTAGGGATCTCATTTCGTCACAATCTGGGGCCAACTCCCGATGCTGGGGGATGTCGTTCATCCATACGGTTCAACACGACATCCCCCGATCCACTCTCAGGAGCTTGAGTTCCATGCAGCAGCAGCAGACCGAGACCCCCACCGTGCAGACCAGCCCCACCACGGCGCAGGCGGGCCCCGCCACCGTCGAGACCGGCGGCACCACGGTGCAGGCCGCTGAGCCGGCCACCCTGCACGACTTCACCCTCGGCCTGCTGACCGACCTGGACGCCCGTGAGGCGTTCCAGCAGGACCCGCTGGGCTGCCTCGAAGCCGCGGGTCTCAGCGACATCACCGCCGCCGACGTGCAGGACATCCTGCCGCTGGTCCTCGACGCCGCCTCCGTCCCGAACGTCGACGTGCTCGACAGCGTCCTCGGCGGCAACGAGCTGCCCGCCGTCGACAGCCTCCTGCAGATCGCGGGCAACGCCGAGGGTGTCACCGGCCTGGCCGGCGTGGGCGACGTGGCCGGCATCGCCGCCCCCTCCGCGCTCACCGCCCTGGTCTCCGACTTCTCCGGCCTCGGCGACGTGTCGGGCACCCTCGACGCCACGGTCTCGCAGGCCACCGGCCTCGTCCCGAACGTCGCGAACGTCGCGGACCTCTCGAACGTCTCGGACCTGTCGAACGTCACGGACCTCGCCTCCGACAACGCGCTCGTCGGCAAGGTCACCGACATCGCGGGCGTCGACGGTCTGCACGGTCTCGGCAGCGTGCACGACGTCTCCGACGTGCTCGTCAAGGACATCAACACCGACGTGCTGGTCAAGGACGTCGCCGACGTGGCCGGCGTCGCGCACCTGGACGTCTCGGACGTCGCGGACGTGTCCCACGTGGGCGACGTGACCCACAACGTCGTGCAGAACGTCGCGCAGGTCGGCGACGTGCACCACGACCTCGGTCAGGTCATCGGTGACGTCAAGGTCGCCGACATCGACCTGCTCGACGGTGGCATCGGCAACCACAACAACTTCGACATCCACCTCTGAGTCGTCACCGAGTAGTACAGCGTCGCGGCTTGGTTCTGGCGCTTGCCCCGTGGATGAAGGGTCCCTTCATCGACCTGAGGTGGATGAAGGGACCCTTCATCCACAACCGGGAGCACAACTAAGCCGCGACAACCAACTAGTCACCCGAATACGAAGCCCCGGCCCGCATCCAGCGGTCCGGGGCTTCGCCGGCAACGGGCCTCGCCTCTCTAGGCCCGCATGACTGTGGCGATCGGGATCCGCGCCGCGCGGATGGCCGGGATGAGCCCGCCCAGCACACCGGCGACCAGACCCGCGATCACACCGGCGACCCCCGCCTCCCACGGGAAGGCGGTGCCCTGCAACGACGGGAAGCGGTGGCCGAACATCATCAGCGCGACCTGCAGGCCCGCCGCGCCCGCGCCGATCGCCAGCGCGGCGGTCAGCAGGCCGGTCAGCAGCGTCTCGGCGAGCACGATGCCGGCCAGCAGCAGGCGGGACATTCCCACCGCGCGGCGCAGGGCGAACTCCTCCACGCGCTCGCCGACCGTGGCGAGACCGACGTTCAGGATGCCCGCGACGCCGATCAGCAGCACCAGGAACGCCATGCCGAGGAAGATCAGCCGCAGGATCTTCAGCTCGGACTCCATGCGCTCCTTGGAGTTCACCGCCTGAAAGTGCAGATTCTGCTGGTCGATCCCGGCACCGATGAGCTTGGCCCTGAGCAGCTGCTGCAGGTCGTCGGATCCCGGCTGGAGGTAGATCTCCAGACCGGTACCGCCGCCGTTGAACCTGTTGGCCTCGCTGGTCTCGGCGGCGGCCGGCATCCACGTGCGCAGCTCGTCGAGGCGCAGGTAGATCCGCGGCTGCATGTAGCCGTCCTGCACGACGCCGGCGATCTGCGGCGTCACGTGGTGGGTGGCGCCGTCGATCATCATCTCGCCCGGGATGCGGTACTGCTTGAGCCCCTTGGCGGCTTCCTCGTTCAGCACGATCCGCGGCGCGAGCGACGGGGCCGAGGTGAAGTCGAGCCAGCTGCCGGAGACCGGGCGGAACGGCTTGAACGGCCGGATGTCGCCGGTCAGTGCGACCATGCTGACCTCGATCGCCTGGCCGTCCGGCTTCTTCTCCGGCTGCTTCTGCTCGTGGCACACGCCGGTGGAGTCGCAGATCATCGAGGGGCCGCCGTAGCTGCCGCCCTGGTTCGCGTACTCGAACGGCATGCCGCCCTCGTTGATCGGCCGCACGCCCGGCTCGCCGATGATCGCCTTCGAGCTGATCATCGCGACCGCGTCGGGGCGGCCCTTCAGCGTGGTCTCGACGATCCCCGGCGCGCCCTTCTCGCCGGGGATGTAGCCCATGATCGTGCCGTCCTTGCCGGCCTGGAGCTCGACGTCGGTGAGCATCGCGCGTTCGGCGATCTCCGAACCCGCCTGCACCGCGACGACCGCGAGCACGCCGAGGAACAGCGAGACCATCGACAGGAACGTGCGCAGTTTTCGGGCACGGATGCCCTGTCCGCCGATGACCAGGGCGGACCGGAACTTGCCGGAAAGCATCAGTTGAACCGCCCGTCGCGCAGCTCCAGCACGCGGCCCATCTTGCGCGCGTGGTCGTGGTCGTGCGTGACCAGCACGAGGCCGCAGCCCCGCCTGGTCGTCTCGAGCAGCACCTCGACGACGAGGTTGCCGGTCTCGGTGTCGAGCGCGCCGGTCGGTTCGTCGGCGAGGATGATGCGCGGCTGCCGGACGAGCGCGCGGGCGATCGCCACGCGCTGCTGTTCACCGCCGGAAAGCCTGCTGGGCTTGGACTTCGCGAGGTGCGCGATGCCGACCTGCTCCAGCGCCTCCATCACCTGCTGCCTGCGCTTGCGGCGGGCCGACCAGCCCTGGCCGTTCACCAGCGCCATCGCCACGTTCTGGGCCGCGGTGAGGTGCTTGAGCAGGAAGAAGCGCTGGAACACGAACCCGAACTCCGCGCTGCGCAACGCCGCGGCCCTGCGCTCCGGCAGCTTCGTGATGTCGTTGCCGTGCAGGAAGTACTGGCCCTCGTCGGCGCGGTCGAAGAGCCCGATCAGCGACAGCAGCGTGGACTTGCCGGAACCGGAGCGGCCGAGGATCGCCACGCTCTGTCCTGGTTGGACGGTGAAGTCCACGCCGGACAGGATGGTGCGCGGTTCCCCTTGTCCCTTCAGGACTTTGGTGATGCCGTTGAGCTGGAGCAGCGGAGGCTGAACCTGCGGGGCCTGAACCTGAGGCTGGGGCGCGGTCATCACGGTCCCGTCGGCTTCTGCTGGTCGCCGCCCTGCTGCTGGCCTTCCGGCAGGTTCGGGCCGGGCACCGCGAGCTCCTCGTCACCGGTGAGACCGGACTTGATCTCGATGACCTTGCCGTCGGTGAGTCCGAGCGTCACGTCCGTCGTGCGGCGCGAGCCGTCCGGCTGGATGACGTCGACCTTGCCCTTGCCCTGCTGACCGGCCACGGCCTCGACCGGAACCACCAGCGCCTGCGGCGACTTGCCCGTGGTGACCTCGATCGACGCCGCGGCGCCGTTGATCATCTTCACGTCGGCGGGCGCGGTGCACACGATGCGCAGGCCGGTCGACGCGCTGGGCTGCTGCTGCGGCTGGTCCGGCTGCTTGGGCTGTTCGGGCTGCTTCGGCTGGTCCTTGGACGCGTCCTTGTTGTCCGGCGTCTGCTGGGGCTTCTCCGGGATGGTGGCCTGCGGCAACGCGGCGATCGTGCCGAGCACGGTGCACGGGAAGGGGCCGGGCCCGTTCTTGATCTGCGCCGTCACGTCCGTGAGCGCGCCGCTGATCTTGTACGCCTGCTGGCCGTCGATGTCGCCGACGAGCGCGTAACCCACGTGCTTGGCCGACGCGAGCGGCATGCCCGCGGTCACCGTCGCCTTGTCGTCCACGATCCGGCCGCCGAACGTGGCACCGGCCGGGATGTCGACGTAGTTCGGCGTCCCGTCCTTCCACACGGTCGCGACCCGGATGGGCTTGGTGGGCGTGCCGTTGGGCGTTGGGACGTCGAAGTACCGCACCTGGCCGTCGACCGGCGCGACGAGCCCGAACGTCGGGTTCATCTCGACCTTGCCGGAGATGCTGAGCTTGGTGGTCAGGTCCTGCTTGGTCGGCTTGACCTTGGTCATCGCGGTGCCGCGCGGTGCCAGTTCCGGATTGGCCTGATCCGGACCTGACGGACTGCACGCCGCCACGGTGACCGTGACCAGCGCGCACAGCGGCGCGAGAAGAATTTTGCGCACGAATGTCCCCCATGTCGTTTCGACCAACCTACCGATAAGGACACCGCATCGGCCTGGGAGGTTGCATCGGACTTTCGGCCGATGTCGCATCGACCTGGTGGCCACGGGTATCCGGGTGTCGACCGGAAGGAGAAGACCTGTGAATGCGCTTGCCGTGGTAACCGGCGCTTCGAGTGGAATAGGTTACGAACTCGCGAAAGTGCTCGCGGACAACGGCTTCGACCTCGTCGTCGTGGCCGAGGACGAAAGGATTGACGAGACGGCCGCACAGCTGAGGCTGCGCAGCGGTGGCGTGCACGTGGAACCGGTGCGCGTCGACCTGACCGGCTATGACGGCGTCGAGTCGCTCGTCTCCCGGGTGCGCACGATGGGACGTCCTGTCGACGTGCTCGCCGTGAACGCGGGCGTCGGCGTCGGCGGTGACTTCGTGCGCGACACGTCGGTGGACGACAACCTGGAGATCGTGGACCTGAACGTGCGCTCGGCCGTGCACCTCTCGCACCGGTTGCTCACCGACATGGTGGACCGCAAGGAGGGCAAGGTGCTCTTCACGTCGTCGGTCGCGGCGACCGCGCCGGGGCCGTTCCACTCGGTCTACGCGGCCTCGAAGGCGTTCCTGGCGTCGTTCGCGCAGGGGATCAGGGAGGAGTTGCGCGACACGGGCGTCACCGTGACCACGTTGATGCCGGGGCCGACCGACACCGAGTTCTTCGACCGCGCCGGCATGCAGGACACCAAGGTCGCCACGGGGGACAAGGACGACCCCGCACAGGTGGCGCGGCAGGGCTTCGAGGCGTTGATGAAGGGCGACGACCACGTCGTCGCGGGATCGCTCAGGAACAAGGTCCAGGCCATCGCCGGCAAGGTCGCACCGGACCCGGTGAAGGCGAAGATGATGCGGACCATGACGGAGCCCGGTTCGGCCGGAGGAACCGACGAGTGAAGCGGATCTGGAAGTCGTACGGGGAGGGTCGGCCGCTGCCCGGCTACCTCCTCGCCATCGGCAGTTACACGGCTCTGGCCGGCGCCGTCGCGGCAACCGGGCGCCTCACCGGCGTCCGGCTGCCCGAACGGTTCTCGCTCGGCGACACCGCGCTCGTCGGCGTGGCGACGCACAAGGCGAGCCGGTTGCTCACCAAAGAGGCGGTGACCAGCCCGCTGCGGGCTCCGTTCACCCGCTACGAAGAACCGGCCGGGCACGCGGAGCTCACGGAGTCGCCCCGCTCGGACCATCCGGCACGGCACGCGATCGGTGAGCTCCTCACGTGCCCGTTCTGCGCGGGTGTGTGGATCGCGAGTGGGCTCACCGCGGGCATGGTGTTCGCGCCGCGGCTCACCCGCCTGGTGTCGACGGCGCTCGCCGCGGTCGCGGCGTCGGACACGCTGAACCTGGTGTACGACAAGCTGAAGTCATGACTCTGAAGTCATGAGTCCGGGCGGCCGCGCCGGCTCCCCTCGTAGGCCTGTTCGCGCAGGAGGGCGAGCCAGTGCGGCGCCATTTCCATGCCGGGCAGCCGGTTCAGCACCGGGTCGAACGCCACCGGGTCGGTCGTCCGGTGCTCAGGACACAGCGTCACGGAGGCGACCTCGCGCCAGTCGGCGTCCTCGCCCGAGGCGTGGATCGTGAACCGCGCCGGCGGCTCGCCCTCGTCCGGGACGGCCATGAACCACAGCAGTTCGCCCCGGTACCGGTACGGCGCCAGCGTGCCGAGGCGGGCATCACGCCAGTGGCGCACGAACTTCGGCAGCAACCGCGTCCGCGCGCCCGTGCCGGTGCTGGACAGCAGCAGGTCCCAGTCACCCGACTCGGTGGGCACCCGCAGTGCGATGCCGAGCACGTCCGGCTTCCCGCGTCCGGTTCCGGCTCCTTTGGACAGCCGGACGGTCACCGCGGCTGACTCCGGGAACGGGGCCGTGCCGATCAGTTCGCCGGTCATCTGCACGCCGCGCGGATGCAGCGCCCTGGCGTGCCGCGCCTGGGCGAGCAGCCTGAACACAGTGGTCAACACCCCTGGCGTGTACCCGTTGAAACCGGGTGAAAACGCGGTGTTTCACGGCGTTCGGCCGGGGGATTCTCCGATGGTGAGGCTGCTCAGAGCACCAGGCGTGTACACGCCGCAGGACGACACCGCGCTTCTCGTCGAGGCGCTGCACGCGGCGGCGATCGCGCCGGGTGCGCGGGTGCTGGACATCGGCACCGGCACGGGAGCCCTGGCCATCGCGGCGATTCGCGCCGGCGCGGCCGAGGTGACAGGTGTGGACGTTTCCCGGCGTGCGGTGTGGACCGCACGGGTCAACGCGGCCCTGCGCCGGTTGCCGCTGCGGGTGCGGCTCGGCAACGCGCTGGAGGTCGTGGCGGACGAGAGCTTCGACCTCGTGCTCGCCAATCCGCCGTACGTGCCCGCCGCCAACCCCTGTGCCGCCCGCGGGCCAGCACGGGCGTGGGACGCCGGCCATGACGGACGGCAGCTGCTGGACCCGTTGTGCGCCAGGATGTTCGACCTGCTGATCCCGGGCGGTGTGCTGCTGATGGTCCACTCGGCACTGTGCGGAGTGGACGCCACGCTGCGCCAGTTGCGGGACAACGGCCTGAAGGCCTCGGTCGTGCAGCGCCGCTGGGTCCCGTTCGGGCCGGTGATGAACGGCAGGATCGGTTTCCTGGAGCGGCACGGCCTCATCGAGCCGGGCCAGCGACTCGAGGAACTGGTGGTGATCCGCGGTGACCGGCCGGAACGCCCGCAGTGAGCGCCGGGTCACCGTGGTCCCCAACGGACCGGTGCTCGTCGAGGGACCCGTCGAGCTCGTCACCGAGGACGGCGTGACGCACACCAGCGACCGGTTCGTGGTCGCGGTGTGCGCCTGCCGCCGCAGCAAGCGTTATCCGTTCTGCGACACCAGCCACCGCAGGCGCGTCCGCAGCGACGACTCGCCGGCCGCCCACGACGACAGCAGGTGATCGGCGAGCCTGGCTTCGAGCAGTTCCGTGGCCTGGATGCCGAACGTCACGTCCGCGCGGAGTTCCGGCTCCCGCTCCAGCAGTGCACCGATGACGTCCGTGCGCATGATCTGCTCGTGCACGGCGTCGGCTTCGATGTGCTCGGTGAAGAACTCGACGCACCGCGGATCGGCGTCGAGGCGTTGCAGTGCCTGGGACATGCGGTGCGCGCTCGGCGCGGTGGTGATCTCCGCGGCGGCGAAGTGACCGACCAGCGCTCCACGCAACGACCGGTGCAGCCCGAACAACGACATCATGTTGACGATCGCGATGGCCGGTGCGGGCACGTCGTCCAGGTAGTGCAGGTAGTCCGGGCACATCCCGGCGCCTTCGAGCAGATCGGCGTAGAGCCGGGAGTGCATCCGGTCGGCCCGGCCACCACCGAACTCGTCGAACTCCACCGCGACCAGCGCCGCCTTGGCCCGGCCGCGCAGCCGTGGGATGACCCACGCGTGCGGGTCCGCTTCCTTGTGGTGGTACACCGACCTGTGCGCGAAGTACTCGCGCATCTCGTCCCAGGTCCCGTTGTCCCTCAGGTGGTGCGACACACCGTTGCCGGGGACGTGCTCGACCAGCAGGCCGCCCAGTGCCGCGTCCAGGTCGTCGCCGCCGTCCACATCGGACCGCAGCGCGGCGAGGAACACGATCTCGGCCTGGGCGCGGAGCTTGAGCAGTTCCGGATCCCATTCCCACGCCTCGTGCACGCCGTCGAACCCGCCGTAATGCAGCTCGTACAACGTGTGCAGCGCGATGGCGAGGTCCTCGCCGTACGGGTCGGCGTCGGTGAACGGGATCGACCGGCCGTCCGGCTCTCCGCTCAGAGTGCCGATGACGGTCTCGGACAACGGACCGCGCGGCGAGGGAAGCTTCATGGAGGTCTCATACCCGCTGGTCGAGGAGGTCATGCACGAGGTCGAGCTCGCCGCGTGCCGCCAACGCCGGCGTCACGTGCTCCAGCAGCGCTTCGAGCAACGCCGTCGCGGGCACCCGGCACTCCCGCCACGGGTCGACCGCGGCACCGTCCAGACCGTACCTGGAAGCCGTCCAGACAGCCGCTGCGCACACGTCGTCCCGCACCGGGGGTGGTTCATCACCAAGACACGCCGTGTGCACGAGAGCGCGCGACAGGGCGGCCTGCAGCACGGCGTCGTCGACGGTCGCCGCCGCGTCGGCCACCCGGAACTCCACGGTCGGCAGTTTCGGCGACAGGCGAGCGAGCCAGAACGACTGCGCACGGTCGACCAACGTGCCGCACGCGACCATTCGCGCGACGCAGGCGTCGTACTCGGCGGCGCCGGTGAACTCAGGCGGCACCCCGGAACCGGGGAACCGCGACTGCTGCACCATCCGCCAGCTCGCATAGCCGTTGTCGGGCGAGTTCGCCGACAACGCGAGCAGCGTGGGCAGCCACGGCCGCACGTGGTTCAGCACGCGGACACCGGTTTCGCGGTCCGGCACACCCACGTGGACGTGACAACCGCAGGCCTCGTAATGCTCGACCACGCCCGCATAGGTGTCGAGAACGCGGCGGAAACGCGGATCGTCGTGCGACACGATCGGTTGCAGCGACGGTTTCATCGGCGTGCCACGGGAAATCAGCCCGACACCGAGTTCTCCTGCCACTTTCTCGAGAGCGGTGCGGGCTTGCCGGAGTGCGTCACCGAGATCGGCGACCGAGGTGCACGGACCGGTCGCGGCCTCCACCTGCGTGCCCGCGAGCTCCGCGTGGAACTTCGTCAGCACGGTGTCCTGAACGGCCGCCAGCACGGCGTCCGCACGCACCGCGGTGCGCCCGGACGCCGTGTCGACGAGCAGGAACTCTTCTTCCACGCCAACGGTGTCAGCGCCCATGCTGTCAGCGCACCGCGGTACGCCGGCCAAGCGCGACTCCCAGTCCGATCATGCCGATGCCGAGGACGAAGTGCAGCCAGTCGTCCGCGCTGTTGAGCGGTACGAAGTTGGCGTCGCTCATCTTGTCGATCACCAGTCCGTACAGCCACAGCACGAGATACACCGCGCCGCCGCCGATCAGGAACGCCCGCGCGCCGCCCGCGGTGCGCGCGGCCAGGAAGCCGGCGACGCCGAAGAGCAGGTGCACGATGTTGTGCAGGATCGACACCATGAAGATCCCGAGCAGCATCGCTCCGGACTCGTGACCCGCGAAGGTCATCTGGTCGTAGTTCGCGGTGATCCCTGGAATGAAGCCGAGCACGCCGACCAGCGCGAACACCGCGCCTACGACGAGCGCGGCCTGCTGGACGGGAGTGCGCGTTCTGACGTCGACCATGAGTGGTCACCTCGCTCTGTGATGGACCCGTTCTGGAATGGGCACAGTCGGTGATCGGCTACCCGGCGTTGGTAGGCACAAACGCGGGTGGGGTATTCGGCCTGGCATGGACGAACAGACGATCGACGCGCTCGGCAAGCTCAGCAAGGCGCTGGAGACCGTGGAGCAGGCGCGAGGCCACCTGTACGCGTTCCACCAGCTCACCGGAACCGCCGATTTCCTGCTCGACGACGCCATCTCCGCCCTGCGTGGGGCAGGCCACCACGAGCACGCGGGCCGGGTGCAGCGCGAACTGGTCGGCCGCAACGTGCTGCCGGGGAAGTGGACGTTCGAGATCGTGGAGCAGTACGACGACACCTACTACGAAGTGTTCCGCGACGTGGAGCGCTCCGCCCGCAACGACCTGGGCGGCGGCCGGCGGCACGAGTACGAGGCACGCCTCAAGCGCGAGCGTCAGCGGCTCAGCGCCGCCGCGTACGCCGAAAGGGACTCGCGGTCGGGCTGACCGGTCTTCGCGATCAGCGACGCCACGTGCTTCTCCACCGTCCGCGGTGAGATGTGCAGCCGCGTGCCGATGGCCTTGTTGCCCATGCGGTCCGCGAGCAGCACGAACACCTCGAACTCGCGCACCGTCACGCCGTGCCCCCGCAACTGCCGCGGTACCTGCTCGGTGCCGGTGCGGCGTTGCTGCACCGGCGCACCGGCCTGCCGCAGCAGCCCCCGGCACGCCGAGGCCACCGCGGGGATCGACGCCTGGTGGAAGTACTCCTCCGCGGACCGCAGCCAGGCCACCGGATCGCCCCACTCCGGGGCCTCCTGGGCGATCAGCCGCAGGCCCAGGTGGCGGGCCATCGGGTACAACGCCGCGGCCTCCTGGGCGCGCTGGAACGCTTCCACCGCCTCGCCGCACCTGCCGTCCCGGCCGAGCAGCACGGCGTGCGCGAGTTCGGCGAACTGCCGGTTCCACCGCATGCGGGCGGCACTCGCGTCCGTCAGCGCACGGTAGTCCGACCAGCCGAACCGGCCGTCGAGCACGCCGAGCAGCACGCGCATGCCGCGCGTGCCGGACAGGTGGAACGTCGTGGGGTTCTGCGACTCCAGCACGAGCGCGCGGTCGAACTCCCGCTTCGCCAGCTCGTGGTTCTCCTCGAGCAGGGCGCAGAACGCGCGCGCGAGTCCGATGCAGAGCGGGTACTCCTGGGCGCCTGTCTTGCCGACGGCCTCGAACTTCGCGACGGCGTCGTCGGTTCCGGCGCGGTCGGCGCGGTGCGCGGCCAGCACCGCCTTCGCCATCAACAGATAACGGGTCAGGGCGGGGAACCGCAGCCGTGCGGTGACCTCCAGGCACCTGTCGATCTCCTCCGCCGCCCCTGCGTAGTCGCCGACGAGCACGGACTGCAGCGCCAGGATGGCGTCCACGTTGTGCGCCACCGTGATCGCGCCCGCGCGGAACGCCTCCACGTGCGAGCGGCTGAGGGCCTCGGTGCTGCCGTGTTCGAGCCAGTCGTTGCCCGCCCGCCGCACCAGCGCGGTGGCGTGCTGGATCGGCATCTGGTGCGCGTCCGCGAGTGCGAGCGCCTTCCCGAAGCACGCGTTGGCCTCGGCCAGGTCCTGCTCGCGCGCGATGATCCCGAGCAGTTGCCACGCCTCGCACGCCACCGCCGGCAGCTGTGCCCGTCCGGCGGCGTGAGCGGCCTGCCTGGCCAGCGCCGCCGCCGAGGAGATCCGGTCCGCGCTCGGGATGTGCAGCGTGAGGTAGGCCGAGTTCACGTCCAGCTGCGCGGTCAGCTCGTCGGGCGCGTCCGGGCCGAGCAGCGCGCGGGCGATGCGCACCTGTTCCACGCCTTCGGTGAACCACCCGGCGGTGTGGGCGACGCGGGCGAGTCGCGTGTGGAGCTTCGCGCGGCGCGGGCCGTCCAGGCCGGGCAGGGTGATGTCCAGGGCGAACGCGCGGTCGAAGTCGCCCTGTACGGCGAGCGCGGGCAGCAGGGCGTCCAGCACGTCGGCGCGGGCGGTGACCTCGTTGTCCAGCAAGCGTTGCGCGCGGTCGAGCAACGTGACGGCCGACTCCGCCGCGCCGCCGGCCAACGCGCGCCTGCCCGCCTCGGCGAACAGGAGACCGGCCTGCGTGGCCGACCCGGCGTCGAGCCGCAGTTTCGCGACGAGCGGGCACCAGTCGCCGGGCAGGCCGGGGTGCAGGCCCTCGATCGCGTCGGCGGCGCGCCCCGACAGGTCCGTGCGTTCGGCCGGGGACAGTTGCGCCAGCAACGCGTCCGCGGTCAGGGGATGCCGGAACGCGTACCAGTCCGGAGCGGGCTCGTCGGGTGTCACGAGCTGCGCGGCGACCCCGGCGTGCAGGTGGCTCAGCAGCCCCCGGTCGTCGGTGCCGCTCACCCGCTGCACCACGGAGAGCGGGAACCGGTGGCCCAGCACGGCCGCGATGGACAGCACCTCGCGTCCCTGCGGCCCCAGCCGGTCCGTGCGGTGCGCGACGCTGCGCACGAACGCCGCCGGCACCGGCAGCTTGAGCTCGCCGAGCACCTGCCAGCCGTGGGCACCGGCGACCAGCAGCCCGCCGCTCACCATGCCGTGCAGCAGTTCCTCGATGACGAACGGGTTTCCGGCGCTGTCCGTCCACAAGCGATCGATGAGTTCGGCCGGCACCTGTTCGCTCTCCAGGCAGGCGGCGGTCATCTGGGCGACCTGGTCCTGCGTCAGCCTGCGCAGTTCCATCAGGCCGCCGGAACCGCGCTGCACCATCCGGTGGACCAGCTCCAGCGCGTTGCCCGGCTCGGTGCGGATCGTGGCGAGCAGCAGAACCGGTTGCTCCTCCAGGTTGTCCGCGAGGTACTCGATGACCGCGAGCGTCTCGGCGTCGGCCTCGTGCAGGTCTTCGAGGACGAGCAGGCACGGAGACTTCCTGGCGACGGTCGCGAGGAGCCTGAGCACGGCCTCCGCGAGCACGACGACGGACTCCGTCGTGGACCGGTGGTCGTGCCACTCCGGGATCAGCCTGCCCAGTACGGGTTTGTACGGACCGAGCGCGGAGTCGTCCGGCGGTTCACCGCGGAACAGGCCCAGGAGAGCTTCCGCGATTGGACGAAACGGCACCATCGGGCCGATGGTCGTGCCGCGTCCTTTCAGCACCCGCATGCCCTGTTCGAACGCCTGGCCCGCGGCGTAGCGCGCCAGCCGGGACTTGCCGATGCCGGCCTCGCCGGTGAGGAAGACCGCGCCGCCACGGGATTTCCGCGCCTGCCCGAGCGCCCCCGTGATGGCCGCGACCTCTCGATCGCGGCCGACCACGTGGGGCGCTCGGGTCTGCATGGCTGGACCCTAGCGGCCGGAACACTTGTTCCGTATCGGCTGCCAGGCGTATTCGTGGTGAAAGCGTCTGGGTGCTACCTGGCGCTGACGCTCGTGTCCGACAGCGTGGGCGTGATCGACGCGAACGCGCCCATGGCCAGCGTGAAGCCGACCATCGCACGGGCCCGCGCACCCGCGAAGGTCTTCGGGGTGAGCTCCATCTCGCCGATCGCGTCCTCGACCGGGTCGGTCGTGGCGGGTCGGGGCAGGGACTCGTTCATCGGGTGCTCTCCTCGGTTGTGTGCCGAAATGATGGTGACGATGGTTCGAGCAGCAGGACGGACGGCACCGGGAACCCTTGGCGCAACAGGCCGTGGCCGATGCCGGCGAGGCCCGTGAGCAGCCCGGGCGACGGTACGCCACCTGGGGTGGCGCACCGGGCGCCGTGTTCGTCCAGTGCTCCCAGCAAGAGCGCCGTGCGGCGGGTCGCGGCGCTCGGGTGGTGCGCGGCCAGAGCTTCGACGACGCCCAGTTCACCGTGGCAGAGACTCATGTCCCGCAACGGTTCCCTGGCCGCCAGCAGACCGGCGAGGCGGGCGTCGTCCCTGGCCAGGGCAGCGCCCGCGAGGCCGCCGCACCAACCGGAGTCGGTCGGGTCGATGGCATCGCCTTCGAGGAACGCTCTCCCTGCCACATCCGACAACTCGGCCACATCAGTTGACTCGTTCGAAACCGTTGCCGCGTAACGCCGCAGAGCCCATCCGATTCCCGCATGGCCACGGGCGAAGCCATTCACATCACAAATGGCGCCACGTAGAACGGTCGCGTAGTGGTCCGCGAGCGCGAGCGAGTCGGGCGTTCCGACGGCGAGCATCGCGGCGAGAGAGCCCGCGACGCCGTCCACGACGCTCATCGACGAATCTTCCAGCGGCATCAGTGACACGGCGGTGGACAGCAGGCCCGGATCAAGGCCGAGCAACGGGGTCATCCGCGCCAGCCCGTGACAGATGCCGCCCAGCCCGTGCAGTCCGCCGCCCGCCGCCGTGACCAGTTCCGGCGTCGTGGCGAACAGTTCCAGCAGCGCCGGCAGCGGCCGCATGGCGTCAACGGCGAACTCGACGTATCGGGCCGCACCGGTCAGCGCACCCAGTTCGGCCAGGAAGAGGGCGACACCTGTGTAGCCGTTGGACAAACCAGCGCCAAGCGGTTGCACCGCCCAATGCCGGTCGTCTACCAGTTCGAGCCCGAGCCAGTTCGCCCGGTTCTCGCCGATGACCGCGTGCGCCAGGATCTGGTCCGCGATCCCGCAGGCCGCGACCAGCAGCCGTGCCGGATCGGGGTCGACCGCGGCGACGTGACCGGGCAACGGCGCGCCGGAGCGGTGCGAGACCGGGCGCGGCCGCGACGCCAGCGCCGCCGTGATCACCCACTGCTGGTCGTGCCGGTCGACCTCGCTCATCGCGGCGATCTTGCGTTCCACGGCCGGCAGCCCGGGTTCCGGCAGCATCCCCGGCAGCCGGAGCCCGGACCCGGTCCACAGATCGCGCGAACCCGGCCGGCAGGTGAACAGCGGCACGTCACCCCGCCACAGGTCAGCGACCTCGAACGGCACCAGCCGGTCGAGCAGCGGATCATCGACCACCAGGACACCGAACGCCAGATCGCGGTCGAGCGCATCGGCCAAAACTGACGGATGCGTGGACTCGTCGAGCAATCTTGCGTATTGACGCGTGGCGCGCGCCACGAACCGCACCTCGTCGTTCTCGCAGGCCTTGACGAGCCGCAGCAGTTCGTCCCGATGGGCCACGATCGCGTCGTAGCCCGCGCGGAACCCCGCGAGCAGCGAGTCCTGGTAGTCGGCGGGCTCGGCGGGAGCGTTGTGCAGCAACGGCCGGTTTTCCGCGCCGTACGACTCGCGAGGCCGTCTGACGAGCCGCATCCGGTCCGTTCCCGCGTCGGCCCAGTCGACGAGGTCCACCGGCGACAGCACGCCGAGGTCACCGCCGACGCCACCCACGTCCATGACCCCGTTGTCGCCCAGCAACATGTGGGGGAGCAGCGCCGTGCGGTACACCGAACGGGCCAGCGCCAGCGCCGCCGGATCGTCCGACGTGGCCGGCGTCGGGTGGAACAGCGTCTCGACGTCCACGAGCACCGGCTGATCGCCGCACGCGATCAGGTTCTCGTAGTGCATGTCCGTGCCGTCGACCGCGTAGAGCAGGGCCAGCAACGCGCCCAGGCGGCGGTAGAACTCGGCGACCCCGGCCACGTCCGCGCACGGCTGGTGCCTGATGTGTTCGAGCCACCCGTACCCGTCGCGCGCCAGCAGCCGCGGCGACCGGAACTCGATTCCAGTTCGCGTGGAAAGCCAGTCGAGCTGCGCGACGAACCGCACGTGGAGCTCCACCGGCCGGGGCCGGTAGACCAGCCGGGCGTGGTTCTCGAAGGTGAGGATCGCGACCGTCCGCCCCTGCTGGTGCGGATCGCCCTGCCCCGTCTCGATCGAGATGAGCGCGCCGGGATCCCTGTGGTCGAAGATCTTGTCGACGATCTCCGCGCGGTCCCTGGTGAACCGCGACGACAGCTCGTGGTGCACCGAAACGGCCTGCTCACAGGCCTGTGCGAGCAACCGCGCCAGCACCGGGTACCGGCCGAAGAACGCGGACAGGTCGAGCGTCCGCGTGAAGTCGTCGAACCGCTCCTCGCCGGTGGTTCCGTGGAGGGTTCCACGCGCCTTGTGCAGCTCCAGCACCAGCGCCCGAGCCGCGATGTCGACCAGCCTCCTGCCGAGCTGCTCGGCGAACGGCGCGTCGAACGGCGGCACGACCTCGGCCCGTGCGGCGTCGATCAACGGACGCAACGCGCGCGCGAACGCCGCTGTCCAGCTCTCGCCGGTGCTGGTCTCGGCCGCTGAGGTCACCCGGAGAACCTCGCACGCGCGAGTGGGCGGCACATAGGGCGTCGTCCCCCATATTCGCGCGGACGCGAATATGGGGGACCGCCCCCCATGTTTCGCCGCTCCCACGGCCTGAGACTCGAGGTCCGAGGAGGGAACGGGCATGAGGGAGTTCGGCGAACTACTGCGCACGCACCGCATCCACGCGGGCCTCACCCAGCAACAGCTGGCTGACTTCGCGATGGTGAGCGTGCGGGCGATCCGCGACCTGGAGTGCGGCCGCACCAGATCCCCGCGCGCCGAGACGGTGCGCCTGCTCGCGGACGGCCTGCGGCTGGACGAGGGCAACCGCGCGACCCTGCAACAGGCGGGAGGCAGACCGGCGGGCCCGGTGCCGGTGGCGCCACCAGCACCGAGCGCGGTGGTCCTGGGCCGGGAGATGGAGGTCGCCGCGCTGACGGACCTGCTGGCGGCGGACGGGGCGGGCGCTGTCGGGCCCGCGTCGGTCGCAGGGCGGGGGTCGGCGGCGGGGCGGGCAGCGGCTGCGGGCGGCGCGTACGTCGCGGGGCACGCGGTGGGGGACGGGGCGGGCGCGGGACGCGGGGCCGACGCGGTCAGTGCCGCTGGTCTGGTTGAG